>NZ_DATJDJ010000054.1:0-40120 GCF_035497515.1 Pararhizobium sp. | reverse complement strand
GCTCAAGCGTCCTTGTCACGGGGACATTGCCGGCATAGGCGATGCCGGCAGCATTCATGGCTACCTCAATGCGCTTGTAGGCGGCGGCGCGCACGGTGAACTGGTTTCCCGGCGCGGTGCGGAAATTGCAGCGGAAGATCTTGATGCCGGGCTCGACCCGGTAGAGCTTGCCCTTGAGCGGCTGCTGGATCAGCGGGCCGAGTTCCTCATCAGCCATCATGTCCTCGCCGACGCGCTTGATCAGTTTGCGGACCTTCTCGCTGTCCACCTCGACCGGCAGTGGCAGGTTGAACTTCTCAACGACCCAGTCGCGCGAGGTGTTGCGCACGGTTCCAAGCGTGCCATAGGGCACGAAATGCAGGGGACCGTTGTGATGGCGAAGCGCCACCGTGCGGAGCGTCAGTTTCTCGACGGTCCCCTTGGTCGAGGAGCCGCTCTCGATGTATTCGCCGACGCGGAACGTATCCTCGGCGAGATAGAAGATACCGGTGATGACATCCTGCACCAGCGACTGCGCGCCAAAGCCGAAGGCAAGGCCGACGACGCCGGCGCCGGCGAGAAGCGGCGTAATTTCGAGGCCAAGCGTCCACAGCCCCGACAGGACGAGCAGGACGGTGATGACGGTGGCCGCGGTGGTCCTGAGGATCGGCAGCAGCGTCAGCAGCCGTGCGCCGGGGCCTGGCTGTTCGTGCTCGTCGACCTTGTCGATGGTCGCCAGGCGATAATCGATGGTGGTGCGCACGGTGATCCAGGCGACATTGGCAAGCAGCGCCAACGCCGCGACCCCAAGCAAACGGAAGCCGAACCGCGCCAGTGGGCTTTCGGAGGTCGCCATCCCGGTAAAGGGCATATCGAGGGCAAGGGCGCAGACGGCAAGGCCTGTGAGCACAACGACAAGCCGGACGGCCGGCAGGATGATCGACGGGGCGAGCTCGGGATCGGCAGGTGCGTCGTGCTCTTCGCCATCCAGCGCTTCAGCGGCGATCTCCTCGGCAATGGCCCTGTCGCGCCAGAAGTAGAACACCATGGCGCGCAGCGATATCTGCAGTGCGATCACGACGGCGATGGTGGTGAGGATGATGGCAGCGGCGGAATTGCCGAAAAGCCAGAGGCCATAGATGATAACGACCAGCGTTGCCGATGCCAGCGCCCGTGGAAATTTCGGCAGGACCCCGCGGCGTCGTTCCGCCAATATCTTCTCGCGCCCGCGCAGCAGAAGCAGGCAGGCCGCCAGCAAGGCGGTCGTGATCAGCGTGCCAAGGCCGATCCGCAGCGCCTCCGCCAGATTGGGCTCGCTGGCGATGCGCGTGATCAGGGACGGAACGAACCACGCGATGGAGCCGACTGCTGCGAGCAGGGTGATACCGGCCATCATGATGAGAGCGGTTCGGTCCGGCAGCGGCACGAGCCGGATTTGTGGCACGCCGGGCGACAGCACGATGTTCGCGACGATGACGGTCAGGCGAAATGTCACAATGGCGAGCGTCACCGTCACGACGATATCATGCACGCCGGGCGGCCAGACGAAGGCGGAGGTCGAACCGATCGCGGCGACCGCAAACAGCAGCAGCCCGAAACCGGCGAGCCAGAAGCGGCGAAGCCCGAACAGTAGCGACTGGCGGGGGGAAGCAGGTTCGACGTTTAACAGGACCCGCAGCGAGGCATAGCCATAGGTCCAGTAAAACCATTCGAGACCGACGCCGATCGTCAGCAGAAGCAGGACATAGGTGAAGGTCCGCACGCCGTCGCCGCTGAGCATGGCTGCGGAAAAAGCCTCCCGCGTCGTCTGCCATTCGAGCGGCGCGGCCGTAAAACTGGCGGCGATCGCATCGGAACGCGCGGACAGTTGGTCGAGCAGCGTCAGCGTCATCCCGGCAATGTCACCCGACGGCACCTCCGCATTCGCAAGCGTGGCCGAGGCGGCAAGGACGATGGGGGTGATGATGAGCGGAACTCTGTTCTTCAAGGTGCTGCCCCTTCGAACGGCAAAACGACCGGGACAGGCGAGGTTTCCTCGGTTGGTGGACGGCTATCCTTCCGCCCCCATTCTTCCGGTGTCTGCGCGGCGCTGATATCGGCATAAGCAGGCAGAAGCCGCGCGACCGACACGTCGCTCTGCAGAAGCCGCGCCTGGCAGGCGAGCCGTGTACGATCATCGGCATGAAGATGGGCGAGCGTCTTGATTTCCTGGTCGGTGCGCGGCGTCAGGTTCTGGCCGCCTCGGAGAATTTCGACCCGGCATGTGCCGCATCGGCCGCGCCCCTGACAGATATGAGCGTGGGGTATGCCGCTCGAAAGACTGATCTCCAGCAGCGAAAGCCCGCTTTTGCCACTGGCGGTCGCTTCACCGTCATAGATGATGCGAACCCGTCGCGAACGGCCCGCATATATGCGTATGGCCCAGCTGAGCAAGACGGCGGCGACCAGTATCCAGTACCCGGTCACCACACTGACATTGATCGCATCGAGGGTCGGCGCGGCTTGGCTGTAGAGCCGTTGCGATGCGCGGACATGATCTATCCAGCCCGGATCATTCTCCAGCCGGTCAAGGATTTCCTTGCCAGCCTCGGCGAAGCCGAGGAGCGCAAGGATTGGAACCAGGAAAAGTACAGGGAGGACGATCGTGCGGATCCTTGGCCATATGGGCCGCAGCGCAATCCAGGAATAAAAACCGATGGCGGCGTGGACCCAGACAATCACCACGACGAACAATTGCTGGAACGCATAGGTCGGCGCAAGGCTCCAGTAGACGGACAGGATAACGGCATAACTGGCATCGAAGTCCGGGACGATGATGCTGGTCGCTCGCAGGGTCAAAACATGTGTGATGAGCAGGGGCGGCGTCAGCACGCCGAGGATGATCTGCACCACATCAACCCGGCTCAAGGCCAGGCTGCGGCGCTTGGAAATCGTGTAGAGGCCGATGCCGGCATGGACGATCGCCGCAAGCGCGAGAAAAATGCTGCCGGCCGCGCTATGCCACGGCGCCATCAGCACGGTACGCCAAGCGTCAATCGCTTCCAGTGAAACGAGACCGAGTGCGAGATTGGCGAGATGCGTCAGTACGAACGCGCTGAGGATAAGGCCTGACACCAGGCGGGCGGACCGGATCGACAGGTCAAGGGAGCTTGTGCTGCGCTGTCTAACGCTCCAGACCATGTTTTACCCGATCCATCCCCAAGAAGCCCTACGGCTGCTAATATTAGGATGAACTATCGGAAATTGTCACCCATCATAATGCAGGGCTTTTGCGCCGTTTTGCGCGGCACCCCATCAGTCCCCCTGTTCCAGCCAGCGGATATCCTCCGGCGACAACTCGATGTCGAAGGCGGCGATGCTGTGGTGAAGTTCGCCAAGCGAGCGCGGACCGATCAGCGGGATGACGCCGAAAGGCTGGGCGAGCACATAGGCGAGCGCGATCTGGATCGGGTCCTTGCCGAGGCGCGCAGCGAGGATCGTGGCCCGTTCGCGCCGGGCGAAATTGGCGGGCGAATACCAGCTGTTGACCAGTTCCGGATCGCCGAGCTTGTCCAGCCCGGCGCGATCGGTGAAGAAACCACGCGCCTGGCTCGACCAGGCGAAATTGGTGACCTTGCGGGATGCCAGCCATTCCTTCCACTCGCTGTCGGACGAGGCGATGCAGCCGTCCCAGACCGGATTGACCATTTCGGCAAGCGAGAAATTGTTCGACAGCACGCTTGGTTTCGTCTTGCCGGTCCGCTCGGCATAGGCGATGGCCGCATCCATGCGCTCGCGCGTCCAGTTCGAGCCGCCGAACGGGCCACGGATGCGCCCGGCCTTTACTTCGGCATCCATGGCGTCGACGAATTCGCCGACGGGCACGTCCGGATTGTCGCGATGCATGAAATAGATATCGACATAATCGGTCTTCATGCGATCGAGGCTGACAGTCAACTGCTTGGCGATCACATCCGGATAGCAGAGTGGCGAATGCGCGCCCTTGGCGATGATGACGGATTGTTGCCGCACGCCACGACTCTGCATCCATTCGCCGATCTGCGCTTCGGGCTTGCCATTGCCATAGTGGAAGGCCGTATCGAACAGGTTGCCGCCGGCCTCATAAAAGGCATCGAGCATGATCGCCACGCTCGATATGCTGCCGAGTTCCAGAAAACCGATTGCCGCCAGCGATGTCTCCGGCGCCAGCCCTGGAATGCTTCCTCGCGCAATACGGTTGTTCTTCACCTGCAGGACGTCGCCCCGGATCGTGTGCCGGGTAACGGACGGTTTCTCGATCTCGTATTCGAGCCCGATCGCCGCGCGCCAGCGGTCCATGGTCCTGAGGTTTCCAAGCGTGTCGTTGCGGCTCATGCCCGGGAAGGTGAACTGCATCTGCCCGGCGGCGATCGCTGCCCCCACCGCATCGACCTCGAAGCTGTAGAGATGCCGCTCTTCGGTCACGTCGATCCGGCTGCGCGAACCATCGTTGCCGATGACATGAATCGTCGCCGTTCCGCCCGACTTGCCGCCGGCAAACCAGAACTGGTCGATCTCGATGCGGCCCTTGGTGCCGAGGATGGTCAGGAGATTGTCCTGCGCCAACGATACGGAGCAGGACACTTCGGCGATAATGCCATTTGGAAAATGCAGAACGGCCGAGGTCCATTCGTCGACGCCGGTTTCGCCGAGATGAGCGGCCGCCACGACACGGTCGGGGTCGAGGAAGCCGGATTCGCTGTTCAGGCCGGCGATCAACCGGGCCATCGACACCGGATAGCCGCCGACATCCAGGATGCCGCCGCCGGCCAGAGCGTTGGAAAACAACCGGTGTTCGGGCTTGGGCGGGCTAACGGCAAAGCCAAAGCTCGACTTGATCAGGCGGACATCGCCGATGGCGCCGGATTTCAGCGTCTCCACGAGCTTGGCGACCAGCGGGTGCAGCCGGTACATATAGGCTTCGCCGAGGAACGTGCCGGCCGCCTCGGCTGCCGTGAACATGGCATCGGCCTCGGCCGCCGAAAGCCCGATCGGCTTTTCGCAGAGCACATGCTTGCCATGCTCTGCCGCCTTGATCGCCCATTGCGCATGGGCTGGATGCGGGACGGCGATGTAGATTGCATCGATATCCGGATCGGCCAGAAGCGCCTCATAGCCGTCAATGATCCGGGCGCCAGGAAAGCTGTCAGCAAGCCCCGGCCGGTCAGGATTGCGGGTTCCGATTGCCGCTATGACACCGGTTTTAGAGCCGGCGACCCCGGCGAAAAAGTCCTTGGCGATTTGCCCCGGCCCGAGAATGCCCCATCTTACCTTGTCTGCCATGATCTTTGCTTTCCATCCGATAGAAGATTGTGCGGTTGTCTTGTCAGCGAATGCGCTTACCGGCCGCGTCGAACAGGAGCGCCCGCTCCGGCTCGAATTTCGCGTGGATCGTTTCGCCGGTCTTGAGGTCGCGCCCGTGTTTGGTCTCGATGATGACGAGGTCGCCGCTGCCGTGCCGGGCATAGGCGAATGTCTCGCCGCCAAGGTGCTCCAGCATGTCGATGGTGAGATTCAGCACTGCCGGGCCGGTATCGTCGAAATGTTCCGGCCGAACGCCGACCGTGACAGTGGTTCCGGCGGCTATGGTCGCGGCCTTCACGATCGAAGTGCCACCAACCTCCGGAAGCTCGATCGTTACATTGCCGTTGCCGCTTGCGGTGACGACACCCTTGAAGAAGTTCATCTTCGGCGAACCGAGGAAGCCGGCGACGAACAGGTTTGCCGGATCGTCGTAGAGTTCCAATGGCGAACCGACCTGTTCGACGAGCCCGGCCCGTAGCACGACGATCTTGTCGGCAAGCGTCATCGCTTCGACCTGGTCATGGGTGACGTAGATCATCGTGGTGGCGAGCGTCTTGTGCAACCGGGCAATCTCGATGCGCATATGCACGCGCAGTTCTGCATCGAGATTGGAGAGGGGCTCATCGAACAGGAAGACGTTGGGATGCCGCACGATCGCCCGGCCGATGGCCACACGCTGACGCTGGCCGCCGGAGAGTTGCTTGGGCTTGCGATCGAGCAGAGGCTCCAGTTCCAGGATACGGGCGGCCTCGGCCACCTGCTTTTCCACCTCGGCCTTCGGAACGCCCGCAAAGCGCAGGGCAAAGCCCATGTTTTCGCGCACCGTCATATGCGGATAGAGCGCGTAGGACTGGAACACCATGGCGATGCCGCGTTTCGACGGATCGACATCGTTCATCCGTGTGCCGCCGATTTCCAGCGTGCCGGAGGTGATCTCCTCCAGCCCGGCGATCATCCGCAGAAGCGTGGATTTTCCGCAGCCGGAGGGGCCGACGAAAACGACGAACTCGCCGGACTTGATATCGAGATCGACACCTTTGATGACCTCAAGGCTGCCGAAGGCCTTCCTGATGTCTTGCAGTTTTACGTCGCTCATTCCGTGCCCCGCCCTTGTTCGTTCTTGTGCGCTGTCATGCCGCCGTGAGCGGAACGCTCTGGCTGCCGAAACGCTCGCTCGAAACGCGAAGCGTGATCGCTCCCGCCTCGCCGGTCGATTCCAGCCAGAAGCCTGTCGTTCCACCCGCAAGTGTCATCGTGTCCGGACCGATCAGCCGGGCAGGGCCATCGATGCTCACCGTCACGACGTCGTTGAGGAACGGCACGATCGAGCCGACCTGATCGAGCCCCCGCACGATCACGCGAACCGTGTCGCGGCCCTGGGCGGCGAGCGTCTGCGTGTCGGTTTCGACCTCCAATGTCGTCGGCACGGGATCGGCCACCATGTTCAGCGAGGCAACCGGCTTGCCATCGACGAAACCGGTAAAGCTCACATCTTCCCATTGCATGCCCCAGAGCCCGAGTTCGTCCTTGGTGAAGTGGCGATGATCGAACACGATGGGTGCGTGCGGCAAGTGCGGGAAGGATTCTCTGTCAGGTCCGACACGTTTTGTGATCGTGCCGTAGCGGAGTTCGACCTCGTCGCAATTGGTCAGAACGATCAGCGGCAGCACGCCGCCGATATTGCGCTCGCCGCGCGCCCAGAAGGTGACGGGCTTCATGATCACCTCGTCCGAGGGCTCGCACTGGCTGGAATAGACGTAAGCGGCGAATTTCGGCTCGCGGAACATGTCCATCACGCCGTGGTGGCAGATGCGGTCGCCGGAGCCGAAATCCTTGTGGGTGTTGTAGTCGAACATGCACCAGCCGATGGCGCCGGAAATGCTCGGGTCGCCATAGCTCGCGTTGAGCACTTCCAGGTGCCGGCGCACATGCTCGGCCTGGCGCTGCTCCTGGTCGAACCGCTTGGTGGGATACATGTGACCGCCGAATTCGGTGATCATGTAGGGCACCTTGCGGATGAGCCCGGTGCATTCCTGTTGCGGGCGCAGCGCCAACCGGCCGCGATTGTTGCCCGGCAGTTCCTCGTTGCCGAGAATGAAGTCGTTCATCGTATAGACGTCTTCGAGGAACTCGCTGTCGGTGATGTAGCGGACGCCGCCGGTCTGGCGGGTTGTATCCAGTTCATGCGCCAGCCGGTTGGTCTCGACGTAGAAATCATGCGAATCCTGGGATTCGTTGATGCGCACGCCCCAGATGATGATCGAGGGATGGTTCCAGTCGCGCTCGATCATCCGGCGAACGTTTTCGATCGCTTCCTTCTTCCATGCGTCGCCGCCGATATGCTGCCAGCCGGGAATTTCCTCGAACACCAGGAGGCCGATGCGATCGCAATGATCGAGGAACCATTTCGACTGCGGATAATGCGAGGTGCGCACCAGATTGCACTTCAGTGTGTTTTTCATCAGTTCGGCGTCGCGCTCCTGCGCCGAGCGGCCCATCGCGTAGCCGACATAGGGGAACGCCTGGTGGCGGTTGAGGCCGCGGATCTTCAGCGACCGGCCATTGAGCAGGAAACCATCGACGGTGAATTCGGCGGTCCGGAAACCGAAGGTCGAGCCGAGGCTGTCCGACCCTTGGTCGGTATCTAGCGTTGCGGTGATCGTGTAGAGGGTAGGGCTGTCGATATCCCACAGCGACAAGCCTTCCAGTCCGTCCATCGCGACGATTGCGCCGTGTTGGGCGGGAATGCGCTTTTCTCGCAGCACCGTGCCGCCGGCGTCCTTCAGTGCGACGGTCAATGTGCCGCTGAACGCCACGTTTTCCGGGTTGCTCAGATCGCAACGCACAGACACCGACTTCGTATCCGACAGGACGTTCTGCGTCTCGATCTTCAGATTGCCGATCGAAACGGGGCTTGCGACCTTCAGCCAGACGTCGCGATAGATTCCAGCATAGGTCAGATAGTCGATGCGGCCGCCAAAGGGCGGGATTTCCGGGTTTTCGCTCCCGTCGATCTTGACGGTCAGCAGGTTATCGCCGTCCCTGAGAAACCCGGTCAGCCGAGCTTCGAAGGGCGTGTAGCCATCCTTATGGGCGATGACCTGCTGACCATTGAGATAAACGACTGCATCAGCCATCGCCGCGTCGAAGACAAGGGAGACTTCCCGGCCGGCGAAGTCCGCGTTCCAGGGCAGGTGCTTCTGGTAGGTGAAAGCGCGCTGGTAGCAAGTCTCGTCGAAATAGTTGAAGGCGACATCCACGGCATTGTGCGGCAGGCTGACAGCCTTGCCATCCTGAAACCTGGTCTTCAGCGTGTCGGAAAAGCCTTCGTGGAACGTCCAGCCTTCGTTGAAATTGGTAATCGTACGCATCATCATTCCTATTTGACGGAGCCCAGCATTCCCTGGACGAACTGCTTTTGCATGAGAAAGAAAACGAGGAGGGTCGGCAGGGTCGCAAAGACGGTGCCGACCAGTACCACGCCGTAATCGGGGTAGTAGGCCGAAGCCAGCGACGAGATCACCAGCGTGATGGTCTTCGTGTCGTTGGATTGCAGCACGATCAGCGGCCAGAGATAGTTGTTCCAGCTGAGCATGAAGACGATGATGAAAGCAGCCGCATAGGTGGAGCGCATCACCGGCACATAGATGAACAGGAAGATCTGCCATTCCTTCAGTCCGTCGACCTTGGCAGCGTCTCGAAGCTCGGAAGGAAAGGCCTTCGTGCTCTGGCGGAAATAGAAGATCATGAAGGCCGAGGCGATGACCGGCAGCATGACGGCGATATGGGTGTTGATCAGTCCCGCCCGGCCCATGATGATGAACAGCGGGATCATCAGCGCCGCGAACGGAATGAACAGTGTCAAAAGCATGAAATGGTAGATTCGCTCGCGAACGCGGGACCGGAACATCTCGAAGCCGTATCCGGCAAGCGACGAGATCGCGAGCGTCAGGACCGTGCTGATGACGGCGATCTTGGCAGTGTTCCAGAACACCAGCGGCACATCCACCTGGGTGAAAAACCCGGTGATGTTGATGCCCAGCGCCGAACCGAAGGTCGATTTGCCGTTGATGACGTCGATCGAGGTATTGGTCGCACCGATCGCCATCCAGATGAACGGGAAGACCGACAGGAAGGCGACGAAGCCGAGCAACAGATAGGTGGCGATGCTTGCGAGCAGCGCGGTGGAGCGGTCGGAAAGCATCAGTCGCGCTCCCTGGTGGCCTGGAATTGCAGGAAGGCGAGCAGGGCGACCATGACGACGATGACGTAGGATACGGTCGCCGCATAGCCGAAGCTCGGCATGAACTTGAAGGTCAGGTTGTAGATGTAGAGCGACAGGGTCAGCGTCTCGTTCGACGGCCCGCCCTTGCCTTCGGTGAAATTGTAGACCTCGTCGAAGAGCTGCAGCGTGCCGATGGTCGAGGTGACCATGGTGAACAGGATGACCGGCTTCAGCATCGGAATGGTGATGTAAAGGAACCGCCCGCGCGCGGAAATGCCGTCGATGCGCGCCGCCTCGTAGATCGACTTGTCGATGTTCTGCATCGCCGAGAGGTAGAAGATCATGTTGTAGCCAGTCCAGCGCCAGGTAATGGCGATGATGATCAGGGTCTTTGCCCAGAAGGGATCGGTGAGCCACGGGATCGGTGATGAGATAATGTGCAGCGCTTCAAGCGCGCCATTGACGACGCCGTCGGCGGAAAACATGCTCTTGAACAGAACCGAGTAGGCGACGAGCGAGGTGACGCAAGGCAGGAAGATCGCGGTGCGGAAAAAGCTGCGGCCCTTCAGGTTGGGATTGTTGAGCGCCGCCGCGACGATCAGCGCCAGCGTCAGCATGATCGGCACCTGGATAACGAAGAAGATCGTCGTGTTGGACAGCGCCTTGATGAAGACCGGATCGTTCCAGAGGCGAATGATATTGGCGAAACCGCCGAATTTCGTGGTCAGCCCCTTGCCGGTCTGGAACGACATCCACAGCGACCAGAGGATCGGATAGATCATGAAGACGCCGATGAGACCCAGGGCAGGGGCAACGAACAGCCAACCATTGATATTGTAGTAGCGACGAACACCGCCGCCGGCTCGCAGGACCGCCATCGTTTTCTCCGGAATGACCGTGGCACGGGTAGGGGACGCGCAAACGGGCGCGGCCCCGACGGGCAGGCTGATGGTCAACCTGCCCGGGCGTTCGGGTTTTCCTACTGGATCTGGGCTGCGACTTCGTCGTTGATCGCCTTCAGGACTTCATCAACCGGCGTACCCTTGGTGAGTGCCGGAAGCTGGGCGGTTACCGCTGCATCCGCCTCATTGGTAAAGACGCCGTAGTTGACGGCCGGAACCTTGGCCAGCCAATCGGAGAAATTCTGCCAGACCTTTTCGCCGCCGAAGAAGGCATCCGGCGCTTCATAGGCAGCGCCGCCGCGAGCCGCAAGAAGGGAACCGACCGCACCGCGATCCTGGAGGATCTTCTGGTAGAAATCGATGTCCTTGGCATAGACCTCGTTCAGCATGTCGATCGCCTCGGCCTTCTCCGCCGAGCTTTCGAGAACATACCAGCTGGAACCGCCGAGGTTCGACGCATTGGTAGCCCCCTCGACGCCGAGGCTCGGGATCGGCGCCACGCCCCACTTGTTGGACTGGTCCGCCTGCGCCTTGACCGTTCCCGTGATCCACACACCGGTGATGACCGAGGCAACATCGCCCGATGTGAAGGTTCCGACCCAATCGGCCCAGCCGGTCGCCGGCTTGGTGATGCCAGCCGCCAGAAGCTTGCCTTCGGTTTCGAGCGCGGCCTTCAGCGCGGCATTGCCGACGATGTTCGGCTTGCCCTCGGCATCGAAATACCACTGGCCGCCGGACTGCATCATGATGCGGATCAGGCCGGCATCATTGGGGTCGAGACCCATCATCTTCTTGCCGGTCTTGGCCTCGACCTGCTTGCCGATCTCGATATAGCGATCCCAGGTGATGCCCTGCATGTCTTCGGGCTTGAAACCGGCTTGCTCGAGATAATCCTTGCGGTAGTACATGCCGGTGACGCCGGAATCGAACGGCATGCCGTAGACCTTGCCGTCCATGGTCATCAACTGGACCTTGTAGGGCGCGAAACCGGAATAATCGACCACATCCGACAGGGCTGCGAAGGTGCCGGGGAAAGACTGCAGGTATTTTTGCGCGCCGTAGTCCTCGATGAGGACGATATCGGGCAGGGCGTCCGTCACGCCCGAGGACAGCGCGGTCTGGAGCTTCTGCTCGACGTCGAGCTTGGCGAAGTCGACGATGTTCAGGGTAACGTCCGGGTGCGTCTTCTGATAGCGCTCGCCGGCTTCCTTCATGATTGCGACGTTGAAATTCGGGTCCCAGCACCAGACGGTGATTTCCTTGGCTTGGGCTGCGGCGACCGCGAGAACGCTGACGCCCATGGCAAGGCCGATGACACGCGCGAAGCGTGACGTGACTGTGTGATACATTGCTTCCTCCCAGAAGGCTCCCAAGGCGGATTGTTCCACCTCAAAAAAGAGTATTCCCTAAAATGCGGGCGAATGCAATATTTTCAGTAAATTTTTACTAGCGCCATGAATTTGAAACAATACCACTGTATTTATTGCAAAATATCGGATTATTCCGGCGATCGGGTGCTGTTTCTCCACACCAGTTCGGTGGCGAGAATGACTTTTTTGGCGAGTTCCCTGCCGGAGAAGCGTTCGAGCAGCATGTCCACGGCGGTCTCGCCGATCAGTTCGGCCGGCAGCTTGACGGTGGACAGGGGCGGCGACAGAAATTGCGCGACGGGAATATCGTTGAAGCTGGCAATGGCGATGTCGTCGGGAATGCGCAGGCCGAGTTCCTGCATGGCGCGATAGGCGCCGATCGCCATATTGTCGTTGCAGGTGATCAGCACGTCGGGGGGATTCTGCTGGTTCATGATGGCATGGGCAAGCGTGTAGCCGCTGTCCTGCGTCAGGGGTTCCGTCAGGCACAGGCCTTCCTCGAAAATCCCGGCATCCTTCATCCATTTCGTATAGGCGATGCAGCGTTTCTCGCCCTGCAGGTGCGGCAATCCGTCGAGATGCTCGGCCCAGCCGATGAAGCCGATACGGCGATAGTTCATGGCCGAGAGCGCGCTGATCAGCTTGTGCATGGCCAGCGACACATTGCTCTCCACGCAATCGTCGGCTTCGGACGGCGTCGAGAAATCCGCAAACACGAGATGACGGCTGTGGCTGCGCAGCCAGGCGACCTCCTCGTCGCTATGTTTGCCGACGGCGATCACGCCGGATGCGCCCTGCAGCAAGTTCGGTTCAGGAAGATTGTCTGTGTGATAGACCTTCACGACCTCGATCTTCAGCGCCTGGCAGCGGTTCTCGATGCCGAGCCGCACGCCGATATAATAGGGATCGACCAGTTCCTGCGCCGGTCTCAGGAAATGGACGAGCGCGATCTTGCCGGCACCGGGCACGAGCGCATGCTGCACGCCATTCGTCCGGTTGCGGGCACGCGGCGTCGCATAGTTCAGCGCTTCGGCCGTCTCGATGATGGCCTGGCGCTTCTTGGCCGAGACGGCAAGCGTGGCGTCGTAGTTGAGAACACGGGAAACCGTGGCGGACGATACGCCAACAGCCTCGGCAATTTCCTTGATGGTCACCATACCACCTTGTTGCACCCGGAGCCGGGTGCGTATCAAGCCCCATGTCCAAAATATTCGGCGACAGCACTGCGGAAGTGGCAAATCGCGCTTGTAATCATTGGCATGTCGCGCTTCATCCTTGAAGTGTGGCGGCAAGGTTGAATTGTCCGCCGGTTTGCAAAGTAGAAACGTCCGCAAGGCGCTCTTTGGCACGCCGACCCGCCCCGATCTGAGCGGCTGATCCCGCTTGCAAGATCAGATCGGGGCGGGTGATAAGCACACCTCTTCGGCTTTAGCTTTGAGGCTATTCGAACGATCATTCATTCCGCCGCAGGTCTCAACAGCGCTTTCTCTCGCCGGGCAATCACCGCCAGATCGTTCATATAATCCGTGCGCCGACCGGGTTTGCGACCTCTCGGCTTATAGCCATTTTTGTCACTGTTGGTTTTGACGACCGGCGGCACCTGCTGGTCCTGGCGCTCCTTGACGTAAGCCAGAATATCACCGAGCCGCTTGTTCTCGGTGATTGCCGCATGCGTCACCCGCCGGTCCTTGTCGAACACCGTGTAGGGCAGGGAATAGCCTTTCCAGCGCACATCGAGACGACCATCCGCATAGGCATAGGTCTCGACATAATGGCCAACCAGACCACGCGTCACCTCGGTCTCCGCCAGCATGATCCGCTTGCGTTCAAACGAAAATGTCAGTTGTGTTCCGACGTAACGCTGTTCGCGTTTGCACAGGATCTCCGTCAATCGATCCGGCGCCAGATTCAGCGGCCGGTGCAAATCATCGGAACGGGCAGGGACGATTGAAAATCGAGCATTATACCGGCTCATGAAACTCGCCAGAAACGCGTTGCCGGCTTCCATGTTGTCGATTCCGGAAAGTCGCAGTGCCTTGACCAGACGATCCTGCAATGTCCGGTTCATCCGTTCGACACGGCCCTTGGCCTGGCTCGAATTTGCGCAAAGAATCTCGATGTTTAGCTCGCAAAGCGCACGCCCGAACTGGGTCATGCCCTGGCCGCCCCTGGCATCCTTCTTCGCCACCCGGAACACCGAATGCTTGTCCGAATAAAAGGCAATCGGTGCGCCGTGACGCTCCAGATAGAGCGCCAGTGCCTCGAAATAGGTGAAGGCACTTTCAGAACGTACAAAGCGCAGCTGCATCAACCTGCCGGTCGCATCATCGACAAACACAAGCAGCGAGCAAGGCGCTCCGCGATCCTCAAACCAACGATGCTCCGACCCGTCGATCTGCACCAGCTCACCATAGGCTTCGCGCCGCAATCGCGGCTGATGAAACGTCCGGCGCTGCTTGCGCGACAACCAGATGCCAGCAGCCGTCATCCACTTCCGTAACGTCTCGCGCGACACACGCAGCCCATCACGCTCGGCAAGCATCTCCGAAGCCAGGGTCGGCCCGAAATCCGCATAAGATTCCCGAACCAGGGTCACCGCGTAGTCCCGAAGGCCGTCGCTGATGCGGTTGTTCGACGGACGGCCGATCGCCTTGTGCCGGATCGACGCCGCACCATCCGTGCGCATCCGTTGCAGGACCCGGCGCACCTGGCGCTCGCTCAGGTCAAGCACATGCGCCGCCGAGACCATCGTCATACGGCCAGCCGTTACCTTCGATAAAACCTCTATTCGCAGCAGATCACGCTCGCTCATCGCTATCAATCCCATCTGCAATCTCCCAAACGTCAACCAGACCCGGGGAGTGCGACATTCCAACTTTGCAGAAACAGGACACTTTAACTTTGCGGCTACATATCAAAGTCACATAAGATAGATTATGGAATAAAAGCACATCCGGAAACCTTGGAATTGCTGCTTTCCTCACCCATCCCGCTTGACCGCAGCCATGGGCAAGGCTTAAGCGATCCCCATCTACATCGTTAGAGAAAGTCCGGACCCGATGAGCGATTTGCGCGTGCTTTCAGATGCCTTCATTCCAGAATTGCCGGGACGCTACAATGGCAAGGTTCGCGAAAATTACGACCTGCCGGATGGCAACCGGATCATCATCGCGACCGATCGTCTGAGTGCCTTCGACGTGATCCTGACCGCGATCCCGTTCAAGGGCCAGATCCTGACACAGACAGCGCGTTACTGGTTCGAGGAAACGGCAGACATCTGCCCGAACCATGTCCTGTCCTATCCGGACCCCAACGTCGTCATCGGCACGCGGCTCGATATCCTGCCGGTCGAGATCGTCGTGCGCGGTTATCTCGCCGGCACGACCAGCACGTCGATCCTGACCAAGTATCGCCATGGCGAGCGCGCCATGTACGGCATCACGTTGCCGGATGGCATGAAAGACAATGAGAAGCTGCCGCGGCCAATCATCACGCCGACCAGCAAAGCGTTCGACGACGGCCATGACGAGCCCTTGTCGGCCGATGAAATCCTGTCCCAGGGGCTTCTGACGCAGCAGCAATGGGAAACGGTGTCGCGATATGCGCTGGCGCTGTTCGCGCGGGGCCAAAAGCTTGCCGCCGAACGCGGCCTCATCCTCGTCGATACCAAATATGAATTCGGAACTGACAAGGACGGCCACATCGTTCTTGCCGACGAGATCCACACCCCGGACAGCAGCCGCTACTGGATCGCCGACAGCTACCAGGAAAGTTTCGCTTCCGGCGCGCGTCCGAAGAGCTTCGACAAGGATTTCGTCCGCGCCTGGGTGACCGAGCGTTGCGATCCCTACAAGGATCCGATCCCGGAAATTCCGGCCGATCTCGTCGAGCAGACGTCAAAAGTCTATATCGAGGCTTTCGAGACGATCACCGGCAAAAAATTCGTCGCCGACCTGTCCGGCGCCACCGTGCTCGATCGCATCCGCGCGAACCTGCAGCCCTATTTCGGCTGACCGGCTTCAAGTGACCGGATCGCCGGTCACCTCGAATTCCAGCCGCATTCCGTCATAACCGGGCTCGACATGGTCAGGCGTCTCGCGCATCACCGTGTCGTAGTCGAGCGGCGTGTGCATGTGCGTCAGCACAACGCGCTTTGGACCAAGACGCGCGATCCAGCCGAGAGACTGTTCGAGCGATAGATGGCTCGGATGAAACTTGTATTGCAGCGTGTCGATGAGCAGCATGTCGAGGCCGGACAGTCTGTCGATCGTCTGCTGCGGAAAATCGCTGACATCGCTGCAATAGGCAAAATTGCCGACACGGAAGCCGAGCGACATGATGCTGCCGTGGTGCTGCAGCAGCGGCTGGAACGGGATCGACCCACCGGCGCCATCGATGACGACCGGCGTCAGCACCGGATCGATGATCTTCGCCTCGACGATCGGCGGATAATTGCTGCCGACAGGCGTTTCCAGGCAATAGCGAAAACCGTCGCGAATACGGTCCATTGTCTCCTGATCGGCCCATATCGGGGTTTTGCGACCGGAATACTGGACGTAGCCGCGCAGGTCGTCGATGCCGTGGATGTGATCGGCATGCGCATGTGAATAGAAGACGGCGTCGATATTCTGGACCTTGGCCGCGATCATCTGTTCGCGAAAATCCGGGCCGGTATCGATGACGACGGTGGTCTTTCCGCCGTCCGGTCCGATCTGTTCGACCAGCAAGGCGGCACGGCTGCGGCGGTTTTTCGGGTTGGACGGGTCGCAGGCGCCCCAGTCACCGTTGATGCGCGGCACGCCCGGAGACGAGCCGCAGCCGAGAATGGTGAAGACCCGCCTCACCGCCATTTCAAAGTCTCGGCATTTTAGAAAAGATGCGGAAAGCGTTTTCCGTGGTGATCCCGGCGATTTCCTCGCGCGAAACGCCGATCGTCTCGGCGAGCACATCGGCCGTATGGGCGACATAGGCCGGCTCGTTGCGCTTGCCACGAAACGGCTTGGGCGCAAGATATGGCGCATCGGTCTCGACGATCATGCGGTCATGCGGAACGGTCTTGGCGATTTCGCGCAGTTCTTCCGATTTCGGGAATGTCAGGATTCCGGAAAAGGAAATATAGCCGCCAAGCTCGACGCCGACCTTGGCGAGTTCAGGCCCTGAGGAAAAGCAGTGAAGCAGGAAAGGGAAGGCCCCCTTCCCTGTTTCCTCTGTCAGGATATCAGCCATGTCGTCGTCGGCGGAGCGGCTGTGAATGACCAGCGGCAGCTGGGTTTCGCGGGCCGCCGCGATATGCCGGCGCAGGCCGATCCCCTGGGCGTCGCGCGGTGCATTGTCGTAGAAATAGTCGAGCCCTGCTTCACCGATCGCGACGACCTTCGGATGGGTCGCCAGGCGCACCAGATCGTCTGCCTCGATGTCCAGTTCCTCGTCCGCATTGTGCGGATGGGTACCGACCGAACAGAAGACATTCGGATAGCGCTCGGCGATGCCAAGGATCGTGTCGAACTTCTTGACGCGGGTCGAGATGGTGATCATCTGGCCGACGCCGGCCGCCCGGGCGCGCTCGATAATCGCGTCGCGTTCGGCCTCGAAATCCGGAAAATCGAGATGGCAATGAGTGTCGATCAGCATGTGGCGTCTCTTACGCTTCCGGCGCGACGTAGCGCGGGAAGACGGGCGTGGGGGCTTCGAGCGCGGTTCCGGCAACGAGACGGCCGGCCTCGCCGAGCGATGCGAATGTCCGCTTGTCGGTCGGGACAGCCACCAGGTCGAGAAGCTTGCCTGCCGATGCCGGCATGAACGGCTGGAGGAGGATGGCGACCTGGCGAACCACATCGGCGGTGACATAGAGCACGGTTCCCATCCGGGCGGGATCGGTCTTCTTCAGCGCCCAAGGCGCCTGGCCGGCGAAATAACGGTCGGCTTCCGAGACGACGGCGATGATCGAGGTCAGCGCCCTGTGGATCATCAGCGCATTCATGTCGTCGCGCGTCGAACCCTCAAGCGCATCCGCCGCCGCCAGCATCGCCTTGTCCTCGTCCGTCAGCGGGCCGCATGCGGGGATCTGCCCGTCGCAGTTCTTGACGATCATCGACAGCGACCGGCTGGCAAGGTTGCCCACGCCATTGGCGAGGTCGGAGTTGATGCGCGTGGCGATGCCTTCCTCGCTATAGCTGCCGTCCTGGCCGAAGGAGACTTCGCGCAGGAAGAAATAGCGGATCGGATCGAGGCCGAAATGCTCGACCAGATTGACCGGATCGACGACATTGCCGAGCGATTTCGACATCTTCTCGCCCTTGTTGAGCAGGAAGCCATGCGCGAACACCTTCTTCGGCAGAGGCAATCCGGCCGACATCAGGAAGGCCGGCCAGTAGACGGCGTGGAAGCGAATGATGTCCTTGCCGATCATGTGGATATCGGCCGGCCAGAACTTTGCACGCGGGCCTTCCGGGTCTGTCAAATAGCCGGTCGCGGTGATGTAGTTGGTCAGCGCATCGACCCAGACATACATGACATGGCCGGGATCGTTCGGCACGGGGATGCCCCAGTCGAATGTCGTGCGCGACATTGACAGGTCCTTGAGTCCCGATTTCACGAAGGAAATGACCTCGTTGCGGCGCTCGGCCGGACCGATGAAGTCCGGATTGTCTTCGTAATGCTGCAGGAGCCTGTCCTGATAGGCGGAGAGTTTGAAGAAATAGCTCGCCTCCTCCACCCATTCGACCGGTGTGCCCTGCGGCCCGTAGCGCACGCCATCGGCGCGAAGCTCGGTTTCGCCTTCCTGGTAATAGGCCTCGTCGCGCACCGAGTACCAGCCGGAATAGCTGTCCTTGTAGAGGTCGCCGGCCCCGGCCATGCGGTTCCAGATATCGGTCACCGCCTCGTAGTGGCGCTTCTCCGTGGTGCGGATGAAGTCGTCATTCGAAGCGTTGAGGAGTGCACCCATCTTCCTGAATTCGGCGGAGTTGCGGTCGGCCAGCTCTTGCGCGGAGATACCTTCCTTGCGCGCCGTCTGCTGCATCTTCTGGCCATGCTCGTCGGTGCCCGTCAGAAACAGCACCTCGCGCCCGTCCAGCCGCTGGAAGCGCGCCATCGCATCCGTCGCAATCAACTCGTAGGCGTGGCCGATATGCGGCTTGCCGTTCGGATAGGAGATCGCGGTGGTGATGTAGAAAGGGGGCTTGTCGGTCATGATCGGTTCGGCCTGTTCGGATAATGCTTTGCTGGCCCGAGCTATTAGCGCATCCCTTGACGGGATGAAACAGCCGAGGCCAGAAAAGGCGGCTTGTCGGTCGGAAAACACGCGCGTGGCCTGTTCAAATATCGACCACTCAGGAGACGGCCTTGAGGTCGTCGAGGATGGACAGGATCGTCTGCTTGCGATCGAGATTGTAGGCTTGCGCTACCGAAATCCGCTCGGTGATCCCCGCGGACAGCCGCGCAAACCGCTCTGCCCGGTCTATATCGCCGGCGTGCGCCGCGCTGCGGGCCTCGCGCATGATATGGGCGGTGACCAGTGCCGTGAAGAACTCGAAGATCGTCTCGCTATCCTTGCCGGCAAGAACGTCGGCGAGCTTGTGCATGTCCTTTCGGATCGCAGGTCCTTGGCCCGCCAGTATGGTCTCGAACGCCGCCATGATATCGAGGCCGCCATAATTGATCAGCTTGAGAGCTTCCGAAACGCTGCCGTCGGCTGAGGCAAGAACCTTTTCCCCGGCATCGCCGGAGAGGTCGAGGCCGAGATGAACCATCGCCTGGCGCAGCGCATCCGGCGCCAGCGGCTTCAAAGTTAGCGGCAGGCAGCGCGAGCGGATCGTCGGCAACAGTTTGCCCGGCGCATGGGTCAGCACCAGGAAGAGCGACCGCTTCGGCGGTTCCTCGAGAATCTTCAGGATGGCGTTGGCGGCATTGCGGTTGAGGTCGTCGGCGGGATCGACGATGACGATGCGCCAATTGCCGGTTCCCGACGTCTGCGAGAAAAACTTGCCGGCCCGGCGCACTTCATCGACGGTGATCGCGCTCTTGACCTTGCCGGTCTTCTCGTCCGTCGGCCGGGTCAGATGCAGCAGATTGTGCGAGGCGCCGGAGGCGATCTGCCGGCTGACAACCGAATTCGAATCTGGATCGGAAAGCTGTTCCGGCGCCTCGGAAGGGTCCGGGTGGCTCAGCACATGATTGGCGAAACGGAAGGCGAGCGTCGCCTTGCCGATCCCCTCCGGTCCTTCGATCAGGATGGCGTGATGCCCCTTGCCGGACCTGTAGCTTTGCGCCAGAAAGTGCTCGGCTTCGGCATGACCGAACAGTTTCGTGTTTTCGGCGGGCGGAACCGCCCCCTCCAGAACATCAAACCTCTCCGTGCTCATTGCGCCGCTTCCGTATGCGGTCCGCCGCCCGATCCCGGCAGCATCGGCTCGACGATCGCAAGGACGGCGACCGCGATGTCGCTTGCAGAGGCGGCGGCATCGATCACGTGGCAGCGTTTCGGATCAGCGGCGGCGATATCGAGAAAGGCTTCGCGGCGCTTCTCGTGCGTTTTCAGTTCTTCCCGCTCGAAACGGTCGAGCCCGGCTTCCTGCCCGGCCGGCGCTTCCGCCGTATTCGCCCGCCGATGGACGCGTTCCAGGCCGAGCGCGGCCGGCAGGTCGAAAACGATCGTGCAATCGGGAATGACGCCATTCACCGCGACGCGTTCCAGCGTCTCGATGAAGGATGGCTCGAGATTGCCGGTGACGCCCTGGTACACCCTGGACGAATCCATGAAACGATCGCAGATGACGATCGTGCCGTCGATAATGGCCGGCCGGATGATCTGCTCGACATGATCGCTGCGGGCGGCGGCAAACAGCATGGCTTCCATGCGCACGCCGAAATCCTGCGCGGCGCCGGACAACAGCACATGACGCACGGCCTCCGCCCCCGGCGAGCCACCGGGCTCGCGTGTCGTCAGCACCTTATAGCCGCGCTCGCGCAGCGCATCGGCAAGCAGGCGGATCTGGGTGGACTTGCCTGCCCCTTCCCCGCCTTCGAATGTAACGAATAGACCGTTTCCGACAGACACTCGTGTTTCCCGCATGAGGCCAGCACGTCACCGCGCTGGATACTTTCATCTGGATTCTGTTTAGCGGATTGTCGTGAGCCGCGAAACCGCTTGCGGCATCTTTCCTCAGAGCCAGAAGAACAGCAGTTCCTGCAGCGCGTCCAATGCCCGGCTTCGCAATGTTCCCTCCTGCACTGATTGCGCGGTCTCGACCGGAACCTCGCGCAACAACCGCTCCCCGCTCCAGATCCTGAGCGTGCCCGCTGCCTTGCCCGCCTCGACCGGCATGGGCAACGGCCAGCGATAGATCACCTTGGCCGTCAGGCGCTCCGGGTTGTTGACGGGAACCAGCACATCGACGGGCTCGCTCGTTACAAGCTCCACATGGGAGGCGTCGCCACCATAGACGCTGGCCTCGCCGACCACTTCGCCGCTGGCAAACAGCCGCTTCTTTTCAAACGCGCTCATCGCCCAGTCGAGAATTTTTCGGGTCTCCTCCAGGCGTTCCTTCTCGCTGGCAAGGCCGCCGAGCGCAAGGAAGACCCGCCGTCCGTCCTTCTGCATCGTGGAGACTATCGCGTAGCCGTAGCCTTCCGCAAAGCCGGCGGCGAACCCATCGACGCCGATATTGGCCGCGATCAGCGGATTGCGGTTTCGCTGGCGGATCTTGTTCCACTCGAATTCGGGCTGCGAATAATAGGGAAAGAAATCCGGATAGCGCGTCTGGATGTGGCGGGAGAGCATCGCCAAGTCCCGCATCGTCGCGACGTTCTTGGGATCCGGCAGGCCGGTCGCGTTGTTGAAAACCGAGGCCGACAGGCCGAGTTCCTTGGCTCGCGCGGTCATGCGCTTGGCGTAGGCCTCTTCGCTGCCGGCGATACCTTCCGCCAGAATGATGCAACCATCATTGGCAAGCTGGACGGTGACGCCCTGGATGAGGTCTACGACACGAACGCGCGATTTCAGCGCGGCGAACATGGTCGACGTGCCCGAGGGCGCCCCACCCGTACGCCAGGCATATTCCGAAACGGGAAACTCGGTGTCGAGCGTCAATTCTTTCCTGGCAAGCGCGTCGAAGACGACTTCCATCGTCATCAGCTTTGCAAGCGATGCCGGCGGAACGGGCGCGTTCTCGTCCTTGGCAAAGAGCACCGTGCCTGTTTCGGCATCGATGAGATAGGCCTGTTTCGCCTTTGTCTCGAAGACCTGCGCCTGCGCTGGCAGGGTCAGTCCGAGGATAACGGCGATGAGAAGGAAGATCGAGACCAGCCGTGCGCGCATTCAAAACTCCGGTGTCATTCGGCCATAGCAGCCGGCTCCCCGGGGATCAATCGCCCTGCGCGGTTCAGCGTGCCGCGCCCTGGCGTTTTGCGTATGCGACGATGGATTTCGGAGTCAGCGGATTCTGGTCGACCAGGATGGCATCGAAGGCGGTTTCGGAATCGCTCACGCGCGCTTCCACATAGGCAGCAGCATACGCCATGTTGCCGTCCGGCAGCGGAATGTATTCGGGACGCTCGCGCGGGATCGGACCGATCTCGGGAAGCATGGCGAATGCGTCAAGCGCTGCGGACGCGGCCGACGGCATTTCCGTTTCGGCAAGTGCCGTAACCGGAACGCCCATCTCCATGTTCGATTTGGCGGGGATCGTCAGCGTGCCGAGATTGCCGGCCTGCTTGCGCAGCGGTTCGTTCGAGGCAACCATGACACCGGTTGCGATCTGGCCTTCCGGGAAAGCGTTCGGGCTACGGTCGCCCTTCTTGACATAGGATGCCATCAGGTAGGGCATGTCGTTGCCCTCGAGCGGCGCCTTGCCGATGTACTGGACGCGGACCTTGGCGCTGCCCTTGCGCTTCATGTCGAGGAAATCGGCGGTCTTGGAGGACACGTCGATGATGCGGCCATATTCATAGGGGCCGCGATCGTTGACGCGCACGACGACCGAGGAGCCATTCTCGATATTGGTGACGCGGGCATAGCTCGGCAGCGGGAATGTCGGATGCGCGGCTGAAAGGTGGTACTTGTCGTAGACTTCGCCGTTGGCCGTCAGGCGACCATGGAACGCCGAGCCGTACCAGGATGACATGCCGGTCTTGTTATAGCCGAAATCTTCCTTGGGCTGATACCACTTGCCCTTGACCTGATAGGCCTTGCCGACCTGATAGCGGCCGCCGCCCTTGGGAATGTTCTTGCCGTCGGCGACGCGGGGGCTCGCTTTCACGCCGTAGATCGACTCGGCGAAATATTCCTTGCTGCGGGGCTTGCTCTTGCTGACGCTTGACGTGGTGCCGCAGGCCGTCAGGGCAACGCAAAACATCGGGATTGCGGCAAAACGCATTCCCTTGAGGACCAAAGCCGCAGTCTGATTGGAAGTCATGTGCCCCACATCGCCATTCGTAAAAGCCGCACTCGGAACTTTCCTGCGTTGCCCCCGCAAAAGAACCGGCGTCACGAAACGTAACAGTTGATTAAACATGACAACAACGTGGCGAAATTGCGAATGGTTAACGCGCCGCGGCGACAACAATTGGATTTATGGTTTATGAAGGGTTAACGCAACCGCGATCTGTTCTGTCTCAGGACTGAGCACCGGCATGGTTCATGGGGCTTCTTCTTCTGTGCCGAACTGTTATGCTATGACCATCGAATGTATACTCACAGATTCCGAAGCAGACAAGACAGATCGACGGCCAGTTGTGCGCGATAGCAGTGATATGTGCAGCACGGCAGACAAAGGCGGCCACGTCACAGCCAGGCGGGCTATGGCCAACGCAGGCACATTCCTTGGGGTAGCACACCTTGATCGCACCGCTTTTGTGCCGAACCGATACATCTCCCAAGGCCGGCTCTACCCGGTTGACGTCCGCCATCCGCAAGCTATAAAGCGTTCCTGAACAGGGCCGCCCCGTGATCTTTGTGGGATGGTATAGCCCCGCGCCTCGGTCGAGCGACGTGGATGGAAGAGTGTCCGAGTGGTTTAAGGAACCGGTCTTGAAAACCGGCGTGCGGGAAACCGTACCGTGGGTTCGAATCCCACCTCTTCCGCCAATATTATTGATTTAATTGAGTTTCTATCCCTCTGCCATAACCTTGCGGCGAAGCCATGCGGCGGCATTTCGTCGTTCATAAGGTCCAGAAGGAGTAGCGGCCAGCACTTGCCGGATGGTTCGGTCAGAGAATCGGAAATCCACAACGAGGTGCTTTCGCTCGCGTATGAGTTCCCAACCAGTCGAACCGGCCTCTTCTGCAATGGATTTGATTTCTCGCGTGACGGCTAACTTCACTCGACCGACTCCAGAAAGCCGGGGAGCAGAATTTGCTCTAGCAGGCCATCCTTGTCGGCAATGCCGCACTCAGCGGGGTCGAACTCAATGTCTGTATCGCCATCTAGGCGGTCCAGGAGTTCGAATTTAATAGACGACATTTTATGAACACTGCATTTCAAGATGAACAATCAAGTCGGTTCCGGGACTGTACAGTGGCCTCGTTCGTCCCGATCCGTCGCTGCTGAAACGGATTCGCGAACCGGCAAATCCGTGGTATGATGGTCGCTGAACCCACCGCATCGCTTGCGCGGCCCCTCGCCGCTGGTTAGTCGCATCGCCTGTGCGGTTTGTAATGTTCGAATTCCCAAAGGCGCGGTTAAAGGAGAACGCAATGCATTACAGCGTGCAGTTTTTTACCTGGACCCCGAAACTCGGCGTCCATCAGGTCGGCACCGTCGTCGAGATCGATGCCGTCAATGCGAAGCTTGCCGCTACAGGCCTGCTCGGCCTGAGGCTGGATGAAACCGGCACGGCCAAAAAGCTCGCCGTCCGCGTCTGGAGCGCCCCGGACGACAGCAAGGCTGACTGCGCCTGCTTCTATTATCACTGAGCAGATCCGGACCATCGGATCGCGTCATCGTTTGACGTCCCCGTCCTGGATCAGGCAATGGAAACGCATGCCTCCAATCTTCGGTGCCTACACTGGCAACGCCAAGGATACCGAGGTGCGCGTCCTCAATGCTACGAGGAAGCGCGTGAAGAAGTGATCAGCGGAACGTTTCGCCAACATCTCTTCATAATGGGAGGGAAATTTTCTTCACAATGAAAGTGCAAGCCGGATACCCCAACGCATTGTTTTCATTGTGGTAATTTATTGGAGGCCTCGCCCGGAATTGAACCGGGGTACAAGGATTTGCAGTCCTCTGCGTCACCACTCCGCCACGAGGCCTCTCAAGCTCGAATAATCGAACCGTGGCGGCGGTTTAGAATGATCCTAGACAAACCGCAAGAGGATAATTCCGAAAAAACGGCCGCGTTCATTTCCGACATGATGTTTCCCGGGCGTTCTCCACAGAAGCCTCACCCCATGAAAGCCGTCGTACACAAACCCGCGCAAATCATTTCCGATACGGTCAGCGCACCCGGCTTTTCCCTCCTCCCGATTAACCAAGACTCCGACGTCGCGACCACCACCAGCCAGTGACCCGCAAATGCGCCGAAGCCCGCCTTGATCAGTGATAGCGGCGAATCAAGCCGACCAGCTTGCCTTGGATCTTCACTCGGTCGGGACCAAAGATGCGGGTTTCGTAGGCCGGATTGGCGGCTTCGAGCGCGATGGATGCGCCCTTGCGGCGGAAGCGCTTCAGGGTCGCCTCCTCGTCATCGACCAACGCCACGATGATTTCGCCGGGGCTGGCGGTATTGGTGTTGCGGATGATGACCGTGTCCCCGTCGAGGATGCCGGCCTCGATCATCGAATCCCCCCGGACCTCCAGCGCATAGTGATCACCCACCCCGACCATTTCCATCGGTACGGAGATATCGTGCGTGTTGTTCTGGATGGCGGAGATCGGCACGCCGGCGGCGATCCGCCCCATGACCGGCACTGTCACGCTATCGCTGTTGGCCGCGACAGGCTTGGCAGGCGCCGGTTTTTCGGCGGAAGCGCCGAGGCTGCCCTGGATGACGCTGGGCGAAAAGCCGCGCTTGGGCTGGAGGCTCGGCGAATAGGCTTCCGGCAGTTTGATGACCTCCAGTGCGCGTGCGCGGTTGGGCAGGCGGCGGATGAAGCCACGTTCCTCAAGCGCTGTGATCAGTCGGTGGATGCCGGATTTTGAGGCGAGATCCAGAGCATCCTTCATTTCATCGAAGGATGGAGGCACGCCGGATTCCTTCATTCTTTCATGAATGAATAGAAGCAATTCCTGTTGCTTGCGGGTCAGCATGAACGATCACTCCAAAGTCGAGAAACAAAGCAAGAACGAACACTATATGTTCCATATGTGTTCCGCAAGTCCCCTGAAAATATTTGAATGTTTTCAACAATATTCGACGCGGGCGATGAAGCTGGCGGGCTTTTGCGCGCGAGACTCACCCCTCCCAGGCCTCCTTTCGGGAACTTTTGCTGTGGCGCGACCGTTGCAGGAATATCGCAATCACAACGGGCGGCGCGCATCGCCCAGGCGCAGGAGGTAGACATGGCAGGCTATGTGGACGAACGCGGAGATCGCGTCTCGACTTCGGATACGAACCGAAAGGTCAGCGTGACCGGCGTTGAGGCGCGGCAGGGTTTCTTGGGGCGTCCGGTATTGATGGTGCTGATCGGCGGCCTGCTTTTGGCTGCCATCGCGTGGGCGGGTGCCGAGATGTTCGGCGAAGCGACCGACAACGACGCGGCGACCCAGACGCAGCAGGTTGCCCCCGCTGAGGATCAGGCAGCGCCGGCCAACCAGGGCACCGTGAACAACACGCCGACGAATGGTGCGCAAATGCAGACGGCGCCGGCCGATCATGACCCGACGCCGCAGACTGGCACGGACCGATAAACGTTGGCACCTGCTTTGCAGCCCCGCCCTGCCCGATCAGGCGGGGCGTTCGCTTGCACGCCGTGGACAAACATCGCATTCGTTCAGGGTGAGGTTTGACGCCTGCGAGCCCACCAGACCGATAGCCGCCGCCGCTGGCGGCGCACGAAGGCAAGATCATGCGAGAGGACGATGAAACCCAGCGGCACCATCCAGAAGCCGAGCACAGGCAGAAAGCCAAGGCAGCCGCCGACAATGAGCATACTGCCGAGCGCAATGCGAACCCCGCGCGACTGCGGCAAACGCAAGCGCCATGTTCCCAGAATCAGGTTATGCGTCTGCGGGTCGATGCCAAATTTTTTCTGCCGTCCTGCCATGAACTCCACCTGTTGGCTCGATGCCGCGTCGCTGCGTCTTTGACAACGCGGAAATCGCGGCATGTGTTCGCCGGCAATCGGGATCGCGTCGCCTCTCCCACATGGGGAGTTCTCCACAATTAGACAAGATTGTGCACTTTTTTTGAAAAACAGCTTGGCAAATCGAAAAAGCATTTGTATTAGCAGCCTCACTTCTGCAGCACACAGCGGCGCAGATGATCCCTGGTAGCTCAGCGGTAGAGCATTCGACTGTTAATCGACAGGTCGCCGGTTCGAATCCGGCCCGGGGAGCCAAATTCAGAAAGGCTGCATTCAGAAACGGATGCAGCCTTTCGCTTTTCTGGCCCTCTCTCAATCCGGTCCCGGCGATTTGAATTGGTCCAAATCTCTTCGGCTCATCCCGAAGGGACAACCTATTTTTGCAAAACGATGAAATAAAAAAGCTTTCGCCGCGAAACCGTTGATCCGCGTTTTCCGTATCTGCGTATGGAAGACAAATACAATGCGCGGACGACCATGCAAAATAGCAATCCTCCCCCGAATGGTCCTATTCTCATCTGGTTCCGCAAGGACCTGAGGCTGGATGACAATCATGCGCTGCATGCATCTGTGCAGTCCGGGCGCGGCGTCATCCCTGTTTACATCCGCGAGCCTGCGGAAAATGGGACGGGACCGCTCGGCGCCGCGCAGGCCTGGTGGCTGCATCACTCACTGCATGCCCTTTCCGAATCCCTGAGCAATCTGGGCAGCAGCCTTCTGCTGCTGACCGGTAAGCCGCAAGATGTTTTCGCCCGCTTGGTCGTGGAAACCGGTGCCTCCGGCATTTACTGGAACCGGCGTTATGATCCGGATGGCATCGGCGTGGATGGCGCGCTGAAGAATCGTCTCGGTGATATCGGCATGACCGTGAAGAGCTTTGCCGGCCAGATCCTGCATGAACCGGCGCGGTGGAAGACGGGGTCGGGAACGCCCTACCGTGTCTACACGCCCTTCTGGCGTGCGCTGGAGGCGTCGGGAGAGCCGGACGCGCCGCTCGATGCTCCCACGCAAATTCCCGCACCGGCGGATTGGCCGAAGAGCGAAAAGCTCGCCGACTGGAACCTGCTACCGGCGAAGCCCGACTGGGCAGAGACATTCCGTGAAGTCTGGACACCGGGAGAAGCTGCGGCCCTCGAACGGCTGCAAGACTTCATCGACGAAACCCTCGATGGGTACAAGGCGAATCGCGACCTGCCTGCCCGCGATGGAACCTCGCGGCTGTCGCCGCATCTGGCTCTGGGTGAAATCTCCCCGGCCCGCATCTGGCACGCCACACGAAACCTGAAGGATGTTCCGGTCGAGGATATCGTCACCTTCCGCAAGGAACTGGTCTGGCGCGATTTCTCCTATCATCTGCTCTTTCACAATCCCGACCTGCCACGCGAAAATCTCAACCGTCGGTACGACCGCTTCGAATGGGCGGATGACGGCGACGCCTTCAAGCTCTGGACCAAGGGCCGGACCGGCTATCCCATTGTCGATGCCGGCATGCGCCAGCTCTGGCGGCACGGTACGATGCATAACCGCGTCCGCATGATTGCCGCCTCCTTCCTGATCAAGGACCTGCTGATCGACTGGCGCCGTGGCGAGGCCTGGTTCCGGGATACGCTGGTCGATGCCGATCCGGCCTCCAATGCGGCGAGCTGGCAATGGGTCGCCGGCAGCGGCGCCGATGCCTCGCCCTTCTTCCGCGTCTTCAATCCGATCCTGCAGGGTGAAAAATTCGACCCCGACGGCACTTACGTAAAAACCTTCGTGCCGGAACTCCAGGATATGCCCACCAAATTCGTACACCGGCCGTTCGAGGCCCCGGCGACGGTGCTGACGGGCGCCGGCGTTACGCTTGGCGAAACCTATCCGAAGCCTCTCGTGGATCACGCAAAGGCGCGCGACCGCGCTCTTGCTGCCTATGGTAACGTCAAGGACGCCGCATGAACGCCCCTTTCTCTCACGGATCGCATCATGTTCCCGGTCGCCGCCTCTCGGTCGCGATCATTGGCTCCGGCGTTTCCGGCAGCGCCGCCGCCTGGGCGCTCAATCCTGTCCATGACGTCACCCTTTACGAGAAGGACACGCGCGCCGGCGGTCATACGGCAACCGTCGATATCGATTATGACGGCACGCCGATCGCCGTCGATACCGGTTTCATCGTTTATAACGAAGTCAACTATCCAAATCTGACCGCGCTGTTCTCGGAACTGAATGTCGCCACGCACCAGAGCGACATGAGCTTTTCGGTGTCGCTCGATCATGGCCGGCTCGAATGGAGCGGCGACAATCTCGCCACCGTGTTCGCGCAAAAGCGCAACCTGCTGCGGCCGTCCTTCCTGATGATGCTGCGCGAAATCCTGCGGTTCAACCGCATCTGCCTGGAAGATCGCAGCGCCGGCCGGCTGGAGGCGATGTCGATCGGCGATTATCTCAATTGGCGCGGTTTCTCGCCGGGTTTCACCAACAATTATCTCGTGCCCATGGCCGCGGCGATCTGGTCGACGCCAAGCGGCAGGATGCTGGAGTTCCCGGCGGAGAATTTCATCCAGTTCTTCGACAATCACCGTCTGATCTATTCGAAACCCCATCCCTGGCGCACGGTCACGGGCGGCAGTCGAAATTATCTGCAAAAACTGCTGCAGCCACTCGGCGACCACGCCCGGCTCGGCTGCGGCATCCGCTCGATCCGCCGCGAGGAAGGCCGTGTCATCATCACGGACGATCAGGGCGTGACGAAACCGTTCGACAAGGTGATCATCGCCACCCATAGCGACCAGTCGCGGAACATCCTTTCGGATGCGACGCCGACGGAAGCGGCGCTTCTGTCGTCGGTTCCCTATCATGCCAACCGCGTCATCCTTCATCGCGACGCCGGCCTGATGCCGAAAAGGCCGAAGGTCTGGGCATCGTGGAACTATTTGCGCTCCGCCAAACCCTGCGGCGCGCAGGGCGTCGCGGTCAGCTATTGGATGAACCGCCTGCAGGGCATCGATCCGAGATGCCCGCTGTTCGTCACGCTCAATCCGGAGCGAGAGCCGGCATCCGGCAGCGTCTTTGCCGAATTTTCCTACGATCATCCGCAATTCGATGCGGGCTCCATGGCGGCGCAGCGGCGTCTGAAATCGATCCAGGGTGACAACAACACCTTCTTTGCCGGCGCCTGGACGGGCTACGGGTTCCATGAGGATGGGTTGGCCTCCGGGCTTGCCGCAGCCGAGGCGCTCGGCGGCGTCATCCCCTGGCGGCAGCAGATATCGACCGTTTTCCGGGAGGCTGCCGAATAGATGCGCGCTTCATCCGGTTCGCACAGGACACGCAATGGCCCCCCGCCACGCGAGGCGGCCCTTCTCTATGCGGGTCAGGTCATGCATCAACGCTTGAAGCCGGTCGGTCATCGCTTCACCTATCACGTCTTCTCCCTGATGATCGATCTCGACCGGCTGGCGGAGGCCGACCGATCCTGCACCCTGTTCTCGGTCAATCGCCGCAACCTGCTCTCGTTTCACGAGAAGGATCACACCGGCGAAAGCGGTCTGCCGCTGCGCGCCTATGTCGATCAAGTACTGCAGGAGGCCGGTCTCCAGTCCCGAGCGGCACGCGTGCTTCTCGTCTGCTACCCCCGCATCCTCGGCCTCGTCTTCAATCCACTGGCGGTCTATTACGCTTATGACGACGACGATGGCCTCACCGCCATGATCTACGAAGTCCGCAATACGTTTGGCGAGCGGCATAGTTATGTCTGCCCGGTCGGGCCGGAAAATCTTTCGGATGCCGGTGTCCGGCAGCAATGCGAGAAGATCTTCCATGTCTCGCCGTTCATTCCGATGGCTATGCGCTATCAGTTCCGCATGCTGCCACCAGGCCAGGAAATCCGCTGGCGCATTCTTGAGACAGACGAGCATGGCCCCTTGCTCGCCGCCACGTTCTCCGGCGTCCGGATGCCGTTGAAAACAGGCCAGATTTTGCGGCTTGTCGCCCGTATCCCGCACCTTACATTCAAGGTCGTCGCCGGTATTCACTGGGAGGCGCTGAAGCTCTGGATCAAAGGCATGCGGTATATTCCGCGACCCGAAGCGCCGGCCCATACCAGCGCCTGGAGAAATGGTCGCCGCCAGCCCCCTGGATTTTATGATAAACCCAAGGTTGGCGGTCCGGCGGAATGAGGTTATTTTATATCGAGAGCAATGATTGCTGAGGATCTGCAGATGAGTACAGCAGGCACCGGATATTGTGATTCCAAGGACGCCGAGCGTCTGTCGGCCGAAAACCTTTCCCGCATCGTCAAAGGCCTGCCCGCCAAGGCGCAAATGGTTTTTCGCGGTCTCATTCACATGCAGGCAGGCTGTTTGAAACTCACCCTGCCCGATCGACGCACGGTGGTGGTGAACGGCAAGACACATGGCCCTGTCGCCTCCGTGACGCTGCATAACTGGAACCTGCCACAGCGGGCGCTGACCGGCGGCACGATCGCGGTTGCCGAAAGCTATATGGACGGCGATTGGGACAGCCCGGATGTCGGCGCCTTCCTTGAGCTTTTCCTCGTCAATACGGAGGTCGGAAGCCATTTCTCCAACGGAGCGCGCGGTGTCATGCGGCTCGTGGAGAAGTTCAGACATTGGATGAACGCCAATACGAAAACTGGCTCGAAGAAAAACATTTCGGCGCACTATGATCTCGGCAATGCCTTCTACAAGGAATGGCTGGATCCGACCATGACCTATTCCTCTGCGCTTTATTCGACCGGCGCCAACGACCTGCAGTCGGCGCAGCGCGCCAAATACAAGGCACTCGCGGACGCCGCCGGCATTCGTGCCGGACATCATGTGCTCGAGATCGGCTGCGGTTGGGGGGGCTTTGCCGAATATGCCGCAAGTGAGATTGGCTGCAAGGTCACCGGTCTGACGATCAGCCGCGAGCAATTGGCCTTTGCCACCGAACGCATGAAGCGCGCTGGCCTCGCCGACAAGGTCGATATCAAGTTCCAGGATTACCGCGACGAAACCGGTCTTTACGACCGTATCGTCTCGATCGAGATGTTCGAGGCCGTTGGCGAAAAATACTGGCCTGCCTACTTTTCGCAACTCCAGCGCTGCCTGAAACCCGGCGGCAAGGCCGGCTTGCAGATCATCACGATCAAGCCGGAAGCCTACCGCGAATATCGTGCCAATCCGGATTTCATCCAGAAATACGTGTTTCCAGGCGGCATGCTGCCGACGGGGGAACACCTGATCGAGCTTGGTCGCAAGGTCGGACTGAAGATCAGCGGCGATTTCGGCTTCGGCCTCGATTATGCCCGCACGCTCGCCGAATGGCGCGAGCGCTTCTGGAACGTTTGGGACCAGGTCGAGCCGCTCGGCTTCGACACCCGCTTCAAGCGGCTGTGGGAATTCTACCTGTTCTATTGCGAGGCTGGTTTCCGGGCAAAGAACATCGATGTGAGACAGATCGTGTATGAGTGAAAGGCCGACCGGCGACGCAGGCCAGATGCCGATCAGCCGCCGGGCACTTTTCGCCTATGCCCTGCCCGCCATGCCGCTGGCGGCCCTTGGCCTGCCGCTGTATCCGCCTGTCCCGACCGGCTATACCGAAGCGCTCGCACAAGACGCGCTGCGGGCCCGTATCCGCCAATAAGCGCTTTAGGCGGCTTTACCGCTTCGCTGGATATGCCTAAAGAAATCTTAGCTTCCCATCGATCGTTTCAAAGGGTGACGACATGCGTCTCGCATGGATTTTTCTTGCGCTTGCCGTTGCTATCGAGGTGGTTGGCCTCACAGTCATGAAGGCGGCCTCGTCCGGCGGCGGCATCTGGGGCTATGTCGTCATGTATGTCTCGATCGCGCTATCCTATGTTTTCCTCGCCAAGGCGGTGAAGAAGATCTCCGTTGGCGTCGCCTACGCAATCTGGGAAGGGTCCGGGATTGCGCTGATCACGCTGGTTTCCGTCTTCGTCTTCAATCACGTGCTGAGCACCCAGGAAATGATCGGCCTGGTCATGGCCGTGACCGGTATCATCCTGGTCAATGCCGGTGAAATGCATGAAAGCGAGAACGATGAACGCGCCTGACATGTATTTCATCTTCGCCGTGCTCGCCGGCATTCTCGATGTCGCGGCCAACCTCGCTTCCAGCAAGTCGAACGGCTTTGCCCGTCGCGGCTGGGGTATCCTGTCGATTCTGTTGGTGCTGGCGGCGTTCGCTTGCCTTGTCGAGGCAGTGAAGGGCATGGAACTGGCGATTGCCTATGCGATCCTTGGCGCCACCGGCATTTTCGGCACGGCGATCTCCGCCCGCATCCTGTTCGGCCAGAAACTGAAACCGGTCGGCTGGGTCGGTCTCGTCCTGGTCTTCGGTGCCGTCGTTGTTCTTCACACCGCCTGAGGATCGCGCGCCAGCGTTTCCTGCGTGTGCCCCTGCGTCACCAGCGGCCGCGTCTTCCAGCCGGTCGCCTTGTTCATCAGCCAGAAATAGAGGCCGTAGGGCAAAAGATTGAGAAGCTTCAGGGCATAGGTGAAGCGTTTCGGGAAGGTGATCTCGAAGCCGCTGGCCTTGAGCCCGCTGACGATATTGTCGGCAGCCTCCTCGGGGCTGATCAGAGCGGGCATCGCGAAGGCGTTCCTTGCCGTCGCGGGCGTATCGACGAAGCCGGGATTGATGATCTGCAGCCGGATACCGGCCTTGTCGAGATCGAATTTCAGGCTTTCGGCCATGTTGATGAGCGCTGCCTTGGACGCGCCATAGGCAGCGCCGGTCGGCATGCCGCCGTAGCCGGTGACCGAGGAGACGATCGCGATCTGGCCGTGGCCATGCGCCTTCATGTGCCGCACGGCCGGCAGCAGGCAGTTGACCGTGCCATGCAGGTTGACCGCGAAGGTCTTCTCGAAATCCTCGCGATGCATGTCCTCGCCGTGAACGGAAATGTAAACGCCGGCATTCAGCACCGCCAAAGCCATCGTGCCGTGCTCGTATTCGATCGCGGCCAGAATGCGCTCCATATCGCGCGGATCGGTGACATCGCCATCGAGCACGATGATCTTGCCGGGTCCCGGCGCCTCGTGCTGCAGGTGGACGAGTTTCTCGTGATCCCGAGCGGTCACGACCACATTGAAGCCATCCCGGACCAGCCGTAGCGCCAGCGCCCGGCCGATACCGGAGCTTGCTCCCGTAATCCAGGCCAAACCCAATTCCGGGTGTGCGACAAAATCGGTCATCGGTTTTCCTTTCCCGCTGAACATCGCGCTGATGCCACCACTGGACATCACGGAATAATACGCGCTGAAATGCAGTTTGTTCCGATATTCGGGCGTTTCCGGGGCGGCGGTTCAACCGATGAGATCGCCAATCAACTGCCGGAAGGCGCCGGTCAGTTTGAGGGGCGCATCCGAGACCGCAAAGCCGATACAGGGAACCTCGTTCTCCGCCTTCGGACGATGATCGATGCTCTCGTCGGCAACGGAGATGTCGCCTTTGCCGAATCGCCCGCGCAGATCGTTGAAGGCACCGTCGAGAACCAGCGAAAGCTCGAAGCCCTGGTGGGTATGCGCCGGAACCGCGCGGCCCGGCCGGATCCAGAAGAAACTGACGTCACAGCCGTCGATCTTGCCGAGATTGTATTCCCTGAAGCCCGGCAGCTTCCGTTTCCACGGAATGTCGTCTGCCTCGAAGCCGACAAAGTCGCGGATTGCCGGGGGGAACAGCGCATGTGTCGTCCGCTGCAAGTGGTTGGTGGTGACGGCGACCGGAGGGGCGGCAAAAACGGCGTTCAGCACATCGTTCCTTGACGCCAAAGCCACCGGCTCGATCTTGTCCAGGACATCGGCGGCGGCGGTCTCGAAGTCCAGGACCCTGGAGCGGTTGATCGACGTCATCTCGAGATGGGCCTCGACGAGGACACGGGCAGGCTCAGGCAGGATGCCCGCAGCATACCGCGCCATCAAGGCATCCACCAAGTCGAGCTGAGCATCAGCCATCAATTGTTGCACCTGTTCGCTGCGCCACGTCTTCAACCGTATCGCCTCACTACGCTGAGGGTCAACAAACGGATCACGGGTTGGACCGATATGGCGCCGTAAGTCAATTTTTGCCCGTGACGCCGTCCTGTTGAAACGCTATTTCTTGCTTCAAGGCCCTGCCCGGTTGAAAAGACGCCATGATTTCGGGTGTTTGGATCGCGGTTCTTCCGACATCCAGTGATCCCGACGAACCGTACCGACTTTTGTTCGATCAGGTCCGCCTGAAACATTGCCCGCCAAGCCAAGAGGTTTTCTCATGCCTGTTCTGCCATCCGTTCTCGACGCCATCGGCAACACGCCACTGATCCGCCTCAAGGGCGCATCGGAGGCAACGGGCTGCACCATTCTCGGCAAGGCGGAATTTCTCAATCCAGGCCAGTCGGTCAAGGACCGCGCGGCGCTGTCGATCATCCGCCATGCGGAACGCTCCGGCCATCTGAAACCGGGCGGCGTCATCGTCGAGGGTACGGCCGGCAATACCGGCATCGGTCTTGCGCTGGTGGCGCAGGCGCTCGGCTATCGAACGGTTATCGTCATTCCGGAAACGCAGAGCGAGGAAAAGAAGGACGCCATCCGCCTGCTCGGTGCCGAACTCGTGGAAGTGCCGGCCGTTCCCTACAAGAACCCGAACAATTACGTGAAGCTTTCCGGCCGCCTCGCCGCCGAACTGGCCAAGAGCGAACCGAATGGCGCGATCTGGGCCAACCAGTTCGACAATGTCGCCAATCGCGACGCCCATGTGGAAACCACTGCTCCGGAAATCTGGCGCGACACGGACGGCAAGATCGACGGTTTCATCTGCGCGGTCGGTTCTGGCGGCACGCTGGCTGGCGTCGCAAAAGGCCTGTGGGCGAAAAACCCCGACATCAAGATCGGCCTTGCCGATCCGGAAGGGGCTGCACTCTACAACTATTATGCCCATGGCGCGTTGAAGGCCGAGGGCAGTTCGATCACCGAAGGCATCGGCCAGGGCCGCATCACCGCCAATCTCGAAGGCTTTGCGCCGAATTTCTCCTACCAGATTCCCGACGCCGAGGCCGTATCGGTGGTGTTTGATCTTGTGGAGAACGAGGGCCTCTGCGTCGGCGGCTCGTCGGGCATCAACATTGCCGGCGCCATCCGCCTGGCAAAAGATCTGGGGCCTGGACATACCATCGTGACGATCCTCTGCGACTATGGTAACCGCTATCAGTCGAAACTGTTCAATCCGGCGTTTCTGAAGTCCAAGGGCCTGCCCGTCCCGGCATGGCTGACGCGGAACTCCGGAATCACGGTGCCATACGAACCTGCCGGATAAGCATCCCATGACAACGACCGCCCTTTTTCGTGACGACTTCTATCTCTCAACAGCAGAAGCGGTCGTGACGGGCATAGGAGCGGACGGTGGCATCGAGCTCGACCAGACCTGTTTTTATGCGACCTCTGGCGGCCAGCCCGGCGATAGCGGCTCCTTCGAGCGCGAGGACGGCAGCCGCATCGAGATCGCGACCACCCGTCACGGCGATACCAAGGACATCATCATCCATGTCCCCACCGCCGACCAGCCGGCTCCGCGGGTCGGCGAAAAGCTGGTTCTGCACATCGACTGGACGCGCCGCTACAAGCTGATGCGCATGCACACGGCCTGCCATCTCCTGTCCGTCGTCTGCCAGTTTCCGATCACAGGCGCTGCCGTCGGCGAAGAGGAAAGCCGCGTGGATTTCGACATGAGCGAGACCATCGACAAGGATGCCGTCACATCAGCCATGATGGCGCTGGTCGAGGCGAATCACCCGATTTACCTGCAGTGGATCACCGACGCGGAACTCGCCGCCAATCCCGATATCGTCAAGTCGAAGAACGTCCGACCGCCCGTGGGGCTCGGCCGCGTCAGCCTCGTCTGCATCGGCGAGAATGCCGCAGTCGACAGCCAGCCATGCGGCGGCACGCATGTGTCCGAAACCCAGGAAGTAGGGCAGATTTTCATCGCCAAGATCGAAAAGAAGGGCAAGGAAAACCGCCGTTTCCGCATCCGCTTCGGCACGCCGGAAACAAGCCCCGTCCTCTGACCGGAGAATCACGCATGTCTGAACAGAAGAGCGCTTTCGTCGTCTCCGCGGGCTGGCTGCAGGCCCGCCTCGGCGACCCCACCGTCAAGATCGTCGATGCCGCCTGGTATCTGCCGGCGCAAAACCGCGATCCGAAGGCGGAATATGCCGCCGCCCATATCCCCGGCGCCGTCTTTTACGACCAGGACCTGATCGCCGACCTCGACAGTGGCCTGCCTCACACCATCCCCTCGCCCATGGCCTTTTCCGCCGCCGTCGGCAAGCTCGGGCTTTCCGAAACCGACACGATCGTCGTCTATGATGGTCCCGGCATCTTCACCGCTCCGCGCGTCTGGTGGCTGCTGCGCACGATGGGCGCGACCTCCGTCTTCGTACTCGATGGCGGCATGGATGGCTGGAAGGCGGAAGGGCGGCCGGTGACGACGGACGTACTGCAACCGACACCCGCCGTCTTCCACCCGACTTTCGACGCCGGCGCCGTCACGTCCTTTGCCCAGATGATCGCAACCGTCGCCAATGGCGAACGCCAGATCGCCGATGCGCGGGGCGCTGCGCGTTTCACCGGCGATGAGGCCGAGCCCCGCGCAGGCATGCGCTCCGGCCATATGCCCGGCGCGAAAAGCCTGCCATCGGGCGTCTTTTCGACAGGCGGCAAGCTCAAGTCGCTGGACGCGCTGCGCGACACCATCGAAGGCGCCGGCATCGATCTCGACAAGCCTGTTGTCACCACCTGCGGCTCAGGCCTGACCGCCGCAATCATCATGCTGGCGCTGCAATCGCTGGGACATACCGACAATACGCTTTATGATGGCTCCTGGTCCGAATGGGGCAGCCGGGCGGATACAGCTGTCGTTACCGGGAAAGAATGAACGGGCATGGCAGACACGAACGAACCGCTGGACGTTCACGTCACGGAACTGGAGATGACCGCGCCGCCGAAACAGAGCCTGGCGGTACCGGTCAACATCCAGACCGCGATCATGCGTGTGCCGGAAATTCCGCTGCCGTTTTACCGATTCCTCTATCTACAGGTCGGCCGGCGCTGGACCTGGGTCGATCGGCTGCGCCTGAGCGACGACGACCTGGCGGCAACGCTGCACGACAAGCGCAACTCGGTCACCGTGCTCTACGTCAACGGCGCGCCCGCCGGCTTTTTCGAACTGCTGCAGGTGGATGAGGATATCGTCGAACTCTCCCATTTCGGCATGTTCGAACATGCGCTCGGCCTCGGGCTCGGCAAATGGTTCCTGCTGCAGACCCTCTATGCCGCCTGGAATTCCAATCCGAAAAAGGTCCGCGTCGCCACCAACACGCTCGATCACCCACGCGCCCTGCAGCTCTACCAGCGCTTCGGCTTCTCGCCGGTCTCGACGCGGGATGCGAAAGTCCTGCCCCTGAGTGACGACGAACTACTGACGCTGTCACGCGCGCTTTGACGGCTGGGTCCCGGCAAGAATCGGGTGTCGCGGCTGGCTCACACATGGCATTTCCTCGGGCATCGAAACCGGAGAAATTCCCTATGCCCCTGCGCTACCAACCCATGCCGAGCGATCTCGCCGCACGCTACCGCCGCCTTGAACCGGATGCCTATGGTTTGGCGCCGGAGCGGCATGTTTCAGACGGCCAGGGCATGCCTTGCCGCCATTGTCTCGCCAATATCGCCGCCGGCGATCCCTATCTCATTCTTGCCTATCGTCCCTTCCCGGAATTGCAACCCTATGCGGAAACCGGGCCGATCTTCCTGCATGCGGAAGAATGCACCGCCTATGCCGGCGCGGATGTGCCCCCGATCTTGACGACCAGCCGGGACTATCTGCTGCGCGGCTACAGCGCCAATGATCGCATTGTCTATGGCAGCGGCGCGGTGACGGCTGTGGAGGACGTGACGACACGCGCCGGCGAACTGCTGGAGCAAACGGATATCGCCTATGTGCATGTGCGCTCGGCGCGCAACAATTGCTACCAGTGCCGGATCGAGCGGGCATGAGAAAGGGCCGGGAATTCCGGCCCTCCCAAACCTCACGATAACGGATCGCGATCAGGCGATCTTCAGCACAGCCTCCGGCGCATGGTTTTCGTAACCGAGGGCTTCCGCCACCGCCATGTTGGTGACGCGGCCCTTGTGGACGTTGAGGCCGGCGCGCAGGTGCCGGTCTTCTGCAATCGCCTTCAGGCCACGATCGGCGAGTTGCAGACCGTAATAGAGCGTCGCATTGTTGAGCGCGTGGGCAGAGGTAACGGGAACTGCACCCGGCATATTGGCGACGCAGTAATGCACCACGCCATCGACCTCATAGGTCGGGTCGGAATGCGTCGTCGCATGCGAGGTCTCGAAGCAGCCGCCCTGGTCGATGGCGACATCGACGATGACAGAGCCCTTCTTCATGCCGGAAAGCATTTCGCGCGTCACCAGCTTGGGCGCGGCGGCGCCAGGGATCAGCACGGCACCGATGACGAGATCGGCCGAGAACAATTCCTCTTCCAGTGCGTCGATGGTCGAGAAGCGAGTGTGAACGCGCCCGGCAAAAATGTCGTCGAGTTGGCGCAGCCGTGGGATCGAGCGATCAAGAATGCTGACATCGGCGCCGAGGCCGGCGGCCATGCGGGCCGCGTGCAGGCCGACGACACCGCCGCCGATGACGGTGACCTTGGCCGGCAAGACGCCGGGCACGCCGCCGAGCAGGATGCCGCGGCCGCCATTGGCTTTCTGCAGCGACGTCGCGCCGGCCTGGATCGCCAGGCGTCCGGCAACTTCGGACATGGGTGCCAGCAGCGGCAGGCCGCCGCGATCATCCGTCACGGTTTCATAGGCGATTGCCGTGACGCCGGAGCCCAGCAGGCCCTTGGTCTGCTCCGGATCGGGAGCAAGGTGGAGATAGGTATAGAGAAGCTGACCGTCGCGAAGCTGCGCCCATTCGGCAGGCTGCGGCTCCTTGACCTTGACGATCATGTCGGATTTGTCAAACACATCCTTGGCGGATGCAACGATCTTGGCGCCAGCGGCACGGTAGGCGTCATCCTCAGCGCCAAT
>NZ_DATJDJ010000053.1:0-1698 GCF_035497515.1 Pararhizobium sp. | reverse complement strand
GTTTCGCCGCGGGTGAAGAGCGCCGAACCGTGGGTACGCGGCAGGATGCCGACTTCGGACACGATCGCACGAACCTTGTCGAGATCGCGGCCGTCGATGCGGCTCTTGGTGTCGAGGATGTTCCAGCGAACGATCTTGGCCTGCAGATGCTTGAAGACGGCACCGATGACTTCATTGGTGTATTTCGGCTCTGCGCCTTCGGGGAAGAAATGCGCCTTCACCTTGGCCTTGACGGCGTCGACAGCAGCGTAGCGTTCCGCCTTCTGGGTGTTCTTGTAGGCGGCGCGCAGTTCGGTTTCGGCAATGCCGAGCATTTCGGCTTCGAGTTCCGAATGATCTTCCGGCTGGAAGTCGCGCGGCTCCTTGGCGGCCACTTCGGCGAGCTTGATGATCGCGTCGATGACCGGCTGGAAGCCCTTGTGACCGAACATCACGGCGCCGAGCATGATCTCTTCGTTGAGTTCCTTGGCTTCGGATTCCACCATCAGGACGGCGTCCTGCGTACCGGCGACGACCAGATCCAGAACCGATTCCGGCATTTCATCGTGATGCGGGTTGAGGACGTACTGGCCGTTGATATAGCCGACGCGCGCGCCGCCGACCGGGCCCATGAAAGGAACGCCGGAAATCGTCAGGGCTGCGGAAGCGGCGACCATCGACAGGACGTCCGGATCGTTTTCGAGATCGTGCTGGACAACGGTGACGACGACCTGGGTGTCGTTCTTGTAGCCTTCGGGAAACAGCGGGCGGATCGGACGGTCGATCAGGCGGGAAACCAGCGTTTCCTTTTCCGACGGACGACCTTCGCGCTTGAAATAGCCGCCCGGGATCTTGCCGGCGGCATAGGTCTTTTCCTGATAGTTGACGGTGAGCGGGAAGAAATCCTGGCCCGGCTTCGGCGACTTGGCCGAAACGACGGTGGCCAGAACGATGGTTTCGCCGTAGGTGGCGAGAACGGCGCCGTCAGCCTGACGGGCGATCTTGCCGGTTTCGAGCTTGAGCGGGCGTCCTGCCCATTCAATTTCTACCGTATGAGTATCGAACATGTTGTGTCCTTCATGTGCGGGAAATCCGCGCCGCAGCCTCGATCGGCGCGGGCGGTCCGCAGCTATGACGCATCACGGGCAAGACAACGGGAGGCTTCGATATGGCTGGCGGTCGTTCCGCTCCTGAAAGCCATTGCCTTCCGGTGCCTGGAAACGAGCAAGCGCCGAAGCATCCTGCAATCCTGCCCCATGACAGGTCATCGGTTGGTTCCGCAGAGCCGGCCCATCCGGTCTGCTGGATCATCCGCTTCGGCGGGGCCGCAAGGCTTATCCGGAAGCGTAGAAGGCGGGACGATTCCCGCGGAAAAACGAGCCGGCGGGCTCCTCGCTGGAGGACCCCGCCGGATGGTAAGCTTAGCGGCGAATGCCGAGAGCGCTGATCAGCTTGGTGTAGCGCGCCTCTTCCTTCTTCTTGAGATAATCAAGAAGCGAACGGCGGCTGGAAACCATTGCCAGAAGGCCACGACGCGAGTGGTTGTCCTTCTTGTGGCCCTTGAAGTGTTCGGTCAGATTGTTGATCCGCTCGGTGAGGATCGCAACCTGGACTTCCGGAGAACCGGTGTCGCCTTCGACGGTTGCATATTCCTTGATAAGCGCAGCCTTGCGCTCTGCAGTGATCGACATCGTGTCATCCTTTCGATGGTGAGGATTT
>NZ_DATJDJ010000052.1:0-6175 GCF_035497515.1 Pararhizobium sp. | reverse complement strand
CCGAAGATCTTGTAGAGTTCGCGGATCTTGATGCCGCCGAATGCATGCTCAGCCATGGACGATCTCCCGATGCTTCTGGAGCCGTTTGCCATAAGCCTGGCTGACCCGGTCGAAGATGATGGCGATGCCGACGATGGCAAGGCCGTTGAACATGCCGAGCGTGAAATACTGGTTGGCGATTGCTTTCAGAACCGGCTGGCCCAGCCCCTGCACGCCGATCATCGAGGCGATCACGACCATGGCGAGCGCCATCATGATCGTCTGGTTGATCCCGGCCATGATGGTGGGAAGGGCGAGCGGCAACTGCACCTTGAAGAGCTTCTGCTTGCCAGACGCGCCGAATGCATCAGCAGCTTCAAGAACGTCCCGGTCGACGAGGCGGATGCCGAGGTCGGTAAGCCGGATCATCGGAGGAATCGCATAGATGACGACGGCGATCAGGCCGGGCACTTTGCCGATGCCGAGAAGCATGACGACGGGGATCAGGTAGACGAAGCTCGGCATCGTCTGCATGACGTCAAGAATCGGATTGATCACTCGCTGGACGCGATTGGAACGGGACATGAGAATGCCGATCGGAATGCCGATCGCGATGGAGAGAACGGTGCAGACGAAGATCATGGCGATCGTTCGCATCGTGTCGTCCCACATGTCGAAATAGCCGATCAGCAGCAATGTCACGAGACAGCCGCCCACAATGCGCAGGTTTCTCGTTGCAGCCCATGCGATCGCGGCGATCAGGAGTATGATAATGGGCCATGGCGTCTGCGTCATGAACCGGTCCGCAGCAATCAGGAAATGCTGCAAGGGGGAAAAGAGAAATTCGATCGTATCGCCATAACTGCGGGTGAAAGCGCGAAAGCCTTCGTCAATGGCCTTCTTGAGGCTGCGAAGAGCGTCGTCGTTCATATGCGGGAATTTATAAAACCAGTCCATTCTGTTCCCCCTACGAGAAAAAGCCGGCGGTTATTTTTGTTGCTCGGCTTTGGAAAGTGCGATGCGCTTTCGCGCATCGCACAAGACGGTCGGGTCGAAAGCGTCAGAGAGCCGCTTCGATCTTCGTGGCGGCTTCCGGGGAAACCCACTGCTTCCACAGGTCAGGGTTTTCCTGGAGGAACTGCTTGGCGCCATCCTCGCCGCTGGCCTGGTTGTCGGTCATCCATGCCATCAGCTTGTTGACGGTTTCGTTCGTCCAGGAACGTTTCGTCAGATAGTCCATCACGTCGGTCCCAACCCGCTCGGAGAAGGGCTTTGCGACGAGCGTTACGATCGTGTCCACCGGCCAGGCATTCGGCTTCGGGTCGGGGCAGTCGGCAACGGTATTGCAACGCTTCCATTCGGCCGCGTCATTCTCTACGCCGGCCTTTAACTGCACCATCGGATATTTGCCGAGAAGCGCCGTCGGGGCCCAGTAATAGGTGGCGAAGTCTTCCTTGCGCTCGTAAGCCTTGGCGATCGAACCATCGAGACCGGCAGCAGAACCCGTATCGACGAGCTTGAAGCCCGCCTTCTCGCCTTCATATGCCTTGAAGAGCTGCGAGGTAACGACCGTTCCGCCCCAGCCCTGCGGGCCGTTGAAGATCGCGCCCTTGCTCGAATCTTCCTCGTCCGGGAAAAGCTCGGGGTGCTTCAGGAGGTCGGGGATCGTCTTGATGTCCGGATGGGCTTCCGCAGTATATTTCGGAATCCACCAGCCCTGGTTGCCGCCATCAGGCAGCGGCGAGCCGACCTGGATGATGCGGCCTTCTTCCGTGCCCTTCTTGACGACGTCCGGCAGCAGGTCGATCCAGGCTTCCGGCGCGATGTCGGGCTGGCCCTTTTCGGCCATCGACGTGATCGTCGGAACGGTATCGCCGATGGTGATCTCGGCGTTGCAGCCGTATCCCTCGTTGAGAATGAATTTATCAAGGTTCGAAAGGACTTCGGCGCTCTGCCAGTTCATGCTGGCGATCGAGACATCACCGCAATCCGCCGCACTGGCGATCGACGCTCCGCCAAGGACGCCGAACATCAGGCAGGTAGATGCAAGCAGTTTCTTCATTTTCGTTCCCTCTTCTTTCTTCTTGCGGCGATGCTTCAAAGCGGGATGCCGCATATTCCCGCTCCAACGGCCGTTAGGAGGCGTCTCCCATACTTACCGATTTCTTGAACGCGGTCGCTAGTCCATTTGCGACGGCTGCTTCAAACCCTGCATTTCGCATTGCTTCGATCGCGGCGGCAGTCGTGCCGCGATAGTCGAGAAATGTTTCGACAATGTCGGATGGGCATTCATTTCGCTGTTCGAAAAGGCGGCCTGCGCCCATGATGAGCGTGTTGACGGCTCGCCGGGCAATGGCGGCATCAAGACCGTGCGAAACGGCGTCCTTCATCATCGCGGCGGCCAAAAGGGCCGGAAATGCCGGGCCGGAGCCCGACAGGCCGGTAAGGTAATCGATCTCCGCTTCACCCGGGACCTCGTCCTGCGCGCCGCAGGCGTCGAAGACCGCCCGCACGATGGCCCTGTCGTCCTCGGTAACACCGGCGGTGGCGATCCAGGGCGAGTAGGATTTTCCCACTTCGGCGGCCGCGTTCGGCAGGGACCGGACGACCCGAAGGGTCTGGTGATGTCGGCAAAGCGCATCCAGGCGAATGCCGGCCATGACGGAGACAAGGAGTTTACCCGCCGCATCGACCGCCAGGCCATGCCAGTCGGCGGGGCGGACGGAGAGAAAGATCACGTCGGAGCGATCCGCAAGGGCCTGGTTGTCCGTTGTCCAGACGCAGTTCGGCAAACGGTCCGGACGCTGCGTGCGGTAGGAGAGGGTCAGGTTTTCGGCTTGCACGATGCCCGCGTCGAGCATGGCATCGGCAATTGCCCCGCCGAGCCAGCCGGCGCCTCCGATTATCCCAATCCTCAAAGGACCGCCCATATCCAACTTTCTCTCAATCGGGTTTGTAGCCATGCCGGGAGAAGAAGCGGTCGAGCTCCCTCTGCAGCGGCGCCTGGCCGGTGTAGATCTCTATATATTCGGGAATCCGCTTCATGCGGATGGCGAGTTCCTCGCTGGACTGCATCGAGATATATCCGATCTGGACCAGATAGGTGGTGCGCGCGCGGACGTCGGCGGCGGTCTCGTCGCAACCGAAGCGCTGGAACATCCGGCCCAGCGCTTCCAGGCGTGTCTGGTCCGCGAGTTGAACCTCGGCGAGAATGTCCGACGATTGTAATGCCCAACTGCGGACCGCGAACTCGAACTGGGAGTCGAACAGGTCCTTGTTCAGCCAGCAGTCGAAAACGTTCAGCATCGCCTCCGCGAGCGATTCCGCATAGGCTTCAGACTGCTTGACGATGTTGCCGGTATTCTTCTCTCGCCAGAGCGTGATCAGCGCGCCCAGGAGTTCTTCCCTGTCCTTGAAGAACCAGTAGAAGCTGGTGCGGGAAAGGTTCAGTCTCTTTGCCAGCGGCAGGATCTTGACCGAATCCACGCCGGATTCGAGCAGGGCATCATAGGCTGCCTCAAGCCACCCTTCATGAGATCCACGCCAGCCGTTGTCCATCACCGCCTGTTCCATGAATAATTCCTAACAAGTCAATTCGGGGATGACAAGTAAAAATGTACATCGATGTCGATACTCAAAACTCTCCTGTTTTTGAGCGTTGACATATGTGTACATTCCCGCTTAGCCTAGCGGAGAAAATCCCCAGACCGGAGCCAGTCGCATGTCGAACGATCCCCTGCTTCAGCCCTATAAACTGAAGCATTTGACACTTCGCAACCGCATCATCGTGACCTCGCACGAACCGGCCTATCCGGATGACGGAATGCCGAAGGAGCGCTATCGGGCCTATACCGTGGAGCGGGCCAAAGGCGGCGTGGCGATGACCATGACGGCCGGCTCCGCCGCCGTTTCGAAAGACAGCCCTCCGGTCTTCAACAATCTGCTTGCCTACAAGGACGAGATCGTCCCGTGGCTGCGGGAAATGACCGACGCCGTCCATGAAGAGGGCGCCGCCATCATGATCCAGCTGACGCATCTCGGGCGCCGTACGCGCTGGGACAAGGGGGACTGGCTGCCGGTCGTCGCGCCCTCCCACCATCGCGAAGCCTCGCATCGCGCCTTCCCGAAGAAACTGGAAGACTGGGATATCCAGCGCATCATCAAGGATTTTGCCGACGCCGCGGAACGCATGAAGGCGGGTGGCATGGATGGGGTCGAGCTGGAGGCCTATGGTCACCTGATCGACCAGTTCACTTCGCCGCTGACGAATGAACTCGACGGCCCCTATGGCGGCTCTCTCGATAACCGCATGCGCTTCTGTTTCGATGTGTTCAGGGCGATGCGCGAGCGGGTTGGCGACGATTTCATTCTGGGCGTCCGCTACACCGCCGACGAATGTCTTCTCGGCGGCAACGGGAAGGCCGAAGGCATCGAGATTTCCAGGCGCTTGAGGGACAGCGGCCTGATCGACTATCTGAACGTCATTCGCGGTCATATCGACACGGATGCCGGCCTGACCGACGTCATCCCGATCCAGGGCATGGCGAGCGCGCCGCATCTGGATTTTGCCGGCGATGTTCGCGCCGCAACGAAATTTCCGACCTTCCATGCGGCGAAGATCCAGGATGTCGCCACCGCACGTCATGCCATCGCGACCGGCAAGGTCGACATGATCGGCATGACCCGCGCCCACATTACCGACCCGCATATCCTGCGCAAGATCATCGAAAAGCGCGAGGACGATATCCGTCCCTGTGTCGGCGCCAATTACTGTCTTGACCGCATCTACCAGGGCGGGATGGCCTTCTGCATCCACAATGCGGCGACCGGCCGCGAGGAGACCATGCCGCACAGCATCCCCAAGGCGGATCTGCGCAGGAAAATCGTCATCGTCGGCGCCGGCCCGGCCGGCCTCGAGGCGGCGCGCGTCGCGGCCGAGCGCGGCCATGAGGTTGTGGTCTTCGAGGCAGCGAACAATCCCGGCGGCCAGATCCGGCTCACCGCGCAGAACGAACGCCGGCGCGAAATGATCGGCATCATCGACTGGCGCATGAGCCAGTGTCAGAAGCTCGGCGTCACCTTCCATTTCAACAGCTGGGCCGAGGCCGATATGATCGCGGCCGAAAAACCGGATGTCGTCATCATCGCGACGGGCGGCCTGCCGCATACGGAGGTCCTGTCCAGGGGCAACGACCTGGTCGTGTCGTCCTGGGACATCATTTCGGGCGATGTGAAGCCCGGCACCAATGTACTGGTCTTTGATGATGCCGGCGACCATGCCGGCCTGCAGGCGGCGGAAACCCTTGCGAAGGCCGGCGCCAAAGTCGAGATCATGACGCCGGACCGTTCCTTTGCGCCGGAAGTCATGGCGATGAACCTCGTTCCCTATATGCGCTCGCTGCAGAAGCTCGACGTGACCTTCACCGTCACCTATCGGCTGGACGCTGCCGAAAAGAGTGGCAACCAGATCATCGCCCATGTCGGCAGCGACTATGGCGGCGTCGCCAGGCAGCAGGTGGTCGATCAGATCGTCGTCAATCACGGCACCATCCCGCTGGACGACCTTTATTTCGAATTGAAACCCGGATCGAGAAATCTCGGCGAAGTCTCCTATGACGAGCTGCTTACCGGCGCGCCGCAAACTGTGGATCGCAATCCGGCCGGCACCTACCAGCTCTTCCGGATCGGCGATGCCGTGGCCGCGCGCAATACCCATGCGGCGATCTATGACGCGCTGCGGCTGGCCAAAGATCTCTGACGATGGCGGCGGGCCGGCCCGCCGTCCCGGTTTTTCAAGAACGAGGGAACATCATGGTGCGAAACGACCTGTTGGAGGGCTTCATCGACGCGGCATTTGCCGCCTTCGATCACTATGCCGGGGATGAGCACGCGCGTCGCTCGCTCAAGCAGATATTTGCAAATCTGGAGATGCCGGAGCCGACCCGACCCGATATTGCAGGGCGCCTTCCCGTCTGCGACCGCCATCTCGAAAGTGCTCTGGCCATAAAGACCGGGCAGCCGACGCTGGATGACCTGATCGAACGGTTCAAGGCGCTCGAGCCCCTGCTCGAATGGAAGCCGCGAACGAACAATGACGGTTCGGCGAGCGAAAATTTTGCCGAGAGCCACGCCAATACGATGATCATCGGGCCGGGCGGCTTCGAAGATCGCAGGGATCTGTGGTTCGGTGCGACAT
>NZ_DATJDJ010000051.1:0-38254 GCF_035497515.1 Pararhizobium sp. | reverse complement strand
GATTCCACCACATGGGCGATCATCGGGCGGCCTGCGACCGGATGCAGAACCTTCGACATGGATGACTTCATCCGTGTGCTTTCTCCTGCTGCCAGGATGATCGCAAGACATGTGCGCTGCATTCGGATTCTCCGTCAAAATGGCCTTACCGGACGAGGCCCCGGCACGATTCTGCCCGATACATAGCAGGAAGATATTGCAAGGAACATAATCCGGCCATTTGCGGATAAAATGTTAACCCGGATAAAACCCGATCCTGTCATAAGCGGACCATCACCGTCTTGACGGCTGTTATGGCCAGAAATGATAGCAAGATGCAGGCTTCGACCGAAACATCGCTTTCCGGCAAACAGAATGGCGTGGGCATGACGCTCCTGCGTCAGCCGATCATCCCGTTCGCCCTCGTGTTGGCCTGCCTGCCACTGGCACTGGTCGTCACGCTGGTCATGCCCATCGGGCCGATGTACTGGGATCACTATATCTATCTCGACGCGGCCAATCGCATTTTCGACGGCCAAGTTCCCTCCGTCGATTTCTTCGCGCCCGTCGGAGGCCTGGGCTACTATCTCTTCGCGCTCTGGATCAAGATTTTCCCGAATGGCCCCCCGCTTCTTTTGGCAAGCTGGTCGCTATTGACGCTCACCGCACCACTGATGGCGCTGGTGATTGCCGATGTGCAGAAGCGTTCGGTGCCGCTGGCCTATGCCCTGCTCCTGCCGTTTCTGCTCTTCTCGATCCTGCCGTTCAACACCGGCGATTTTTACCCCTATCCGGGTTCGGACGGATTCGGTGTCTACAATCGCCAGATCTGCCAATTGCTCTATGTGTTGGCCGCCGGTCTGGTCTTCGTGCGCGGATGGAAAACACTGGCGGCGGTGACGGCGCTCTGCATGCTGGGCCTGCTCTTCATCAAGGTCACCGGCATCGCGGCCGGCGTCGTTCTCTGCCTGATGGCCTTTGCGGCCGGCCGTCTGCCGCTTCGGGCCGCCATAACCTCCGGTCTGGTCTTTGTCGCCGTGATCGGTCTTGCAGAACTCTCCTCCGGCATCGTCTCCGCCTACGCCAACGACATACTGTCACTGGTGTTGCTGAACGATACCAGTCTCATTCCGCGCCTGCTGCAGGCCGCTTCGATCAATTTCGGCGTTGTCCTGGCTTGTGCATTTCTTTGCCTGGCCTTGTTTCTCATCGAGACGGAATTCTTCGAGAAGGCCAAGGCCTTTGCCGCCAGACCTGGTTTCGCCGCCTTCGGCAGGTTTGCCGACCAATCGCTTCTTTGGCTCGCCGCCTTCATCCTGGCGGGCTTGCTGTTCGAGAGCCAGAATACCGGCAGCCAGGCCTTCATCTTCCTTTGGCCGCTGCTGCTCGCCATCATGCTAGAGACATGGGAGCGCAAAGGCCCCTCGCCGGCCTTTGCAGCCGTTACGCTGCTTGCGCTGAGCGCCGCGCTTCCACCTGCCGTCATCATCCTGCAGAAATCGGCACGGGCCTGGATCGGCTCGGCCAACAACACACCTCTTCAGTCTCACAATTTGAAAAGCCTGGGCGCCGTCAGTGTCCGCGATCTTCTCAACGTGCGGGCCGAGCGCATGCGCCGCAGCTATATCGACGACCGTTCGACCTACGAGGCGGTTGCGGCATCCGGTGAACTGCCATCCTTCCTGCTCTACAGCGATTTCGAGTTCCAGTCGCTCTGGCTGCAGAGCGCCGACGAGGCCGTTTCTGCTTTGCGCACCTTCGAGACAGACCACGAAATGCGGTTCGAGACGATCATGACGATCGATTTCACCAATCCCTTCCCCTGGTTGATGGACCGTCATGCGCCAAAATATATTGCCATCGGCGCCGATCCGTACCGGGCAGTGCCTCCTGTGAATGACGAGATGAACGCGGCTGTGGCGGCCGTGGACGTGGCGCTTTACCCGACCTGCCCGCCAACCACGGCGCGGTTGCAGTTGCTCGACCTCTACGAACCGGCTCTTGCCGCAACCCATCGCCGGATCAAGCTGTCGCCCTGTTACGACGCATTCGTGCGCAATGAGCTGCTGCCCAAGCCGTAGATCACTGCGGAAGCCGGAGCCGGCTTTCCGTCAGCAGACCGCTTTCATCGAGAATCGGGTGCGCGACGGACACGATATGCGCATTGATCCGTTTCAGATCCCGCAGGATATCGAGATGAAGGGAACTGGTCTGCAGGCTGTCGGCACGACCGTCGCGAAGACGCTCCAGGTGCCGCTCTGACGACCGTTTCTCCATGTGCCGGACATCGACCTTCACCTCCATCAGATGGCGCGCGAGATCAGCGTTGCGCGTGACGAAGATTGTCTGGGCGACGCGCAGATTATCGATCGTGAGGTTGAACAGCGTTTGCAATTCCTGGTAGCCGTCCTCGGAAAATTTCAGGCCGTTGTCGATCTTCTTCTTGACCTGCTCAGTCAGTCCTTTCTCGATGATATCGCCGATATGCTCGAGATTGATCGCGTAGTCGATAATGACGATGGAGCGGCGGCCGTTCTCGTCGCTGAGGCCGTTGCGCCCGAGCCGCGATAGATAAAGCTTGACCTCCTGCTGAAGGAGATCGACCTGCTTTTCCTGCTTGGCCACCCCTTTCAGCAACGCGAGGTCATTGCGGTTGAAGGCGTTCATGGTGGCGATCAGCATGCTCTCGATCAGGTCGCCGACACGCAGCACTTCGCGGGTCGCCCCCGACAACGCGATGACGGGCGTCGTCAGCGCCCGGTCGTCCAGATAAAGCGGCCCGCGCTCCGTCTTTGGCTCGTCCGGAATGAGCCGGAGCATGATCGCCGACACTGCCGACGAGAACGGCCAGGCGAGAACGGCGAGCGCGATATTGAACAGGAGGTGGATATCGACCGGCAGCTTTTCCGGCGGCAGCGACAGCGTCTGAAGGACATTGGCGACGAAACCGGCCGCCGGCAGCGCGATCAGACATCCGATGCTGCGGACCAGCAGATTTCCGGCCGTGACACGGCGTGCTGAAGCAGGAGCAGACAGCGTGGCGATGACCGGCGGAATGGCGCCGCCCAGATTGGCGCCGAGCACGAGCGCGATCGTCAGCCCCGACGACAGGATGCCTGACACGGACAGCGACAGGATCAGCACCACGACGGCGAGGCTGGACGAAGAGATGAAGGCCAGCACGGCAGAGAAGATCAGCGCGACCGGCCAGGCGCTGTCGAGCATGGCGAGGAAAACACCGAGCGACGGCGACTGGCGCATCGGCTCCGTTGCGAGGCCAAGCAGGTGGAGCGACAGCAGCATGAGCCCGATGCCGACCAGAGCCGAGCCAGCACCCTGCTTGGCGCTCGACCGCCCGGCCCGATGCAGGATGACGCCGGAAAGAATGAGCAGCGGCGAAAGCCAATCGACGCCGGTGGCGACGATCCACGCCGTCACCGCCGTGCCGACATTGGCGCCGAGAAGCACGATCTGCGCCATGCGCGACCGGACGAGGCCCTTTTCAACGAAGGAAGCGATCATCAGCGCCGTCGCGGTCGAACTCTGCAGGGCAACCGTCGCGACGAAACCGGCGAAGAAGGATCGGACCGGACCGCTGGTGCTCTCAGCCAATCCCGTCCGCAACTTGATACCGAACGCCCGCGTGGCCCCATCCTTCACCTGCGACAGGCCGAAGAGCAGCAGCGCGACGGCCCCGAACAGATTGACCATGACTATGATGGATTCCATGACGGTACTCCGGCTTTCCGCTCAAACGGTTTCCGACTGGACGAGTCGGCATCCCCTGGCGGAACAAGATTAGCATTTTCGGATGCGCAATCACGCCTCCCGACATACAAGTGACAGATATTTTTCGATTGCCGGCTAACGATTCCGACATCGACCGGCCTTGGAACGTCAGGCGCGAGTGAGACATCGTGGTGGTTGGCGAAATGGTGCGCACTCGGTACCCAACCCGTCGGCCAAAGGTCTGTTCCACCGCGACGACACGGCGATTTGTCCAATTTTTTGCGTGTTTGAACCCTTCAATTCCGGAGCGTATTGCTCTATGCAACGAAACCGGTCGCCATTCGGCGGCGCTGAATTGCGACGAGGTATGCAGTCCCATGCTTGAATTCCTGAGAAGAGGCTCCCAGACCTGGGTTGTCAAAGGGTTGATGGTCCTTCTTGTTCTTTCCTTCGGTGTCTGGGGTGTATCGACGTCGCTTGTGCCCGGCACAGCCGATTCCGTCGTGACTGTCGGCGATATCAAGGTGTCCCCGAGCGACTTTCGCCTCGCGTATGAGCGGCAGATCGCGCAGCTTTCCCGGCAGTTTGGCACGCAGTTGACCCGCGAACAGGCAAAGGCCTTCGGCGTCGAAGCTCAGGTTTATTCCCAGCTCGTTGCCGGCGCGACCCTAGACCAGCTGTCGGAAGACATGAACCTCGGTCTTTCGCAGGAACGGCTCGCGACGCTGATCAGTGAAGACCCCGCGTTCAAGGGCGTCAACGGCCAGTTTGACCGCCTGACCTTCTCGAGCGTTCTGCGCAATGCCGGTCTGCGCGAAGAAGACTATATCAACAATCGCATCCAGGTGGCGGTGCGTTCGCAGATCGTCGAGGCGCTTTCAGACGGCTATACGCCGCCGAAGGTTCTGGGCGACGCGCTGCGGCTCTACCGCAACCAGACACGCACGATCGACTACCTGCTTCTGTCGAACGCCAATGTCGACCCGGTAAAGGCACCTTCGGACGAACTTCTCGAGCCCTGGTTCGAGACTCACAAGGCGGAATATCGTGCGCCGGAATTCCGCAAGATCAGCTATGTGAAGCTGGAGCCGTCCGATATCGCTGACCCGGCTTCCATCACCGACGACGAGATCCGCGCCGAATACGATCGGCGGAAGGACAGTTTCGGCACGCCGGAAACCCGCACGGTCGAGCAACTCACCTTTGCGTCCCGCGCCGAAGCCGATGCGGCTGCTGCCAAACTTGCGGCAGGCACGACCTTCGACGAACTGGTGACCGCATCCGGCAAGACCGCATCCGACGTTCTTCTCGGCGATTTCAATCGCAATCGCATGCCCGATCCGAAGCTTGGCGACGCGGCCTTCGCCGTCACGGCCGATGGCCAGACGACACCGGTCGTCGAGGGCGCCTTCGGCCCCGTGATCCTGCGCGTCACCAACATCAAGCCGGAAACCGTCCGCAGCCTTGACGACGTCAAGGAAGAACTGCGCAAGGAAGTGGCGCTCGCCAATGCCGCCAACGAGATCATGGCGATCCACGACAAATTCGAGGATGCCCGCATCTCCGGCTCCACCATGCAGGAAGCGGCCGACCAGACCAACCTGAAGCTGGTGACGCTCGACGCCGTCGATGCCGGCGGCAATGACGCCCAAGGTGATGCCATCGAGGGCATTCCGGAAGCAAAGTCGCTGCTGCAGGAGGCCTTCAAGGCGGATGTCGGCGCCGAAACCCTGCCGGTCAATCTCGGCCGTGACGGCTACGTCTGGTTCGACGTCCTCGAAGTAACACCGTCGCGCGACCGCACGCTCGACGAAGCCCGTGAAAAGGCTGTCGCCAACTGGACCGCCGAGCAGCAGCGCAACGCTCTTGCAGCCAAGGCTGCCGAACTCAAGGCACGCGTCGAGAAGGGTGAAACCTTGGCCGCAATCGCCGAAGAATTGGGCATCGCCGTCGAGACCAAGTCCGGACTTCGCCGCGCGTCGGACGATGCGGCGCTGAGCCCGGCTGCCGTTGCCGCCGCCTTCGGTGGCGCGAACGGTCTTGTCGCCAATGCTCCGGGCACGGGTGGAGAAGGCCAGATCCTGCTCAAGGTAACCGAGGTCGATGACGACAATCCCGACGACGCGCTCGACAATGATGACCGCCAGATCAACGCCATGGCGCAGGCCAGCGGCGACGATATTCTCGACCAGATGGTCAGCGAGTTGCAGAAGGGCTACGGTGTTTCGATCAACCAGCAGCTCGCCGAGCTCGCCCTGTCGCAGCAACGATAACGCAAGAGGATCATGACGCATGCCTGACTTGAAGCCTTTCGTCGCCAAGGCCGCAGCGGGTCAGGCACTCAACCGCGAGGATGCGCGCGCCGCCTTCGAGATCATCATGTCCGGCGAGGCGACGCCTTCGCAGATCGGTGGATTCCTGATGGCGTTGCGGGTGCGCGGCGAAACCGTCGACGAAATCGTCGGCGCGGTCGGTGCCATGCGGGCCCGCATGCTGACGGTCGAGGCGCCGGATGACGCCATCGACATCGTCGGAACGGGCGGCGATGGCGCCGGCACCTACAATATCTCGACGCTCGCCGCCCTGATCGTCGCCGGCGCCGGCGCGCCGGTCGCCAAGCACGGCAACCGGGCGCTGAGCTCGAAGTCCGGCACGGCGGACGCGCTTTCCTGCCTTGGCGTCAAGCTCGACATCGGTCCGGACGCCATTTCACGCTGTATCACCGAGGCCGGCCTCGGCTTCATGTTTGCCCAGCAGCATCATTCGGCGATGCGCCATGTCGGCCCGACGCGGGTGGAACTCGGTACGCGCACGATCTTCAATCTGCTCGGCCCGCTCTCCAACCCGGCCGGCGTGACGCGGCAGTTGGTCGGCGTCTTTGCGCCGCAATGGGTCGTGCCCGTTGCCGAAGTGCTGCGAGATCTCGGATCGAAAAGCGTCTGGGTCGTGCATGGCGAGGGTCTCGACGAGATCACCACGACCGGCGTCACCCAGGTCGCGGCCCTGGAAAATGGAGAAATCCGCAGCTTCGAACTGACGCCTGCCGATTTCGGCCTGGAAACGGTACTGCTGGCTGACCTCAAGGGCGGCGACGGCGCGCACAATGCCGTGGCGCTCAAGGGCGTGCTCGAAGGCGATGCGACGCCCTATCGCGATATTTCACTCGCCAATGCCGCCGCATCGCTGGTGATTGCCGGAAAGGCCGGCGATCTCAAGGAAGGCATGGCACTGGCGCGCCGGTCGCTCAAAAGCGGCGCCGCCGATGCGACGCTGGAACGGCTCGTTCGCGTCTCGAACGCAGCGTAAGGAAACAGGTTCGATGGCCGATATTCTGCAGAAGATCGAGATCTACAAGCGCGAGGAAATTGCCGCGGCCAAGGCCCGCATCAGCCTTGCCGACCTGAAGGCTATGAGCGCCGGCCAGGAAGCGCCGCGCGGTTTCCTGAAGGCCTTGAAGGCCAAGCAGGCGAAAGGCCATTTCGGCCTGATCGCCGAGATCAAGAAGGCTAGCCCCTCGAAGGGTCTGATCCGCCCGGATTTCGATCCGCCGGCGCTGGCCCAGGCCTACGAAGCTGGTGGGGCTGCCTGCCTCTCAGTTCTAACCGATGGGCCGAGCTTCCAGGGTGCGCCCGAGTTCCTGACCGCTGCCCGCAATGCCTGCTCCCTGCCGGCGCTGCGCAAGGATTTCATGTTCGACACCTATCAGGTGCACGAGGCCCGCGCCTGGGGGGCCGATTGCATCCTATTGATCATGGCCTCGCTTGATGACAGCGACGCGCAGAGACTGGAAGACGAAGCCGTCTCGCTCGGTATGGATGTTCTCATCGAGGTGCATGACGAACAGGAACTGGAACGCGGCATCAAGCTCGCCTCGCCGCTCGTGGGTATCAACAACCGCAACCTGAAGACATTCGAGGTCGATATCGCGCTGTCCGAGACGCTGGGGCCGCTCGTGCCGTCTGACCGGTTGCTGGTGGGCGAAAGCGGCATCTTCACCCATGACGACTGTATCCGTCTGGCAAAAACCGGCATTTCAACCTTCCTCGTCGGCGAAAGCCTGATGCGCAAGGATGATGTCACCGCCGCAACCCGGGCGCTGCTGACCGGATCAGCCGACATTCTGGCTGCAGAGTGATGTCAGGCCTCACCCATATCAATGCCAACGGCGAAGCCCATATGGTCGATGTCGGAGACAAGGACGAGACCACGCGCATGGCCGTGGCCGAAGGTTATGTCCGCATGCGGCCGGAAACGCTTGATCTGATCCGCAAGGGCAATGCCAAGAAGGGTGACGTGATCGCGACCGCGCGCCTCGCCGGCATCATGGCCGCGAAACAGACCGCCAATCTCATCCCGCTCTGCCACCCGCTGATGCTGTCCAAGGTCGCCGTCGATATTTCCGCCGACGAAAGCCTGCCGGGCCTCAGGGTTCAAGCCATGGCCAAGCTGACCGGTCGCACCGGCGTCGAGATGGAGGCCCTGACAGCGGCCAGTGTCGCTTGTCTGACCATTTACGACATGGCGAAAGCCGCCGACCGCGAGATGGAAATTGGCGGTATCCGGCTCCTGCAGAAATCCGGCGGCCGCTCCGGCGATTATGTCCACGGACAGGAGCAGCAGGGCTAATGTCGCTCTTTCCGGTTTCCGATGCGCTGGCACGATTGCTTGCCGCCGCCAAAGCTCCGCAGATTGTCGAGACGGTCGGACTGCATGAGGGCATGGGACGCGTGCTTGCCGCGGATCTGGCTGCGAACCTGACGCATCCCGCCTTCGATAATTCCGCCATGGACGGATATGCCGGCCGGCATGCCGATTTTGCGACCGTCGGAACAGAACTGACGGTCATCGGGCAATCGGCGGCGGGGCATGGTTTTTCAGACACTGTCGGGCCCGGCGAGGTCGTCCGTATTTTTACCGGTGCGCCGCTTCCAACTGGCGCCGATACGGTGCTGATCCAGGAAGATGCGGAAATGCTCGAGGGTGGACGCATCCGCACGACATTCGCACCGGGTGAAGGTCGCCATATCCGCCGCAAGGGGCAGGATTTCAATGCCGGTGACGTGATCCTGCGGCTAGGCGATGTGCTGGATGCCGGGCGGCTGACGGTTGCCGCAGGCATGAACGTGCCTGAACTACCGGTCTACGCCCGCCCGAAAGTGGCAATCCTGGCGACCGGCGACGAGCTTCTGCCGCCCGGCAGCATTCCAGGGCCTGACCAAATTATCGCCTCGAACACTTATGGGGTTGCCGCTTTGGCGCGCGATAACGGCGCTGACATCATCGATCTCGGCATCGTCCGCGACGATCGGGATGCCATCGCCGCCGCCGTCGTCAAGGCGCAGGTCGCTGGCGCCGATGTGCTGGTGACGCTGGGAGGCGCCTCCGTCGGGGATCACGATCTCGTTCAGTCGACGCTGATTGCCGGCGGCATGACGCTGGATTTCTGGCGGATCGCCATGCGGCCCGGAAAGCCGCTGATGGTCGGCACGCTTGGCGGCATGCAAGTCCTTGGCCTGCCGGGAAACCCTGTCTCCAGCCTCGTCTGCGCCCTGCTCTTCCTTGAACCACTGGTACGCCAGCTTTCCGGCCTTCCGGCCCGCAACCGCAAAGCTGTCGCGACGACGGTCGATCGGCTTCCGGCCAACGACAAGCGGCAGGATTACGTTCGGGGCCGCCTGACCCGCGACAGTGCCGGTGGCCTGTCCGCGCACGTTTTCGCGCGGCAGGATTCCTCCATGATGCAGGTGTTCGCCCAGTCGGATTGCCTGATCGTGCGACAACCCTATGCCTCGGAAGTAAACCCCGGCATGCCCTGCGATATCCTGCTGTTGCGCGATCCGGCGATCTGATTTTACGTCCGGTTCCGCTCTTTCCTTCGGTCTTAAGACTTCTATCTAACGGCCTGTTCTCACAGTCCGAATGGAAGGAAACGAAGTGAATCGAAATGCGCTTTACATGATCATCGGCGGTCTCGTCGTTCTCGTGGTGGTTCTTGGCGTCTATGTCTACGACAAGGAATCCAAGCCCAACGGCGTGGAACTGAAGATCGGCAACAATGGCATTTCGATCCAGGAAAACTGAAAAATCGTCGATCTTCCATCGCGAGGATGACGCGTTAACCATTTATTAACCAAAAAAGATAAATGATACAGTCAGTTGATCCGACTACGGATGTACTAGCGGATCATACGGTGAATTGAAAAAGGTCGGGCTTGCCCGACCTTTTGTCTTTTCAGAACATCCCGACGAACTCACGATGCCGCACGCGAAACCATGATCTTGTCGATGCGCCGCCCGTCCATGTCGATGACTTCGAAACGGTAGCCATAGGCCTCCGTCACGTCGCCCTCTTCCGGGTTCTTGCGCAATTCCTGGACCAGGAAGCCGGAGATCGTCTCATAGCTCCCGTCGGAATCGATCTCGTCGATGCCGATCGTCAGATGGATTTCATCGATCGGCGTGCGACCGTCGACCAGATAGGAACCGTCATCGCGCTGCCGGATCAGCGCATGCTCGATATCGTCGTAGTTCGACGGCAGGACGCCGACGATCGCCTCGAGAATATCGGCGATGGTGATGATGCCTTCGATGCTGCCATACTCGTCGACGATCATCGCCATGTTGATGTGTGACGCCTTGAAGGCCTCCAGCGCCTTCAGGCAGGACGCGGTTTCCGGCAAAGTGTGGATATCCTTGATGAAATTGCGCAGCTGAAAGCCGGCCCGGGCAGGCGCGTTGAGAATCTCCTTGACCTGGACGGCCCCCAGAACCTCTCCCGCCTCATCCATCACCGGATAACGGGAATGGGCCGACTGCTCCACCTTGGCGCGGATCGTTTCCAGAGAATCGTTGATGTCGATGAAGCTCACCTCGGTGCGGTGCGTCATGATCGATTTGACGTTGCGATCGCCCAGCCGGATGATCCGTCGCAGCATTTCGTGCTCGGACTTCTCGATCGCGCCACTTTCCACGCCTTCGGCCATGATCGCCTGGACTTCTTCTTCCGTTACCTGATCGCTGTCGCTGGCGACGCCGAAGAGGCGCATGAAAAGCGATGCCGATGCTTCAAACAGATAGACGACCGGTGCGGCGAGCTTGGAAAGGAATGACATTGGTGTGGCGACGAACATCGCCACACCTTCGGAATTCTTCAGGGCCAACTGCTTGGGGATGAGTTCGCCGATGACCACGGACAGATAGGTGATCAACGTCACGACGACGGCGACGGCGACCGTGCTGCCATAGGGATTGATCCAGCTGACGGTGTCGAGCGTCGGCGCCAGCTTGTCGGCGATAGTGGCGCCGCCATAGGCGCCCGCCAGCGTGCCAACCAGCGTGATTCCGACCTGGACCGTGGAGAGAAACTTGCCGGGGTCCTCAGCCAGTCGCAACGCAAGTTCCGCGCGATTGTTGCCTTGTTTTGCCATCTGTCGCAGCAGAGGCCGGCTTGCCGATACAATTGCCATTTCCGAAAGCGCGAAAAACGCGTTGATCAATAAGAGCACGAAAATAACGATCAGTTCGGACATAACCCTCGGACACCGTTGATAGAGATTCGCGCACCGAAGCCGGTGCGCGTCAAAGTCGATCTATCAAATAGGCGGAAGACGCAGTTGCAGCAAGGCGGCGGCGGCAGAATTGCGGCCCATTTACCGAAACACCTGTATTATCAAGCCGGGCATGGTGAGGATTGTGACGGCACGGAAGCCGAACGGGGCTATTCGCCCGGTGCCTTTTCGTCGGCTTGCTCGCCGAGGGCCACGCGCACACGCTCGCGGCCGACGCGGATGACGTTCTCCATCGCCGCCCTGGCGCCGGCCTCGTCACGCCGGCTGATCTGCTCGACAATCTTGATATGCGAGCGGGCGACATCGTCGATCTGATCCTTGCCCGATGCGGGCGAACTCAGCTTGAAAATACCGACGAGCGCCGCCTCGATCAGGCTGCCGACCGTGCGCATGAACGGGTTTCCCGAGGCCTCGACAACGGCAAGATGAAACTTCAGGTCTGCGATTGCCAGGGTTTCGGCGGTATGCTCCGGATTGCCCATGGCGACGGCGAGCCGCATCATGCCACTGATTTCCGCTTCCGTCGCATGGGCGGCGGCAAGTGCTGCGCCATGCGGCTCGAAAGCCAGACGGATTTCGCTGAGATGATGGAGGAACTCCTCGTCGACGCCGCAATGGAAATGCCAGGTCAGGACGTCGCTGTCGAACAGGTTCCAGTGGTTCTTCGGGGTCACCCGCGTGCCGATGCGGGCGCGCGGCACGATCAGGCCCTTGGCGGCGAGCGTCTTCATCGCCTCGCGCAGGACAGTGCGCGACACCTTGAAGCGCGCGGCAAGCTCCGGATCTCCAGGGAGGATCGAGCCGACCGGAAACTCACCGGCAATGATGGCCTTGCCCAGTTCATCGACCACCTGTGCATGACTTGTGCGCGTGTTCACACCGGTGATGACGGTTTCGAGCATACCCTTACGCAAGCAACTCCCCCCTCAGGAATACTTTCTGTTCCGCCGCGAAACAAACAGAATGCCCTTTTGCATGAGAATGAATGCAAAAAGCAAAGCACCGATCAGAATTTTCGTCCACCAGCTCGAAAGCGAACCGTCGAAGGTGATGTAGGTCTGGATTAATCCCTGTATCAAGACGCCGACGAATGTTCCTCCCACAAACCCGGCGCCTCCTGTCAGAAGCGTTCCGCCAATGACCACGGCGGCGATGGCATCCAGCTCGACCCCAACCGTAGCGAGCGAATAACCTGCTGATGTGTATAGCGAATAAACGATTCCCGAAAGCCCGGCGAGAAAGCCCGAAAATCCGTAGATCATGATCGTCGTTCGACCAACCGGAACCCCCATCAGCGCCGATGTCTGCGGGCCCCCGCCGAGCGCATAGACATTGGTGCCGAAACGGGTCCGCTGCGCGATCAGGATGCCGAGTGCGAAGACCACGAGCATGACGCCACCGATCAGCGTGATGCGGCCACCACCGGGCAGCTTGTAGTAAAACGTCTTCATCGTCGCATAGAACGGATGCTTGATCGGGATCGAGTCGATCGACAAAACGAACGCCATGCCGCGCGCCAGAAACATGCCGGCGAGCGTGACGATGAAGGCCGGCATTTCCAGGTAGTGGATGATCGCCCCCATGACCGCGCCGAACAGCGAGGTGACGACGAGAACCAGTGCGAAGGCGGCGAGCGGATGGATGTTGGTGTTCTCCAGCATCACCGCGAGGAAAATGCCGGTGAACGCGATGACGGAGCCGATCGACAGATCGATGCCGCCCGACAGGATGACGAAGGTCATCCCGACCGCGGCGATGCCGAGAAAGGCGTTGTCGGTCAGGAGATTGCCGATCACCCTTGTGGACAGGATATTCGGATATTGCGCCGCGCATGCCGCATAGGAGACGACGAAGATGACGATCGTGGCGATCAGGGGAAGATATTTCTGGTTCATCGGACGGACTGCTCCGCGACGTCCCTGCGGACGGTTTTTCGGCTGAGGAACGTCAGTCCGGCCTGCACGCGCGGCGACTGGATGACGAGGATGATGACGATGATCGCGGCCTTGATGATCAGGTTGAACTCCGGCGGGAAGCCGGATGACAGGATGCCGGTGTTGACGGCCTGAATGATCATGGCGCCGATCAGCGAGGCGACGATGCTGAAACGACCGCCCAGAAGCGATGTCCCCCCGACGACGACGGCGAGGATGGCGTCGAGTTCGAGCCAGAGCCCGGCATTGTTCGCATCGGCGCCGCGAATGTCAGCGGCAACGATCAGGCCGGCCAGCGCCGCGCAGAGGCCAGACAGCATGTAGGCGGCCATCAGCAGCAACGGCGTGCGGATGCCCGACAGCGTCGAGGCACGGCGGTTGATGCCAACGGCCTCGATCAGCATTCCAAGCGCCGTGCGGCGCACCAGGAGCGCCACCACGGTACCGAATACCAGCCAGATGACCACAGGCATGGGCAGACCCAAAACGGCGCCGCTGCCGATGAAGATCAGGCCGGGATCGTTGAACGTCAGGATCGCCCCCTCGGTCACCAGCTGCGCGATGCCGCGTCCGGCAACCATCAGCACCAGCGTGGCGATGATCGGCTGGATGTTGAGGACCGAGACGAGGAAGCCGTTCCAGGCGCCGCAGATGAGGCCAGTACCGATCGCCAGCGCCAGTGTCATCACCAGCGGGTCGCCGCGCACGCTGGAGGCGGCCGCCACCGCGCCGCAGATCGCCATCACCGCGCCGACGGACAGGTCAATGCCCTTCGTCGCGATGACGACGGTCATGCCGACGGCGAGAAGAGCCACCGGTGCACCGCGATTGAGAATGTCGACGAGGCTGCCGTAAAGCCGGCCATTCTGGATTTCGAGCGAAAAGAAGTCCGGAAAGACGAGCCGGATCAGCACGAGGATGATCGCCAGGGCGATGAATTGCGGCATCAGCCGCCGGCTGAGACGTTTTGCGCTATCGATCATTGCGCTTCTCCTGCGTGGTTCGCCGCAGCGATGGCATTGACGATATGTCCGGTGGTGATTTCGCTGCCGGTCAGTTCGGCCACATGGGCCCTGTCGCGCAAGACGATGATGCGGGAACTGTAAGCCACGAGTTCCTCAAGCTCGGAGGAAATGACGATCAACGACATGCCCTCAGCACAGAGTTCGCCGATCAGCTTGATGATTTCCGCATGCGCGCCGACATCGATGCCGCGTGTCGGTTCGTCGAGAATGAGAAATTCCGGATTGGTCGCCAGCCAGCGCGCCAGGATGGCCTTCTGCTGGTTGCCACCCGACAGGAGCCGGATCGGCTTTTCCCGATCGGTGGTACGGATGTCGAGCGCCTTGATGTAGCGGTCCGCAAGCGCATTCTGCTCGGAGGTTGACAGCGGCCGCGCCCAGCCGCGCCGCGCCTGCAGGGCGAGCGCGATGTTCTCGCGGACGGAAAGTTCGCCGATGATGCCATCCAGCTTGCGGTCTTCCGGACAGAAGCCGAACCCTTCCGCGATGGCCGCACGGGGCGACGTCAGGGCAACAGCCTTGCCGCCGATCTCCGCTGTGCCGCTGTCAGCGCTGTGCACGCCGAACATCAGTTCCGCCGTCTCGGTGCGGCCGGAACCCAGAAGACCGGCGATCCCGACCACCTCGCCCTTGCGAACATCAAGATCGAACGGCTTGATCTTGCCGGTCTTGCCGTAGTTCGAAAACCGGAACTGCACCGGCCCGCTGATCGTCTCCGTGTCGGCGACCGCCTTTTCGACGGACTGCAGCTCATGGCCGAGCATCATCGTCACCAGGTCCCGGCGCGGCAGGGACGCGGTTTCGCGCGTGCCCACCAGTTGGCCGTTGCGCAGAACGGTGATGCGGTCGGTGAGATCATAGACCTGTTCAAGGAAATGGGTGATGAAGACGATGCCAAGCCCCCTCGCCTTCAGGTCGCGGACGATACCAAACAGCATCTCGACTTCCTGTGCGTCAAGGCTTGCCGTCGGCTCGTCGAGGATCAGGACCTTGCCCGAGAGATCGACGGCACGGGCGATCGCGACCACCTGCTGAATGGCGACGGAATAGCTTTCGAGCGCCACCGAGACATTGATATCGACCCCGTATTGGGCAAGCAGTGCCTCCGCGCGCCGGCGCATTTCACCGGTATCGATCAGGCCGAAGCGGCGCGGCTGGCGGCCGAGAAAGAGGTTTTCGGCAACACTCAGGTTCCCGAGAAGATTGACCTCCTGGTAGACGGTGCCGATCCCCAGCTTCTGGGCGTCGAGCGTGTCGCGCGGATCGATCTCCTCGCCATCGAGGGTCAGCGTTCCCGCATCCCGGCGATAGGCGCCGGTCATGCATTTGATGAGCGTGGACTTGCCCGCGCCGTTTTCGCCAAGGAGCGCATGGACCTCGCCGCGGCGCAACGAGAAGTTCACCTTGTTCAGCGCGATCGCCCCCGGAAAGGTCTTCACGATCCCTGAGGCGACGAGAATATCGTTTGTGGTGTTCTGCATGAAACCGGCTTCTCGAGAAAACGCAAGGTCACCCGCACCTTACGGATTGCCGCTGAATATGCCATCGACCTTCGCGCCGAAGGACATGCCGCGGAGCGGGTCGCAGCGAAGTTTACGCCTTGGAGCGCATCATGCGGCGGGATACTGGCAAAGAGAACATGCCGACATCCCGCCGGATCCGCCTGCAAACTCAGGATTGCAGGCGGAAACCGTTGTGATGCCGGCCGTCGATCAGTAGCCGAGGCCCTTCTTTTCTTCGTAGACCTTCTGCGGATCGTCAGCCTGTGTGTAGAGCTTCGATTCCGTCTGGATCCACTTGGCCGGCTTGGTGCCGTCCTTGAGGAAGGCATCGAGCGCGTCAAGCGCCGGGCCAGCCATGTTCGGGGTCAGTTCGACGGTGGCGTTGGCTTCACCGGCAGCCATGGCCTGGAAGATATCCGGAACAGCGTCGATCGAAACAACGAGGATGTCGGTGCCCGGCTTCAGACCGGCTTCCTTGATGGCCTGGATCGCGCCGACGGCCATGTCGTCGTTATGAGCATAGAGGGCGCAGATGTTCTTGCCGCCGTCTTCCGCCTTCAGGAAGCTTTCCATGACTTCCTTGCCCTTGGTGCGGGTAAAGTCGCCGGTCTGGCTGCGGATGATCTTCAGGTTGTCGTGCCCCTTCAGCGCTTCCTCGAAGCCCTTCTTGCGGTCGATGGCGGGCGACGAGCCCGTCGTGCCCTGCAGTTCGACGACGTTACAGGCCTTGTCGCCAACGGTGTCGACCAGATACTTGCCGGCAACATTGCCTTCGTGAACGAGGTCGGAGGTGACGGCGGTCAGGTAAAGATCGTCGGACGAGTCGACCGTACGGTCGAGCAGGATGACCGGGATTTCCGCATCCTTGGCTTCGGTCAGGACTTCATCCCAGCCGGTCGCCACAACCGGAGCGATCAGGATGGCGTCGACGCCCTGGGCGATGAACGAACGCAGCGCCTTGATCTGGTTTTCCTGCTTCTGCTGCGCATCGGCAAACTTCAGGTCGATGCCGCGCTTTTCAGCCTGCTGCTTGGTCAGCGTGGTTTCTGCCGCGCGCCAGCCGGATTCAGAGCCAATCTGCGAAAAACCGATCGTCAAATCGGCAGCCGATGCCGAGCCGAACATGCAGGCAGCCAGAATCGTGGCACTCGCGAGTGCTGTCTTCAATTTCATGATTTCCTCCCAAAGAAAGCTGCGCTTCGCAGCACCGGTAAAAAATCATACTATATGATTTATGTAAACCGGGTTTTTGCGAAATCTGCGCAAATTTTCTCAAGCCGGAATCAAAAGAGGGCAGCCAATGGCCACCCTCCCTGATTGCATTCTCATAAGCCGAACAGCTTATTGCGGCAGCTTGTCGTCCACGCCCTCGACGTAGAAGTTCATGCCGAGCAGCGTGCCGTCATCCGACGACGCGCCGGCTGCCAGCCATTCCGAACCGTCCTGCTTCTTCAGTGGGCCGGTGAACGGCTTCAGTTCGCCCGACTCGATCTTTGCCTGGGTCGCCTCGGCCATCGCCTTCACGTCGTCAGGCATGTTGGTATAGGGCGCCATCGTCAGGATGCCATCCTTGAGACCGTCCCAGCTCGACATGGTTTCCCACTTGCCGTCAAGGAAGGCCTGCGTGCGTTTGATGTAATAGGCACCCCAGGTATCAACGATCGCCGTCAGCTGGGTTTCCGGACCGGCCTTGATCATGTCGGAAGCCTGGCCGAAGGCCTTGATGCCACGTTCCGCGGCAACCTGCATCGGCGCGGTGGTGTCTGTGTGCTGCGTCAGGACATCGACGCCCTGGTCGATCAGCGCCTTGGCGGCATCGGCTTCCTTGCCCGGATCGAACCAGGTGTTGGCCCAGACGACCTTGATCTTGAAGTCCGGGTTGATCGAGCGCGCGCCGGTGACGAAGGCGTTGATGCCCATCACGACTTCCGGAATCGGGAAGGAGGCGATGTAGCCGGCGACGCCCTTCTGCGAGATCTTGGCGGCGATCTGACCCTGGATATAACGGCCTTCATAGAAGCGGCTGTTGTAGGTCGCAAGGTTCGGAGCGGTCTTGTAGCCCGTCGCATGCTCGAACTTCACGTCCGGAAATTTCGCGGCGATCTTGACGGTCGCGTCCATGAAGCCGAACGAGGTGGTGAAGATCAGGCCGCAACCGGAGCGGGCGAAACGCTCGATGGCACGCTCGGCATCCGGGCCTTCCGGAACGTTTTCCAGGAACTGGGTCTCGATCTTGTCGCCGAGCGACTTTTCAAGTTCCTGGCGGCCGATATCATGGGCCTGCGTCCAGCCGCCATCTGTCTTCGAGCCGACATAGATGAAGCAGATCTTGGCCTTGTCGGCGGCGCTGGCCGCAGCGGAAAAGCCGATGACGGCCGCCGTGGTTGCGAGTGCGAGGAGAAGTTTTTTCATTTTGACCCCTGTCGGTTTGAGTATTCTGTCCGTGTTTTTGATCACCGGTCGGGCACGAAGGGTTTTCCCAGCGCTGCCGGCGTGTTGATCAGCGTCATGCGCCGATTGTGCGAGATGAGGATAAGTACGACAATTGTCGCCAGATAGGGAAGAGCAGAAAGGAACTGCGACGGAATGGCGACGCCATAGGCCTGTGCATAAAGCTGGCTGATCGACACGGCGCCAAACAGGTAACCGCCCGCCACGATCCGCCAGGGCCGCCAGGAGGCGAAGACCACCAGCGCCAGCGCGATCCAGCCACGGCCTGCCGACATGTTTTCCACCCATTGCGGCGTATAGACCAGGGACAGTTGGGCGCCGGCGAGACCGGCACAGGCGCCGCCGAACATCACGGCCAGATACCGCGTGCGGATGACGTTGATCCCGAGCGCATGGGCGGACGAATGGCTGTCGCCGACGGAGCGGAGCTTCAGGCCGGCTCGGCTTTTGAACAGGAACCAGTTGACGCCTGCGACCAGCGCGATCGAGAGGTAGAAAATCAGATCCTGCTTAAACAGGACGGCGCCGAGGAACGGAATATCCGACAAGACCGGAAAGACGATCTGCGGCAGCTTGATCCCGGATTGGCCGAGATAGGGTTCAGCGATCATGCTGGAAACGCCAAGCCCAAGAATGGTCAGCGCCAATCCCGTGGCGACCTGATTGGTGACCAGCGTCAGCGTCAGGAAGCCGAACAGCAACGAGAACAGCGCACCGAATGCGATTCCGGCCAAAATGCCGATATAGGGGGACCCTGTCGCTTGCGTGGCGATGAAGGCACCTGCGGCACCCATCACCATCATGCCCTCGACACCGAGGTTGAGCACACCGGAGCGTTCGGTCACGAGTTCCCCGATCGCCGCCAGGACAAGCGGTGTCGCGGCCGTGATCACCGTCAACAGAATGGCTTCGACGATACCCATCAGCGCGCCCCCTTACCCGCTGTCTCGTTCAAATCGTACCACACCATCCGGATCTTGTAGTGGATGAGCGTGTCGCAGGAGAGCACGAAGAACAGCAGAAGTCCCTGGAAGACCCTGATCGGCTTGTCGGAAATCTGCAACGACACCTGCACCGCCTCGCCGCCGAGATAGGTCAGCGCCAGGACAAGGCCGGCAACGACGATCCCCAGCGGATTGAGTCGACCGAGGAAGGCGACGATGATGGCGGTAAAGCCATAACCGGGCGAGATGACCGGACGCAACTGCTGCATCGCTCCGCTGACCTCGGCAATGCCGGCAAGGCCAGCAAGCGCGCCGGAAAGCAGCATGGAAAACCAGATCATCTTGCGCGAGGAAAAGCCGGCAAAGCGCCCTGCCCGCGCGGACTGGCCAAGCACGGTGATCTCGAAACCCTTCAGCGTGTAGCGCATCATGAACCAGACAAGGATGGCCGCGATGATGGCAAAGCCAAAACCCCAATGCGCGCGTCCGGATGCAATCATTTCCGGCAGCACTGCAACCGGGTCGAAGGTCCGTGTTTCCGGAAAATTCATGCCGCCGGGATTGCGCCAGGGGCCGCGCACCAGCCAGTCAAGGAATAGCTGAGCCACATAGACCAGCATCAGGCTGGTCAGAATCTCATTGGTGTTGAGATGCGCCTTGAGGAACGCAGGAATGGCGGCAAACAGCGCACCGCCGAGCATGCCGAGGATCATCATCATCGGCAGCACCAGCGGCGACTGCCAGTCATAGAACACCACGGGCAGGATCGATCCGGCGATCGCCCCCATGATGAACTGGCCTTCCGCGCCGATATTCCAGTTGTTCGAGCGATAGCAGACAGACAGGCCAACGGCGATCAGAATGAGCGGCGCCGCCTTGATCGCCAGTTCGTGCAGCGACCAGACTTCCGTCAGCGGCTCGATGAAGAAACTGTAGAGAGCCGCCAGCGGGTCCTTGCCGAGCAGCATGAACATGATGCCGCCGAAGAAGATCGTCAGCGCCAGCGCGATGAACGGAGAAAGGATCGAAAACAGCCGGGAGACATCGGGGCGCCGTTCAAGTTCAATGCGCATGCGCCATCTCCGCAGTCTCGGCCTTGCCATGCATCCCGCCCATCAACAGCCCGATCTTTTCGCGCGACAGTTCGCCGGCCGGATAGATATCGGAGAGCCTGCCTTCGCTGATCACAGCGATTTCGGTCGCGACCTCGAAAATCTCGTCCAGATCCTGGCTGATCACCAGAACGGCGGAGCCGGACTTGGCGAGATCGACGAGTGCCTGGCGGATGCGGCTGGCTGCCCCCGCATCCACGCCCCAGGTCGGCTGATTGACGATCAGCACCGTCGGCTGGCGGTCGAGCTCACGCCCGACAATGAATTTTTGCAGGTTGCCGCCCGACAGCGATCCGGCAGGCGGATTTTCACCGCTCTTGCGCACATCCATGACCTCGGAAATGCGCTTTGCCGCCATCTTGACGGCGTCCTGACGAATGAGCCCGAGAAAACCGCCGCCCAAAAAGGCCCGGCGGTCGGATCGGTGGCGCGCCAGAACGAGATTGTCCGACAGCGACAGGGCGGAAACGGCCGCATGTCCGTGGCGTTCTTCCGGTACGAACCCGGCACCCATCAGCCGGCGCGCATTGATGCCGCGCGTGCCGACCGGCTTGTCGGAAATCCGGATGGCATCATCGCGATCGGAGGGATATTCGCCTGACAGGGCATCGAAAAGCTCACCCTGTCCATTTCCGGCGACGCCTGCAATGGCCAGAACTTCGCCCGCATGGACCTTCAGACAGATGTCCTTCAGCGCCACGGCAAACGGCGTGCGGGCGGCGGCCGACAGGTTGCGGGCCTCGAGCTTGACGGCGCCCTTGGCGCTCGTTCCCTGCGGCGTCACATGCGCGACATCGCTGCCGACCATCATGCGGGCGAGCGAGGCGGGCGTTTCCTGGCGCGGATCGCAGGCGCCCGTCACCTTGCCATGGCGCAGCACAGTGGCGCGGTCGCAGATGCGTTGCACTTCTTCCAGCCGGTGGCTGATATAGAGAACGGACCGTCCCTCGGCCTTCAGCTTGTTCAGCGTTTCAAACAGCCGGTCCGCCTCCTGCGGCGTCAGCACCGAGGTCGGCTCGTCGAGGATGATCAGCTTTGGATTCTGCAGGAGCGCACGAACGATCTCGATCCGCTGGCGCTCGCCGACGGAGAGATCGGCGACATGGGCGTTCGGATCGAGCGGCAGCCCATAGGCGCGCGACAGGTCGGATGCTTCCCTGGCGATCCTCGACAGCGACACGCCGGGATCCATCGACAGCGCGATATTTTCGGCGACCGTCAGCGCCTCGAACAGCGAAAAGTGCTGGAAGACCATGCCAATGCCGAGTTTTCGCGCGGCGCTTGGGCTGGCGATCCGCACCGGCTGGCCCTGCCAAACGATTTCGCCACTGGTCGGGGCAAGCACACCGAACAGCATCTTGACGAGGGTCGATTTTCCGGCGCCGTTTTCGCCGAGCAATGCATGAATTTCACCGGGCCTGATATCGAGATTGATCCCGTTGCAGGCCGCGAACGTGCCGAACAGTTTCGTCAGTTGACCAACGGCCAGCAATGGCCCGTTCACGGGTTGTCCCTCAGCCGACACGCCGCCCCTCTTTTCTCATGCTCTGCCGCCCTGGCCGCCTCTCCGGCTTGTCTCAGGGAATCAGCAATGTTGTTCCGCTCGTTTTTCTTGCTTCGAGATCCGCATGCGCCTGGCTTGCATCGGCAAGCGCATAGGTCTGGTTGATATTGATACGCACTTTGTTGCTTTGCACAACATCAAACAGGGAGTTTGCACATGCCTCCAGCGCATGTCGCGTCGAGACATAGCTGAACAGCGTCGGGCGCGTGGCAAACAGCGAGCCCTTCTGCGCGAGGATGCCGATGTTGACGCCCTCGACCGGACCGGACGAATTGCCGAAGCTGACCCAAAGGCCGCGCGGTTTGATGCAGTCGAGCGAGGCCGGATAGGTGTCCTTGCCGACGGAATCGTAGACGACGTCGACACCCTTGCCATGGGTGATTTCCTTGACCTGGCTGACGAAATTATCGGTGCGGTAGTTGATGACGTGATCATAACCATGGGCAAGCGCGAGATCGATCTTCTCCTGCGAGCCCGCGGTCCCGATGACGGTGGCGCCGAGCGCTTTGGCCCACTGGCCGGCGATCAGGCCGACACCGCCGGCTGCGGCATGAAACAGCAGCGTCGTTTCCGGGCCGACCTTGAAGGTCTGGTTGAGCAAATATTGCGCCGTCATGCCTTTCAGCATCATCGCCGCCGCTGTTTCCAGCGTGATTCCGTCGGGCACTTTCACGAGCTGCGAAACCTCGATGTTTCGCTCGCTCGAATAGGCACCGTCGGACGAGGCGTAGGCCACGCGGTCACCCACGGCAAAATTGCTGACATTGTCGCCGACCGCGGTGATGACGCCCGCGCCTTCCTTGCCGGGGATGAAGGGCAGGCCTTCGGCCGATTTGTAGAGGCCGGTGCGGAAATAGACGTCGATGAAATTCACGCCGACCGCCACCTGGCGGATCTGGACCTCGCCCGGTCCCGGCGCCGACAGCGTGATGCCCTCGATCTTCAAAACCTCCGGTCCGCCGAGCGAACGCACCATGATGGCCTGTGCCATGAAACCTCCTCAACCCCGTCCAAGCCGGGGAAACAACTGCAGGACAAACCCGATGACGTAGAGATAGAGACCCGTGCCGACGACACCGGTGACCACCCATCCGGGCGTATCGAAGTGCAACAGCAGCGCATAGCCGCTGAGGACCGACCAGATCGCAAAGACGGCCAGGTTCAACGGCCGCAGGCGCTGAACGCGCACTGGATGGAGAAAATTGATCGGCATGAAGGTCAGCACGACCGAAACGAAAACGACGATCGAGGCGGCAAGTTCGCTGGCATCGATGACGAACAGCGTGAACACCACCATGTTCCAGACGACGGGAAAGCCGGAGAAGAAATATTCATCCGTCTTCATGCCCATGTCGGCATAGTAGATTGCGCTCGACATGACGATGGCCCCGGCCGCAACGAACGACCATGGCTCGCCGATCATGCCGCTCTGATAGAGAGCGAAGGCCGGCAACAACACATAGGTGACGTAGTCGATGACATTGTCGAGCGTATCGCCCGACCAGTTCGGCAGCACTTCCTTGACGCGCACCTTGCGGGCGATTGGCCCGTCGATGCCATCGACCGCCAGCGCCAGGCCCAGCCACCAGAACATATCGACAAACCGGTGCTCGGCGGCAGCAACGACGCCTAGAAAGGCCAGGAAAGATCCGGATGCTGTCAGAATATGGACGGAAAAGGCGCGAATCTCTGCGTAGGGCACGCGCTTGTAATTGAAAAACTTCATCGGCAGACGCACCCTGTCCTTACTCTGCGCATTCTTCCGAAGCGTGCTGAAACAGCCGCTGCAACGACGCACGCTTCCCCACCCGCCTTGTGTGCGGTGTTGGCAATAATATGCACCGTTTCCGGTTGGCTGCCAGCAAAAAGCATCGGGTCCCTGGAAAGCGGACCAATCATCTGTGGACCCGCAACAGGCATCTGCGCCATTTCACCCCATTTCCTTCGCCTGCAGCGAGAGCTATGGATGGGTAACTCATACGTCATGCATGCACAGGGACCGGACGTCATGGAACATTATGAAATCGTGGTTGTCGGTGCCGGACTGGCCGGATCGCTTGCAGCACTTGCGCTTGCCGATACCGGCCGTACCGTCGCGCTGGTCGCGCCTATGGCGGGCCGCATGGACGGGCGCACGACCGCACTGATGGACCAGTCGCTGCAACTCGTGCGCAAGCTCGGCCTCTGGGATCAGATCGCGCCGCTTGCCGCGCCGCTTGCCGGCATGCGCATCATCGACGGCACCAACCGGTTGCTGCGCGCGCCGACCGTGACATTCCATGCCGCCGAAGTCGGCCTCGAGGCCTTCGGCTACAATATTCCGAACGCCCCCTTCCTGTCGTTTCTGGAAACGGCAGCCGAAAGCCGGCCATCGCTGACGCGCATCGTCGCCAGCCTGACGACGATCGTTTTTGCCGACGAGCGGGCAACGCTTGTGCTTGACGACGGCCTCAGCATTACGGCGGACCTCGTGGTCGGTGCCGACGGCCGCAGATCCGGCGTGCGCGACGCTGCCGGGATCGAAATGCGCAACTGGTCCTATCCACAGAGCGCCGTGGTGCTGAACTTCGCCCACAAGGTGCCGCACCAGAACATTTCGACGGAGTTTCACACGCCGGACGGCCCATTCACGCAGGTTCCCCTGCCCGGCGCCCGCTCCAGTCTCGTCTGGGTACAGAAACCCGAAGACGCCGCGGTCACGACGACGCTTTCCGCCGACGCGCTGTCGGATCTCATCGAGCGGCGGATGCAGTCGATGCTCGGCAGCGTCACCGTCGATTCGACCGCACAGTCCTTCCCGCTTTCCGGCATGGCTGCCAAGGCCTTCGGCAAGGGGCGCGCCATCCTGATCGGCGAAGCCGCCCATGCCTTCCCGCCGATCGGCGCCCAGGGGCTTAATCTCAGTCTGCGCGACATCATGGCGGCTGTTTCCCTGCTGGGGTCCGGCGCCGTTCCTGGCGACTTCGGCCAACGCTATGACCGCAGACGGCGAACGGATATCCTGACCCGCACGGTCAGCGTCGATCTGCTCAACCGATCCCTGTTGTCCGATTTCCTGCCCGTGCAGATGCTGCGCGCCGCCGGCATGCAGGCGCTCGCCAGCGTTGCGCCATTGCGCACTCTGATGATGCATGAGGGGCTCAAGCCCGGCAGCGCACTCAGATCGTTCGGCAACAGCCTACGGGAAAAGATCAGCCGGCAGCGCGCCTGAACTGATGAGGTAGAGCAGCATCGTCACGGTCGCGACCGACAGGACGGTGGTGATGAGGATGGTCGCCGACGCCCGCTCCTGCCAGACGCCATATTGCTGGCCGATGACGAAGACATTGGTCGCCGTCGGCAGCGACGCGAGAAGCACCGCCGTCTGCACCCAGACAGGTTCGAAATTTCCGGTGAAACTCAGAACCAGATACATCAGCACCGGATGCAGCACGAGCTTTGCCGGGACGATATAGCCGATCTCGGCCGGAATGCGCTTCAGCGGCCGAAGCGCCAGCGTCACGCCCATGGCAAACAGGGCGCAAGGAGCCGCCGCCTGCGCCAGATAATCGATCAGCCTCTGCACCGCAACCGGCGGCTGGAAGCCGATGGCGGCAGCCACGACGCCGGCTAGGGTCGATAGAATGAACGGGTGCAGCACGATCTTCTTTGCAATGCCGACGACCAGAGGACCGGCGGAACTTTTCTCATCGCCTGCCAGCGCCATCATCGCCGGCGCGACCATGAAATGCAGCACGTTTTCAAAGCAGAAGACCAGTGCCACCGGCACGGCCGCCGGCTCGCCGAGCGCCAGCAAAGCAAGGCCCGGCCCCATATAGCCGATATTGCCATAGGCGCCCGCCAACCCCTGCACGGTCGATTCGGCCAGTGAATTGCGGCGGATGACGTAACCGGCGGCGAAGACGAGCGCGAAGATCGTGTAGGTCACGCCCATCGACGTGAAGACGAAATCGAACCGGGTCAACTGCTCGATCGGGGTCTTCGACACCAGCTTGAAGAACAGGGCGGGCAGCGCGAGGTAAATGATGAAGGTGTTGAGCCAGCCCATCGCATCGCCGGCCCCCTCGCCGGCCGCATGCGGTCGCAGGCGTGCCGTTATGTAACCCACGAAGATCAGGCCGAAGAACGGCAATACAAGTCCGGATATTTCAGCCATTTTTTATGCGCAAGCCTCTGGTGAAGCCCGTGCTTAGCCGATTTGCATCAGGACGGGAAAGGTTTCCTGGAACCAGATGGCCATGGAACTGATGAAGCCGAAGACGAAGGCAAGGCCGGCAAGCACCAGAAACACGCCCATCATTTTTTCAACCAGGCCAAGATGGCGGCGGAACCGCGACAGGAACGACATGAAGGCGCCGGAAAAGCCGGCAGCGATCCAGAAGGGAATGGCGAGCCCGAGGGAATAGACCGCCAGCAGCAGCGCGCCGTCGGTCACGGTGTCGCGAGCGGCCGCGACACCGAGGATCGTGCCAAGCACCGGGCCGATGCAGGGCGTCCAGCCGAAGGCGAAGGCAAGACCCATAATGTAGGCACCCGACAGCGTCGCCGGCTTGCCGCCGCCCTGGAACCGGGCTTCGCGGCCAAGGATGCCGATGCGGAACACGCCGAGGAAATGCAGGCCCATGATGATGATGACGATGCCGCCGACACGCGAGAGGATATCGATATGCTGGCGCAGAACGAGCCCGATGGAGGAGGCTCCGGCACCCAGTGCCACGAAGATGGTGGCAAAGCCGAGCGTAAAGAAAAACGCGGCCCCGAACACCGCGCGTCGAGTCCCGGCCGCGGCGACCTGTGCCTCGCCGCCACGGAACTGATCGACGGAGATTCCGGCCATGTAGCACAGATAGGGCGGCACCAGCGGCAGGACGCAGGGCGAAAGAAAAGACAAGGCACCGGCCAGCACGGCGGTCCAGATGGACATATCAGCGATCGACACTCGTTCAAAACTCCAGCCTGTTGCAAGCCAGCGCCGTCTTAGCGTCGATGCATCCATTGATGCCAATCACCTTTTGGCGATCTCTACGTCAATCGGTGATTTTACATTTTCATCTGATTTTTGGGTTGACCAAAACGAAGCCGCTGTGCATATGTCCGCCCACTTCCGCCGGGCAAGCGCCCGGTCTTGGGAGAGCGTAGCTCAGCCGGTAGAGCAACTGACTTTTAATCAGTAGGTCCAGGGTTCGAATCCCTGCGCTCTCACCACTCTAAGCATTTTATTTCATTATAAAATTGGCAGGAATATTCCCGCTCTTTCGGCTGATTGTCTGCCGAGGCTGCATGGTTGTCAAACAATCGCAAGTAGCTGCCACTCCCCCCGACCGCCACTGAAGCGACCGCATTCGAACGGCTGCTGGCGTGACCAAGGCCTCGGCAAGGAAGATTGTTTTCCGAGCCGTACATCTCCCGAGATTTGATCGCCTCGTCGGCAACGTATGATTTAGTGTTGATGGTGGATTGCGGTGCGGCTATGGTATGCACGATCGACTTGATTAGGGGCATCTCATGCTGAATGACGATGATAATGCCGAACCTATCGGAAACGACCCGGCGCCCAAGGATGCGCGAATTCAAAAAATTCAGGCGCGTGATGTGCCGAACCCGCGCTGGAGCACACATCACAACAACAAATTGTTAACGGTTGTGAAAAAGCCTATTTTTGGTCAGTCAGACAAGATCTTCACCATAGGAAGCTGTTTCGCGGAGAGGATTAGGGTGGCGTTGACTGCGGAAGGACTTGATGTCGGCCCGCCCATGCAGAACGTGCCTATGGCGCATGATCGATATCGCATCGACCGTTTGCCGGCACGCCCACATAGCGATTATTTCAATACCTTCACGATCCGGCAAGAATTTGAACGCCACGTCGGAGAGTGGTCCAGGGATCCAGAAGACTACTGGCTCGCAAAGGACCAGTATTGGGAAACAGGTCAGCCAGTTTATCAAGACCCCTATCGCAGGCTTATTCTGGCGCGCTCGCCGCAAGATTTGCTGGAAGCAAACGAACATGTCGACAGGGCCATCGACCAAGGCATTCGGGAAGCTTCCGTTTTCTTCCTGACCATGGGAATGGCCGAAGTGTTTCGCAACAAGAGAACTGGCAAAATAGCCTGCCAAAAACCCGGATATTCTGGCGGTTCCGGTGCGGATGAGACCGACTTTTACATGTCGACATACGAAGAAAACCTCGAAAACATGTCGAGAGTTGTCGATATTATCAATATGGTCCGGCCAGGTGCACGCATCGTCGTGACGGTTTCTCCTGTCGGGCTTGGCCGCACGTTCGGCGACGACGATATTATCGTGGCCAATACAGAGAGTAAAAGCATATTACGGGTTGCGCTTGGCGCACTTGCACGCAAATATGACAATGTGACTTATTTCCCCTCATACGAAATTGTAATGGCAAACGCGCCTCTTAGCTTCAGAGAAGATGACGGGCGCCATGTAGCAAATTGGGTTGTTTCCAGGATAGTCTCAGCTTTCAAAGCCGCACATTTTATTCAGGAAGGCAGCCCTTGACGCATTAAACTCGGAGGAACTTAATGAATACCTTTCCAGACCGCCTGTTGATCGAAGCCCGCGACGCCAGTATTCAACTTGAGCAACTGGCCATTGATGACCTTGACAAGAACATAGATGGTTACCTGCCGCCGAATTGGCGTACACGTAGAATGATTGAATCATGGCGGTCCTACGTCGCGTCCGGTGGGCGCTCGACGGAAGCAGACTACGCCAATTTCCGTACCGCGTTCACCGAAACCGAGGGCCGCAGCAACAAGGTGTTTTCCGACGTCCTCGCGACGCATACGCGGAAAGTGCAATATGATATGTCGCAGACGATGTTCGGCGACTACGTCAAAAAACCCGGAGAAAAGGGCGAAACCACCGTTACAATGCTCAACGGCGAAGATGGTGAAGACCAGAATTCGGATGCGTGGACAAAGGTCATCAACGGCGCGGCGCGGCACCTTGAGTTGCATGGATGGTGGAAATCCAAGGTTTTCCTGCCCGACAGCGTCGTTAAAAGCCTATCCAGCAAAATCATGAATCAACTCGTCAAGGACAACGGCGATGCAGTCCAGGCTGCAGTGGAGGGCAAGGACGGCGCCCCCATGCAAATCAAACTGAACTCCCGTTTCGCCACGACCTTTGAAGAGATGTACGAAATTGCATCAGATCCACTCCTGATGTCGATCGTGCAAGCCTATATGGGCGTTCCGCCTATCTTCAACACGCCGGTCTCGATCCTGAATTCATTCGTAAAGCCGAAGAACTCCAAGGAACTGTCCGATACAGCGCAGCTGTTTCATCACGACATGCATCGGCTCGGTTTCGTCAAGATTTTCGTTTACCTGACGGATGTGGAACTGACGTCAGGGCCGCATACGCTGGTTCGCGGCACGCACCGCAAGCGGCCGTCACATCTTTGGGCCGACGGTCGCCACACCGATGTTTCGATCGCCCAAGCCGGATTGGCGGATGACGTGATACGCATAACGGGCAAAGCCGGTTCTGTCATGCTGGTCGATACGAGTTGCCTGCACAAGGGCGCTCATCCAGATTCAGAGTCGCGGCTATTGGCGTCGATCCAGTATACGAACTCTCTTTTCGGCAAACCGATCGCGATGTCCGATCGAAAAGTCGAAGCATCCCTGTCGTCCAAGAACGACAACATACAGGAAGTCGCCGCCCTTGTGCGGAAGTATGCCGTAAAATCCGGCGCGCGCTTCATGCAGAACTTCATTTAAAGCACGAGGAGGCCGCCACGTTTTTGGCGGCCTCCTCGCTCTGTTATCGTTTGCGCGATACGTGTCTGGCTGTTCTTTTATGACCCATCACCACCGCCCTCAAATCCGGTCTTCCCGCAGCGATTTTGACATGGTGAACAGCGTCAGGCCGAGCATCACGAAAGCGACGGCGAATTTGAAGACATACGTTTTGTCGAGGCCGGTGGCGGTGTATTCCGGGTAGATGGCGGTGCGGAACCACATGGTAACGTGCGTTAAGGGGTTCCACAGGAGAAGGTCGCTGTAGGGGCGTGGCAGCATGTCGGGCAGGAACAGAACGCCTGATGTCATGAACATGGGACGATTGAGAAGGGTGAAAATCTTCTCGTAGAGCGGATAGTCGTTGAACAGCGCCACATTGGCCATGCCGACGCCGACGCCAAGCATGGACGCGAGCATCACCACCTGCACCGCGGTTCCCGCATCCAACTGACCCAGGCGTTGCGGTTCGGACGTGCAGATGGCAAAAACCAAGATCATCACCAGGACCGAGGTCACCAGTTGCAGGATATAGCGACCGACGACCGCGTCGAACGGCGAGACGACGGGATAGGAGAACAGGTTCCTGTTAGCCCTGATCGCGCTGGCGACGAAGGATGACATCTGCTGATAGACGGAGAATGGCAGATAGCCCGAGGCGAAGAACAGGGCGAAATCGGTGCCGAGCGCCGGTGTCCGCGCCAGCGTCTGGTAGATGGTCGTCATCATCAGGACATGCGCCAGGGGATCGAGAATGGCCCAGATATAACCGCCCGGCTTGCTGCCGTAGCGGGCTGCCGTCTCTCGAATCACAAGTGCTGCGCTGACACGGATATGCTGACCCAACCAATACACTTGAACACTCCTCGCGCGCACCGCGCAATCATCCGTCAGATCTTACCTCCAGCGGCTTTCCCCAGCCTTGAGGACAAGATTGTGGCATTTTTCGCACAGTGCCGTCCGATCCCGAAGGCGGCCGCAGCGAAGAAAGGGCCTGTTGCTCTCTTACACTTTGCCACCCGCCGTGGTCTATCCGCCTGGTCTACGACGCCCGATCATGGTTCCGACGCAGTTTCAGCGGGCTTTCGCCATAGTGGTTCTTGAACGCGCGCGAGAAGGACGACAGGCTGTCGAAGCCGCAGCGGAGCGCTATGTCGCGCATGGTGAGCCTGGTGTCGCTGACCATGCGATGCGCCGACTGCAGCCGCAACCGGAGATAATAGATGCCGGGGCTGACTCCGAGCGCCTTGGCAAAGCGCATTTCCAGCCGGCGCTGCGATTGCCCGGCCCGCATGGCAAGGGCCGCAATCGATAGCGGCCGGTCAAGCGTGCGCTCCATCAGCCGGATGGCGCGTGTCAGTTCCGGATCGAGCGATTCGATACGGCCAAGCGAGACCAACGGCTGGGCATCGGTTGCGGCGTGGGTTTCGTCGTAGACGAAGATACTGGCGACATCGAGCGAGATCGCGGAGCCAAAACGCTGGCGGATCATATGCAGCATCATATCGAAGGTTGGTGATGCTCCGCCCGACGTCCAGAACTTGCCATCGGTGACGAAACGGTCGGCGCGCACGGAAACATCAGGAAAGGCCATGGCGAAATCCTCCAGTTCCTCCCAATGGGCCGTCGCGGTGCGACCGTTGACGAGGCCGGAACGCGCCAGGAGCCAGCAGCCCGATTCGATGCCGGCCACGACGGAGAAATTTCGCGCCCCGGCCTGCAGACTGGCGGTAAACATCTTTCCGGCATGGCGCTCGATATTGAAGCCGCCGATCACCAGCAGAAAATCGCCCGCCGCCCGCGCCGAAAACAGGCCGTCCACGGCAATCGACACACCACAGGTCAAAAGCACGGCCTGACCGTCCGGCGAAAGGATCGTCCAGCGAAACAGCATACGTCCGGCGACGCGGTTCGCCGCGCGCATGGGATCGAGCACCGAAGCCAGCGACATGATCGATGATTCCGGCAGGATGACGATCACGACCTCGACCGGGGCGTCTGCAATCTGTTTTGAGGACATTCGGAATATGTCAAATTTCCTGCGCTTCATGTCAAATCGTTTATCGCCGAGCAGGCATGATGAGGCGGTACGAGACCTCCCGTTCGCAGGCTGCTCAGCCCGCGAACGTCCGGAAATTCCCCTATCCCACTTTTACCGGACGGGCTGATTGGCAGATGATGCCGTCGGCCCGTTTTTTTCAGTTGGCGGAGTTCTGGTGCTCGTTGCTGTCGGTTACCGCCAATGGCGGCTGTGGGGACTGGGGCGACCGCCAGACGTCCTGAATCTTGGCGACAGCGTAAAGCACGGTCAAGCCGGCTACGAGCGCAAAAGCGGCGATCAGCCAGTGCCCGAAACCGAGCGCAAGTCCGATGGCGCCGGCAAGCCACATGCCCGCCCCCGTGGTCAGTCCGCGCACCTGCCCGCCCGAAAGAACGATGGTCCCGGCCGCGAGGAACGCCACGCCCGCTGTCACGGCCTCGACGACGCGCAACGGATCGATCCGCACCTGCTCGTCCGACAGGCCCGGCATGTGAACGCTCTCGATGGAAATGATGGCAAAGACCGCGGCGGCGAGGCTGATGAGAATATGCGTGCGCAGACCGGCGGCCTTGTCTTGCGCCTCGCGCTCGAAGCCGATCAGTCCGCCGAAGAAAATCGCGCCGCAGAAACGCGCGAAGATCACTGGGTAGGGAATTTGCGTCGTGGGAAACATGTCGGCGAAAATCTGATCCATGCCGCCAGAACGCGCGACCAGTTCCTTGGTTCCAGGGCACAGATTGCAGGCGCCGCCGCTCCCGCCGCCGGAATCGCGCGGCGCTGGAACGAAAGGGCGCGTGCGGAGTTAGGACACAATTCGACGGAACGATTATTCACGCGCCGTCCCGTTTCACAGGCGTTTCGCAAATCATCGTCATCCTGACACTGAATGTTCCGCATCTAACCGGGAGAAGGTCATGCCCACATCCCCAACCCATGTTACCGAACCCGGCCTCTCGCCGGCAAATTTGCAATATCGCCAGTTCATGATTCGCGAATTGCTGGTCTGGCTGATCGGCGTCCCCGTGCCGATCGCCGCCGTGATAGGCTTTTTCGTACTGTGATGCGGAATTGTTGAGCTTTTAAAAACTTGGCGACCCCTGCTGGATTCGAACCAGCGACAACCTGCTTAGAAGGCAGGTGCTCTATCCAGCTGAGCTAAGGGGCCGCTTTTCAGGAGGAAGCACCTCCGGAAATGCTGGAGCTTTCAATGTGTCCAGGGCTGCGTGCGGCTGAACCGGAAATTATCGCTATAGGACACGCTTTTGCGGGTCGGTTCCTTCGGCGCGATGACGCGATACTCGATGCCGTTTCGGACGGCATAGGCCACAGCCTGCTCCGCCGTTTCGAAGGTCAGCTTGACCTGCTGGCGGGTATCGGCCGAGCTGGTATAGCCCATCATCGGATCGATCGTGCGCGGCGTCTCCTGATCGAACTCGAGAACCCACAAATGCGTCTTGGCCTTGCCAGACTGCATGGCGGTTTTTGCGGGTCGATAGATTTTCGCGGACATATCTCGGGCTGGCTCCACAGGTTTTCGTTGCGGCGGCGCAGCGCCGTCGATCACTGCGCATTTCCATAGCGCAGAACGAATTAAAACGGAATGACTTTCCGGCGCTTTCTCGCGGATTTTGCCGGCCCGCAGCGTTTCGCGGCAGATGCGTAAGCCTCGTCCGCCCAAGATCAGGCGTCCGTTGATCAGCACCAATGAGTTGCAGATGCGAGAAGGAGAAATCGATGGTCGGAGTGGAGAGATTCGAACTCCCGACCCTCTGGTCCCAAACCAGATGCGCTACCAGGCTGCGCTACACTCCGTGACCCGTCGATGGCGGGGAGATACACGCTTACCCCTGCCGCTGCAACAGCAAAATTGCACAATTGTGCTGACGCATATGTGGGATCAGGGCTTGGCCGCCGGGACCGTGGCGGCAATGCGCGGGGCATCGACACGATCCCCTTCGGCAATCCCGAGGCGCTCGACCACGCCGGCATTGAGTTCGAGCACAAAGGCGACCGGAACGCGGGAATCGATGATCGATTCGGAGTGTGGCACGGCGTTCTCACGCACCGTCATGACCTTGCCGTCGCGCGCGATGAACAGCATGTCGAGCGGCAGATAGGTGTTCTTCATCCACATCATCACCTGGCGCGTCGTGCCGAAATCAAACAGCATGCCGGCGTCCTTCGCCATGGTGCGGCGGAACATCAGGCCTTGCGCCCGCTGTTCGTTATCGAGCGCCAACTCGACGGTGAACGTATGGACCTTGCCGTCAGTCGTCGTGACCGTCAGGGGGGCGCGGTCGAAGACGACCTCGGCCCTGGCCAGAAACGGGACAAGGCACAAAAAAAGCGCCACGAGGGCGCTTCCGGTGCGACGCAGAATGCGCTCCTGCATCAGTGTGCCCTTCCGGTCGGTGCCGGCACATCCGGATGGATTTCAGCCGCCATCAAGCCCTTGTCCCCATCGCCGAAGCGCACCAGAACGGTCTGTCCCGGGCGCAGTTCCGTCAGGCCGAAGCGGCGCAGGGTTTCCATATGGATGAAGATGTCTTCGGTGCCATCTCCGCGCGTCAGGAAGCCAAAACCCTTGGTGCGATTGAACCATTTCACCAGGCACCGTTCCAGGCCGCTGGTCGGCGTCACCTGGACGTGCGTCTTGACCGGCGGCAATTGCGAGGGATGAACCGCCGTCGACTGGTCCATGGAAAGGATGCGGAAGGCCTGGTAGCCACGATCGCGCTTCTGGATCAGGGCGACGACGCGGGCGCCTTCGAGTACCGTCTGGTAGCCGTCGCGGCGCAGGCAGGTCACGTGGACGAGAACATCCTGCATGCCGTTATCGGGGACGATGAAACCGAAACCCTTAGCGACGTCGAACCACTTGATCACACCGGTGATTTCAACCAGATCGAGCGCATCGCTGCCGAAATCGTCCTCCGGCGTAACGCCCTTCGTTGAAATCCTGTCCGCCATTGCCTGTCCAGCCCCTCGATTACGCGTCACAATCATTACGGTTAACTGATTCTTGACAGTCAGAATAACATCGTCGCGCCGCAATTGTGCAAGCCCTGCGATGAAATTTGACTTTGACCGAACCTATCCCGCGAGCCTTGCCTCTGGCTGGCTCTTGGCTACATATAACCATCTTCAGCAAAACAGGGATATTACAATGCGTTATCTGCACACGATGGTTCGCGTCAAAAATCTGGACGCGTCGCTTCACTTCTGGAGCAAGCTTTTCGGCCTTGTGGAAATCCGTCGCTACGAGAACGAAAAGGGCCGGTTCACGCTGGTTTTCCTCGCAGCCTCCGGCGATCTCGACCATGCCAAGGCGGAACTGTCGCCGTGCCTGGAACTCACCTATAACTGGGATACCGAGGACTATACCGGCGGCCGCAATTTCGGTCACCTCGCCTATGAGGTCGATGATATCTATGCGACCTGCCAGCACCTCCAGGATAGCGGCGTGATCATCAATCGCCCGCCGCGCGACGGCCACATGGCCTTCGTGCGCTCGCCCGATGGCATTTCGATCGAAATCCTGCAGAAGGGCGAGAACCTGCCGGCGCAGGAACCCTGGGCGTCGATGCCCAATACCGGCGCCTGGTAAGCTCCGCGCAACGCGGACAGGCGATATCTGCCTCGCCCTCCGGCTCTTTCGGGCCGGATTGAGGGATATCGCCTGCCTTTCCTTGCAGACCACCAGCGGTGGAAAACCCGGAAAACACGGCGAGAACATGCCGCCTGCGTTAGCGCAGGTTTACAAATAACGGTCCGTTCACTAATGTTTGAACGAAACGTTAAGGGGGCCTGGATACCCGCTACCGCTTGAGGTTGCGTGCATTCTGCTTCCGGCTGAACCGGTCAAGCCGCAAGGAACCGCACGAATGGCCCGAAGGGTGCGTGCGGACCGAGTGGTCTGTGTGACTTCCTGATGAATGGCCATGACGGCAGCGAAACGTCGCCACGGTCTTTATTGTGTGGGGATCCAACGTTGCATCATCTTCTGCGAAAAGCGGTGACGATTCGCAGTTTCGGCTGTGCTCTCGCCCTGACCGTTTGCGTGCTGAACCTGTCGGGATGCGTGAGCGCCGCAAAGGACACCGCGGAGGCCGCCTCTTCGGCCGAACAGGACGTCCCGGACGTTGCCGGTGCGGAGCAGCAACCAGCGGACGGCGCGTATCAAGACCAACAGGTTGCGGCCGCCGGCGCCAATCCGCAACAGCAGCAGCAACTCGGTTATCCCCAACAGAACGCGATGATGCCGATTCCCGCCAACAGCGAACCGGGATCGCTGACGATGCAGAGCACCGGGCTGAAGGCGACATCGAGCAGCATTTTCTCCGTCCAGATACCGAATGCCATGCCGGTACAGGGGCAGGCCGCCGAAACCGGTCAAGGCACCGTACCGCTGCCGACCGGCCAGAACACCGGCGTCAATCCGGCAAGCAACAGCCTTTTCAACAGCGGCCAGCCGGCCGCCAATCCGACGCCGCTGCCGCTCGAAGGGGCAAGCAATACGCAAGGCACTGTCGATCCCGGCCAACAGATGGCAAGCGCCGAGGTCGATAGCGAGGGCACGCCGCTTCCCGTGAACGTGCCGGTTCCCTCGAGCGGTGACACCATGCGTGCGCCGGGTGACGCGCACCCCGCGGTGCAGACAGCCTTCACGGAAACAGTTCCAGCCCAGCCCGCGATTGTTCCCAATTCCAGCCAGCCGCAAGATGAAGACGACACGCCCGACCAGGCAAAGAAGACCCTGACGCTGGCCGGGCTGTTCGCGGCCAAGCGCCGGAACAAGAATCAGTTCGACGGGGATCGTTTCGCCAAGGCGCCGGTCAAGAAAACCCAGATCAACAGCATGCAGCAGCCGCAGATCGCCGCGCTCGGCTTCACCGCCCTGCCCGGCGTCAGAACCACGTCGATGTTTGCCACGACGGATGATTCCGAGCCCAGCCATGACGACGACAGCCCGTCGATCCAACTGGCATCACTGCCGGGACTTGCGCGCCTGGCACCAAACGGCCTGTGGCTACAAACGGACAAGGTCGAAACCGGCTGCTTCAAGCCGGATTTGCTGCAGGTCCTGAAGGTGGTCGAAAATCATTACGGCCGCAAGATCATGGTGACCTCCGGCCTGCGCGACATCCAGCACAACCGCCGCGCCGGCGGGCGCCCGCACTCGCGGCATACGACCTGCGAAGCCGCGGATATCCAGGTGCCGGGCGTCAGCAAATGGGACCTGGCTCAATATCTGCGCACCATTCCCGGACGTGGCGGGGTCGGCACCTATTGCCATACGGAATCGGTTCATATCGACACCGGCGAGTCCAGAGACTGGAACTGGCGTTGCCGCCGCCGCAGGGGCTGACCCTGTAACAGGCTGATTTTATTTGGAAATCTCTCTCGGCTGGAAAGATATCCCCATAGCGGGACTTTTTTACAAGAAAATGAAATTTGCCGCTTGCGGTAATCAAAAGCCCTGACTATAAGACGCCGACACAACGGCTGCGCCCTTCGTCTATCGGTTAGGACACCAGATTTTCATTCTGGGAAGAGGGGTTCGACTCCCCTAGGGCGTACCATTGTGAACCTCTCCCAGACATCGATATATGTGGCGGCTGGCAGCAGAACCGGGCTGCTGACGAGCGCTTTCACTCGCTCCTATCGACCTTTCTTCAGCGCTGATTTTATTGCGAAAAATCACCGGAAAAATGCAATTTAGCGCTTGCAGCATTCGAAGCCGCTGACTATAAGACGCCCACACAACGGCTGCGCCCTTCGTCTATCGGTTAGGACACCAGATTTTCATTCTGGGAAGAGGGGTTCGACTCCCCTAGGGCGTACCATTGTGGTCCTCAGAACCCCGAAATCGATGCATAATGGCAGCGACGCGTGAGCGCCAGTCAGAGCGCCTTCGTGGCATCGATGATCCGCAACTGCACGCGGCGCGTTCCCTGCCACATGTCCGCCGAAATCGATGCCGCGACGTGGATCGACATGCCACGCTCCGACAGAAGAAGATCGCCCAGCGGCGTCTCCAGCGCGCGGAAAGCAATCCCCTCGACGCGCGATCCATCCTGACCTTCCAGCGTCACCTTGACGTGGTTGACACCGACCTGGCGGGAATCGCGGATCCGGTGCGCCGGCAGGGCGAAGATCGGTTGCGGATGCCCTGCCCCGTACGGCCCGGCTTGCTCCAGCTGATCGATCAGCGCGAGATTGGCACCGGCGGCGCCAAGCGCTCCGTCGATCTTCAGGGTTTCGGCCGAAACGAGGTCTTTCACCGCCTCGCCGGCCTTGTCCTCGAAGAAGTGCCGCAGCTTACCGAGATTGGCGCGCTCGACCGTCAGGCCCGCCGCCATTGCATGCCCGCCGCCCTTGACGAGCAGGCCGGAATCGACCGCCGCGCGGACCACCTTGCCGATATCGAAGCCGCTGATCGAGCGGCCCGAACCGGTTCCCCGCCCATTCGGATCGAAAGCGATCGCAAAAGCGGGGCGGCGGAACTTCTCCTTCAGGCGCGCGGCCAGCAGCCCGACGATTCCCGGATGCCATTTTTCATGCGCGGTGACGATGATCGACGCCGATTCGCCGTTGCCGTATTCCGCCAGCGCTTCTGCCTCGGCCTCGGCCAGCATG
>NZ_DATJDJ010000050.1:0-11679 GCF_035497515.1 Pararhizobium sp. | reverse complement strand
CAGATACGCCGTCGAGTACATCTGGTCCTGGGTCGGGCGACCGCCCCAGTAGGATGTCGAGAACGGCTGGACGTTCCAGACGTTCGACCAGTAGCCGTCACCCGGTTCGCGCTTCACTTCGATCTCGATACCGGCCTTCTTGGCGCTTTCCTGGTAGAGCACCGCCGCATCGACACCGCCGGGGAAGGCGACGTCTGACGTGCGCAGCAGGACCGGGCCGCTATGGCCGGATTTCTTGTAGTGGAAGGCGGCCTTGTCCGGATCATAGGCGCGCTGCTCGATGCCTTCGGGGAAGAGGGCATAGGTCGAGTTGATCGGGAAGTCGTTGCCGACCTTGCCGTAGCCGCCCAGGATGGTCTGGACCATGTTTTCGCGGTCCATCGAGTATTTCAACGCCATGCGCAGGTCGTTGTTGTCGAACGGCGCCGTGTTGCAGTGCATGATGAAGACATAATGGCCTCGGCCCGAGGTCGAGAGGATTTCGACGGTCGGCGCGCGCTTCAGGAGAGAGACCGTCTTCGGATCGACGCGGTTGATGTAGTGAACCTGGCCGGACGACAGGGCGGCGATGCGAGCCGTGGCGTCGTTCATGTTGATGATTTCAACACTGTCGACGTAACCGCGGTTCGGGTTCCAGTCGTTCGGGTTCTTTTCGAAGGTGGCGCGGACGCCGGCTTCGAAGCTGGTCAGCTTGTAGGGGCCGGTGCCGATGGCGGCATTCGGGTTGTCCTAGCCACCGCCCGGCTGGATGATCAGGTGGTAATCGGTGAGCAGCAGCGGCAGGTCGGCATTGCCTTCGGTGAGGGTCAGGACGAGATCGCCGCCCTTGTCCTCGATCGTCTTGATCGACTTCATCACGCCGAGTGCCCCGGATTCCGACTTCTCGTCGGTGTGGCGCTGCAGGGTCTTGACGACGTCGTCGATGGTCAGTTCCTTGCCGTCATGGAACTGCACGCCCTTGCGGATCTTGAAGGTCCAGACGGCGGCATCCGGCGAAGGCTCCCAGCTTTCGGCCAGAGCCGGAACGGCCGCGCCTGTCAACGGATCGGATTCGACCAGCATGTCGCCCCAGTTGCGGCCGACGACGAAGAGTACCTGCGACAGAGCTTTCGCCGGATCGAGCGCGTCGGTGGCGGAGCCGCCTTCGAGACCGAGCTTCAGGTGGCCGCCCTTCTTCGGTTCCTGCGCCGAGGCGCTGGTCGCAAACAGCGTGCTGGCGCTCGACAGCGCCACGCCGGCGGCAAGCGTGCGGCCCATGAATTCACGGCGGTTCATCTTGCCCAGCATGACCTGAGTGGCGAGGTAGGTCTTGTAATCGCTCATTCCCCTGTTCCCTTATGTTTGATGGCTTTTCGCCGTTTTCGTTATTGTTCTCGATCGTCGCCGATCGGATTGCTGCTAGAATGCATGCCCGAGGGCCGGTAGGCCAGTAACATTTGCGGATTGTTTCGCCGCATATCTGCCTTTCACGAAAGAGATGCCCATGCTCTGTGGATATCCCTGTTAAATTTGATGGTATCGGTCAAACGATGCCCTGTATTCATATAAAAATTCAGCATTTTTCATAAGTCAGGCTTATGATAACTTGCCGCAGTCAACCAATAATGCCGACCTGCGGTCTCGCGGTTTATTTTCCCTTCCACACCGGGTCGCGTTTTTCCGAAAATGCTCGCGCACCTTCCAACTGGTCCTCACTCGAATAGAGGATATCGACCGTCTTGAACTGGCGCTTGGTGATCTTGTTCATCGTCGTCTGGAAGTCCTCGCCTTCGGCAGCGCGCACCACTTCCTTGATCGCGGCATAGACGAGGGGCGGGCCGCTTTCGAGCAGGCGGGCAAGCGCCCAGGCCCGTTCCATCAGTTTTTCGGCGGGCAGGATTTCGTTGACGAAACCCCAGCGATGGGCCTCCGTCGCATCCAGCCAGCGGCCGGTGAACAGCATATCCATGGCGATGTGATAGGGGATGCGCTTGGGCAGCTTGATCGAGGCGGCGTCGGCCACTGTGCCCGAACGGATTTCCGGTAGCGCGAAGGTGGCATGCTCGGCCGCGAGGATCATGTCGGTCGAAAGGGCGATTTCCAGCCCGCCGCCACAGCAGATGCCGTTGATGGCAGCAATGATCGGCTTGTTGAGATCGCGCAGTTCCTGCATGCCGCCGAAGCCGCCGATGCCGTAGTCTCCGTCGACAGCGTCGCCGCCGGCCGCAGCCTTCAGGTCCCATCCCGGACAGAAGAATTTCTCACCGGCGCCGGTAATGATCGCCACCCGCAAGGTGTCGTCGTCGCGAAAGTCCGCAAAGATCTTGCCCATGATCCGGCTGGTCACCAGATCGATCGCATTGGCCTTCGGCCGATCAATGGTGACTTCGAGAATGGCGCCTTCGCGGCGGGTTCTGACAGGTCCGGTCATCGGCGTCATTTCCTTCGACGGATCAGGGCATCGGCCGCAACGGTTCCAGACCCTTGCGGCAACACCATGATAGGATTGATATCCAGTTCTTCGAGCTTTGAAGCGTTTGCAGCGACATAGGATGCCACAGCAGCGACAGCCGCGCCGAGCGCCGCGACATCGCCTTTCGGGCCGCCTCGATAACCGTCCAGCAGCTTCCTGATTTTCAGGCCATCGATCGCGGCACTGATGGATTCCGGCGTGGTCGGCAGGGTGAGGATGGCGGAATCCTCCAGCAATTCCACCAGGATCCCGCCGGCGCCGATCGTCAGGACGAGGCCTGCAACGGGATCGCGCAATGCACCGACGATGATTTCGGCGACCGGTTTGGCGATCATCTTTTCCACCAGGAAACCGCAGACGACGCTCTTCATCGCGTCCGCCGCATCCAGAACGGCCTGCCGGTCCGGCAGGTTGAGCTTGACGGCGCCGGCTTCGGTCTTGTGCGCGACGCCGAGACCTTTCAGGACAACCGGGAAACCGAGCCCCTCGGCGGCATCCGCCGCTTCCTTGGCCGTCAGCGCTGCCTTGCCCATGGGCACGACGAGACCGAATTTGGCAAGCTCCGCTTTCGCCTCGCTCTCGCTGATGGTCACGATATCGCCGCTGTCCGGTCTTGCCGAGAGCAAAGGCTGCGGCGCAGGCCTTGCCCAGACGGCGGCGATGCCGGCCGAAATTTCTGCGGCGGCCAAGGCTTCGTCGATCCCGGAGAAGGCGACGACGCCCGATGCCATCAGCGACAGGGCGGTTTCTTCCGGCATGTTTTCGCCCAGGCTGGCAACGATGCCGGCGACGGCACCGGTGGCCTTGGCGGCGGCGATGACCGCATCGCAGGTGGTGTTCCAGTCGGCGGCGTCGCAGCGATCCTGACGCGGGAAATCGAGGACGATGAGGTTCAGCGCATAGTCGCCCTTCATCATTTCTGTGAAAGCGATGGTCTGTTTTTCGAGGTTGCCCCAGACGAAGGTGTGGTAGTCGAGCGGATTGGCGATCGTGACCATGTCGCCCAGCGTTTCGCGCAAGGGTTGGCGCTGGCTTTCCTTCAGCGCGCGGAATACGGTCTTCCGCTTGACGCCGGCATCCGCCATCAGCGACGCCTCGCCGCCGGAGCAACTCATCGACGACACGTCGAAGCTTTTCAGCGGCGGATGCAGATGCAGCAGTTTCAGCGTTTCCAGAAGTTCCGGCAGGGTTTCGACACGGCCGATACCGAGGCGTTCGAGCACGGCGCCGGAGACGGCGTCATTCCCGGAGAGCGACGCGGTGTGCGAGACGGTGGCAAGCTGGGCTGCCTCGGACTTGCCGACCTTCAGCGTGACGACCGGCTTCTTCAGTTCACGGGCACGGGTCGCCAGCCGCTGCAGGGCTTCGATGCTGTCGAAGCCTTCGATGTGGAGCCCGACGGCGGTAACGCGCGGATCTTCGAGGGCTGCGATGGCCAGTTCGGAAAGCCCGGTCTGCGCCTGGTTGCCGGCGGTCATGATATAGGCGAGCGGCAGGCCGCGCATCTGCATGGAAATGTTGCAGGCGATGTTGGAGGATTGCGTCAGTACCGCCACGCCCCGATCCACGCGCAGCATGCCGTGCTGGTCGGGCCAGAGCAGGGCGCCATCCAGCGCATTGATGAAGCCGTAGCAATTCGGGCCGACGATCGGCATGTCGCCGGCAGCCGCCACCAGCGCGTCCTGCAGGTCGCTGCCATCGGCAAGCTCGCTGACGGCCTCGCGGAAACCGGAGGCATAGCAGATCGCACCGCCGGCGCCACGGGCTGAAAGCTCGCGAATGATGTCGATGGTCAGCTGACGATTGACGCCAACGAAGGATGCATCGGGAGCGGCTGGAAGATCGGCGACCGACCGGTAGCATTTGTGGCCGAGCACCTCGTCAAGCTTCGGATGGACGGGCCAGATGGCGCCGGAATACCCCATCTTGCCACACTGCTCGATCACCCGGCGCGCTTCCTTGCCGCCGAAGACGGCGATGGATTTGGGCCGGATCAGGCCGTCGAGGGAGCGGGTCATGGTTGTGCTCCTGACGAGAAAACTCCTCCCCAACCCCTCCCCACAAGGGGGAGGGACTTGGATGCCGCACCTTCCGCGAACAGTCCAGAAGTGCGGCGTTCGCAGAAAGTATTAAGATGCAGGATGTTCCCGCGAGTTAAGTCTCTCCCCCTTGTGGGGAGGGGTTGGGGAGGGGACTTTATCTCGACAACCATCATCCTCACGCTCCCAGCGGCCGAAGCAGGTCGCGGCTGATGATGTGGCGCTGGATTTCCGAGGTGCCGTCCCATATGCGTTCGACGCGGGCATCACGCCAGAAGCGGGCGAGCGGGAGGTCGTCCATCAGGCCCATGCCGCCGTAGATCTGGATCGCCTCGTCGGTGACGCGGGACAGCATTTCCGACGCATAGAGCTTGGCGGAGGCAATCTCGCGGTTGGCGGGAAGTTTCTGGTCGAGCCGCCAGGCGGCGGCCAACGTCAGGTAATCCGCGGCGTCGATCTCCGTGATCATGTCGGCGAGCTTGAAGGAGACGCCCTGGTTGGCGCCGATCGGCTTGCCGAACTGTTTTCGTTCGGCTGCGTAAGGCAGGGCATAGTCGAACACCCGGCGGGCGCGGCCGACGCAGGTGGCGGCAACTGTGATGCGGGTGGCGTAGAGCCAGTCATTGGCGATGTCGAAACCCTTGTGGACTTCGCCGAGAATGGCGGAGGAGGGAAGGCGGCAATCATCGAAACTCAGGATGCAATTCTTGTAGCCACGATGTGACACGCTGTCATAACCGTTGCGGATCTCGAAGCCCGGCGTGCCGCGATCGACGAGGAAGCAGGTGATCTTTTTCTTCGGGCCGCGCGGTGTCTGTTCCTCACCGGTGGCGATGAAGACGATGACGAAATCGGCGATATTGGCATGGCTGATGAAGTGCTTGGTGCCGTTGACGATCCAGTCGTCGCCATCGGGTTTTGCAAAGCACTTCATGCCGCGCACGTCGGAGCCGGCATCCGGCTCGGTCATGGCCAGCGCGTCGAATTTCTCGCCCTTGACGGCCGGGATCAGGTATTTTTCGCGCTGCTCGTCGTTGCAGGCCATCAGGATGCCGGAGGGGCGGCCGAAGAAGACGGTGAGGCCCATCGAGCCGCGGCCGAGTTCGCGTTCGACCAGCGTGAACGTCTGGTGATCGAGACCTGCGCCGCCGACTTCCTCGGGCATGTTGCAGGCAAAGAAACCCAGATCCTTGCACTTCTGCGCAATCTCCTGGCCGAGTTCCTTCGGCACGATGCCGGTCCGCTCGACCTCGTTTTCATGCGGATAGATTTCGGCCTCGACGAAGCCGCGCACGGTATCGACGATCATCTGCTGTTCTTCGGTCAGTGCGAAATCCATGGTCCGTTCCCTCGTGTTCGGCGAGATGCGCCTTGCGGCGCCACCCCCTCTGTCCCTCTCCGGACATCTCCCCCTCAAGGGGAGATTGTTCTCTAACTTTGGCCCCAAAAACCGGTGGCCGATCTCCCCCCTTGCGGGGGAGATGTCGGCGTCGTCGACAGAGGGGTATGCGTCCCGCGGACTCAATTGTTACCGCTTCTGCCCCACGCTGCGTCCAACACCGTCCGGCCTTGCCAGTCCCGCATGCGCTTCCGCGATCGCCTCCACCTTCGCGATCACCTCCGGCAGCGCCGGCACGGCCTTGCCGGCCTTGGAGTTTACATGCAGCAGCATCTGCTCGGCGGTTGCGACCGGCGTGTTGGTGGCGGCGTTATAGATCGTCGAGAAGATGTGCAGGCGCTTGTCGTCATGCGAGAGGATCTGGCAGGTCGAGTAGAGCGCGTCGCCGAGCTTGGCTTCGTCGAGATTGCGGATATGCGTTTCGACCGTGTAGTAGCTGTGACCGTTCTTGACATAGTCAAGATCGACGCCGATCAGCCGCAACAGGCCGTCGGACGTGTCGCCGAACACCTGCAGGTAACGATGTTCGGTCATGTGGCCGTTGTAGTCGACCCAGGCGGCGTTGACCTTGGTGTCGAGGATGCGGATCGGCTGAGCCTGGCCGAGATCGGTCTTCGGCTTCTCGGCGCTGGCCCAGAGGCTCTGCTCGAAATCGGCGAGCAGTTTTCCGGCACCCCAGCCCTTGCCACCATCGCCGCTTTTCAGGGCATGCATGATGCCGACGAGGTTTTCGTCGCGGATGCGTTCGAGATCGCGGATACCGCGGGCGCCGGACTGGGCGTCGGACTGGCCGGCGATCTTGTCGACCAGTTCGTCATCAAGGTCGACCACATCCATCAGCTTGGTCCAGGGCCAGGAGAGGCAAGGGCCGAACTGGGCGAGGAAGTGGCGCATGCCGGCTTCGCCACCGGCGATGCGGTAGGTCTCGAACATGCCCATCTGCGCCCAGCGCATGCCGAAGGAATAACGGATGACGTCGTCAAGCGTTTCGGTGTCGCAGATATCGTCCTTGATCAGCCACAGGCCTTCGCGCCAGACGGCTTCAAGAAGACGGTCACCGACAAAGGCCTCGATTTCCTTGTTGATGATGACGCCCTTCATGCCGATCGGCGCCAGCTTGGCCTTGGCCTCCTGCAAAGTGGACTTGGCGGTCTTCTCTCCTCCGACGAGTTCGGCGAGCGGCAGGAGGTAGACCGGGTTGTAGGGATGGGCGACGAACATGCGCTCGGGATGCTTCATGTCGCGCTGCAACTCGGTCGGCATGATGCCGGAGGTGGATGAGCCGATCAGCGCTCTCGGGTCGGCGGCGGCATCGATTTGGGTGATGACGTTACGCTTGAGATCGACACGCTCGGGCACGCTTTCCTGAATCCAGTCAGCGCCTTCAACGGCTTCCTCAATGCTTTTGACGAAGGTGAGCTTGCCCTTCTTCGGCAGTGGCGCCATGGTCAGCATCGCATAGGCGCGCTCTGCATTGGCAAGCACTTCCCCGACGATGCGGGTCGCTTCGGGATGCGGATCGAACATGTTGACGTCGATGCCGGCCAGCAGGAAGCGAGCCGCCCAGGCCCCGCCGATAACGCCACCGCCGATGCAGGCGGCCTTGTTGATTTTGGTCATGGTTGTTCCCATCTCGTCATTTTATCTTTGGCGTCGCATGAGCGGTGATTACCCCCTCACCAACTTCGGCCAAGAGTTCGCTGGCGCTCACCCGGCCTGCGTATCCTCTCCCACAAGGGGAGAGGTAAACTCGCGGTACCGACCTCACCGGATGGAAAGGACGGCGATTGTGGCATCCCTTCCTCTCCCCTTGTGGGAGAGGATAGTTCGTCCCCGAGAGGCGTAGCCGATCGACTGGACGAACTTGGTGAGGGGTATCTTTGCCGTCTATTACCGCTTCCTCAGCTTCAGCTTCTCACGCACCTCGGCCGGCCCGATGATCTTCGCGCCCATGCCTTCGATGACGCCGACTGCCTTTTCGACGAGTTGCGCATTGGTGGCGAGCTGGCCCTTGCCGACATAGAGATTGTCTTCCAGCCCGACGCGGACATTGCCGCCGGCGAGAACGGCTGCTGCCGGATAGGCAAGCGCGTTGCGGCCGATGGAGAAGGCGGAGAAGGTCCAGTTCTTCGGTACATTGTTGACCATCGCCATGAAGGTGTTGAGGTCGTCGGGTGCGCCCCACGGAATGCCCATGCAGAGCTGGATCAGGACGGGATCCTCGATCAGGCCCTCTTCAACGAGCTGCTTGGCGAACCAGAGATGGCCGGTGTCGAAGGCCTCGATTTCCGGGCGGACGCCAAGGTCGGTCATCATCCTGGCCATGGCACGCAGCATCGACGGCGTGTTGGTCATGACGTAGTCGCCGAGCGAAAAGTTCATCGTGCCGCAATCGAGCGTGCAGATTTCCGGCAGGCATTCGGCGACATGGCGGACGCGCTCGGTGGCGCCGGCCATGTCGGTGCCGTTCGGGTTCAGCGGCAACGGGCTTTCGACATTGCCGAAAATCATGTCGCCGCCCATGCCGGCAGTCAGATTGAGGACGACATCGACATCGGCGGAACGGATGAGGTCGGTGACTTGCCTGTAGAGGTCATTGCGGCGGCTCGGCGCGCCGGTTTCCGGATCGCGGACATGGCAGTGGACGATGGCAGCACCCGCCTTAGCGGCATCGATGGCCGATGCGGCGATTTCCTTTGGCGACCTCGGCACGTGCGGCGACTTGCCGGCGGTATCACCGGAGCCGGTGACGGCACAGGTGATGAAAACGTCGCGATTCATGCTCAGTGGCATAAAAGCCTCCCCTTGTTCCTGACGCCCATTACGAGGCAAGACAAAGCCATCTGCTTTCCTTTTCCGGATGGATATTATACATTTTCGGAAGAAGTGGCCGGAGATGGATGAATGCTCGTTGCGCAGGATGAGACCCAGCATATCGACCTGCTGGTCTTGCCGGAGACCAATCTGATCCTCGTCGCGTCGGTCATCGAGCCGCTTCGGGCAGCCAATCGCATTGCCGGAAAGGTGCTTTACGACTGGCAGATTTTCAGCCCGGACGGCAATGCGATCGAGACGAAAAGCGGCATCCCCATTCCGGTTTCAGGGCCATTCCGGCCGCAGAAAGAAACCGCGCCGCTGTTCGTGCTGTCCAGCTACAACTGGCGGGCCTATGCGACCACGCAACTAAAAATGCTCCTGTCGCGCACCGCCCGGCACCGGGAAGTGATGGCCGGGATCGAGGCGGGGTCGTGGTTCCTGGCCGAGACCAGCCTGCTCGACAATTTCTCGGCCACCAATCACTGGGAGGATTTCGAGGATTTTGCCGCTGCCTATCCGCAGATCACCATGGTGCGCGAGCGCTTCGTGATCGACGGCAAGCGCATCACAACCGGCGGGTCGCTGCCGACGCTCGACCTGATGCTGGAACTCATCCGCCGCCAGCACAGCTATTCGCTGGCGCTCGAAGTGTCGCGCCTGTTCATCTACGAGCAGGAGCGCACGCGTGGCGACCTGTTGCAGGTGCCTGTCATCGGCAATATGCGCATCCTCGATGCCCGGGTCGGCGCCGCCGTCAAGCTGATGGAAGAAACAGTCGATGCGCCGCTAACGCTGGCGCGTCTCGCCCGCCGGACCGGGGTCAGCGCCCGCCATCTGCAGGACCTGTTTCAGGAGACGATGGGGGTGGCGCCGCATGCGCATTATCTCGCCCTGCGCCTCAATGCTGCCCGCCGCAAGGTCATCGAGACGCGTGCCGATTTTGCCGATATCGCCGCCGCCACGGGCTTCAATTCCTCCTCGGCCTTCTCCCGGAGTTATCGGGCACACTACCGCGAAAGCCCAAGCGAAACGCGCAGGCGGCTGAAGCTCAAGACTTGATTCAAGACGTTCATGCGTTGATTCAAGGTGAGGCGGATTCGCGAATCGGATCAGGTATTTGCCGCGCGTTGTGGAGAGAAAGAATTACTCGATCTTTGGTTCGGATGCGCTTGCCCGATCACCCGACATCATCACCAGCATCTCTTCCGCGACCTGTCTCGAGAGCGCGTTCTTCTGCCAGGCGAGCGACAGGCTCTGCATATAGCCGGGCCCCAACCGGCGCATCGCCGGCGCGTTGCGAACACGGGCAGCCGAGCTTTCCGGCAACACCGAGAGATAGCCGTGATCCATCACCAGATTGAGGATGACCGGGATGGAATCGACCTCGGTCAGTGTCAGGCGGTTGCGCTCCTGATCGTTGAACGTCGCCTCGATGAAATGGGTCGCCTGCTGTCGCAGTCCGCTCCTGAGACTCGGCACGGCGATGGGGTGGGATTGCAGCAGCCCGCGAATATCGTCGCCATGGCGGGCAAACAGCGAGGCGTGGCCGGCCAAGGCCAGCGGTGTGCGCGAGATCAGCTTGCCCTCGAATTCGTACGGAAAGGTTTCCAGATCGAGCAGCACGACATCGAAGCGGCGGTTCTTCAGCCCGGCGATCAACTCGTCGGCGGTGGTGCTGGAGACGAACAGCGGCTGGCGCGGGCGGGTGCGGTGCCATTCGGCGGTCAGCGCCGCCAGCATGCGGGCGATCTCGCTTTCCGGACCGAGCGGCATGACAGCCCCGAAACGCCAGGTCGCCGCCGCGCGCCTGAATCGATCGCTCGACGCCCGCGACAGTCGCCGCCAGATCTCCAGCAGTTCCTCGGCGATGGGAATGACGGCAAGACCGTGCGGCGTGCAGGTAATGCCCGATGGCGAACGGATCATCAGGTCGTAGCCGAGGTCGCGCTCCAGTTCGCTCATCTGCCGCGTCAATTGTGGCTGGCCGGTGCCGGTGATCCTTGAAGCGCCACGGATGCTGCCGCTGCGCGCCACGGTCACGAAACGTTCGAGCGCGGCAAGGCTGATCGACGGCGTTAGGCCTGGGGTGGCTTCAGGCCCAAGCGAAAGCAGCGATCGCACCGCACGGTTTGCGGCGACAAGATCCGCCATCCGGCTCTGGGCTTCCAAAGTCGGAACCAGGTTTCCGCCCTCGCGACGAACCAGCGGAACGGCAATGGCCGCTTCGAAGCGTTTGAGTGCGGCGCTGACGCTGGAGGCCGGACGACTGGTCGCTTTCGCGGCCCGCCGGATACCCCGTTCGTCAAGGATGGCGTGGACGAGGGCAAGCGTGGCGATATCCATGATTTCCTTCGTCCCGGGCTGATGCGCGGCTGTTCCGGTATCGGCATCTCACGTTTCGGTATTGGGATATATCACAAGCGGGGAGATTGCGCATAGCATGTCGGCCAACAAGGTGAGTCAAGGCATGCATGCATCGGTGAAAACCATTTTTCTGACAGGCAACCCGCTGGATTTTTCCGCGCTGGAAAAGATCGGCTCGGGCCATGTCGTTCCGGTCGTCTCCGATCATTCCTATGCGCGCGTCGATGCAGCTCATACCGTCATTGCCGACCGCATTGCCATGGGCCTTCCGGTCTATGGCGCCAATACCGGCGTCGGCTCGATGAAGGACCGGCTCTGGACGGTCGATGACCTCGCCGAGTTCAATACGGCGCTGGTCAAGGCCCATCATTTCGGCACCGGTCCGCTGTTTTCAAAGGCCATAGTGCGCAAAGCGATCGCCATCCGCATCAATACCGCCCTTGGCGGCCATACGGGTTGCAGCGTCGATCTGGTCAAGGCCTTTCTTGCTCTTCTGGAGCGCGGCGTCGTGCCGGCGGTGCATCGCCATGGTTCGATCGGTTGCGCCGATATCGGCCTGATGGGGCAGGTGGCCTCGGTGCTGACCGGCACCGGCCAGGCCTTCTTCG
>NZ_DATJDJ010000049.1:0-5141 GCF_035497515.1 Pararhizobium sp. | reverse complement strand
CCAGGGTGACGTGCTTGCACGTTCGCCGCTGGAAAGCGCCAAGACGAAGGACATCACCGGTGGTCTGCCGCGCGTTGCCGAACTCTTCGAAGCGCGCCGTCCGAAGGATCACGCGATCATCGCCGAAATCGATGGTACGATCCGCTTCGGCCGCGACTACAAGAACAAGCGCCGCGTGCTGATCGAGCCTGCGGAAGACGGTGTGGAGCCGGTCGAATACCTGATCCCGAAGGGCAAGCCCTTCCATCTTCAGGATGGCGACTATATCGAAAAGGGTGACTACATCCTCGACGGTAACCCGGCACCGCACGACATCCTGGCGATCAAGGGCGTGGAGGCACTCGCTTCCTACCTGGTCAACGAAATCCAGGAAGTCTACCGTCTGCAGGGCGTTGTCATCAACGACAAGCACATCGAGGTGATCGTTCGCCAGATGCTGCAGAAGGTGGAAGTGACCGACGCCGGTGACTCGACCTATATTGTCGGCGACAGTGTCGATCGCATCGAACTGGAAGACGTCAACGACCAGCTGATCGAACAGGGCAAGAAGCCGGCTTACGGCGATCCGGTTCTGCTCGGCATCACCAAGGCATCGCTGCAGACGCCGTCCTTCATCTCGGCCGCTTCCTTCCAGGAAACGACCAAGGTGCTGACGGAAGCTGCGATCGCCGGCAAGACCGACGGCCTGCAGGGCCGGAAGGAAAACGCCATCGTCGGCCGCCTGATCCCGGCCGGTACCGGCGGCACCATGACGCAGATCCGCCGCATCGCCACGGCGCGCGACGAGATGATCCTCGAAGAGCGCCGCAAGGGCACCGGTGCGGACACCGCGACCCCGATGCTCGCCGACATGGCGGCAATGGAAGAAGCGCCGGCCGAATAAGGCTGAAAGGCGAGGGCGGTTCTTCCGCCCTTCCAACGCCAATCAAAAAGCCGCCCGGAGCAATTCGGGCGGCTTTGGCATTTCATGGGGGCAGGGCGGCGCACAAGATGCGTGCAGCCTTCGTCCTATCCGAACTTGATGATCGCCACTTCGCCGGTCAGCGCGCCCTGGTAGGCGGAGGCATGCGGTTCCTCGTCGGGGATGTCGTCGAGCGTGCCGATCTGGTCGAGGTCGGCTTCGAGAAAACCTTCCTCGGCGAGTGCATTGAGCGCCTCGCGCACGGCGGTGTCGTCGTCGGGCGCGCGCAACATGACGTGAATGTCCACGCCTTCGTCATCGCCATCCTTTTCATAGGCCTTGCCGATGATGATGAAGATCATCGGTCCGTCATCATTGTTGTCATTGTCCGGGATGGCATTCATGGCTGTTTCCTCTTTCGAAAGACATGAAGCGAGTTTACAGCCTATTGCCGCGTGGTGCGTGTTAAAAATCGCAGTTGGCGAGGAATTCGCAGGGGAGATGGCGATTCCCTGAGGTCCGGAAGCCGAGATGGAATCGCACCGTGATTCCGGCGCTGGGCTATCCAGTTCTGTGCCCGCAACCGCCAAGACCGCCGGGCGAGGGCGCGAAAGCCTTGTTTTGCAGGCATGCCAGCCCTGCGGAGCCAAGATTATTTGTTAACTCCCCTTGACGACGGAGCCCGAAATCAGTACACCCCGCCGCATCGGAGCCCATGTGAGGCTGGCTGGTCTGGAACGACACGTTCCGGAGTTCGCCTCAAACAAGGCTCCAAACGCACGCTGAAGACCATAATGCTGCACGCAAGACGCTGAAAATACTGCGTCCTCTGCTTTTTTGCGGGGCCATCTGCCGAAAAGCGGATCGGCCCTCGTTTTGCGCATTTTGTGACGCGTTCGAAACCGCCGGAGACGGCATTGATCCGCCCGCAAGGGTAATGAGACAGAATTTGTAAGGGATGGTTATATGCCTACCGTAAACCAGCTGATCCGCAAGCCGCGTCAGGCACAGGTAAAGCGCAACAAGGTTCCCGCGCTGCAGGAAAACCCGCAGAAGCGTGGCGTCTGCACCCGCGTCTACACGACGACCCCGAAGAAGCCGAACTCGGCTCTGCGTAAGGTTGCCAAGATTCGCCTGACCAACGGCTTCGAAGTCATCGGTTATATTCCGGGCGAAGGCCACAACCTTCAGGAACACTCCGTGGTGATGATCCGCGGCGGCCGCGTCAAGGACTTGCCGGGCGTTCGCTATCACATCATCCGCGGCGTTCTCGATACCCAGGGTGTCAAGAACCGCAAGCAGCGCCGTTCGAAGTACGGTGCCAAGCGTCCTAAGTAACAGGGCGTCCGAAGTCATTCGGATCACATCATTTCGGTGCTGCGCGAGGTTCTCCGCGTGTTAAGGCGCCCGTTCAAGTTTGAGAGACAAAAATATGTCACGTCGTCACAGTGCAGAAAAGCGCGAGATCAATCCGGACCCGAAGTTCGGCGATCTGGTCGTCACCAAGTTCATGAATGCCATCATGCTTCATGGTAAGAAGTCGGTTGCTGAAAACATCGTCTACGGTGCCTTCGATCTGGTCCAGGGCAAGCTGAAGCAGGAGCCGGTCGCCGTGTTCCATTCGGCCCTCGACAATATCGCGCCGCATGTCGAAGTGCGTTCGCGCCGCGTTGGTGGTGCCACCTACCAGGTCCCGGTCGATGTTCGTCCCGAGCGCCGACAGGCCCTTGCCATCCGTTGGCTGATCGCTGCTGCCCGCAAGCGCAACGAGACCACCATGATCGATCGCCTCTGCGGCGAACTCATGGATGCCGCCAACAACCGTGGCAGCGCCGTCAAGAAGCGCGAAGACACGCACAAGATGGCCGACGCCAACCGCGCTTTCTCGCATTACCGCTGGTAATCGACGAACAATTTTCGAAAGGCAGTCATTATGGCTCGCGAATATAAAATCGAAGACTACCGCAATTTCGGGATCATGGCGCATATCGACGCCGGCAAGACCACGACCACCGAGCGGATTCTGTATTACACGGTCAAGTCGCACAAGATCGGCGAAGTGCACGACGGCGCTGCCACCATGGACTGGATGGAGCAGGAGCAGGAACGCGGCATCACCATCACGTCGGCTGCCACGACCACCTTCTGGAAGGGTCGCGACGGCAAGGCTCGCCGCTTCAACATCATCGACACCCCCGGCCACGTCGACTTCACCATTGAAGTCGAGCGTTCGCTGCGCGTACTCGACGGCGCGATCGCGCTCCTCGACGCCAATGCCGGTGTCGAGCCGCAGACGGAAACCGTCTGGCGTCAGGCTGAAAAATATCACGTCCCGCGGATGATCTTCTGCAACAAGATGGACAAGACCGGCGCCGATTTCTATCGCTCGGTCGATATGATCAGGTCGCGTCTCGGCGCGATCCCGGTCGTCATGCAGCTGCCGATCGGTGCTGAAAGCGACTTCAAGGGCGTCATCGATCTGGTCGAGATGAACGCGCTGGTCTGGCGCGACGAATCGCTCGGCGCCCAGTGGGATGTCGTCGAAATTCCGGAAGACATGAAGGAAAAGGCGGAAGAGTTCCGCGAACTCCTCATCGAAACCGTCGTCGATATCGACGAAGCTGCGATGGAAAACTACCTGAACGGTATCATGCCGGACAATGACCAGATCCGTGCGCTCGTTCGCCGCGGCACCATCGACGTCAAGTTCCATCCGATGTTCTGCGGTACGGCCTTCAAGAACAAGGGCGTTCAGCCGCTGCTCGACGCCGTCGTCGATTACCTGCCGTCGCCGGCCGATATTCCGGCGATCAAGGGTATCGACGTCAAGACCGAGGCCGACATCGAGCGCCATGCGTCCGATGAAGAGCCGCTGTCGATGCTTGCCTTCAAGATCATGAACGACCCCTTCGTCGGTTCGCTCACCTTCGCCCGCATCTATTCCGGCAAGCTCGAAAAGGGCACGTCGGTCATGAACACGGTCAAGGAAAAGCGCGAGCGCGTCGGCCGCATGCTGCAGATGCATTCCAACTCGCGTGAAGACATCGAAGAAGCTTTCGCAGGCGACATCGTTGCTCTGGCCGGCCTCAAGGACACGACCACGGGTGATACGCTCTGCGATCCGCTGAAGCAGGTCATTCTCGAACGCATGGAATTCCCCGAGCCGGTCATCCAGATCGCCATCGAGCCGAAGACCAAGAACGACCAGGAAAAGATGGGCCTCGCGCTCAACCGCCTGGCCGCCGAGGATCCTTCGTTCCGCGTCAAGACCGACGAGGAATCCGGCCAGACGATCATCGCCGGCATGGGCGAACTGCATCTCGACATTCTCGTCGACCGCATGCGCCGCGAATTCAAGGTAGAAGCAACCGTCGGCGCGCCGCAGGTTGCCTATCGTGAAACCATCACGCGCACGCATGAAGAAGACTACACGCACAAGAAGCAGTCCGGTGGTACCGGCCAGTTCGCACGCGTCAAGATCATCTTCGAACCGAACCCTGAAGGCGAAGACTTCAAGTTCGAATCGAAGATCGTCGGTGGTGCTGTTCCGAAGGAATACATCCCGGGCGTCCAGAAGGGCATCGAGAGCGTTCTTTCCTCGGGCCCGCTCGCAGGCTTCCCGATGCTCGGCGTCAAGGCGACCCTCATCGACGGCGCCTTCCACGATGTCGACTCCTCGGTTCTCGCTTTCGAAATCGCCTCGCGCGCCTGCTTCCGTGAAGCAGCCAAGAAGGCCGGCGCCCAGTTGCTGGAGCCGATGATGAAGGTCGAAGTCGTGACGCCGGAAGACTATGTCGGCGACGTGATCGGCGATCTGAATTCGCGTCGTGGCCAGATCCAGGGCCAGGAATCGCGCGGCGTGGCGGTTGTCATCAACGCGAATGTCCCGCTGGCCAACATGTTCAAATACGTGGACAACCTGCGCTCGATGAGCCAGGGCCGTGCCCAGTATTCGATGACCTTCGATCATTATTCGCCGGTTCCTTCGAACGTGGCGCAGGAAATCCAGGCGAAGTATTCCGGTCAGAAGTGACCGGACGCCATCTGACAGAAACAAGAGAATTTCCCCTTCGCGGGGACAGAAAATGGAGAGCCGGAAATGGCAAAGAGCAAATTTGAACGCAACAAGCCGCATGTAAACATCGGCACGATCGGGCACGTCGACCATGGCAAGACGTCGCTGACGGCTGCGATCACGAAGTATTTCGGCGAGTTCAAGGCCTATGACCAGATCGACGCT
>NZ_DATJDJ010000048.1:0-9961 GCF_035497515.1 Pararhizobium sp. | reverse complement strand
TTGCTCGGAAAGCGGCGGCCCTGCTCCATGCCGGTAAAGCCCGCGCCGCGCGACTGGCGCAGGCATTCCTCGAGCGACACGTCATCAGAGAGTTCGGGAAGATCGTCGTTCCACCAGGCGATGGGCGACATGCCGAGTTTGGCTTTCATGAAAAGTCTCCTTGGAGGAAGGCAGGCGGCCTTCCCGTCGTCTTGTATGGTTGTCGTCCCTTGGCTCGACCCGGGACGACGGAAAGGGTGTCTGTCTTAACCGATAATCTGGGCGGAAAGCGCCTTGATATAGGCTTCACGGGCTTTCTTGACCTCGGGGCGGTCGCTGACTTCCGGCACGGCGACATCCCACCAATGACCACCTTCCTGGGTGGTGATCAAGGGATCGGTGTCGATCACGATGACGGTCGTGCGGCCATTGTCCCGCGTGTCCTTCAGCGCCTGTTCCAGCTCGGCGATCGATTGGACCTTGAGCGCGACGGCGCCCATCGCCTCGGCATGTTTGCGGAAATCGATATCGGGCATCACCTCATGATAACTGTCCTTCAACAGATTGTTGAAGTTGGCGCCGCCGGTGCCCATCTGCAGCCGGTTGATGCAACCGTAGCCCCGGTTATCGAGCAGGACGACGGTGATCTTCCTGCCCATCATCACCGAGGTCGAAAGCTCGGAATTGAGCATCATGTAGGAGCCGTCGCCGACCATGACGACGACATCCACGTCCGGCCGCGCCATCTTGACGCCGAGGCCGCCGGCCACTTCATAGCCCATGCAGGAAAAGCCGTATTCCATGTGATAGCTGCCCGGCGAGGTCGCCGGCCAGAGCTTGTGCAATTCGCCCGGCAGGCCGCCGGCGGCGCAGAGAAGCACGGTGTTTTCGCCGGAATGGTTGCGGGCCGTGGCGCCGATGACCTGCGCATCCGACGGCAGGGCGACATTGGTCGGCGCCATCGCCTTTTCGGCTGATGCCATCCATTCGGCCTTGAGCCTGGCGGCCTGCTCCTTGAGGGCGGCCGGTGCGGTCCAGCCGCCGAGGGCTGCGGAAAGTGCTGTGATCGTCACCCGGGCATCGCCGACGACGGGCAGCGAATTGTGCTTGGCGGCATCGAAGCTCGCGGTGTTGATGCCGACGAACTTGACGTCCGGGTTCTTGAAGATCGTCCAGGAGCCGGTGGTGAAATCCTGCAGGCGCGTGCCGATCGCCAGCACCAGATCGGCCTGGTCGATGATCGCATTGGCCGACGACGTGCCGGTGACGCCGACCGAGCCCATGGACAGCGGATGGCGCTCGTCGATCGAGGACTTGCCGGCCTGCGTGACGACGACCGGGATGCCGTGCTTTTCGGCGAACGCGGTGAGTTCCCGGGTGGCGAGCGAATAGAGCACGCCGCCGCCGGAAATGATCGCCGGCTTGGTCGAGGACTTGAGCGCCGCGATGGCAGCGGCAAGCTCGTTGTCATCGGCATGCTGGCGGCGGAAGGTCCAGACCTTCTCGTCGAAGAAACTTTCCGGATAATCGAAGGCTTCCGCCTGCACATCCTGGCAGAGCGACAGGCAGACCGGGCCGCAATCGACGGGATCGGTCATCACCTGCATCGCGCGTTTCAGCGCCGGGATGATCTGTTCCGGACGGGTGATGCGGTCGAAATAGCGCACGACCGGGCGAAAGGCGTCGTTGGCCGACAGCGTGCCGTCGCCATAGCTCTCGATCTGCTGCAGCACCGGATCCGGCGCGCGGTTGGCAAAGATGTCGCCGGGCAGGAAGAGGACCGGGATGCGGTTGACATGGGCAACACCGGCGGCGGTCACCATGTTGAGCGCGCCCGGACCGATCGAGGTCGTGCAGGCCATGAAACGCTGGCGGAACGAGGCCTTGGCATAGGCGATGGCCGCATGCGCCATGCCCTGCTCGTTATGGGCGCGATAGATCGGCAGCGTATCCTTGATGCCATAGAGCGCCTCGCCGATGCCGGCGACATTGCCATGGCCGAAAATGGCGAAGATGCCGCCGAAAATCGGCAGCTTCTCTCCGTCAACGATCGTCATCTGCTTGGTCAGGAACCGCGCGACGGCTTGCGCCATCGTGAGTCGTACCGTTTCCGGGCGCACTGTTTTCGGGCTCATTGTTTCCTCCTCGAACGAGGGCTTCGCCTCGCTTATTGATCTCTGTTTATGAGGAAAGTTTCACCCCCCTCTGTCACTTCGTGACATCTCCCCCTCAAGGGAGGAGATTAACCGCACACTCATTGCCCCTTTGTAAGGCTTCCTCAGTGGGCGCTGGTAATCCCCTTTTGAGGGGGAGATGTCGGCATCGCCGGCAGAGGGGGTGCGACCGCGTACGCCGGCGCCACCCGATCAAGCCGTCTTCGTTTCCGCCAAACCAAGCCAAAGCTCCACAAGCGCGCCGAACTTGCCCGCCATGTCGGCGACGGCCTGCTCGTCGGTCATCTCACCGGCCAGCCATGCCTTGCTGGCCTCGGCGAAGATCGTGCGGCCAACGGCAAAACCCTTGACGGTCTTGGATGTTCGGGCCGCTGCAAAACCTTCCTTCAGGACCTCATAGGGCGCTTCCAGCCCCAGGAGTACAACGCCACGGCAGAACGGATCGCGCTTTTCGATGACTGCATCGATCGCGGCCCAGGCGGCACGGCTTGCCTGCGGCTCCAGCTTCCACCAGTCTGGTTTCAGGCCGGCATCGTAGAATTCGTTGAGCGCGCGCGAGATCGTCTGGTCGTCGAGCGTGCCGTGCTTGCCGGCGATGATCTCGATCAGGATTTCGCGGCCGACCTTGCGCGCCGCCTCGAAGGCTGAACGCAGCTTGGCGATCTGGGTTGTCTTCATCTCGGCCGGATCGTCCGGATGGAAGAAGCTGAGCACCTTGATGCAATGATCGATCGGCCAGTCGATGAGCCGCGATCCGAGATCCTGACTGAATTCGAACTGCAGCGGACGCGAGCCTGGAAGCTCGATCGGCTTGCCGATCCAGAAGTTCTTGTTGACGGCAAACAGCGCGTCGCGCCCGTATTTGTCATCGAGCAGCATGCCGAAGCCGGGACGACCGTCGGCGATGCGCTCGGCGGCCTGTACCGCGAGAACCTTGAAGGCAGGAATACGGGCCAGAAGCTCGGCATTGTCACCAGCCAAGTCTTCCAGCTGGCTGCGGTGGTCGATGGCCAGCGCCATCAGTTGCGGAATGTCGCGGCGGCGGGTGGTGGCCCAGTGAACGTGGTTGATCGCCTCGTCCTTGCGCAGCGCCTTTTCCTTGCTGCCGTTTTCCAGGAAGAACTGCAATTCGGTCCAGGTCGGGATTTCCGGTGCGCACAACAGGCGGGAAACGGCGAAGGCGCCGCAGGCATTGGCCCAGGTGGCGGAGGTCGCATGCGGCTCACCCTTAAGCCAGCCACGCAGGAAGCCGGACATGAAGGCGTCACCGGCGCCGAGAACATTGTAGACCTCGATCGGGAAACCCTTGCCGATGATGCCGTCTTCCAGATCGTCCGAGATCGCGCCATCATAGACGATGCAGCCCATCGGGCCGCGCTTCAGGACGATCGTCGCATTCGAATTGGCGCGGATGGTTTTCAGCGCGGCGAGAAGGTCGCTGTCACCGGAGGCAATCAGCACTTCCTCTTCGGTGCCGACGATCAGGTCGCAATCGGCCAGAACCGTCTTCAGATGCGCCGAGACCTTTTCCGATGCAATATAGCGGTTGTCGCCGGCATCATGGCCGGCAAGGCCCCAGAGGTTCGGGCGGTAATCGATATCGAACACGACCTTGGCGCCGTTTTCCTTGGCGATGCGAATCGCCTTGCGCTGGGCGGCGTCCGTATGCGGCTTGGCGAAATGCGTGCCGGTGACGAGGATGGCGCGGGCGGAGCGGATGAAATCTTCCGAAACGTCGTCTTCGCAGAGCGCGCTGTCGGCGCAATTGTCACGGTAAAACAGCAGCGGAAAGGAATGATCGCTCTCCACCGAGAGGATCGCCAGTGCTGTCAACCGCTCGGGATCGGTGACGATGCCCTTGGTCTCGACACCTTCGCGCTCCAGTTGCTCGCGGATGAAGCGGCCCATCTGTTCCTTGCCGACGCGGGTGAGAAGCGCCGATTTGAGGCCGAGCCGGGCGGTGCCGACGGAGATATTGGTGGGGCAGCCGCCGACGGACTTGGCGAAGGAGGCGACGTCTTCCAATCGCGTTCCGATCTGCTGGCCATAGAGATCCACCGACGCGCGGCCGATGGTGATGAGGTCAAGCGGCTTGTCGGCCTCAGTCCTGTTGGTCTGGCTCACTGCATCCTCCCGGCGGGCGCTTGCGTCGCGCCGACATTTTTATTGGCTGGTGGGGTATTGCCATTTATGAAACATAAATTCCGCTATATAGTCAATATGGAATTTTCATTCCATAGCGCGTTCTTCGCTGTTCCGTCGCCTTTTTTCAGCCACGGCAACGGTCAGCGCCATGGCAAAAGCCATGCTGGCCGACAGCGACCGGAACCCGGCATGATCGGCCTCGACAAGCTCGAACCAGACCTTGGAGGATTCCGCCAGGGGCGAGAATGCCGAATCGGTCAGCGACACCACCGGCACCTTGCGGCTGGCGAGCATCTTCGCTTGATTGACGCTTTCGGACGCATAGGGCGAGAAGCTGACGGCAAAAGCTGCGTCCTTGGGGCCGGCCATGCCGAGGATGTCGTCGTCGATACCGGCGGCCGTGCCGGCCATCTGATACCGGACCTTCAGCTTGCCGAACGCATAGGCCATGTAGCCGGAAATCGGATAGGAGCGGCGCTTGGCGACGAGGTAGATGGTCTCCGCCCCTGCCAGGATGTTGACGGCGCGTTCGAACGCTTCCGGCTCGACCGAGGTGGCGATATTGTCGAGGGAGCGGTGGGCAGCGGCGACGAAGCCGTTGAAGATCGAACCACTCTCAAGCTTGCTGTGATCGTTGTCGCTCAGCGCCCGCAGCCGCTCGTCATAACCCGGCGTGCGCTCGCGCAAGCGCGCCCGGAAAATCTGCTGCAGGCTCGAAAAACCCTCGAAGCCGAAATGCTGCGCGAAACGCACCAGTGTCGATGGCTGGACATCAGCCGAAGTGGCGATGCTGGCTGCCGTTCCAAAGGCAATCTCGTCGGGATTATCCAGCGCATAGGCCGCGACCTGACGCAGACGCTTGGGCAATTGCGCCTTGCGCTCCAGGATGATCGCCTTCAGGCCATCAAAGTCCTGCGGAAGAGCAATGCCGTTGTCCGTTTCAGCCATGGTCGCCGGTCTTCCTGCGTTTGCGATGCCTCAAGACCTTAAGCAAAGAACGGAACGAGGAATAGAATATTTATTCCATAGCTCCGATTTTTCCACGCCGTTCATCAGTTCTTGCCGATATGAACCCATTCATTGGTCCTGGCAGACTGGTAGGTCGCCGAAACCACCTTCTGGACCTCGAAGCCCTCGCGGAAATCCGTTCCGGGTTTCTTGCCGCTGGCAATCGCTTCGAGGAACTCGTTGGCTTCGATGGCCTTCAGGTCGTTGAAGCCGATCTGGTGGCCGGGCGCGACGCAGAAGGCGCCGTAGGGCGGATGCTCGGGGCCAGCCCAGATGGTGCGGTAACCGCGGCTGCGGATATCGTCGCCGGCGAACCAGACCTTGAGTTCGTTCATGCGTTCCTGGGTGAAGACGATGCTGCCCTTGGAGCCGTAGATTTCGAAATCATGCTGCATCTTGCGGCCGGTGGCGCTCCAGTTGGCCTCGAAGCTGCCGGTGGCGCCGCCTTCAAAGCGGACGAAGGCGCGGGTGATGTCATCGACCTCGACGGCGCGCATCTCGCTCGATCCCGGTGCGATCGGTCGTTCAGGCACCTGGATGACTGTTTCGGCCAGCACCGATGTGATCGGACCGACCAGATGACGCAGCGATGCGATGATGTGACTGCCGATATCGGCGAGCGCGCCGCCGCCGCTCTTCGGGTCGAGACGCCAGCCCCAGGGCGCGGATGCGTCCATCATGAAGTCCTCGGCATGAATGCCTCGCACAGAACGGATCTCGCCGATCTCGCCACTTTCGATCAGGTCCTTGGCGAGGAAAATCATCGGGTTTTTCAGGTAGTTGAAACCGACCTGCGTGATGACGCCGGCCTTCTCTGCGGCCAGAACCATTTCGGCACATTCGACAACCGTCGGCGCGAGCGGCTTTTCGCAATAGACATGCTTGCCATGGGCGATGGCCGCAAGCGCCATTTCCTTGTGCAGGAGATTGGGTGTCGTGATGTCGATGATGTCGATATCGGGGTCTGTCAGCAACTCACGCCAATCGGTCGTCGCCTTGCGAAAACCGAGGCCGCGCCGGGCTTTTTCTGCCCCTTCCAGGGAGACATCGGCGACGGTGACCAGATCGAGTTCAAAGGGCTGGTCGAAGACCCGCGCCGCGATCGTGAAGCCAAGGGCATGGGCCTTGCCCATGAAACCCGTTCCGATCAAGCCGACACCGATCCTGCGCTTGCCGCACATGCCTGCACTCCTCCCGAGGCCGCGCTGCGCGGCTTTTGCGCGCAAATGAAATGATTTTCACAAATATTGTCAATATGGAATGTTTGTTCGAATGTTGGTCTCTGCTGTTCCGGACGAAACAGGAGCCCCGGGCGACAAGCCGTTAAATTGGCGGTGAAGATGCGGAAAATGCCGTTCGTTAACGCATTTTTACCATGTTGCCGGGATGATCGGTCACTATCATGGTTAACGAACCATCAAGGCGGGCCATCGCCGCGATCCGGAGTATGATTCATGTGCCGCTGGGCAGCCTATCGCGGAGAGCCGCTCTACCTGGAAGAACTGGTTTCGTCGCCGGCGCATTCGCTGATCGAGCAGTCGCATTGCGCCACCCGCGCCAAGACCGCCACCAACGGTGACGGATTTGGTGTTGCCTGGTACGGCGATCATCCGGAGCCCGGCCGTTACCGCGACATCCTGCCGGCCTGGTCCGACTGCAACCTGAAAAGCATCGCCCGGCAGATCCGCTCACCGCTGTTTCTCGCCCATGTCCGCGCCTCGACCGGCGGCGGCACGCGGCGCGACAATTGCCATCCCTTCGTGCATGGCCGCTGGTCCTTCATGCACAATGGCCAGATCGGCGATTTCGACCATCTGCGCCGGCCGATGGAGGCGATGCTCGACAACGACCTCTACACGTCGCGCACCGGCTCCACCGACAGCGAGTTGCTGTTCTTGCTGGCGCTGCAATTCGGGCTGGAGCACGATCCGCTCGGCGCGCTTGCCGAGACGCTGGCCTTCGTCGAACGGCTGGCCGAGCATCTGGAACGCAAGGTTCTCGTCCGCTTCACCGCGGCGCTTTCCGACGGTCACGACCTTTATGCCGTACGCTACGCGTCCGACTGGAAGGCGCCGACGCTCTATGCGGCGCCGATGGGCCCGAGCGGCGGTTACTGCCTCGTCTCCGAACCGCTCAACGATGACGACAACGTCTGGGTGGAAATCCCGGATGGCACGGCGGTGATCGTCGGTGAAAACGGTGTCGATGTCCGGCTGTTCGGCACGCAGGCGGTCTCGCCGTCGGCGATCCCGATGGGCCGCATGTCATCCCGCAAAATGTGAGGCGATCAGCCGCGCGAGCTTTTCGGCAACCGCCTGCTTGTCCATATCCGGCCAATCCTCGTCGCCGGATTTTCCGATGATCTTCACCGTGTTGCGATCGCCGCCCATGATGCCCGTCTGCGGCGAGACATCGTTGGCGACGATGTAATCCGCGCCCTTGCGCTCCAGCTTCGAGCGACCGTTTTCGGCGATATCCTGCGTTTCGGCGGCAAAGCCCACCACCAGTTTCGGGCGCTGGGCATGATGACCGACGGTCTTGAGGATATCCGGGTTCTCGGTCAGTTGCAGCGGCGGCGGGGCTTCGCCGGGCTGCTTCTTGATCTTGTTGCCGGCGGCGCTCGCCACGCGCCAATCGGCGACGGCCGCGACCATCACCGCGATATCGGCCGGCAGTGCCGCGAGCACGGCGTCGCGCATCTGCTCGGCCCGCTCGACGCGGATGACCCGCACCCCCTTCGGATCGGGGATGGTGACCGGGCCGGAGACCAGCGTCACATCCGCCCCCAACCGGGCAAGTTCGCTGGCGATCGCATGGCCCTGCTTGCCGCTCGAGCGGTTGGCGATATAGCGAACGGGATCGATGGGCTCGTGGGTCGGGCCTGACGTGACGATGGCCTTGCGGCCCAGCAGCGGCTTCGACGACGGGTCGAGAATGTCTTCGGCGGCGGAAACGATATCCAGCGGCTCGGCCATGCGGCCTTCGCCCTTTTCGCCGCTTTCGGCCATTTCGCCGGAGGCCGGGCCGACGAAATGGATGCCGTCGGCAACCAGGGTCGCATGGTTGCGGCAGGTGGCGGGATGCCACCACATTTTCGGGTTCATGGCGGGTGCGACCAGCACCGGGCGATCGGTGGCAAGCAGGATGGTCGAGGCGAGATCGTCGGCAAGGCCGTTTGCCATCTTGGCCATCAGATCGGCGGTTGCCGGTGCGACAAGAATGAGATCGCAGTCACGCGCCAAACGGATATGGCCGACATCCTGCTCGTCCTCGCGGGAAAACAGGTCGGTGAAGACCTTGTCGGCGGCCAGAGCGCCGACCGCGAGCGGCGTCACGAAGGCCTGCGCCCCCGCCGTCATCACCGGGCGCACCGAGGCGCCGCGTTCGCGCAGGCGGCGGATGAGATCGAGGCTCTTATAGGCCGCGATGCCGCCGGAGATGATGAGGAGAATGCGTTTTCCCTGAAGCGTCATGGCGAATTCCGGTCCTGCGGGCGTCAAGCGCCGCCCAATCGGCCGGACCCTACTTCACCGACAGCAGAGAGGCAATCGGCCCGCCACGGCGGCGGAGAGCGACGCCGATACGGAAGGCGGCCGGGAAAGCCGGCATGTCGCTATCCCTGCTGCATATCCCGCCACAGATCGTAAATATCAACCTCGCCCGACGGGCGCACCGGCTGGTAGGTGAAGGTCATCTGCTGTTCGGTAAGCGGCTTCCTCAAGTCGGCATAGAGCGACGCCGAGGTCAGGCCGTAGGGCGTGCCATCCTCGTTGGAATAGGCATAGGCGATGTCGGTGATCCCGGCGATGCGCATGGCGGCAAGGCACATGGGACAGGGATGGCCGCTGGCATACATTTTCGCGCCCTTGAGGATGGGCGACTGGCGCTTGTGCGAGGCGATGCGCACGGCCACGAGCTCGGCGTGGGATGTCGGGTCATGCGTTTCCATCACACCGTTGACGCCGGTGGCGATGACCTCGCCGTCCATCACCAGCACCGCGCCGAACGGCCGGCCGCCCCGGTGAACATTCTCGCGCGCAAGGGCAATGGCCTGCGTCATGAAACGATCATCATCGGACATGGGCGTTCTCCTTGGTTGCTGGAGAGTGTGGACCCGATGTGTTTGCGGCGTCAACCTTAGCTCCACCTGCAGACCATGTGCGGGGGTTAGACGCCGGCACACCCACCTTGCCTTCTGATTTCGCGAATCGTCCAACCATCTGCGCTGCTTCCTCGTCCGTTCGGAATGGTCACAATATGCATTTTGCAACCGAAGCGTGGATCGGGAGCAGCCTTAAAAGCAACGTAGATGCGATCTGTTCCGCTTGTAAAATAGTCGGACGGCTCAACCATCGTAGCTGCCATAAACTGGGCCATCGTCTGGCCGGAAAACGATTCAAAGTGGGATTGCTCGCTTTGTGCAACTTGCTCAGCAGTTTGGCAGCCTGCAAGCGCGGCCAATATTACAATCGAAAAATCTCATTCTCCCCCCCCAAAGGTGTCGTAGCGGAAGATGGCAGCGAACCCTTGTGAACGCAATTGTTCGCCTTGGTGAGCTATCCAAAAATATTGCGAAGTCGCCCCCTCCCCCACAGAGGGAGAGGGCTAGGGTGACGGGCAAAGCAGCAAAGACGAACTCCTGCACACCGCCAGTT
>NZ_DATJDJ010000047.1:0-96411 GCF_035497515.1 Pararhizobium sp. | reverse complement strand
CGCTGGCTGCACCGGAGCAGCTATCCTGAGCACGCCACCGGGCATCTTCTGGCCGAGGCCAAAGCCGTGATCGACAGCGTCGATCGGGAGACGTTCGTCTGGGCCGCCTGCGAAAAACAGGACATCCGCACCCTCCGATCGTTCCTCAAGGAACGGCAGCATGACCGAAAGAAAATGTATGTCGCCTGGTATTGGGAGAGAAGTTCTCCGTGAACCACCGGCGGGGCACGGGGGAAATCCAGTTGCAGTAGGCAGTTATATCCGAGGCCGTCCCGGCCGTGCGCAGATCACGTGCATTCCATGTTTGAAGTCGAGGGTTCGGCGGCAGGCCGGAATGATGACGCACGCATGCATCGCCGGCAATCTCAGCGAACGGAGATGTCCGAAACAGCGTTCCTGACGATCGTGCCGTCCAAAGTCACGGAAACGTCAACCTGGTAGTGCCCGGCAGGCAGCGAACGCTTTTTTCCGGCGAAAGCGGAATAGGCAGCCTTGTTCCGCTCGAGTGGTTCGCCAATATGTTCGAAAAGGGTATCGCCGTTCAGGTCCTTCAGCACGAACCTGATCGCACTGCCTTTTTTCAGATTGGCAAACCACGCCCATGTGACGAACATAGTGTCTTTGGCCGACACGACCGGCGGTGGCCCCTCCCGGACGAGCGCTTCGTAGACGACGGGTTTTCCCGCCACCCCGATGGCAAGGATATCCGGCTTCGTCGGATCCAGCTTCGCAACAATCTCCGGCGCGAACAGCGATTCCCCTGGCCGGAATGTCGACGCGCAGCCGTCCGAGAGCTTCCGGCCTGTCAGCGGGTCGAGAGTATCGCCGTGCCGGGTGACCGTGATGTGGACATGGGGAAACTGTGCCAGGCCGGATGCGCCGATCTTGCCGAGCCGGTCACCAGTACGGACAGTGTCTCCCGGCCTGACTGTCAGGCTGTTCTTTTGCAGGTGGCAATACTGGACTTCGTAGTCATCCTGAAGCTGCAGGACCAAGCCGTTGCCACACTCTCGTCCGGCGATACCGGCTCTGTCGGCTTCGGTTTCGACGAGATGGTCCTGCTCTTGGTCGCGAACCCGAAGCACCGTGCCGTCGCCGACTGCGATGACGGGGAATCCCGCCTCCATATCCTTCAGCGAAAGGATGCGCAGATCCGTCCCGGAATGACCGTCATATGTCATGCTGCCGCAGAGCGGATCGACCACCGCATCGCCGGCTGCCATGTCGGCATATTGTTGCATGAAGCAGGTTTTTCGGAGTTCGCACTCCGCCGGCAATCGCAGTTCGATGGCAGACGCGGACGAACCGAGAAGCACGGCGGTAAATGCACCAAATATCGAGCGGCATATGAGACCAAGCAACGGCTGCCCCGGCTTCGTGATGATGGAGTTCGCAGTCTATCACAACTCGGATATCGACGAACGGTTTTCCGTTCGGACAACCGAGGTGGTTTCAGGCCGCGACTCGTGTGGGTGGGCAGCCAGAACGGCAATTCGCTGGAACGAGCGGTGCGTCATGGGGAACCCAAAACGCGCTTCTCGGAGCCGCCGGCTGGCACCCAGCGTCCGTTGCCAGCAAGCCGCAAACAAACTCCTGGCGCAGGCACTGCGTGCCGATACGCCAGGAGCCGTCGTCCTCAGATCACGATGAAGTCGGATGCGGTCAGGGACAGGCCCGTCGTCAGCGACGCGAATTTCACGGCGGTGGATGCGCTCCCCAATCCATCGGCGTCGTAGAACAGCGAGCCGGTGTTGGAATTGTAGATGATCTTGTCATTCGCATCCCGCGGCGCCAGGAAATTGTCCTTGAAAAGCGACGCGGCCAGGGTGCCGACCGAAGTCAGGGCGGTGAAGATCGCGTTCTCGAGCTTGATCGTATCATCAGCGACGTTGAAGTCGAGGATCTTGTCGACATTGCTTGGTCCCAGCGCCGTGTTGAACACGAACGTGTCCAGGCCGCCAAGACCCTTCAGCGTATCGCTGCCACCCTTGCCGTTCAGGATATTGTTGCCGGCATTGCCGGTGATCGCCTGGACGAATTCGTTGCCCGTGAGGTCGATGCCGGATAGCCCGCTCGCGCCGTTCGTCGTCATGATCTCGACGCGCACGCCGGCGCCGAGTGTATAATCGACGCCGGCCATGACCCTGTCCGCAGTGTCGCTAGCACCCGTTTCCACGATCGTCGTCGTCTTGGTATAGATCTGGTAGGTATCGTTGCCGGCCAGCCCCTTCAGAAGGTCGGCGGCGCCCGCGCCGTCTCTGAGGGTATTGTTGCCGGAATTGCCGATAATGTCCTGGTGGAGCGCGTTGCCGGTCAGGTTGATCGCCGTGGTCGCCGAGGAGGATACCGTCGTCAAAAGCTCGATATCGTCGTCGGCCGCCAGAACATAGCTTGCCCGCGCCGAGACCCGGTCGGCGGTGCCTCCGCCCGCGACCTCGTTGATGACATCGCCGGCATTGTTGACGATATAGTGATCGTCGCCGATGCCGCCCGTCATCGTGTCGACCCCGATGCCGCCGTCCAGGCGGTCATTGCCGATGCCTCCGTCGAGATTGTCGGCGCCCGCGCCGCCGTTCAGGGTGTTGTCGAAACTGTTGCCATTGATAGTGTCATTGCCGGATCCGCCGATGGCGGTATCAATTCGCGTTCCTGCGGCGATGGCAACGTTGTTGATCAGGCCGCCAACGCTGCTGAACGCACCTCCGTTCAGGTTGATCGTTGCTGCCTGGCTGTATCCGGAAACATCAAGCGTATTGCCGACGCCCAGATTGAACAGCGTGACGACCGGAGACGTGTTCTCGGTGAAATCGAAGAAGCGGGCGATCGGCCCCGCGATATTGGTATTGAAGCCATAGGTCTGCCCACCGCCCAGCGGGGAGCTATCCGAAGCGCCGTAAAGTTGCTGGATGGCCTGGATGTCCAGCATCATCATCGTATGCGGTGCCTGGCGATAATAGCTGTCGTTCGTCGCTCCCCAATTTGTTCCGCCGTTGGGGTTCTCGTTGAAATACTTGCCGTCGGTGTCTGCCCAAAAGATGTACGACATGATCGTATACTGGCGATCGTCGTAGGCACTGTATTGCTGTGTCGAAGGTGACACGGCCCCATTGTACGTCCCGCCGTGACCCAGCCCGAGCAGATGGCCGACTTCATGGATAATCGTGTTGATGCCGTAACCGCCGACAGTGTCAAACGACCCAGTCAGTTCAAACGAGGTCTGGCTGTTGTCGATCGAAAGAAGCGAACTCACGATGGTTCCAACCGTCGAGCCGCTCCCGGTTGTGGTTGAGGAACTGACATAGGCACCGCCATCGTTGCCGCGCCGGATGGTCGCCGCGCCATTGACGTCTTCAACGAAGTGAACATCGGCGACCGATTCCCAGAGGGCGAAAATGCTCTGATAAACGGCTTTTTCACTGGCGGTCAGGTTGGAGGCGGCGTCAAACTTGTAGGTGATTGTTCCTTCGGTTCCAGCCGCGCCACCACCCCATTTCTGTGCTGTCCGGCCTGTGCTGGACCAAAAGGAAAGAGCGGGATCGGTAATCACCGTTCCGTCGGGATTCAAACCCGTCAGGAACGAAACTTCCTGCATCTGCGTCGGGCTGATCAGTGAATCGGCTTGTTCGCTCCGATCGGTCGATCCATCGAACAATTTTCTGTCGAACGGAATCATCGAGGAACTTGGAGTGGAGAAACTTGCTCCACCAGAGAAGAGGTCATCGGAAGAAGAGTGAAACGACGACCAATCGGCCTTGTCGCTCGAACCGTCGTTCAGATCGGAAAACTTTCCGCGAAAATATTTTTTCAATTAAAATCCCGCCATGATTGTACAAAACTGCATCCATGAATAACTTTAACGCGTCGAAGTCAATTTCCGTATTGTGCGTGAAGCTGTATTTGGATCACCGCTTGCCCGGTAACGTGCCCTTTCTGCACTCAGGCCATGATGATGTCCAATCGACAATCGCTGCCCATTGCTGACAATCCAAGGTCGTCATCCGGGAGAGAGGCGCTTTCGCTGCATACGTACAGACTGCGCCGCATTCTGCTTGCCGCAACTGCTGTACCGCTATTTGTGCACCTCAGCCCAGTGCGGATAGGTAACACAGGCTGTCAGAGCCCCCTCCAGCCAATGGGGGAATCCGACGCGCCAGCCCGAACGAGTCGTCCTCGCTCGGGTTGGCGCCGTTGGCAAGCGTAGGTTTCCGCTCGCTTGAGCGCTATCCCGCAGTGGCGGCGAGCCGTGTACGCCCGGCAAACCCGATCAGCATTGCGCCCAAGAGTGCTGACAATCCGGCAAAGGCGAAGACACCGGCCGGGCCGTGGGTGCCGACGATCAGGCCGCCGAACACCGCGCCGCTCGAAATCGCGATCTGGAACGTCGTGAGGGTCAGGGCGCCTGCGCTTTCCGCTTCATCCGAAGCGGCCTGGGTGACGAAGCTTTGAACGCTGACCGGAAGCGCACCGAAGGCAAAACCCCAGAACGTCGTGGCAATGGTGGCGACGACCGGAGAGGCGCCGGCGAAAGCCAGGATGAGGGCCGCGATGGCGATGCCACCGGCCGCCAGGGTTATCGACAGCGCGGTGTTCCGTTCGGAAACGAAGCCGCCGGCAAAATTTCCAAGGAAACCGCCGATGCCGAAGGCCAGCAGGACCCCGGATACGCCTTCGACGCCAAAATGCGGCACATCCTCGAGAAACGGACGGATGAAGGTGAAGCCGGCGAAATGGCCGGCGACGGCCAGAAGGATCGTCAGGAGACCGATGCGGATGGCGGGCCGGCGCAGGACGCTCGCCATCGTGCCGAGATTTGCCCGACCGCTGGACGGCATGGCAGGGAGTGTCAGGGCCTGCATCAGAAATGCGAAGACCCCGAGTGTAGCCGTAATGACGAAGGCGAACCGCCAGCCCATCAGTTCTCCGACCCAGGCACCGACCGGCGCCGCGCAGACGGTCGCGGCGGATACGCCGCCCATGATGATGGCCATCGCCCGGGGCATCAGCCGTTCCGGCACGAGCCGCATCGCGAGAGCAAGCGACATCGCCCAGAACCCGCCAAGACCAATCCCGAGCAGGGCGCGTGATAGCAGCAGCATCGGCATCCCGCTGGACAGGGCCGCCAGCACGCTGGAAAGGATCAGGAGAGCGGTCAGGCCCAGAAGCGTATAGCGCCGGTCGAAGCGGCTTGTGCCGACCACGACGGCAGGCCCCGCGAAGGCCCCGACCACCGCTGTCATGGTCACGGATTGTCCGGCCGCGCCGATGCTGACGCCGAGGTCGTGTGACATCGGCGTCAGCAGGCTGGCGGGCAGGAATTCTGCCGTGACAAGTCCGAAGACGCCCAGGGAGAGAGAAATCACGCCCGCCCACAGAGGCTTGGTGTGCTCGTCATCGTCCCGAAAGCCTGTTGTTTGTTTGCCGTTCATTCGCTGTCTCCATGAGTGTTGGCAGAAGGCTAGACGGGAAACGCTGGTGTTTCTATGCTGAAAAGTCTATAAGACATGATCATTCGTCCAAATAAAAGGATGCGTCGTGACGACCGATCCGTTGACCGAGATGCTGCGTGGGTTGCGGCTGGACGGCGTGGAGTATGGCCGCTGCCAGCCGTCGGCGCCCTGGGCGACAGCTTATCCCGCGAAGGCCGAGGCGCAGTTTCATTTTCTCGCCGCTGGAAATGCCTTCCTGCAGTCCTCGTCCGGGGAGTGGACGCAACTACATGCCGGCGACGCTATCCTCTTGCCACGCGGGGATACGCATGTCCTGGCAAGCGAGCCGGGCCTGCCGCCCATATCGGTGGAATGCATGGCCCGCAAGCGTCTCTGCGACGGCATCGTCGATCTGCAATGCGCCGATCCGGACTCAAGCAACCTGTTGTTCTTTGCGGTGATGCGCTTCAATGTCGACAAGCGCCATCCGCTGCTCGAACTGATGCCGGAGGTCATGCGCACCAGCGATCTGGCCGTCAGCGAACCGACGATCCCGCTTCTGCTCGATGCGATGCTGCGGGAAGTCGAGATGAATCGCGTCGGGGCAGGGGGCATTCTCTCCCGTCTCGCCGATGTCCTGACCGCCACCCTTATCCGGACCTGGGTCGAGCATGGTTGCGGCGATTCGACGGGCTGGCTGGCGGCGGTCCGCAATCCCGAAGTCGGTCGTGTCCTGGCGGCCATCCATCTCGATCCGTCGCATGACTGGAGCGTCGGTGAACTCGCGCGGCATATGGGGGCATCGCGCTCCGGTTTTGCCCAGCGGTTCGCGACCGTGGTCGGTGAAACGCCCGCCCGCTACGTCGCCAAGATGCGTATGCATCAGGCGCACCAGTGGCTGCAGGAAGGCCAGCGCGTCGCGGTGATTGCCGAACGCCTCGGCTACGATTCCGAAGCCTCCTTCAGCCGCGCCTTCAAGCGCATCATCGGCGCGTCACCCAGTCGGTTCCGAGAGCATCAGAAGATGAATGGGGTTTCGTCTGTCTGACCGGAGCGGGGTAAGGAGTTCAATGACGCGGCTTCACGGATCGGGAGCGTCCGCTTTCCCGCGTGGACAGGGTCGATTTTCACATGCTAGAAGCTCTCGTTCTCCAAGCCGTCATTGCCGGCGCGGATAGGGTAAGCAGAACGACGGACGTAGATTTCAGGACATGTCGAAACGGAACGATGCCTTTGGCGCGGGCTCAGGTTCGCATGCTTCTCGTGGAAGACTGTCCGGATGGCCTGCCCATATCCTGTGCCTGTTCGTGATCGGTCTTTCGATCCTGACGGTGCTTTTCGTCGGGAATGACCCGATTGCCATGTCGGCGATCGTGTTCCTGCCGGCACTGCTGGTCATTTCGGTCATCGGCGGACTTTTCCCCACATTGGTAGCCGCCGGATTTTTTTGCGTCCTTGCGGTCATCGTCGATGCGCAGACGCTGGCGCTCGCCGACATGCCCTGGCCACGGCTGGGGCTGTTCATGGTTGTCGCCTGCGGGACTGCGTTCGTCGGGGAAAGACTTCGCACCGCGTCCGCGAATGCCAAGCGCGCCAGAGCGGCGCTCGATGTCAGTCAGGCGCATCTGAAGTCTGTCCTCGATACCGTTCTCGATGCCACGATCGTCAGCGCGCCGGACGGCACGATCGTCTCCTTCAACGCGGCGGCGGTCCGACAGTTCGGCTATACCGAGACGGAAGTCGTCGGACAGAATCTTCGCATGCTGATGCCCCAGCCTTATCGTCGGGAACACGATGGCTACATGAACCGTTACCTCGTCACAGGGGAAAAGCGGATCATTGGCGTCGATCGCGTCGTCGTCGGTCAGCGCAAGGATGGGTCTACCTTTCCGATGAAGCTTGCGGTTGGCGAGATGCGGTCGGGGGACAAGAGATTTTTTACCGGTTTCATCCGAGACCTTACCGAGCGGGAGGAATCGGCCGCGCGCCTCGAGGAAATCCAGGCGGAACTGGCGCGCCTTGCGCGACTCAACGAAATGGGAGAGATGGCCTCGACCTTGGCGCATGAACTCAATCAGCCGCTGTCAGCCATCGCAAATTACGTGCATGGCTGTTCTCGCCTGCTGCGCGACATGGATACGGATGTTGCGGTGATGATGCGCGACGCCCTCGCTCAGGCGGGGAACCAGTCGCTCCGGGCCGGGCAGATCATCAAGCATCTGCGCGAATTCGTGACGAAAGGCGAAACGGACAAGGCCCCGCAGAATATTCGCCAACTCGTCGAGGAGGCAGGAGCGCTGGCACTGGTTGGCTCACGCGAGAAAGGGGTCAGGACCGTCTTCGATTATCACCCCGGCGCCGACATGGTGATGGCCGATCGCATCCAGATTCAGCAGGTGCTGATCAACCTGATGCGAAACGCCGTTGAAGCCATGAAGGACGCACCTGAAAAGGATCTCGTCGTGCGCATTCAACCAGGCGCCCCGGGGGAAGTCACCGTCATTGTCGAGGATACGGGCTTTGGCATCCCGGAGGAAATCTCGGCGCAATTGTTCAAACCGTTCACGACGACGAAACCTGGAGGAATGGGCATCGGGCTGTCGATATCGAAGCGGATCGTCGAGGCCCATGGTGGAGTGATGACCGTGTCGCACACGGCGCATGGCGGCGCTTGCTTCCAGTTCACCCTGCCGGCCCACGAAGAAAGAGAAGACCATGTCGAGTGATGACTTTACCGTTCACATCGTCGATGACGAGGAAGCCGTACGGAAATCGCTTGCCTTCATGCTGACCATCAACGGATTTGCGGTCCGGGTGCACGATTCCGCCACCGCCTTCGCCCACTTTGCGCCCGGCGCGCGCGACGCCGTTCTGGTTACGGATCTGCGCATGCCGGACATGACGGGCGTGGACCTGATCCGGGTCGTGTCGAAGCTTCCGAACAAAATTCCATCCCTGGTTGTCACAGGGCACGGGGATGTGCCGATGGCGGTGGAAGCCATGAAGGCCGGCGCCATCGACTTCATCGAGAAGCCGTTCGAAGATACGGTCATCATCGAAGCCATTCGCCGGGCCGCCGAACAGCTCCGTGACAAGGCCGTTACGAATGAATCGGCGGCGGATGTCCGCGACAGGCTGGCATCACTCAGCGATCGTGAACGGCAGGTCCTGTCCGCCGTTGTCGCCGGCTTGCCGAACAAGTCGATTGCCTACGATCTCGACATCAGTCCCCGCACCGTCGAGGTCCATCGCTCGAATGTCATGGGGAAGATGAAGGCCAAGAGCCTTCCCGAGCTTGTTCGCATGGTCCTGGCGGCGGGCTTTACTCCCGTCGCCTGATTTCGAGAACCGATTGATCGAGAACAAGGTGGCGTTGCCGCTCGCACGCTACCTGATTGTCTGCCGCACATGTTCCGGTTGCGGATAACGGACAAGAACATTGCAAACGCCTCAGTCCATCGTCGCGATCGCCAATGACGACGCCTTGCTGCGTTCCCTGGCATTTGCGTTGGGCGTGGAGGGATACGCTGTCCAATCCTGCGGCTCCTGGCAGGCCGCGCGCGAGCTGATCCCGCTGTCGGCTTGCGTGATCGTCGATGTGGATATCTGCCGCAAGGATGCGGATGCCAGGGACGCCTTGCTGAAGCCTGAAAATCGCATCGTCTTGCTTACCGACGGCATGCCGCAGCCGAATGTCGCCGCCACCATCCGCCTGATCCCCAAGCCTCTGGACGGGAGCGACATTGTCGAGGGCGTCAGGCACTTCCATCGGGCACGTACGTAAAATCCCGTAGTGGTACAACCGAATTTCCCGGATGGAATCGCAAGGCCATAGTCGCCTCAGATTCAACGGGGAAACGACAATGTTTTCAAGCGCACGCAAACCCACCCAGTCCAATACTCCAGCGGCGTTGCGCCCGCTTTCCGGCTCCTATCCGCCCTGTGTCGGGCAGATCACCCTGTTTGCCCCCGACACCGAAATCTTCGCGCAGGGTGACAGGGCCGGCTCCCTTTACCGGGTCGAATTCGGCGCTGTCCGTGTCTACAGGCTGCATGCCGATGGCCGGCGTCAGATCGTGGCATTCCATCTTGCCGGAGAAACGTTCGGACTGGAGGCCGGCGGAACGCACCGCTTCTTCGCCGAAACGACGGTTCATGCGGGCCTGTCGAAGGTCTCGCTTGTCGCCGGTGAAATGGTGTCGCAGGACCTGATGGCGCTTGCGCTTGGCAGCATGCTGGATGCGCGCGAACATCTGCTGGTTGTCGGCCGCCAGAGCGCCCTCGAAAGGCTCGGGGCGTTTCTGGTCGATCTTGCCGAACGCCTGGGCGATGTCGACACGATCGATCTCCAGATGACCCGCGTCGATATCGGCGACTATCTGGGAATGACCATCGAGACGGTCTCTCGCGGTTTCTCGAAGCTTCGTGACGAAGGCATTCTCAAGTTTCATGGCGTCAAGACCATCGAAATCGTCCAGCCTGAGCGGCTTGCCCTGCTGTGCGGCTAAAGGTCCACGAATACCGAAACGGTCGTTCTGTCTCCGTTGTTTGATCCCCATCAAAGACCTCCGCATGGCCTGCGAGCATCTTGTGATGCGCAATATGTGTGAAGGGAATGCGGCGATGGAAGATCTCAACCTGCGGGCCCGGGTGCTCGAAACTCTGGAATGCCTGCCCCTCATCACGCCGTCCGAGATCGGGGTTGCCGTGCATCAGGGCGTCGTGGTGCTGACCGGGCATGTCAGCGAGGCAAGTCACAAGGGAATGATCGAGTTCGCCATCCTCAATCTTCCGGACGTCCGGGGGCTGGCCCAGAAAATCCATATCGCCGCCGACCTGGAATTCCTCGATACCGATGAGGAGATCGCGCGCCGGATGCTGAGGATGGTCGAGTGGAACCTCCAGATGAAGGGGCGGGACGTGCGTGTCCGTGTCGAGGACCGGTGGGTCACGCTGACCGGCCATGTCGGTTGCAGGGACGATTTCGAAAGGGCGGAACAGTTCGCCAGGATGGTTCGCGGTTGTGCGGGATTCGACAATCATCTGGTGGTCTCGTCCTCGCGGCGGGCGGATGCGAGCGCTCTGGAGAGCGCCGCCTGATTGCGGGTATGGCACCATCACCTTTGCAGCACCTGACGGAAACCGCGACCAAATGAAGCTGCCGGGCAGCCCGGATGCTGCCTGGAAATTGATCTGGATCAAACCGCCGAAAACCGGCTCTCGCCTATATCTGTTCCATCAGCCCGTCAGTGGGATGCCAGGATGGATTTGCGATGAATGACAGATGTGAGGTGCGTATGTCCGATGTTCCGGTCCTCTGTGCCGCCTGCCAGGTCCGGCAACGCGGGGTCTGCGCAGCGCTCGACCCGGAGCAGTTGAGCGCTCTTTCCAGGACCTCGACAAAGAAGCGGCTGGACATGGGCTCCGAACTGATCGGTGATGCAACGGTGGTCGAAGGATATGCCAACATCCTGTCCGGCGTGGTCAAGCTCGTGAAAGGGTTGCCCGATGGGCGCGAGCAGATTGTCGGCCTGCAGTTTGCTTCCGATTTCCTGGGGCGGCCGTTTCAGGCCGAAAGCACGGTGACGGCGCAGGCTGCCACGAATGTGGTTCTCTGCTCCTTTCCGAGGCGATCGGTCGATGCGCTGATCAATCAGTCGCCGCAACTCAAGCAGGGCCTTCTGAAACAGGCCTTGCGCGAACTCGACGGCGCCCGGGACTGGATGTTGACGCTGGGGCGAAAAACCGCACTCGAAAAGGTCTCAAGCTATCTGCTTCTGATCGCAAGCGCGAGCGAACCGGCGGCGAAACCGCATGGTGAGGTCATAAAATTCGACCTCCCGATGACGCGGCAGGAAATCGCCGATTTCCTTGGCCTCACTATCGAAACGGTCAGCCGTCAGTTGACGCGGCTGCGGATCGACGGCGTCATACGGATCGTGCAGACGCGCCACATCGTGGTGGACAACCCCGCTCGTTTGAAGATCTGTTCGGGGGCGTGAACGCGCTATCGCACACAAGGGGAGCGACATGCTCTCTTTCGAAGGCCACATGGCGACGAAGGCTGTCGAAGAAGCCGCGCAACATGAAGCCCAGGGTTTCCGGCTGTTGGACGGCGCCGCCGTGCCCGATGTCAAGCAATATCCCGGTCAGATCCGCCGCGAAGCACGCGTCGGAAATGTGCTCGCCGCGCAGCCTGTCGGTGGACAGGGCGCGACCGCTGTCCGCGACCGCCTTTTCGTAGGCCGGGAAAACCACGGTTTCTTCATAGTCATGCGCCAGCCGCAACGTCGGCAGAAGCGTGGCCGCGACCTGCAGGCATGTCAGGTGATCGATGTTGGCGGGCAGGCAATCGGCGATGGTTTCGAGCTCAGCGCAGATCGCGATCTTCCTGTGGTGGATTCGCGTCATCGCCTCGGTCATGCTCAACCTTCCGAGCGCCTCGCTCGACAGGCAACTGGGTTCACATGGCCCTAGACAGGCGGTCGCTTCGTTCCGGTTGATCCACATGCTCTGGCTCCTGATCCCTCGACACGCAGACTGCTCCCGGTCGAATGCGAAATCCTTGACCTAAATCAAGGCGACCCTGGTTCGGATGGAGGAAATCTCCGGCTATCCAAAAGTCGGGGAATTTCTCATGAGGCATGCAACGTCCATCATCAGTCTGGGGATATTCAGCTTCCTCGCAATTCTTGCCGCAGCCTTCGCGCATGACAAAGCGTTTGAAAGCCATATGTGGGTCCTCGCTGCCGTTTTGGTCCTTTCCGTGATCGTTCTCTTGCGGCGGGAAAACTTCCAGCCCGCGGTCGCGGCCGATCCGTCCGCCTATATGGATGGACCCATTCGCTACGGCACCATCGCCACCATGTTCTGGGCAGTTGTCGGCCTGCTCGTCGGTGTCATCGTCGCCTTGCAACTGACCTATCCCGCGCTCAATATCGAGCCCTGGTTCAATTTCGGGCGGATGCGGCCGCTGCACACCTCGGGCGTCATCTTCGCCTTCTGCGGCAATGCTCTGATCGCAACCTCCTTCTACGTCGTGCAGAGAACCTCGCGCGCGCGGCTGTTTGGCGGCGATCTGGCCTGGTTCGTCTTCTGGGGATACCAGCTCTTCATCGTCATGGCGGCAACCGGCTACCTGCTGGGCATTACCGAGTCTCGTGAATATGCCGAGCCCGAATGGTATGTCGATCTCTGGCTGACCATCGTCTGGGTTGCCTATCTCATCGTCTTTCTCGGCACGATCATCAAGCGCAGGGAGCCCCACATCTACGTGGCGAACTGGTTCTACCTGGCGTTCATCGTCACCGTCGCCATGCTGCACATCGTCAACAATCTCAGCCTTCCGGTCTCGTTCCTCGGTTCGAAGAGTTACTCGGCCTTCTCCGGCGTCCAGGACGCGTTGACGCAGTGGTGGTATGGCCACAATGCGGTCGGCTTCTTCCTGACCGCCGGCTTCCTGGGCATGATGTATTACTTCGTGCCCAAGCAGGCCAACCGTCCGGTCTATTCCTATCGCCTGTCCATCATCCACTTCTGGGCGCTGATCTTCCTCTATATCTGGGCAGGCCCGCATCACCTTCACTTCACGGCGCTGCCCGACTGGGCGCAGACGCTCGGCATGGTGTTTTCGATCATGCTGTGGATGCCCTCCTGGGGTGGCATGATCAACGGCCTGATGACCCTGTCCGGCGCATGGGACAAGCTCCGCACCGATCCGATCATCCGCATGATGGTGGCCGCCATCGCCTTCTACGGCATGTCGACCTTCGAAGGCCCGATGATGTCGATCAAGACGGTGAACTCCCTGTCGCACTACACGGACTGGACCATCGGTCACGTTCACTCGGGCGCGCTTGGCTGGAACGGCCTGATCGCTTTCGCCGCACTCTACTACATGGTGCCGAAGCTCTGGGCACGGGAACGCCTTTACTCCCTGCGCATGGTCAGTTGGCATCTGTGGTTGGCAAGCCTCGGGATTGTCGTTTACGCCGCCGTCATGTGGGTTTCCGGCATCCAGCAGGGCCTGATGTGGCGCGAACATGATGAGCAGGGCTTTCTCGTCTACTCGTTCGTCGAAAGCGTCGCGGCCCTCCATCCCTACTATCTGATCCGTGCACTGGGTGGGGTTCTGTATCTGTCGGGTGCGCTCCTGATGGCCTTCAACATCACCATGACGATCCTTGGACATCAACGCGATGAAGCGCCGAGCGGCGGAACGCTTCCCTACCCTCAGCCGGCCGAATAGGAGCGCCCCATGGCCATTATGGACAAACACGCGATCATCGAGCGCAACGCGACCCTTCTGCTGATCGGTTCGCTTCTCGTGGTCACCATCGGCGGCATCGTCGAGATCGCCCCTCTCTTCTACCTGCAGAACACGATCGAAAAGGTCGAAGGGATGCGTCCCTATACGCCGCTCGAACTTGCGGGGCGCAACATCTATGTCCGGGAAGGCTGCTATGTCTGCCACAGCCAGATGATCCGGCCGTTCCGCGACGAGGTCGAGCGTTACGGGCATTACAGCCTGGCGGCGGAATCGATGTACGACCATCCGTTCCAGTGGGGGTCGAAGCGGACGGGACCGGATCTCGCCCGCGTCGGCGACCGGTATTCCAATGAGTGGCATGCGCAGCATCTCGTCGATCCGCAGTCCGTGGTGCCGGAATCCATCATGCCGAGCTACGCCTTCCTGAAATCGACGCTGCTCCCGATCAACGACCTGTCGGCGCATCTGTCCGCCAATGCGGGTGTCGGCGTGCCCTATTCGAAGGAAATGATCGATGCAGCGGTGGAGGATGCAAAGACGCAGTCCACGCCGGACGCGGATACGTCGGCCTTCGAGGCACGCTACCCCAAGGCAAAGACCGGCGATTTCGACGGGGATCCCCAAGCGCTCACCGAGATGGATGCGCTGATCGCGTATCTGCAGATGCTGGGCACGCTGGTGGACTTCAAGACCTATGATGAGACAGGCGGCGACCGCTGAGGAGACAAGCATGGACTATCATACAATGCGGACATTTGCCGACAGCTGGGGGCTTCTCGCGATGCTGGTGTTTTTTCTGGCCGCGTCAGCCTTCGTTTTTCGTCCCGGCAGTCGCAACGCAAGCGCCGAGGCCGCGCATATTCCCCTGAAGGACGATGGCGATGAGCGATAAGCAGGTTGACGAGATTTCCGGCGTATCGACCACCGGCCATGAATGGGACGGCATCCGCGAACTCGACAATCCCATGCCGCGCTGGTGGGTATGGACGTTCTACGCGACGATCCTCTGGGCGCTGCTCTATGCGATCGCCTATCCGGCATGGCCGCTCTTGACGAGTTCGACGCAGGGGTTTCTCGGGTTTTCGAGCCGGAGCGAGGTCCGAAAGGACCTTGCCGCAGCCGACACCGCGAGAAGCGGCTACATGGCGGCCATCAAGGAGACGTCGATCGACGATATCCTCGCCGACGACCAGCTTCGCAGCGTGGCTGTCGCAGCCGGCGGCGCCGCGTTCAAGATGAACTGCGTGCAGTGCCATGGCTCAGGTGCCGAGGGCTCCCAAGGCTTCCCCAACCTTAATGACGACGATTGGCTTTGGGGCGGAACCGCTGAGCAGATCCGGCAAACGGTCGCGCACGGAATCCGCTTCGCCAAGGACGGCGAGACAAGGGATTCCATCATGCCGCCCTTCGCCGATGTCCTCGACGGCGAACAGATCTCCCAGGTGAGCGCATTCATCGCGGGCCTTTCCGGACCAGTGAAAAACGTCGCGCTGGTCGAGCCCGGAAAGGAGGTCTTCGCGCAAAACTGTGCGGCCTGCCACGGCGACGACGCCAAGGGAAACAAGGAAATGGGTGCGCCGGATCTGACAGATGCCATCTGGCTCTATGGAGCCGGAGAGGAAGCGATCGCGGCCCAGGTCCGTACGCCCAGGGCCGGTGTCATGCCGGCCTGGGAGGCCCGGCTCGGAGATGCAGCGATCAAGGAACTCGCAGCCTTCGTGTACTCGCTCGGCGGTGGCGAAAAGTAGATTGCTTGATCCTGATCAAGGTCGAAAATTCCCTCGGCTGGCATGGTCCGCTCCATGCCAGCCATTTTTTGAGAAACCGGCTGGTCTGATGCGCATGCGAGGTCAGCGGGTATGGACAACAGAGATGTGACGAGGCCGGACGTCGTCGCCAGCAATGCGACCGCCAACCGTCAACCGCTTTACGCCCGCCGCAAGAAAATCTTTCCCAAGCAGGCATCGGGTGTTTTCCGGCGGTTCAAGTGGATCGTGATGGCGATCACGCTGGGTATCTATTATCTCGTTCCGTGGATTCGCTGGGATCGGGGCCCCTTCGCTCCCGATCAGGCAGTTCTCATCGACCTGTCGAGCCGCCGTTTCTATTTCTTCTTCATCGAGATATGGCCGCAGGAATTCATCTACATTGCCGGCCTGCTGGTAATGGCGGGGATCGGGCTTTTTCTTGTAACATCGACCGTAGGCCGCGCCTGGTGCGGCTATGCCTGTCCCCAGACCGTCTGGGTCGATCTCTTCCTGGTCATCGAGCGCTATTTCGAGGGGGATCGCAACGCGCAGATGAAGCTCGACGCCGCGCCCTGGTCCTTTGCCAAGATCGGCATCCGGTTCGCCAAGCACGTCACCTGGCTTGTCGTCGCCGTCCTGACGGGCGGGGCGTGGATTTTCTATTTCGCCGATGCCCCGACGCTCGCCAGGGATTTCGTCACTGGCAATGCCATTCCGACGGCCTATGCAACCGTGGCCATCCTGACGGCGACGTCCTACATATTCGGCGGGCTGATGCGGGAACAAGTCTGCACCTATATGTGTCCCTGGCCGCGCATCCAGGCCGCCATGCTCGACGAGACGTCGCTGACGGTGACCTATAACGACTGGCGGGGCGAACCGCGCACGCGGCATGCCAAGAGGGTGGTCGCCTCCGGTGCAAGTGTCGGCGATTGTGTCGATTGCAATGCGTGCGTTGCCGTCTGTCCGATGGGAATCGACATCCGGGATGGCCAGCAGCTCGAATGCATCACATGCGCGCTGTGCATCGATGCCTGCGACGACGTCATGGGCAGGCTCGGCAAGGCCCGGGGCCTGATCAGCTATTCGACTCTGAACGACTATAACGCAAACATGGCTGTCGCAACGGCCGGCGGGACGTCGGAGGTTTCGCCCGAGCTTGTCCGCAACGCCGACGGATTCTTTTCCGACACGCTGGCGCATTTTCATATCCGCAAGCTGCTGCGTCCGCGCACGTTCATCTATTTCGGCGCGTGGAGCGCTATCGGCCTGGCAATCGTCCTCGCGCTGGCAACACGGGATCGCCTCGAGATCAATGTCCTCCATGATCGAAACCCGCAATTCGTCCGGCTATCCGACGGGACGATCCGCAACGGATATACGGTCAAGCTGCTCAACATGGTGCCACAGCCGCGAACGGTCACCCTCGAACTTGGCGACGAACTTTCCGATGCATCCATGGCCGTGGCCGGCCTGGGCGACGCCGGCGTGCGGAAAACGGAAGTCACGCTTGAACCGGACAGGCTGAAGACGATCAGGGTGTTCGTCAAAGCCGATCCCGAGGCGCTTTCGTCCAGCGGGGCCAAAACCTTCGCCTTCGTCGTTACCGATCCATCCACTGGCGAACGCGCGGAATACACCGCCACGTTCAATTCCCCGGAGACAGCGCAGTGAGTATGCAAAGGCAGGCCAAGGAGTTCACCGGGCGGCATATGCTGCTGATCATGGTGGCATTTTTCGGCGTCATCATCGCCGTCAATGTCACGATGGCGCGGTTCGCCGGTTCGTCGTTCGGCGGGCTGGTGGTCGAGAACAGCTACGTCGCCAGCCAGGAGTTCAATGGCAAGCTGGAGCAGGGCCGCGAGCAGGTCGCACTTGATTGGACGCCCGATTTTTCGATCGTTGACGGCACGATCCGTTACAGGCTGACGGACTGCGATGGCAATGCCGTGCCGGTCAGCTCGGTCTCGGTCCAGTTCCGCCATCCGTCCTACGAGGCGGCCGATTTGACGATAGGCCTGCAGCCGAAGGGAGACGGAGCGTTCGAAGCCGCGCACGCAGCCCGCAATGGCATTTGGGATGTCGAGATCGACAGCGAGGTGGGTCGCAAGGTTCCCTATCGCGATATCCGCCGGATCACGATCCGCAACGGAGAGTTTCGGTGAGCTGCTGCGCGCCCTCCGCCGAAGTGGCGACGGATATCGAATCCCTGAAAGCCGCGGGACCCGCCGCTGATGAAATCCTGTTTGTCGCGAAGAATCTGGGCGATGGCCTGCTCCAGACGGATCTTTCCGTTCCCTCGATGCACTGCGCGGCCTGCATGTCGCTGATCGAGACGGAGCTGTCCGGGCTCGAGACCGTCATTTCGGCGCGCGTCAATCTTTCGACCAAAAGGGTCTCCGTCCAATGGACAGGAGCCGAGCCCCCGCCGATGATCCAAACATTGGACGCGCTCGGCTATGCGGCGCATCTGTCGGACGAGCTTGTTCCAGGAAAGGACAAGACACTTTCGGAGCTGCTGCTGGCCGTTGCGATTTCCGGATTTGCGACCGGCAACATCATGCTGCTTTCGGTGTCGGTCTGGTCCGGTGCCGAAGGCGCGACCAGTGACCTCTTCCATTGGATCTCGGCGCTGATCGCCATTCCCGTCATCGTGTTTGCCGGACGCATCTATTTCCGGTCGGCATGGAACGCCGTACGACATGGCCGGATGAACATGGACGTGCCCATCGCCATTGGCGTTTCTCTTGCCTATTCCACCAGCCTCTACGAAACCTTGACACACGGAGAGCACGCCTATTTCGACGCCTCCGTCTCGCTGCTCTTCTTCCTCCTGATCGGACGCACCCTCGATCATGTCATGCGCGACAAGGCGAGGGCGGCGGTGAACGGGCTGGTCCGCCTGTCGCCGCGTGGTGCCGTCCGCCTGACCGCCGGCGGCGGGCGCGACTATCTGCCGATCGGACAGATCGAGCCGGGAATGGATCTGGTGATCGCCGCTGGAGACAGGATTCCGGTCGATGCGACGGTCGTCGAAGGCATGTCCGAACTCGATTGCTCCCTGGCGACCGGTGAAAGCGCGGTGCGTAGCGTCTCACCGGGCGCCGATATTCTTGCGGGAACACACAATCTTTCCGGTCTGCTCATCGTGCGCGCCACCGCGGCGGCCAAGGATTCATTCCTTGCCGAAATGGTGGGGTTGATGGAGGCCGCCGAGCAGGGGCGGGGCACCTACAGGCGCTTGGCCGATCGTGCCTCTGCATTGTATTCGCCCGTCGTTCACCTGACCGCTCTTCTCAGTTTCATCGGCTGGATGTTCGCGACGGGCGATTGGCACCACGCGATTACAGTCGCAACCGCCGTCCTGATCATCACATGCCCCTGCGCTCTCGGTCTTGCCGTGCCGATCGTTCAGGTCGTTGCCGCGCGCAGGCTGTTCGACAACGGGATCATGATGAAGGATGGCGGTGCGCTCGAGCGCCTGGCCAGGATCGATACCGTCGTCTTCGACAAGACGGGAACCCTGACCAACGGCAACCCGATCCTGCGGTCGGCATCCGACGTGCAGGGCGATGCGCTGGGCATGGCGGTTGCTCTTGCGCGCTCATCCCTTCATCCCGCTTCCCGTGCCATTTCCAAAGCGCATGGCCATGTTTCGACCAGCGTCCGGCCGCAGGACGTCCGCGAGTTCGCCGGACTTGGGATCGAGGGACTGGCCGATGGCCACGTCTGGCGGCTTGGCCGCGCATCCTGGGCGACCAGCGCCACGGCGGCGGACGGTTCGGTGGCTGGCACCGTGTTGTCGAAGGATGGACTGGCTGTTGCGACATTCGATTTCATCGACGTGTTGAGGCGGGATGCGGTCAAGGCTGTAAGCATGCTTGGCCGCGATGGCCTGCGGATGGAGGTTCTGTCCGGAGACAAGCAGGCAGCCGTTGCGCAGGTTGCGTCGCAACTGTCCATCCGCGATTTTTCCGCCGGGGTCCTGCCTGCCGACAAGGTGAACCGGCTTCGGGCTCTGGCGGCGACGGGCGCGCGGGCGCTGATGGTGGGCGATGGGATCAATGACGCGCCGGCGATGATGGCCGCGCATGTCTCGATGGCTCCATCATCGGCAGCGGATATCGGTAAAAGCGCCGCCGACTTCATCTTCCTGCACGACAGCTTGGATGCGGTACCGCTGACCCTCAAGGTCGCACGCCAGGCCGAGCGGCTGATCAAGCAGAATTTCGTCATGGCGATCGGCTACAACCTGATCGCGGTCCCGATCGCGATCCTCGGACACGTCACCCCGCTCATCGCGGCGATCGCCATGTCGGGCTCATCGCTGCTCGTCATCGGCAACGCGATGCGCCTGACTGCGGGCGAGGGCCGGCTTCGGCGTGTGTGGCGCTCGCTTCGTCTTCGTCGAAAATGGGTGGAAGCCTGATGGATGTCCTTCTCTATCTCCTGCCGATCGCGCTCGTGCTGGGAGGCCTTGGCCTGATCGCCTTTGTCTGGGCGCTCCGCTCCGGGCAGTACGAAGACATGGACGGGGCCGCGCAGCGGGTGCTCATCGACGACTGACGCGTGGAGGCTTGCCGGCGCGGAAACCATCTGCTGATCGCAATGAGATGATCGCCGCAGCCATGTTCGACCACCTTAATCCAACGATGGGGACGATTGGGGTTTAGCCGGTCGTTCGAACGAAGGTCGCTGTGGGCGTCTTTGCGGCGTCGAGTCCGAGAGCGCCATGGACTGTGGAGAGCGCCTTGTGATTTGATAGCTGATGGATATCTCCGCATGGGGTGTCGCTGTCATCCAACCGCGCCGGCTCTCCTCACCGGAACCAAGCCTTCAAGCGCGAGTTTATATGTCAACCGGAGGGTTCCATCATGAAGACAATTGCCGCCACTCTTGTACTCGTCCTCGCCGCGACGCCCGCCCTGGCGATCTCACGTTACAATCCCCTGACGATGACATGCGAGAAGGCGCGCGCCACCGTCCATCGGCAGGGGGCCGTGATCTTCCGCTGGACATCGCCGAGAGGGCTGCCGATCTATGATCGGTTCGTTCGCAACAACGGTTACTGTGACTATAACCAGTACGCGGAATGGAAGAATATCCCGACGCGGGATGATCGGACCTGCCCGGTGCTCAATTGCCAGAGCATCGATAATCTCGATGGCACATTCATCATTCCGAACCGTCATCTTTAGCTGTCATTCGGGACGGCGCGTTCGAAGTGCTCCGCTGGATGGGGAACAGGACAATTCGGTTCAGGAAAGGGCGACAGCCTGAGCGATCGAGGCGAGCCAGACCATGATGGCAGCGAGGGCAACAATCCGTTCCGGACGTTTGAGAAGAGGGTGGACATGCATGGAACTTGCTCCTGAAAATGTTGGCCCCTCAATAATCCGAAATGGGTTGGCAGGAGGTTACCGGAGGAACAGCCGTGTGATGTGGTAAATGCCCACGCCCCTGCAAGCTCGCTTGGGGCGGGCAAACCGGGGAACCTCTACCGTTCGAACGGCTCGCCGAGCGAGGCGACGCCATTGAGTTTCAGCAAGCGGCGGTCGGCGGAGATGATGCCGAGCACGATGATGGTGACGATGTAGGGCAGGCTGGACAGAAGCTGCGAGGGCAGGTCGAGGCCGGTTGCCTGGGCAGCGAGGCTCATCAGCGACACCGCGCCGAACAGGCAGGCGCCGAGAAAGATGCGGCCCGTCAGCCAGGTTCCAAAGACGACGAGCGCGATTGCGATCCAGCCGCGGCCGGCAATCATGCCGTCTGCCCAAAGCGGGGTATAGATGACCGAGGCATAGGCGCCGGCGAAACCCGCCATCATGCCGCCGAAGGCGATTGCCGCGACGCGTACGGTGATAACGGGATAGCCGATCGCATGCGCCGCCTTCGGATTTTCACCGACGGCGCGGATGACGAGGCCGGTCCTGGTGAAGGCGAAGGTCGCCCAGATGGCGAGCGTGCCCAGAAGCGACAACCAGACGACGATATCCTGTTCGAACAGGCCGCCGACGACGGGGATGTCGGAGAGGCCGGGAATGGCGATCTTCGGCAGGCCCTTGACCGTCAGGCTCTCATAGGTCTTGCCGAAGAGAGCAGACAGCCCTTGGCCGAGAATGCCGATGGCAAGGCCAGTCGCCACCTGGTTGGCGCGAAAGCCGAGCGCAACGAAGGCGAAGACCAGCGACAACAGGGTGGCGCTCAGACCCGCGGCGATGAAGGCAAGGAAATGACCGCCACCATGATAGACGACGATGAAGGCGATGACGGCGCCAAGTGCCATCAGCCCCTCGACCCCGAGATTGAGCACGCCGGCGCGCTCCGTCACCATTTCGCCGAGGGCGGCGAGCAGGAACGGCGTGGCGGCCGCCAGCATGCCGGCAAGGATGAACTCGATGGCGTTCACGGCGTGCTCTCCTTCGCGGTCTGCTGGGCAACATGCGGCCATTCGAGGCGGTAGCGTACGAAGGCGACGGCGATGAGATAGGCGAGCAGCAGGCTTCCCTGGAAGACACGGACGGCGGCGATCGGCAGGTCTGCCGAGACCATGGCATTGTCGCCGCCGATATAGATGACGGCCATGACCAGCGAGGAGATGACGATGCCGATCGGATGCAGGGCCCCGAGATAGGCGACGATAATCGCGGCATAACCATAGCCGGTGGAGATCGAGCGCTGCAACTGGCCGAGGGGACCGGCAACTTCCGCCGCCCCCGCAAGCCCGGCCGCAAAGCCGCCGATCAGCAGCGACAGCCAGATGGCCCGGCTTTCCTTGAAGCCGGCATAACTGGCGGCTCGGGGCGCCAGCCCTGCGACCTGCAGCTTGTAGCCCATGAAGCTCTTTTCCATGAACAGCCAGGCGACAATCGAAAGCGCGAGCGCGATCAGGATCGACACATTGACGCGCGTGCCGGCAAACAGCGTCGGCACCATCGCATCATACTGGAACATCACCGATTGCGGGAAATTGAAGCCGGCGGGATCTTTCCACGGGCCGAGCAGCAGGTAATAGAGGAATTGCGCGGCGATCAGGCTCAACATGAGCGAGACGAGGATTTCGTTGGCATTCAATCGCACACGCCAGAAGGCGGTGAGCGAGGCCCAGAGCGCACCGCCGATGGCGCCGAGCAGCAGCATGGAGGGCCAGATCCAGCCACCCGTCGCCTGCGGAAACCAGACCGGGATGGCGGATGCGAAGATCGCCCCGAGGATGAACTGCCCTTCCGCGCCGATGTTGAACACCTTCGCGCGAAAACCGATGGCAAGGCCTTGCGCGATGAGCAGCAGCGGCCCGGTCTTCAGCAGGACTTCCGAGAACGACGCCCAGGAGAGAAAGGGCTCGAGGATCATGGCGTGCAGTACGGCCAGCGGATCGCGGCCGATGATCATGTAGAGAATGAGATTGAGAACGATGGCCGCGGCGAGCGCTGCGGGCGGCGCGATCAACGTGGCTGCCAAAGAGGCGCGCTGCCGGCGGACAAGGTAGGGCAGGGAGGCAAAGAGGCTCATGCGGAGGCTTTCATGGGGTTCGCCCCGATCATGTAGCGGCCGATCTCCTCAGCCTTCGTATCGCGCGTCACCAGCGGCTCGCTTAAACTGCCGTGATGCAGGACCTGGATGGTATCGGAGAGTTCGAACAGTTCTTCCAGTTCCTCGGAAATCACGAGGATCGCCATGCCTTCGTTGCGCAGCGCGATCAGCCGACGGCGGATGGCCGATGCCGCGCCAATATCGACGCCCCAGGTCGGTTGCGCCACGAACAGGAGTTTCGGCGCCAGCATGATTTCGCGGCCGACGATGAATTTCTGCAAGTTGCCGCCCGAGAGGGCTCCCGCTTCGGCGTCCGGGCCGAGCGTGCGCACGTCGTAGTCGCGGATGCATTCATTGGCGAAGGCTGTGGCGCGCGTCTTGTCGACGAGGCCACCTTTCACGAGCTTCAGGGGATGGGCTGTCAGCAGGCTGTTCATCACCAGCGACATTTCGGGAACCGCGCCGCGTCCGAGCCGGTCTTCCGGCACGAAGGCAAAACCAAGCTGGCGGCGGGCGGCTGGCGGAAGCAGGCCCACATCTCTGCCCATCATGAAGATGCGGTCGCGTTGTTCGCGGCCAAGAACGGTTTCGCCGGAGATCAGGGCGGCAAGTTCGCCCTGACCGTTACCCGAAATGCCGGCGATGCCGAGGATTTCACCGGCGCGCACTTGGAGGTTGATATCGGCGAGCGAGACGGCGAAAGGATCGTCCGGTGTGTAGCTCAATCCGATGATCTCAAGCTGCTTGTCGCCGCCCGGCATGTCTACGGCCGGCAACGGTTCGGGCATGTCGCGGCCGATCATCATGCGGGCAAGATCATGGGCATCATGCTCGCGCGGATCGATATGGCCGGTGACGCGGCCGCCGCGCAGGATGGTGGCACGATCGCAGATCGCCCTGATTTCTTCCAGCTTGTGGGAAATAAAGAGAATGGAGACGCCGCCGTCGCGCAGGCGGCGCAGCGTGTCGAACAGTTTCTCCACCAATTGCGGCGGCAGGACCGAGGTCGGCTCGTCGAGGATCAGGAGCTTCGGGTTGGTCATCAGGCAGCGGATGATTTCCACCCGCTGCCGCTCGCCGACGGAGAGCGCGTGTACATGCGCCATCGGATCGACCTCAAGCCCGAAATCGCGGCCGAGCGCGCGGATGCGCTCGACGAGTTCGCTCTTCCGGCCGGGCACAACAAGCTGGATATTTTCCACCACCGTCAGGGTCTCGAACAGCGAAAAATGCTGGAAAACCATGCCGATGCCCCGGCGTCGGGCATCGGCTGGCGAGGCAAGGTGGAGTGCTTCGCCCTGCCAGACGGCGCTTCCGCCGTCCGGCTGTTCGACGCCGTAGATGAGTTTCATCAGCGTCGATTTCCCCGCCCCGTTTTCCCCGAGGACCGCGTGGATCGAATTTTCGGCTACGGTAAGGTCGATCTCCTGGTTGGCCTGGATCGGACCGTAGCTTTTCGAAATGCCGCGCAGCGACAGGAGCGGGGTGTTCATGGGCGGCTTACTTCGGCAGCGGGGTTGCGACGCCCTTGACGTGCCAATCCATGGCGACGATCTCGGCATCGGTCATCGTTGCGCCGCTTGCGACGCCTTCCGAACCATCCGCTTTGATAAGTGGGCCGGTGAACGGCGAGAAGCTGCCGTCGGCGATCTTGGCTTCGACGTCCTTGATCTTGGTCATGGTCTCGGCCGGGATGCCTGGGTTCCAGTCGGTCACTTGAACGACCTTGTCGGCAACGCCGAGGAAGGCGTTCGCACCCTTGAAGCTGCCGGCGAGGTGTGCCTCGACCGAGGCCTTGAAGAAGGGCGACCAGTCGGTGGCGACGCAGCCGAGATAGGTCTTTTCCGCGTATTTCTTCATCGAGGAGTTGAGGTTGAAGGAATAGACGCCGGCCTCCTCGCAGGCCGCGACGACCGAGGGCGTATCCTGCGCATTGGAGAAGATCACGTCGCACTTCTGCGCGATCAGGGCCTTGGCCGCTTCCTGCTCCTTGGCCGGATCGAACCAGGAATTGACCCAGACGACCGAAACTTCGATATCCGGGTTGACGGCCTGCGCGCCGAGCGCGAAGGCGTTGATAGAGGTGATCAGTTCCGGGATGGCGAAGGCCGAGACTGAACCGAGCTTGCCGGTCTTGGACATGGCGGCGGCGGCCATGCCAAGCAGGTAGGTGCCCTGGAAATACTTTGCGGCAAACGGCGAGAAGTTCGGCGCGACCTGGAAACCGGAGGCATGCAGCACGGTGACATCGGGGTTGCGGCGGGCGATCTGGAGCGCGCCGTTCTGATAGCCGAAGGAGCCGGCGATCAGGATCTTGTTCCCGTCCGCGACGGTCTTGGTCATGATGCGGTCGGCGTCCGGGCCTTCCATGATGTTTTCGAGGATGGTGACCTTCACCTTGTCGCCATAGGCGGCCTTGAGCGGCTCGAGACCGGCGGCGAGCGCATGACCCCAGCCGACATCGCCGATCGGCGAGGGAACGACAAGCGCGATGCCAAAGGGCTCGTCTGCGGCAAAGGCCATGCGGCCGCCGAGCGCGCCGGCGAGACCCGTGGCGGCGGCTGCCTTCATCAGGGTTCTGCGGGTGATGTTGGTCATGGTTTTATTCCCTCTGTTGGTTTTATCAGAATTCAACGGTGGCGAGCGCGGCTTCGGCGTCCGCGGCAAGTTTTCCCTCGTCGAGGCCCGGGAACGCGCCGTCCTGCCAGACGATGCGACCGTTGATCATCGTCATATCGACAGCCATGCCGATGCCGACGCGGGGGATCAGGCTCAGGGGATCGTGCCGGGTGCCGACATAATCCATGCGGCGGGTGTCGATGGCAAAGAAATCGGCGGCCATGCCGGGGGCGAGGCGGCCGAGATCGTTGCGACCAAGCAGGCTGGCACCACCGGTGGTGCCGTAGCCGAGGAAATCGACCGGCGCCGGAACCGGGTGGTTGCGGGTCGAGGCGACGAGGCATTGCAGCATGTAGGCCGAATGCAGGCAGTGCATCAGGTTGGAATTGTCGTTGGAGGCCGCGCCATCGCAGCCGAGGCCGATGCGAACGCCAAGCGTTGCCATGGCCGGGATGTCGGTGACCTCAGCGCCGACCAGATAGACGGGCTCGGGGCAATGGGACACCCCGGTGCCGCTCGCAGCCATCGTTCTCAGTTCGTCATGGCTCAGTTCCCAGCAGTGGGCATAAAAGGTGTCCGGGCCGGAAAAGCCGAGTTCTTCGAGATAATCGACGGTGCGCTTGCCGTGGCGGGCCAGGATGACCGGACTTTCGCCCTCGCCGACATGGGTGTGCAGGAAGACGCCCTTGTCCCGCGCGAGTGCAACCGATTCAACGAAGGTCTCGCGATAGCAGTTGACCGGCTGGCAGGGGGCGACGACGACCTGGCGCATGCTGAAGGGGGTGGCGTCATGATAGGTATCGATGAGGCGGGCGCAATCGGCGATGAATTCGTCGGTCGTTTCCAGCATCTCGTCGGGAATGGTCGAGCCTTCCGACTTCGGCAGCGTGTTGCCGCCGCGGCCGGCGTGGAAGCGCATGCCCAAGAGATCAGCCGCTTCGAACTGGCGGTCAATCAGCCGCTTTCCGGCATGGCGCGGGAAATTGTACTGATGATCGAAGGCGGTGGTGCAGCCGTGTTTGATCTGCTCGGCCATGGCGGTAACGGAGGAATGGTAGAAGCAGTCCTCGTTGAGCTGCGAGAAGATCGGGTAGATCTTGTCCAGCCATTCGATCACCGAAAGCTTGGTCCAGTCGAGATCGGCACGGTTGCGCACGAAGCACTGGAAGAAATGGTGATGGGTGTTGACGAGGCCGGGATAGACGAACCAGCCGGTGGCATCCTGAACCGTGGTACCGGCGGGGGCGACGAGGTTTTCGCCGATCGCCTTGATGGCCGGACCATCGGTCAGAAGATCGACATTGCGCCGGACCGCCGGGCCTTTGCCGTCATCGACGATCACAGCCGCGCAGTTTTTCAGGAGATATCCGCTCATGCCTTGCTTTCCTCGACCGTCGGTTCGGCCTTCAGTTCATGCAGCCGGTGGATGCCCGGCATTTCGATGAAATGGTCGAGCGAGCGCAGCGCCCGCGACCACAAACGGATTGCCGGATAGGGATCGAGCGAGACGCCACCATCCGGCGCCAGCGCCACATAGGGGAAGCAGGCGATGTCGGCGACGGTCGGCCGGTCGGCGGCAAGGAAGCGTTTGCCGCGTTGCGCCTGTTCGAACAGCCCGAGTTCCAGCTCGCGCAGGGCAGCGATGCCCTGGGCCTGCAGCGCATCGATGTCGCCGGGGCGCAACAGCATTTCATGCAGGCGCGCACCACCAAGGCTTGCCGTCAGCCGTCCTGAGAAGGAAAGCCATTGCTGCACGCGGGCTGCTTCCTCCGGCTTGTCGCCGGCCAGCCATTGCGGCCCGGCTTGTGCCGCGAGATAGACGAGGATGGCGGAGGACTCGGTGAAAATAAGGTCGCCGTCTTCGAGGATCGGGATCGAGCCCGCCGGATTGAGCGCCAGAAGTTCGGGGCCACGATGTTCGAGGCCGGGATGGAAATCGACGGGGCGGATGTCGAGCTTGACGCCGGTCAGCGCCGCCATCAGGCGAACCTTGTAGCAGCTTGGCGAGAGGATATAGTCGTAGAGCTTCATTATTGCGCCACCAGTTGCGCGCCATAGGTGTAGTTGTGGCGCTTGAGCCAGCGCCGGTAGGCGATCGAGGTCAGATCGGCCCGGGTCGGGATTTCCATGCCGGGATCGAGCGGTAATCGGCGCGGGATCTGGTTTTCAAGGATCGAGCGGTCCTGCAGGAAGATCGTCTGCTGAAAGTGGATGAGATCGGTCATCGATGTTTCGTCATCGAACAGTGCCATCCACGGCCAGACGTCGCAGAGCTCTTCCGTCAGCGGCTGCACGAACAGCGTGATCACATCCCATTCGCTCGGGCGCGGCGGGCAGGTCTTGTAGAGTACGGTGCAGGTCGGCGCGGGTACGCGGTACATATATTCGGTCGTGATGCCACCGCTTGCGGATTTCGCCGCCTGCGGCTGGTAGAATTTCACCTGCGTCGCCCAGACCTCGTCGACGCTGTCGCGGATTTCGACCTTGTAATCCTGCACTTCCGTATGCGGCTCGGCGCCAAGGATATCAGTATGGACGAAGGGGAAATGGGCGACATCGAGGAAGTTCTCGACGGCCCTGAGCGGCGAGCAGCGCACGCGCACCACGCCGACATCGACGAACCGGCGGCCGGGCTGATCCGCTTCCGGGATCGGGAAAAGGTCCTTCTTCGGCTCGCCGAGCGAGGTCCAGACATGGCCGTAGCGCACCAGAACCGGCAACGACCGGCCATTGCCGCCCGTCACCTTGGCATTTCCATCGGCGTCGGCGGCCACCGCGATGGGCTCGCCCATCAGCATGGTCTGGCGCCCAGCCGGATCAAGCTGCGCGGCAATGCCCACCGGATACCATTCGTCGATCATCGCCTGAATGCTCATGCTGCGATCTCCTTCTTCTGAAGAACCTCGGCGGCTCGGCGCAGGTTTTCCGCAACGTGCGATGCGGCGATACGGGCAGCCGGGTTTGCTTCGCCCTTCGTCAGCAAATGGATCAGTGTCTGCCCATCGTCGCGGGCAGATACGAGAAGACAGAGAGTGTCGGCATTTTCGACCGGAACGACAAGCCCTTCGGCGCTCGCCTTGGCGCCCGCGGCTGCCTCGATTGCGGCAAGGCCGGCATCGGTCGTCATCGAACGCAGCGGCGTCAGGCCATCGAGGAGAGGCGGCTTGCTCGCCGGTTCATCGGTCGCGACCCAGATCACGCCGCCGGCTTCCTCGACTGTAAAGGTTTTCGCCCGGATCGTTTCCGGCGGTTCCAGGCCCGGATGAGCGGGAATGCGGATGCAGTTTCCGGCCTGGGCATAGCTCCAGCCGTGATAGATGCAGGAAAGGGATTCCCCACGCACGAAGCCATGCGAAAGGCTCATGCCACGATGGGGGCAGCGATTGGCCGTCGCCGCAGGGCGCCCGCTTTCGCTGCGCCAGAGGGCAATCGTTCCGGCAGGTATATGCGCCGGCATGACGGTTCCCGCCGGCAGGTCGGCGGAAAGGGCGACTGGCGTCCAGGAGCCGGCCGTATCGGGTTGCATGGGTGGTCTTTCTGAATTATTTCAATATCTTGTCAAGTTTTATCCGGACGCTGTCGCAACCCTCTTCAACTGGACCGCCAACACGTTTGCATAATTTTTTCGCATTGGCAATATTGATTAAAGGACGGGCAAATTCTGGTTGGGGCGGTCAAAGGGCATGCTCCGGACGCGCGCTGTTTTCATCTCCGAGAGGTTCTCGATCGATCGTTTCGATCCAGACGTCGATCGGTCCGAGCAGGCATCCGACTTCCATCATGTCGATCAGTTCGACGGCTCCGGCGACGTCGAGTTCGATCCGGTCGGGACCGGCATGGGAGATGGTTTGAGACAGTCCCAGCTTGGCGGCATGACGCCGGATCCAGGGCACGAAGGACGGGCCGTCGAGATCGCCAAGGATCGTCATCCGCTCCTGTCGATGGCTCTGTTGCGGCCCCATCATCAAAATCCCGTTCCTGTCCCAAGGATAATATTGCAATGAACATACGGATGGGGATCGTCAAGGCAAGGCCATGGGCTCAAGTCCGCCATGGCAAGAATTCCGGGGGCGGTGCCTGTGGAAGACCGGTATTCGATGGTCAATTGCCTTGGCTGGTGCAAGAAAATTCGATGTCTCCGGCTGGCATTTTGACAACTTCAGAGAGCTGTCACACCGGGCGCAACACGCCAATGATTTCAATATCTCAGGGACCAAGGTTTTCTTTCCATTTTGCCGGTCTGAGACGGTTTGCGAACGCCCGGTTCCCGGCCGTGACGCTGTCCCCATGCCATTCTAGGGGTGACAAAGCGACGATTTCGACTAGATTGCTCGGCGGGGTGACCGGGGCTCACAGGCAAAGCGAGGAGCAATGCCTGTGAAAATTGGGGTGCAGCGCGGCGCAAGTCGTAACTGAACACAATAGTCGGAGAGGAGCCTCACGATGCCGAAACCACGTCACATTCTTGACCAATGGTGGATCAACGATCAGACCCCGGATAACCCTTACGGAAAGAGCGAGGACTATGATTCCTTTCTCGACTATCTCGGGGCCCTGCCTCGCAGCCTGACGCCGGAAATCGCGGCGGAAACCTTGAGAATCAACGTTTCAGGGCTCAACGATCATCCCGAATACAAGGCCGCCGCGATCGGCGCCCTGCAGATGTGGGCATCCGTCACGCCGCTGAAATTCGAGATCGTCGATGACGCGCCGTTCGACGAGGCAACCGACTGGATTGAGGTCGTCAGCCCGGAAGTGGGCGAGGAGGATGACGGCAGCGCCTATTCCGCCAACCGCTATGTCAGCATCGGCCAGCGTTTCCACGACACTGAGCCCAACAAGACGGATGTCGGCGGCTATGTCTTCGATTCCTTCATCCACGAATTCGGCCATGAATTCGGCCTCAACCATCCCGGGCTCTACAATTACAGTGGCCCCGGCGGCGTGCAGATCAATTATCTGAACAACGCGACCTGGACCTATGACCGCCAGCAATACAGCGTCATGTCCTATTTCGACGGGATCGATGTCGGCGAAACCAGCCGCTGGTCGGCCTCGACACCGCTCATGGCCGATATCGAGGCAGTCATCCGCCGCTTTTACTCGACGGTCGATGACAATGGCGTTCGCACCTATCAGCAGATCGATCTCAACACCGGCAACAATGTCTACGGCTTCGGTGCCCCGCAGGGCGGCTACAGGCTGACTGTCTCGGGCATGCAGCACGATATCGGCTTTGCGATCCACGATACCGGCGGCACCGACACGCTCGACTTCTCCGGCTCGACAGCCGGTACGACCCTCGACCTGCGCGCCGGGCAGTTCTCCAGCGTCAACGGTCATCACAACAATGTCTCGATCTTTGCCGGACACAATGCCGATGGCAGCGACTATTATATCGAGAACGGTATCGGCAGCCGGTACGATGACATCCTGATCGGCAATGACGGCAACAACGTGCTTGATGGACGCGGCGGTGCCGACCGGATGGCGGGCAATGGTGGCGATGACGTCTATTTCGTCGATTCCATCGACGATATCGTTCGCGAGACCGCGAATGGCGGCAACGACACCGTCGTCCTGCTCTCCAGAGGGCTGCACATCAAGCACATCGCCAATGTCGAGCATATCATCTATGCGAGCAAGTCGTCGCTGAACCCGGGCTACACTGGCGATAGCGAGCCACAGCCCGACATCGGCGACAACACGATGACCAGCATCATCTTCGGCGACAACGGCAACAACACGCTCGATGGCGGCGCTGGCGACGATACGATCTTCGGCAAGGGCGGGGACGACGTGATCACCGGCGGTCGCGACTCGCTCGCCAGCCGCGACATCAACAACACGATCGACATCGAAGATCTCGAAGACCAGACCGAAAGCGACGATGGCAACGACACGCTCTATGGTGGTGCCGGCAACGACACCATTCTCGGCGGTCAGGGCAACGATATCCTCGATGGCGGCAGCGGCGACGATACGCTGAGCGGTCAGGACGGCATCGACATCTTCCGCGGCGGCGCCGGCATCGACACGGTCGATTACAGCAAGGAAAGCCCTTTCCAGTTGCTCGTCAATCTCGCCACGAACACGGCCAGCGGCGGTACTGCATCCGGCGACACGTTCTTCAGCATCGAAAACCTGATCGGCTCCGATGACCGGATCGACCGTTTCATCGGCACCAATGCCGCAAACCATTTCTGGGGCCAGGGCGGCGGCGACTATTTCAACGGCGGCGGCGGCAACGACATCCTGGATGGCGGCAATGACGGCGATATCCTCTATGGGGAAGCCGGCAACGACACGATCATCGGTGGTGCTGGCCAGGACTATCTGGACGGTGGCTCCGGCATCGACACGGTCGTCTATGCGGGTAGCTCCGATGGTGTCACGATCGATCTGGCAAATGGCACGGCCAATGGCGGTGATGGCGACGGCCCGGTGCAGATCGTCGGGCGTGGCACGACGATCAGGCATGACATGCTCGCCGGCTTCGAAAACGTCGTCGGCTCATCCTTCAACGACCATATCATCGGCAATGACAAGGCCAACGACCTCTCCGGCGGTGCCGGCGACGATGTCCTGACCGGGGGGCGTGGAGCCGACCGTCTGAACGGCGGCGCCGGCAGCGACACGGCCGATTACTCCGATGCGACCAGTGGCCTCAGACTTTCGCTTAACGGACGCGGCTCTGGCGGAGACCGATACGTCTCGATCGAAAATCTCGCCGGTTCGGGCTTCAACGACCATCTGACTGGAAACAATGCGGCCAATGTGCTGACCGGCCAGGGGGGACGCGACAAGATCGACGGCGGCGACGGCGACGACACCCTGCTTGGCGATTTCGCCTATCAGGGCGATGCACCGCCGCGCCCGGGCCTGGGGACGGGTTATGCCACGCTCGGCCCCGACGCGACGAACAATTCGATCGCAACCGCCTTCGATATTTCCAACAACTTCTCCCTGACCGCTGACCCCGACATCTTCGATTCGACGACAGCCCTCCACACCACCGTCAACGCCACCGGCAATGGTCAGGGCGGCTATTACAGCGTCGATCTGGCAGCCGGTACGGTCATTTCGATCGACATCGACCACATTGCCGACCCCGAAGTTCACGACAGCTGGGTCAGGCTGCTGGACGGCGATGGCAATATCGTCGCCCAGAACGACGATGGCGGCGGCGATCCCGGTTCCACAAGCAGCCGGGATTCGAGCACGGTCTTCGTCGTCCAGGAAACCGGTACTTACTTTATCCTGGAAGGCAGTTGGTCGCCGGATGCGCCGGGTGACGGCTGGGCACCGGTCGTGCCGGATGGCTCTACCTATGAGCTGAACGTCTCGGTCGAGTTTCCGCCGGCCCCGGTCGAGCCGGGTGTTGCCGGAGCCGATATCCTCGACGGCGGCCGTGGCAGCGACTTGCTGGATGGCGGGCTTGCCGCCGATATGCTGACCGGTGGGACGGGAGAGGATAACTTTCGCTTCTCGACCGAGCTCGGCAATGGCAATATCGACCGGATCACGGACTTCAATGTGGTGGACGACACGATCCTGCTGGACAATCTCATCTTCCAGGCCCTGGGCGGTGAAGGAGCGTTGGCCCTCGGCGCATTCTACAAGAGTGCGGCGGGTGTCGCCCATGATGCCGACGACCGTATCATTTACGACACGGACAGTGGTGCTCTGTCCTATGACGAGGATGGCGGTGGAAATGCCGCATCCGTCCAGTTTGCCCAACTGGGCAAAAACCTGCAGCTCTCGGCATCGGACTTCATCATCATCTGATGTGACAGGGTTGGGGCGCTTTTCGGGCGCCCCGACCCGCAATCCTTGGGATGGAGCACGCGTCGCGTGAGACCTTGGTTCCCGTGTGGATCGCCGACTGAGCAGCAAGACTGCGACCGCCCGGAGACTGCGATCGATTGTGGAGGATGAAATGACGCGCGAGACCGACCGCCGGACAGTGTTGATGGCTGCCGGAGCCGCCGCCCTCGCCGCGGTCGCGAGACCCGGCGCCGCGCAGTCGGCCGAGATCAACGGAACGATCACGTTTGAAGGTGGTTCCGCCATCCCCGAGGGTCAGCTCGAGATCTATCTCGAAGATCCCGCTGCCAAGAATAAAGCGCGCGCCATGCAGACACGCGTCGATAGCAATGGCGGCGTAAAGACGATCGCCTTCTCCCTGACCTCGCCCGAAGCCTCGGCCGCATCGGCACCCCTTCGGATCGTTGCGCGCCTGGAGCGTGCGGACGGCTGGCTGCTGGCGCGCGGCAGTGCGCGTTATCAGCCGGGATTGCCGGTCACGGTCACGCTCAAGACCGTTATGTACTGATTTATGTGGTCTTTGCGTGAAGCCTGTCGCGCAGGCTGTCGATCGTGGTGCGAAGGGTTTCGAGGGTCTCCGTATCCAGCGCCGCCGCTTCGCCGATGCACTGCATCACATCATCGGACTGATCCTGCAGCGCGCGGCCCTTCTCCGTCAGATGCAGCAGGACTTCGCGTTCGTCCTGCGGGTTGCGCGTTCTGGTGATCAGCCCGGCAGCGTTCAGGCGCTTGAGCAAGGGCGTCAGCGTGCTGGAATCCAGAAAGAGCGTTTTCCCCAGTTCCTTGACGTTCTGTCCGTCACGGTTCCAGAGCGACACCATAACCAGATATTGTGGGTAGGTGAGGCCAAGTTTGTCCAGCAACGGCCGGTAAAGCTGGGTGAAAGCGTGGCTTGCGGAATAAAGGGAAAAGCAGAGCATACGGGCCACTCCGGAATTGTCGTCTGACTTGGTCATGGTTATCTCCTTTTCGATCAAAATAATTTGTACGCGATCTGTTTGCAAGCGGTTGACATCGCGATTTCAGTTGCATATGCATTGTGTACAAACTAATAGCAGGCAAATTAATTAATCATCTCGTCCTCAACCCCGAAAGGATTTTGTCATGTTCAAGCTCGCCGCCACCGTTGCCCTTGCCACCGCTCTCCTGTCAGGCAGTGCAATTGCCCAACCCGCCAAGCCCACGATCGTTCTCGTCCACGGTGCCTTTGCGGATTCTTCCAGCTGGAATGGAGTCACGAAGATTCTGCAGAAGGACGGTTACACGGTCGTTGCCGCCGCCAATCCGCTGCGCAGCGTTTCTGGTGATGCGGCCTATGTCTCCGATATTGTTTCCGGCATCAAAGGATCGGTCGTCCTCGTTGGCCATTCCTATGGCGGCCAGGTGATCTCGACCGCTGCCAACGGCAGGGACAATGTCAAGTCGCTGGTCTATGTCGCGGCTTTTGCTCCGGACGCCGGGGAAGCCGCCGCCGATCTCGCCGGCAAGTTCCCGGGCGGCACGCTCGGCCAGGCGCTGGCTGCTCCGGTCAAGCTGGCAAACGGTGGCGTCGATCTCTCCATCGACCAGGCGAAGTTTCACGACCAGTTTGCCCACGATGTTTCGGATGACGATGCCGCATTGATGGCCGCCGGCCAGCGCCCGATCACCGAAGCCGCGTTGACCGAAAAGTCCGGTGCTCCGGCCTGGAAGGCGCTGCCCTCCTATTTCATCTACGGGGATGGCGACAAGAACATCCCGGCACAGGCGCTCGGCTTCATGGCCGAGCGCGCAGGCTCCAAGCACACGGTCGTGATCAAGGGCGCATCCCATGTCGTCATGGTCTCGCAGCCTCAGGCCGTTGCCGACCTGATCGAAGAGGCCGCGCAATAATCGCCGCATACCGGTCGTGCTCGAATGCCGTCACCCGAAAGGGTGGCGGCCTTGCCGTGTGGGTGTTAAGACGACGCGATCCCGTCATGGGTTTCAGCCCATCGACGGAAGCGGCGATCGGATCCCGGTGATCCTGTTTGGCAGGTGGGGCTGACTTTGATCCTTCAGCCCGTCCGGCCGATGCGGGAGAGGAAGATGACGGGAAGGATGCCTATGGCGACGATGGCAAGGGCGGCGATGGAGGCTTCCTCATAGGTGCCGCGCGCCGCCTCGCCGTAGAGATGGGTAGCAAATGTTTCGATGTTGAGCGGCCTCAGCAGCAGGGTTGCCGGTAGTTCCTTGACGCAATCGACGAAGACGAGAAGCCCGGCGGCGATGAGCGCCGCGCGCGACAGCGGCAAGTGGACGCGAACGAAAGTCCCGGTGGCGGATTGCCCGAGCAGCCGCGATGCCTGGTCGAGCGATACCGGGATGCGGGCGAGGCCGGAATCGATCCCGCCGGCCGAGATCGCCAGGAACCGGACGGTATAGGCATAGACCAGCGCTATTCCCGAACCCATGAAGAGCAGGCCGGTGGCAAAGCCGAGCCATGTCGCCGCCGCGCGGTCGATCGTCTGATCCAGCGTCGCGAGCGCGATGAGAACACCGAGCGCAACGACGCTGCCCGGCGCGGCATAGCCGATGGTCGAGAGCCGATAGCTCCAGGACGACATGGATCCCGGCCGCAAGCGATTGGCATAAGCGACGGCCAGTCCTGCGGCAAGGGTGCAGAGGGTTGCGAGCAGCGCCAGCAGGATCGTGTTGAACGCTTCGTCGAAGAAGCGCTCGGAAAGGCCCGCGAACCGTACCCGCTTCCAGGCTTCCGAGGCGAGGTAGAATGCCGGAGCGATGAAGCCGATCAGCATCGGCAAGACGCCGGCAGCAAACAGGATCCAGCCCTTGAGCGGGGAGGGACGATGCGGTTCGAACCGCTGATGGCGCTGTGCACCGGTCGAGTAGCGTTGCCGGCGGCGGGCCCAGCGTTCGATCGCGACCAACGTGACCACGACAAGGAGCAAGGCAAGCGCGATCTGCGCCGCGCCCGGCAGGTCGTTGCGGGTGATCCAGGTCGTGTAGATCGACACCGTCAGGGTGCGCACGCCAAGGAATTCCGCAGCGCCGATATCGTTCAGCGTTTCCATCAGCGCCAGGCTGACGCCGACGGCGACGGCGGGGCGCGCCAGCGGCAGCGCCAGATGCCAGAACAGGCCACGGCGTGAAATGCCGAGCGTGCGCGCCGCGTCGAGCAGGTTGCCGGATTGGGTCAGAAACATCGCCCGGGTCGGGATATAGACATAGGGATAGAGAACAAAACCGAGCAGGAGGATGCACCCCGTCATCGAGCGAATGTCCGGCAGGCGGAACTCGCGCGGGCTGGCATAGCCCAGGATCCATCGGATCGCGCCCTGCACGGAGCCGATGGGGTGCAGGATATCAAGATAGGCATAGGCGATGATGTAGGTGGGTACCGCCAGCGGCAGCAGCAGCGCCCATTCGAGAAACCCGCGCCCCGGAAAATCATAGGCCGTGACCAGCCAGGCAAGCGATGTTCCGAGAACGGCGGTGAGAATGCCGACGCCGGTGAGAAGGATGACTGTATCCCGGAGCGCGACGGGCAGGACGGTGTCGAACAGATGCAGCCAGAGGCCGGCCGAGCCCTGCATCGCCTGAACGAAAAGAGCCGCCACCGGCAGAAGAACGAGGCAGGCTGTCGCGCAGGCACAGGCGAGCCAGAGCGCGCCGCTGCGCTGCATCCGCCTGCCTTCCCCCGTGCCCAATGTCATGCGATGCAACCCATACCGCGAGCACTTCAGCGATGAAGCGTTCTGATGCCACGAGGCGCCTGTAACATCACAGGCGCCTCGTTCTGTGTCAGTTGTCGAAGCCGACCTTGTCGATCAGTTCACTCGCCTGCCTGCGGTGGCTTACGATTTCCGCGAGCGACTTGTTGTCGATCTTCAGTTCGCCGAAGGAGGCGATAATCGGATCGGCGGCGATTCCGGCCTTTACCGGATATTCGTAGTTTGCCTCGGCGTAAATCTTCTGGGCTTCGTCGGAGACGAGATATTCGAGCAGCTTGACCGCTTCCGCCTTGTTTGGCGCATGCTTGGCGATGGCTGCGCCGCTGACGTTCACCTGCGTGCCGCCATCCTTGAAAGTCGGCAGGATCACCTTGATGGCGTTGCCCCAGGTAGTCTGTTCGTCACCGCCCTTGCCCGAACGCATCAGGCCGACATAGTAGGAATTGGCGATAGCAAGGTCGCAGATGCCGCCGAGGATATCCTTGGCGCCGTCTCGGTCGCCGCCGGCTGGCTTGCGGGCGAGATTGTCCTTGAGGCCGGTCAGCCACTTTTCCGTTGCATCAGCGCCGTGATGGGCGAGGTAGTCGGCAATCAGCGCCGTGTTATAGGGATGTTGGCCCGAGCGGATGCAGACCTTGCCCTTCCATTTGGGATCGGCGAGATCTTCGTAGTTCAGGTCAGTGAGATCCATTTCCTTCGGCGCATAGACGACGCGGGCTCGCATCGAGAGACCGAACCAGTTGCCGTTCGCATCGCGCAATTCCGACGGCACGGCTTCGGTCAGCACCTTGGAGTCGATCGGCTGCGTCACGCCCTTGTCGACGAGATCGACCAGATTGCCGGCATCGACCATCATCAGCACGTCGGCAGGGGAGCTTGCCCCTTCGGTTGCGACGCGCTCCGCCAGCCCATCCTTGAGGAAGACGGTGTTGACCTTGGTGCCGGTCGTCTTGGTGAAGGAATCCAGCAATGGCTGGATGAGGCCCGGCTCGCGGGTCGTGTAGATGTTCAGTTCGGCGGCGGAAACGGCGCCGGCGCTCGAAAGAAATGCGGCTGCCAGAAGCGTCGATGAGTTGCGCAGTTGTTTCATGGGGGTTCTCCAGGTGAACAGGCCACGCTGTCGAACATTAATGGATAAACGCAGTCAAGTTTTTCGGCGCCAGTTTACCGTAACCTGTCACGTCACTGTGATCGAACCGGGCTCGGGATCGGCAAACAGCAGGTAACTTTCAGGCAGAATGGAAAGGCCAACGACATTGGCCCCTGCCGGCAGCCGCTGCATGGTCCGGATGCGGAGCGGTTCGTCCAGTCCATCGACATCGATCGAGATCTGCTCGATCTCTCCCATGAGAACGCGGTGCCGGACGCGCCCGGAGAAGGTGGCGCCTTCCGCACGAACTGCGATCCCCTGGGGCCGCAGGTAGACAAGCGCCTGCGTCCCGTCGGCGACATCGAGCGCGTGGGGAAGGCGGCCGAGCGGTGTTTCGACATGGCCTGCGGAAAAGCGGCCGGGCACCTTGTTGAAGGCGCAGAAGAACTCGGCGGCATAGGATGTCAGCGGCCGATCATGGATATCGTATCCGGAACCCTGCTGGACGACCCGCCCGTCCTTCATCAACACGACCCTGTCGCCGGCCGACAGCGCCTCTTCCGGATCATGGGTGACCATGATGACAGTGGTCTGCGTCTGGCGCAGCAGGGACAGCGTTTCGTTGCGAACTCTTTCCCTGAGCCCCCGATCGAGGTTGGAAAACGGTTCGTCCATCAGCAGGATGGCCGGCTTCGGCGCCAAGGCCCGTGCCAGTGCGACACGCTGCTGCTCGCCGCCGGAAAGCATGTGCGGATAGCGCTTCGAAAGCTGCGGGATTCCGACCTGGGCGATCACCTCCGCCGCGCGTCGGCTGGCGTCGGCTTTCGCCATTCCCTTGAGCCCGAACAGCACGTTCTGCTCGACGGTCAGGTGGGGAAAAAGGGCATAATCCTGGAAGACGAAGCCAATGTTGCGGTTTTCCGGCTCGACGAACGCGTCGGGACCAGAGGCCTGCCGGCCGTTCAGGAGAATGAGTCCATGGTCGGGAATGTCGATCCCGGCAATGATGCGCAACAGGGATGATTTGCCGCAGCCGGATTGTCCGACAAGGCAGATGATCTCGCCCTTGGCAACGCTCAGCGTTACATCCGTCAAAGCGGCGGTGCCGCCGAACGATCGGCTGATTCCCTGAATTTCGAGCGCGCCCATGCGTTTTCGTGTCCATTCCGATCCGTCGGAGCGCAGGTATCACAGACAGAGGCTTTCATCGAGAGCCGATTTCATCCATCGCGCCAACGTGTGGGGCGGGTTTCTCCTGGCCGATGCCCCTTGCATCCCCGAATGTGATTTCATGCTTGATCCTGGAGGCGGAAGATTGAAAATCGGGCTCCCTCCGCTGTGAAAGGCTATTCTGATGCTCCGCTTCCTCTTCGTGTTGCTGATCGCCGTTTTTCCCGCAAGCGTTTTCGCAGGTGACGCGCCGCCCGAGGGGGCATGGACAGTCGCTTCAGGCCTCCGGTTCTCCGAGGGAGGCGCGGTCGAGGTGGAGAAGAACGGCGCTTATCTTGGCAAGACGATCCGGTTTTCCGCCCATGCGGTCGACGGGCCGCCTCCTTTCGGCTGCGGTGACGCGAAGTTTTCCTGGTCGGACATGCCAGCCGAAGGGTTCTTCCAGGGGTTTGCCGAAAACGCCGAGAAAGCCGTCATCAGTGCCAGGCGTGTGCAGCTTCCGAACCCGGCAAGGACGCTGGATGTGACCTGCGAAACCGGTATCTTCGATTTTCACATGCGCGACGAGAACACGATGCTGATCATGCTGGATCTGGTCGTCTACACCTTTGAACGGCAGAAGTGACCGGCTGGACGGAACGGTCAAGCGAGGGTCGAAGGCTTCACCAAGTGATGGCGATCGAATGGGGCAGGCACGCCATTGGCGGAGCAGGCCTTCCAATCCGGATCGGGTGCGGCGGATCGAGGGGAAAATCCGGCTTGGCCGCGTCGGCGCGCTTGAGGATATCATGGGAGCGGTTATTTTCCTTGCCTCCGATGCCTCTGCCATGGATACAGGGTCTGCACTTATGGTCGACGGTGGGTGGACCGCCGATGAATTCAATTCACAGGGATGGACAGATGAAGATATCGACACCACGGGAGGTGTTTTCGGGTGAGGCGCGTGTTGCGCTGACGCCGGAGAGTGCGTTGCAATTGAAGAAGCTCGGGCATGAATGCGTGATCGAGACGGGTGCAGGATTGGCGGCCGGCTTCTCGGACGATGCGTACCGGGCTGCGGGCGTGACGGTGGTTGCGACGCGCGAGGCTGTTTATGCCGATGGCGACGTGATCGCCAAGGTGCGGCCGCCGGAGGCGGAGGAAGTGGCGCTGCTGTCGGCGGAGAAGACACTGATCTCATTCTTCTATCCGGCGCAGAACAAGGAATTGCTGGAACAGGCGCGCTCGACCGGTGCCAGCGTCATCGCCATGGACATGGTGCCGCGCATCAGCCGCGCCCAGAAGATGGACGCGTTGTCGTCGATGGCCAATATCGCCGGTTACCGGGCGGTGATCGAGGCGGGCAGCAATTTCGGCCGGTTCTTCACCGGCCAGGTGACGGCGGCGGGCAAGGTGCCGCCGGCCAAGGTGCTGGTGATCGGCGCGGGTGTCGCCGGATTGGCTGCGATCGGTACGGCGACGTCGCTTGGTGCCATCACCTATGCGTTCGACGTGCGGCCGGAAGTGGCCGAGCAGATCGAGAGCATGGGCGCTGAGTTCGTCTATCTCGATTTTAACGATCAGAGCCAGGATGGCGCCGCGACCGGCGGTTATGCCGCCCCGTCCTCGCCGGAATTCCGCGAGAAGCAACTGCAAAAATTCCGGGAACTGGCGCCTCAGATCGACATCGTCATCACCACGGCGCTGATTCCCGGCCGCGATGCGCCGAAACTCTGGCTCGAAGACATGGTGGCGGCGATGAAGCCGGGCTCTGTCGTCATCGATCTTGCGGCCGAACGCGGCGGCAATTGCGATCTGACGGTGCCCGACCAGAAGATTGTCTCGCCGAATGGCGTCACCATCGTCGGCTATACCGACTTCCCCAGCCGTATGGCAGCCCAGGCCTCGACGCTCTATGCGACCAATGTGCGCCACATGGTCTCCGACCTGACGCCGAAGAAAGACGGTGTGATCGTTCATAACATGGACGACGACGTCATCCGTGGCGCCACCGTCGCCCATCAGAAAGACATCACCTATCCGCCGCCGCCGCCAAAAATCCAGGCGATCGCCGCGCAAAAACCGAAGGAGAAGGTGAAGGAACCGACGCCGCAGGAAAAGCGGGCAAAGGAGGTGGCGGCCTTCAAGGCGCAGACCAAGAGCCAGGGCATCCTGCTATTGGTGGCGACCGCTTTGCTGCTGATAGTCGGGGCGGTGGCGCCGGCGAGCTTCATGAGCCATTTCGTGGTCTTCGTGCTTGCCTGCTTCGTTGGCTTCCAGGTGATCTGGAATGTGTCGCATTCGCTGCACACGCCGCTGATGGCGGTGACCAATGCGGTCTCCGGCATCGTCATCCTCGGCGCGCTTCTGCAGGTCGGTTCAAGCCACTGGCTCGTCGCGACGCTGGCGGCCCTGTCGGTGCTGGTCGCCACGATCAACATTGTCGGCGGCTTCCTCGTGACGCGCCGCATGCTCGCCATGTTCCAGAAGTCCTGAGATAAAGGCCCAATCCATGACCATCGGTATCGTTTCGGCCGCCTATATCTCCGCGGCTGTCCTCTTCATCTTGTCGCTCGGCGGGCTCTCCGGCCAGGAAAGCGCCAAGCGCGCCGTCTGGTACGGCATTGTCGGCATGGCACTTGCCGTCGTCGCCACCATCTTCGGACCCATGATCGACAAGAGCGTCGGCAACTGGTTCATCATCGTCTTCATGATCGCCGGCGGCTCGGTGCTCGGATATTACGTCGCCTCCCGCGTCCAGATGACCGAGATGCCGCAGCTTGTGGCGGCATTGCATTCCTTCGTCGGCCTTGCCGCCGTCTTCATCGGCTTCAACGCCCATATCGAAGCGGCCAATATTACCGGCATGGACGAGGCGGCGCGCTCAATGTTGTCCGGTTTTGCCGGCATCCTCGCCCACAAAAGCCCGGTCGAACTTGCCATCATGAAGGTCGAGGTCTTCCTCGGCGTCTTCATCGGGGCCGTCACCTTTACCGGCTCGGTCGTCGCCTTCGGCAAGCTGGCCGGAAAGGTCGATGGCAAGGCGAAGAAACTGCCCGGCGGCCATTTCCTCAATGCCGCCGCGGCCATCCTGTCGCTGCTGCTGCTGCTGATGTATGCCAACGGGGGCGGTGCGTGGACGCTCGTCGCCATGACGCTTCTCGCCTTCTTCATCGGCTATCACCTGATCATGGGCATCGGCGGCGCCGACATGCCGGTGGTCGTGTCTATGCTGAATTCCTATTCCGGCTGGGCGGCGGCTGCGATCGGCTTCACGCTCGGCAACGATCTCCTGATCGTCACCGGCGCGCTGGTCGGCTCCTCGGGCGCGATCCTGTCCTACATCATGTGCAAGGCGATGAACCGCTCCTTCATCTCGGTCATCCTCGGCGGGTTCGGTGGTACGACGGGTCCGGCCATGGAGATCAGTGGCGAACAGATTGCCATCGATGCCGACGGGGTCGCCGCCGCGCTCAACGATGCCGACAGTGTCGTTATCGTGCCGGGTTACGGCATGGCGGTCGCGCAGGCCCAGCAGTCGGTCTCGGAACTGACCCGCAAGCTGCGCGCGTCGGGCAAGACAGTGCGTTTTGCCATCCACCCCGTCGCCGGTCGCCTGCCGGGCCACATGAACGTGCTCTTGGCCGAAGCCAGGGTGCCCTATGACATCGTCCTGGAAATGGACGAGATCAACGACGATTTCCCCTCGACCGACGTCGTCATCGTCATCGGCTCGAACGACATCGTCAACCCGGCTGCCCAGGAGGACCCCAATTCCCCGATCGCCGGCATGCCGGTGCTCGAGGTCTGGAAAGCCAGGCAGGTGTTCGTCTCCAAGCGCGGCCAGGGCACCGGTTATTCCGGCATCGAGAACCCGCTTTTCTACAAGGACAACACCCGCATGTTCTATGGCGACGCCAAGAAGAGCATCGACCAGTTGTTGCCATTGATCGCTTGAACATGAAGATGGGGCCGAAAGGCCCCATCATTTTTTAGCATGTACCCAATGGCGTCTCAGCCAACAATCACGCTGCCTGTTTCGGCGCGGCGGCCCCCTCGGCCATCTTGCGGGCGGTGACGAAGTCCACCTTGCCGGAGCCGAGGACCGGGACCTTGCCAATGGTCAGTTCAGCGGGGACCATCATGTCCATGGCGCCGCTGGCTTTCGCAAAGGCCACGAAGTCGGCGCGGCTGGCGTTCGGGGCATCGGTGAGGAGGACGAGGCGCTCGCCCTTCTTGGCGTCCGGTATCGACGAGACGACGGAGAGAGCATCCGGCCAGAGCTTGCCGGCCAAGGTTTCGACGGCGGCCAGCGAGATCATCTCGCCGCCGATTTTGGCGAAGCGCTTGGCGCGGCCGCAGATCCGGACGAAACCGTCCTCGTCGATCGTGACGATATCGCCGGTATCGTGCCAGCCATCGGCCAGCGGTTCTAGGACACCGGGATTCTCGGCGCGCAGATAACCTGCCATCACATTGGCGCCGCGCACATGCAGGCGTCCGCCCTCATCGATGCCGGGAACAGGCTCGAGCTTCCATTCCATGCCCGGCAGGATCTTGCCCACCGTGCCCGACTTGTTGAACATCGGTGTGTTGATGGAAATGACCGGCGCCGTCTCTGTGACGCCGTAGCCTTCCAGGATGCGCAGGCCGAATTTCTCCATATAGGTCTGCCGGGTCGATGGCTTCACCGGCTCTGCGCCGGAGAAGATGTAGCGGATCGAGCGGAAGTCATAGGGATGCGCCGTGCGGGCATAGCCGTTGAGGAACGTGTCCGTGCCGAAGATGATGGTCGCGTTCGAGGCATAGATCAGTTCCGGCACGATGCGGTAATGCAGCGGCGAGGGGTAGAAATAGACCGGGACGCCGGAGATCAGCGGCAGGATGGTGCCGGCGGTCAGGCCGAACGAATGAAACACCGGCAGAATGTTGAACACCTTGTCGCCCGAATGGAAGTCGATGCGCGAGGCGGCCTGGGCGGCGTTCGACAGGATATTGATGTGGGTCAGGACCACACCCTTGGGGCTTCCCTCCGAGCCGGAAGTGAACAGGATGACGGCGGGATCGCTTGCGTTTGCCTTGGCGAGCGGGCGGCTGCGGCGCATGAGGCCGACGACCTTGTCCAGCGTGGTGATCGAGGCGCGCAGGTCGTCGAGCCAGACGATCTTCACGTGTTTTTCCATCTCCTCGATGACCGGGCCGAGCTTTGCCTGCGCCACGAAGGCGCGGGATGTCAGCACATGCCTGACCTCCGCCGCCTTGCAGGCCGCCAGGATATTGCTGGCGCCGGCGGTGAAGTTGAGCATGGCCGGCACCTTGCCGGCGGTCATGACGCCGAGAATGGTCGCGACTGCGCCGTTGGCGTTCGGCAGCAGGACGCCGAGGGTCCTTTCCGGGAACATCTTCCGGAAGCGGGCGCCCAGCACGGCCGCACCGGTCAAGAGCTTGCCGTAGGAGAGCGAACCGGTGACCGGGTCTTCCGTTGCAAGCCTGCCCATGCCGCGCTCGTGCGCGGTGTCGATGACCCGCTCCAGCACGGTCGTCGCCGTGTTGGTGGTGCGGAACAAGAGCATCGACATGACCTGATAGAGGGCAGCCCCGGCGGCGATGCGGCGCTTGCGACCCTTGAGGTCCGCCGGGACGTCGAGCTTGACGGGTTCGAGAATGGTGACCTTGACCTTCGGGAACAGGCGGCGGCGAACCTGTCCGCCGGACAGGCGCGAGAAGTAGCTCCTTTCCAGACCGTCGATGCGAACGGGCACGACCATCGAGCCTGTCTTATCCGCCACCATGGCGGCGCCGTCATAGACCTTCATCAGCGTACCGGTGACGGTCAGACGGCCTTCCGGAAAGATGCCGATCGAGTGGCCTTCCTGGACGATCTTGATCAGGGAGCGCGTCGCCATCGGCTTCGTCGGGTCGAGCGGCAGGAATTTGCACATCTTGAGGAAGGGCTTCACCCACCAGGCCTGGGCGATCTTGTAATCGACGGCGAAGACCGGCTCATCTTCGGTGATGGCAAGCGCCAGCGCGCCGTCGAGGAAGCTCACATGGTTGAGCGCGATGATCGGCGCCTTGCCGGCCTTCTTGATGTTTTCCAGGCCTTCGACCTCAAGACGCATGAAGGCACGGAACAGGATCGAGATGAAATCACGGAAGGGATTGGTCGGCAGTGTCATCAGCATCAGCCAGGCGATGCCAACATTGAGAACCGACAGAATGAGAATGATCATCGGAATTGTCAGGCCAGCAGCCTGGAGACCGGCGACCAGCGCCAGGCCCGTGGTGATGAACACGGCCGACAGCACATTGGCTGCACCGATGACCCGGGCACGGCGATCCTCGTGCGCCCAGGTCTGCATGGCGGCGAAAGTGGGTACGGCGAGGAAGGCGCCGCCGACGGCCATGCCGGCAAGATCGATCGCCACGCGGATGGTGTTTGGTCCGGCAAAGAAATCGGCGATCGTGTGGGCTTCCGTGATCGTTTGCAGGCCCCAGAGATTCCAGGCGAGATGCATGCCGAAGAGGGCGATGATCAGGGTTCCGATCGGGGCAGGCAGAAGCACGATGCGACCGGCCGACATCCAGCCGGCAATGGCCGAACCGACCGCGATCGAGATCGCAAAGACTGCCAGATAGGCCGGCACCACGACTTCCGAACCGCCGAGAATTTCGGTCACCATGATCGGCAGCATGGACATGACGAAGGCGCCGACGAACCAGAACCAGGAATTCATCAGGGCCGAGCGCCAGATGCGCGAATCCTGGCGCAACTCGTTGATGAGCGTGTAGCTCGAGCGCAGCACGTTCTTGTCGACTATGAGGTCCGGCGCTTTCGAACCGGTTGCCGGGATCATGCGGGCGGCGATCCAGCAGAGGACCGACAGGCCCATCATCATCGGGCCGAACACCCAGACATTGTCGCCCCTGGTGAAGGCAAGTGCCGCAACGATCGTGCCGGTCAGGATGGCGATGAACGTGCCGCCCTCGATCCAGGCGTTGGCCTTGGGCAGATCCCTGCGTTCGAGGTGGTCCGGCAGGATGCCGTATTTGATCGGACCGAACAGCGAGGAGATGACGCCGAAGCCAAACAAAGCAAGCATCAGGATCGGGATGGACGAGAAGGCGATGCCGACGACGGCGACGGCCGCGACCCCGATCTCGGAGCGCTTCAGCAGTTCGGCCATCCAGGCCTTGTCATATTTGTCGGCGAGTTGCCCGGCCATGGCCGAGAGCAGCAGGAAGGGCAGGATGAAGATGCCGCCGGCAATGGTGACGAGCGAGGCGCCCTCGGCGGCCATCTGCGCCAGGATCACGAAGACCAGAGTCTGTTTCAGGAAGTTGTCGTTGAAGGCGGAGAGAAACTGCGTCCAGAAGAGCGGCGCAAATTTCCTCGATGTCATCAGATTGCGTTGCATGGCGGGTTCCTCTTTCGATCCGGGCAGATAACTGCAGAGTGGTTGCATAATCGTTGCGGATCGCAACAACTCTTTGGTGTGGTTAAGGAAGATTAATTTTCACCGCTACGATTGAAGTCGACCAGAAGCTTTTCGGTCTTGGCATCCTCGATCTTGCGGATCAGCTTTTCGGATTCGGCATTGTCACGCAGCGTCTTGGTGATGTTGACGGTGGTTTGCACCAGCATCAGGATGCCCATCGTCAGATAGCCTTTGCCCCAGAGATCGAGCGGCATCATGTAGAGGCCGGCGGCCAGCATGAAGGCGGCGGTGCCGAAGGAAAGATAGGAAAAGCTGACCCAGCTTGAGGAATGCTTTTGGAAACTGTCGGTCATTGTCGTGATCCTTGGTTGGCGGCGTCGTGTTCCTGATGGGGTGTTAGGCGGCTGAATTCATCCGGCTGCGAAGGCGGGACAGGACATCGTCCGCCGATATGCGAAGCGGCGCACCGCAACCGGCATTGGCAAGCTTCTCGATGACACGCTCCGGCGCGAGACCCTCAAGTTCCTGAAGGGTGGCGGCGGTCACCTCATTCTGGGCTTGCCGAATCCGAAGCCGTGACAGCGTTTCCTCGGCATCGGCAAGGGTGGCAAGCCGACGCCCGGTATGAACCCTGCCGAGCTTCTGCACCTCCTCGGTGGTACGCGCCAGACGCTCGCCGCGCTGCAAGTTGTGGAAGCGGGCTTCGGCGGCCCGCAGCGTGTCCTTTACCTTGTCGATCGCTGTCGAGAACTGCGTCTGGGCGGCAGTCGATGCGTCACGCTCCGCCTCCAGATGAGCGATCGTTTCGGCCGCTTCCCGTGCCAGCAGCGTATCGCCTTTTTGCAGGGCGGCAAGCGTGCGGGTTTCGAGATCGGCGATATGGCCGGTGATCGTGGCGTGCTGCTTCTTTTCCTGCGTGTTCTGGGCGATGGCGACGGCAACGGCGCGGCGGGTGGACTGGATCGCCAGGCTGGCGTCGCGGATCTGCTGTGCGAGCAGCGGTACGGCGTTGCGATCGGCAAAAGCCTGTTCGGCCTCATGCCCGCGGCCACGCAGCAATGTCAGAATTAAATTGAACATGTCCTTCCTCCCGTGTATGAACAATGTTCACGAATATACGCGAAAATGAACGCTGTTCAAGATTAAAAATGAACGGCGTTCATCCTTTGAATCGGACAGGGTTAATGGCGGGAAAGCGGCAAGAAAAACGCGAGGATCTGAAGGTGAGGCTGATCGAGGCCGCGCGCAAGCGTATCAGCACCGATGGACTGGCGAGGCTGCGCGCCCGCGACGTCACCCAGGACGCCGGCTGCGCCCTCGGAGGGCTCTATACGGTGTTTTCCGATCTCGATGAGTTGATCATTCACGTCAATTCCAGCACGCTGAAAGCGCTGGAAGCGTCGCTGACCCTGCAGGAGGTGAAAGACCGGACGCCGACGGACCGGATGCGCAATCTGGCAGGCGGCTATCTCGCTTTCGCGGTCAAGCACCGCCATCTGTGGAAGGCGCTGTTCGAGCATCGTCCGGCGGAGGGTCAGCAATCACCGGAATGGCACCTCCAGGAGCACATGTTCCTGATGGACGTCATCGCCGAACCGCTGGCCGAGCTGCAGCCCAGCCTTTCGATTGAAGACCGCGCCAGCCGCGCCCGGACATTGTTCGGCGCCGTGCACGGCGTCATCAGCATCAGCCTCGAAGCCCGCTTCGTCGGCGTCCCCATGGAATGTCTGGAACGGGAACTCGACGAATTCGTCCTGACGATCGCCGCCGGATCGAAGGCCCGGCAGGCGGAGTGAGGACGCGATTGCAACCGCGTTCCCCCGTTTCGCACCTCACATGATGCGCTTGCGGTAACAGCTGTTTCCGCTGTTGCGTCTTGGCGGATGCAAGACTGATCGCTCAGGCATACCGCGCGGCATACCAGGCCTTGAACAGCGTAAACTGGTTTTCCAGGTGCTTCTGCTGCGAGGCGCCGAGCTTGTCGGTTTCGTTGAAGTGCAGCGTGTATTCCGTGTCGCCGTTCAGCACCATCAGGTGCTTGTAGTGCAGGACGAGGTCCGGGCCTTCGTCATAGGTGGAGAGCACGGTCAGTGCTTCCTCGAGTTCAAGCGCTTCACGCCGCGCCGTGGCATCGCCCTTGGCGGCCTTTTCGCAGAGCGATACCAGATGCAGGACTTCTTTCGGCAGGGCATTGCCGATGCCGGTGATGGCGCCGCCGGCGCCGCAATAGACAAAGCCGTGATAGACGCCGGTATCGACGCCAATCATCAGGGTCAGGCTGTCATCGCCCGATGTGATGTTTTCGGCCGCATAGGTCATGTCCTTTTTCCCGCCGAATTCCTTGAAGCCGACAAGGTTGGAGAAGCGGGCGCGCAATTCGAAGAAGAGATCGGCACGGGTGGCGAAGCCGTAATAGGGGCTGTTGTAGATGACCGCCGGCAGGTCCTTGGCAGCGGCCAAGATGGCGGAAAAATGCTCGCGCTGGGCCGAGACGGAGGTGCCGCGCGACAGGACGCGGGGGATGACCATCAGGCCCTTGGCGCCGACACGCGCCGCATGTGCTGCATGGCTGACGGCCGATTTGGTGTTGATCGCGCCGGTGCCGACGATGACCGGAACGCCGGCTTCCGCCAGCCTGCGCACACCTTCCTGTCGTTCTTCATCGGTCAGCAGCGGCCAGTCACCCATCGAGCCGCAATAGACGACGGCGGACATGCCGGCTGCGATCAGTGCCTTGCCCTTGCGAACGAGCGCGTCGAAATCCGGCGTGCGATCAGGCTTGCAGGGGGTCATCAGCGCGGGAATGCAGCCGCTGAATATATTCGCCGTCATCGTAATCTCCTGAATACGGGTGTGGATGAATTGGTCTGATGCTCTGTGATATATCACGATGCCAGTTATCTGTCCAGAAAATATCATGCGGATCGAGCGGAATTCATAAGTATATCAAAATACGCGATTTTTCGGTCTTTGGCAGTGATATTTCAATTGCACGAATACGACGTTTCGCAGACGAGATTGCGGAAAAAACGTTTGCCGACATGACCTTGCGGATCGGCATTGGCCGGAGCACGGCGATAGACAAGGTGAAGGATGACGCAGTCGTCGCGACCGCGCCGGACCCTTTGTAGGCAAGGCTTCAGCGGAAAAAGCGGCGCGTCCGTGTCCGCTTCGATATCGGCTAAATGACCGGTTTTTTTATCTTTTCCGGCCGGTGAGCAGGTTTTTGTTCGGAACATTTCCGCAGATTGCTGGTTTTGGAGGCCGAGGATCACTGACGATCCGAACGAGGACAACCCAATGAAGAACCTTCTTATCACAGCAGCGGCTGTTGCCTTTTCCGCAACATCGGTATTCGCGCAGGAAACGAAGCCTGCGGCCAATCCGGACGGCGATACGCCGGCGGTTGCAACGCCGAGCGACCAGAACGCCACGGCACCGGTCGCGGGCGCCAACAGTTTCACCGAGGACCAGGCCAGGGACCGCATCGTCGAAGCCGGCTATGCGGATGTCACAGAGCTGAAGCTCGATGACAAGGGTGTCTGGCAGGCCAAGGCCACCAAGGACGGCAAGCCCGCCATGGTGTCGATGGACTACCAGGGCAACGTCGTCGCCAAGTAAGCGATCCACGATAAATCATAAAGAACAACAAGGAGATAGATCATGACGAAGACGGTTACGGGACTTTTCGACGATTATTCCGACGCAAGCTCGGCGGTTGACCAACTGAAGGCGGCAGGAGTGTCCGACAGCGATATCAGCATCGTTTCCAACAATTCGGATGGCCGTCACAAGGCGAATGACAATGACGCCGCCGAAGATGCGGGAACGGGTGCCGGCATCGGCGCTGCCGTTGGCGGCGTCGGGGGTCTGCTTACCGGTCTCGGCATCATGGCCATTCCGGGCGTCGGCCCCGTTGTCGCCGCTGGCTGGCTCGCCGCGACGGCGGCTGGCGCCGCGGCGGGCGCGGTTGTCGGCGGTGTCACCGGCGGAATCGTCGGGGCTCTGACGGATTCCGGCGTCGATGAACGCGACGCCCATGTCTATGCCGAAGGCGTTCGCCGTGGCGGCACGCTGGTGACGGCGAAGGTTGACGATGCGCGCGCCACGGAAGCTGAGGCGATCCTGCAGCGTTCCAATTGGGTCGATCTCCCGGCCCGCCGGACTGCCTATGAAGGGCAGGGCTGGACCAGCTTCGACGAAAGGTCTGACCCGTATTCGCAAGCCGAGATCGATGCGGAACGGGGCCGTTATGCAGGTCGGGCGTCGATCATCTGAGGATAGACAATCGAACGGTGGATAATCGACGGGGCCTTTCGAGGCCCCGTTTCTATTCGGCCGGGCGCCATGTGGCCGAAGTTCGGCAGGCGCGTTCACGCAAGCGATGAGACTGCGATCACCTCCGGGATATGGCTGAACAGGCTTGGAACGAGGCATGAGCCGATCGCGCCAGCGCGTGGACTCGGCTTCTGATCACCATACTACTCATCCTCATGTCATCACGAAATCGCATTGCCTCATCAATTTCTTTCATTTCTCAGGATCGCTCCGTCGCTTGACTCGCGGGCAGGTTTCACTTCTACATTATGTTGTCTGACATCTTACAAAAAATGGGATCGTGGCGAAAGCCGCTTAAGGGAGGAAGGCATGAGGAAGTTTCTCACACACCTGGCGATCGGCATCGCCGCTCTGGGTGTCTTTACGTCGGCACATGCGGGCGAAACGCTCGACCGCGTGATGGGGAAGAAGGCAATGGTCGTTGCCACCAACAGTGGTTGGCCACCCCAGAGTTTTCTCGACGACAACAATGAAATGGTCGGCTTCGATATCGACGTGTCACGCGAGATCGCCAAGCGCCTCGGCGTCGAGGTGAGCTTCGATACGCCGGACTGGGCAACGCTGACCGGCGGCCGCTGGCAGGGGCGCTATGATCTCGGCGTCGGTTCCGTCACGCCGACCAAGGCGCGCGCCCAGGTCATCGATTTCGTCGGCGTCTATTATTACAGCCCCTATGTCTACGTCGTTCACAAGGACAGCACTGCCAAGACGGTCGAAGACCTCAACGGCAAGATCATCGGCGTTGAAACAGCGACGACATCGGAGGATTTCATCCGCCGCCAGCTGGAAATCGACGCGCCGGGCCTGCCGCCGATCGAATACAAGATCGAACCGGGTGAAATCCGCACCTTCGCCGATTCCATGCTGCCGTTCGATGACCTGCGCCTTGGCGCCGGTGTCCGCCTCGATGCGGTCATCGCGCCGGAGCAGACGGCCGCGAATGCCATCAAGAACGGCTATCCGCTCCGCATTCTCGAAGGCGATTATGCCTTCAAGGAGCCGCTGGTCGTGATCGCCGAGAAGGTCGATCCGGAATGGACCGCCAAGGTTGGCGCGATCGTCGCTGACATGAAAAAGGACGGCACGCTGGCAACGCTGACCACCAAATGGTACGGCAAGGACTACGCCGCCGACTGATATCATGATCGCACGGGCGGTTTTTGCCGTCCGTGCGACTCTCCATGCGCAAGCCCGCGAGCAAGAACATGTCCTATCCCGATACCTACTACCGACGCACGATGATGGAAGAAAAGGTCAGGCCTGTGCTCAAGGGCACTGCGGACTGTGACACGGTGATCATCGGCGCGGGGCTTGCCGGTCTGACAACGGCTCTGCAACTGGCGCGGGCCGGACAGGTCGTCGTCGTGCTGGAAGCCGAGAGCGTCGGTTTCGGCGCGTCCGGCCGCAACGGCGGTTTTGTCAGTCCGGGATTTGCGACAGGTGGCGATGAGATCGCCAGCATGGCCGGCCCGGAGAATGCGCGAAAGATCCATCTTCTGTCGATCGAAGGCGTCGATTTCGTCCGCGACACCATTCGCGATCTCGCAATCGAGGGCGCCCGCCCGCAACCGGGTATCATGAGCGTGCTGCGTCATGATGGCGGCTCCAGCCTCAAGTCCCATGCGGATCAGGTGGCGCGCAAATACAATTATCAGCTCGACTATCTCGAGCGTGATCAGGTTCGCTCGGTCCTGAAGTCCAGCCGCTATTACCAGGGTTTGCGGGATGCGAAGGCGTTCCATATGCACCCGCTCAATTACCTGCGCGCCATTGCCGCCGAAATCGAGCGGCTGGGCGGGCGGATTTATGAAAGTTCCCAGGCCACGGCGACGAGACTGGATGGACCGGAAAAAATCGTCAGCACCGCAGATGGTCGCGTCAAGGCGCGCCATGTCGTCTTCACGACCGGCGGCTATACCGGGGCGCTCAACGGGCGCTTGAAACGCGCCTTCCTGCCGATCGCCACCTATGTGATGCTGAGCGAAGAAGCGCCGGACCTGATCCGTGAGGCCATAGCGACGACCGATGCGATCGGCGACAATCGCCGCGCCGGCGACTATTACCGGCTTGTCGATGGCGGCAAGCGCATCCTGTGGGGCGGGCGGATCACCACGCGGGCGGCGTCGGCTGCAGCTCTTGCAGGTGAATTGCGCCGCGAGATGACGGGAACCTATCCGCAGCTTTCAGAATTGAAGACGGAACTCGCCTGGTCCGGCCTGATGTCCTACGCCCGCCATCTCATGCCCCAGATCGGCCAGATGCAGCCGGGTGTCTGGCATTGCACGGCCTTCGGCGGGCATGGGCTCAACACCACGGCGATCGGCGGCAAGGTCGTCGCCGAGGGCATTCTCGGACAAAGCGACCGCTATACCCTGTTCAAGCCATTCGGGCTCGTCTGGGCGGGCGGCCTTGCCGGGCTGGCGGTCGCGCAACTCACCTATTGGAAATTGCAGGCTCAGGATCTCTGGCGCGAGCGCGCGGCCTGACGGCGGAGGATGGACATGATTGGCCGTTTGATACTGAATTATCCCGATGCCGCGCGACGCGCGGCGATTGCCTTCGTTCTCTGCCTTATCACCCTTGGCCTCTATGCCATGGGCATCAGCTCGGCCTGGGTCGGTTATTTGATCCCGGCCAGCACCGGGTGGCTGGCGGACAACATCGCTCTCGGGCGTCTCTTCGCCGCCGGCATGATCGCGCTGATCCTCGCCGCCAACTGGATGGCGCTTCGCCAGCTGACACGACGCCAGCAAATCATCGGCGTCTGGCTCGAATTGTTCTTGCTGCTGATGCTGTTCTTCTATTCCTTCAATCTTTCCCTGCCCTTCATCGGCAAGAAGATCGGATTCATGATCTCGCAGGGCGTGGTGACGACGCTCTATATCTCCGCCATTTCCATCGTTGTGGCGACCGGCATCGCGCTGGCAGGCGCAATCGCGAAACTGTCGAAGAACGGCGTGATCTACGGGCTGGCGACATTCTACACCTCGCTGTTTCGCGGTCTGCCGCTGCTGATGCAGATCTACATCATCTATCTCGGCCTGCCGCAGGTCGGCTACGTCATCGGTGCGGTTCCCGCCGGCATCCTGGCGCTGTCGCTCTGCTACGGCGCCTACATGACGGAAATCTTCCGGGCCGGTATCGAGAGCATTCCGCGCGGACAGACCGAAGGCGCAACCGCGCTGGGATTGAGTTCCAGCCAGACCATGGCGCTCGTCATCCTGCCGCAGGCGATGCGGGTCATCATTCCGCCGACCGGCAACCAGTTCATCGCCATGCTGAAGGATTCCTCGCTGGTCTCCGTCGTCGGTGTCTGGGAAATCATGTATCTCGCCCGCACGCAGGGCCAGACGGAGTTCCGGCATATCGAAATGCTGATCACCGCGTCGATGATCTACTGGATCCTGTCGATCGGGCTTGAATTCCTGCAGTCCCGCATCGAGGAACGCTTCGGGCGGTTCAATGCCCGCTGATATCATCTCCGGCCGGATGCGGGACAGACCGGCCGCCTCCTCCAATCTGCGCGCCGTCCTCGTCGTGCTCCTTGCCTTCTGCGTGTTCTCAGCGACGGATGCCATCGTCAAGCTTCTGGCCCAGCGCTTCGCCGTGCCGCAGGTGACCTTCATGGTCACGGCCGCCGCTCTCGTACTCATCGTGGCGCAGGCCGCGATCACTCGCAACGGCGGCATTCTCTTGCCGCGCTATCCGGGGCTGGCCCTTTTGCGGGCGCTGCTGCTGGCGGCCGATACGCTGCTCATCCACTATGCCTTCGCCGTGCTTCCGCTGGCCGACGCCTATCTTCTCGCCTTCCTGACGCCGCTGATGGTGGCGGTGCTGGCCTTCCTCCTTCTCGGAGAGCGCCTGTCGATGCTCGCCTGGTCCGGCGTTCTGATCGGCTTCATCGGCGTGACGGTGGCCTTGCGGCCGGGCGTGGAGCCGTTGAACCTCGGTCATGCCGCCGCAGTCGGCTCGGCACTGTTGTTCGCGCTGTCGCTTATTCTTTTAAGGCGCGCGAAACCGGGCGAATCCGATGGCGCGCTCGTCGCGACACTGCTGGCTGTGCTGACCGTGTTGGCGCTGGCGGTCACGTTCGTCAACGGTGGACTGACGCCGGTCACCATGATCGATGTCGGATTGGCCTGCCTTGCCGGAGCCTTCATGTTTGCCGGTCATATGCTGCTGGTCAGGGCTTTCCGCATCGGCAAGGCTTCGATCGTCGCGCCGTTCCAGTACAGCCAGATCATCTGGGGCATGGTCTATGGCGGATTGCTGTTTGCGACGCCGGTCGAGTTTCACACGCTGGCGGGCGGCGCCGTCATCATTCTGTCGGGCTGGCTTGTCCTGAAATAACCCTTGGAGACATCGATGAACCCTTCCATGCAGAACGCGCAGATCGTGCTGCGCAGCGTCCACAAATGGTTCGGCCAGTTCCATGCGCTCGACGACATCAACCTTTCCATCGCGCCGAAAGAGAAGGTGGTGATTTGCGGGCCGTCCGGCTCCGGCAAATCGACGCTGATCCGTTGCGTCAATCGGCTGGAAGCGCATCAACAGGGCCATATTCTCGTCGGCGGCGTTGAGCTCGATGATGACGAGCGCAAGGCGGACATGATCCGCCGGGGCATCGGCATGGTGTTCCAGCAGTTCAACCTGTTTCCGCACCTGACCATCCTCGAAAACTGCATCCTGGCGCCGATGTGGGTCAAGAATCTGCCGCGCAAGCATGCCGTCGATATCGCCATGACCTTCCTGGAGCGTGTCCGTATTCCTGACCAGGCAAACAAATATCCGGGCCAATTGTCCGGCGGCCAGCAGCAGCGCGTCGCCATCGCCCGGGCATTGTGCATGAATCCGAAGGTCATGCTGTTCGACGAGCCGACCTCGGCGCTCGATCCGGAAATGGTCAAGGAAGTGCTCGATACGATGGTCGAACTGGCGGGGGAGGGCATGACCATGGTCTGCGTAACGCATGAAATGGGTTTTGCCCGCCAGGTTGCCGACCGGGTGATCTTCATGGATCGCGGCCGGATCGTGGAGGAAGGAAAGCCGGACGATTTTTTCGCCCGTCCGAAGACCGAACGCGCCAGTCTTTTCCTCAGCCAGTTGCTTCACTAGACACGGAAAAGCAGACGGCGGACGCAAGATCCGCCGTCTGCTTTCATGCTCATGGTATCGAGATCAAAGTGGGGCGGGAACCTGCGGGAAGCCGCCGACATGGCCGCAGGTCAGCGCGGCTCGATCCCGCCCGGCCTCCAGGCAGGCTTCCAGCGCCAGTCCGCCGATATGGGCCGATAGAAAACCGGCGATGAAGCTGTCGCCGGCACCCGTCGTGTCGATGATCTCGACGGCTGTGACGCCGGTTGTCACTGTGTTCGAGCCATCGCTGGCGCTGGAGCCGAGCGCGCCGCGCGTGACGACGGCGAGCCGGGCGCCTTGTTGGAGAAGTTCTGTTGTCATCCGTTCGGCGATCTCGCCATCCTCGCCGGCCGAACCGAAGGCGATGGCGAGACCATCGGCGCTGCGATTGGCGGGATCGGCATTGACAGACAGGTCCTGCGAAACGCTGATACCGGCGGACGAGAGCGTACGTTTGAGCGTTCCGCCATCGTCCAGCCAGCCGATATGGACATGGTCCATCGTTTTCAGGATTTCGACCTCGGAAGGAGAGGGTGCATAACCGGCGCAGACACCGAAATCCTCGAAGGTCATGACACGGTCGCCCGATTCCAGCACGGCGATGTCGGTATAGGCAGTCACGCCTGTCCGATCCTGCAGATACTCGGTGAGAACGCCGTTTCCTCGCAGAAGCCGACGTGTTCTCACGCCATCCGGATCGGTGCCGACGGCGCCGAAATAAAAGCAGTCGTGCCCGAGCGCCGCCAACTGGACCGCGACATTGACGGCGTTGCCGCCGACCAGCGACTGCCCGACCGGTGGCTGGAAGCGATCGATACAATTGTCGCCGACAGTTGCGAAGCGGAGCTTTTTCATGCGGGTTCCCCGGCAGGGTTGCGACGACGAAGGCCGCGCATGCAAGCGCGGCATGCGCGGCCTTAAGGCGATTTCAGATTTGCCTCAATAGGCGACGCGCTTGTAATAGCGGCGGGTCGTCAGCGGATGGTTGCGCAGCACTTCGAGATGGGCGCTGATGCGCTCCAGAACAGTCGCAAGCAGCACCGGCGAAACCAGGGCGCGGACTTCGTCGGAAATGCCCGGCAGTTTGAACCCGGCCGTATCCAGGACCGTCAGCTTGTCGGTATAGTTCGGAACGAAATTCTCGACGCGCTCGGCGAGCGGTCGAAGTGCGTCCTCGCCCTTGAAGAGGATGACGCTGACGTCCTTTTCCACCAGTTCCAGCGTGCCGTGGAAAAAGTCGGAGGCGTGGACCGGGCGTGTACGGATCCACTGCATTTCTTCCAGGATGCACATGCCGTAATAGAATGCCTGCGGCCAGGCGTTTCCGGCACCGGTGACGATGTGATAGTCCGACGCCGCCAACGTCCGGGCAAAGTCTTCCGCCGTCGGCTCATAGGCACGCTTGACCTCGAGCAGCAGCGCCGGAAGTTGCACAAGTTCGCCCACCACCTGGTCGTAATTGGCGATCTCGCCACGGTGCTTCAGGATCGAGAGCGCAATGATCAGGGATTGCAGATAGAAAGATTCGCAAGACGTATCGTCCTCGGCAAAATTGACGAAGACATGGTCGCCGCCCTTGCCGAGCGGGGTTTCCGCATGGCCGACGAGAGTCAGCACGGTCGCGCCGATCTCCTTGAGCTTGGCGAGAAGCGCTACGCTTTCCTTGGTCGTACCCGACAGCGACGGCATGACGACGATCGATTTTTCCGTCAGGTTCGCCGACCCGGTGACCACTAGCTCGGCAGGCAGGCCGTGAAAGGCCGGGAAGCGTGATTTTGTCTGCAGCAGCTGTGCAGCCGGCTGCATGAGGATCGCGGCCCCACCCGTTCCTAGGAAGAATACATTTTCCGCGCCGGACGAAAGGCAGGAGCCGATCACCTGGTCGAGCCGCGCGTGCAGCCCCACGGCGCCGTTCTGGATTCGCAGGAAACGTTGTTCGTCGAAGTTGAGCATGGCGGGTCTCGCTTGAGCTGGGCCGTGAAGCCGTGTTGACTGAAGTTAATGTTGTAAGACAACTGACATCGTAAATTTTTGTTGTCAACGACAAGGTCGTGCGAATTTCGCATGGATTGATGCCGGAGCACCATGGGCAAGGACCGGGGCGACGCAAGGCGCCGGTTGACCTTTACGAATTTGTCAGACAAGAACAATTGGGTGTCACTATAAATTAGCAAGAGGTCATAATTGGACGAGCCTATTCGCGATACACGCACATTGGTCATCCAGTTGCGCGACCGCATCGCCAATCTGATCAAGGACGATGGTCTGAAGCCGGGCGACAAGCTTCCGACGGAGGCCCAGCTGACGCAGCGATTCAAGATCTCTCGTCCGGCCGTGCGCGAGGCGCTGAAGCTGCTTGAACAGGATGATGTCATCTTCGTCGAGCATGGGCGCGGCCGTTTCGTTTCTGCCATGTCGGCGGTCAGCGTCGAACGGCCGATCACAGTGTTCGAGAGTGTCACCGATATGACGCAGCACTATGGGTACAAGACCGCCAACCGGGTGCTCTCCATCGCCGAGGAGGAACCGGACGCGACCACAGCCGCGCATCTGCAACTGACGCCCGGAGAGCGGGTGATCCGGCTGGAGCGCCTGCGGCTCGAGAACGACGAACCGATCATGTATTGTATCGATTACGTCCCACGGCAGATTATCCCGGCCCGCCTGTTCGACGTGGACTGGAGCGGCTCGCTTCTTTCATTGCTGGAACGGTATCGCCACCGGCCCCGCATGTCATCCGCCAAGGTCTCGGCCGTGATGCTGCCCCCCGATGTCGCCGAACGCCACGACCTGCGCGGCTTCGGCCCGGCGCTGCTCATCCGCGAAACGTGCTTCAACGTCGCCGGCGTCCCGGTCATCCACGCCATCGACTATCACCGCGGCACCCACTTCTCCTTCAGCCTCGTGCGGAAGTAGGGCGCCGGCCGGCGCTCTGGCAACGTATCCGTCGCCACTTCATCAGGCAGTCCAGCCCGCTCTTGCGTGCGGCCAAAACTGACTGCCCCATTTTTTTGCGAAACCATGGAACAATCCCGTCTTCAGCGTGTTTTCGCGTCAGGTCGATTTCCGTCGGCACCAACACCGTGTTAACAACGATGAGGATGTGCAGATGAACAACCTGTTGCCCGACCTTCATGAAGGTCATGCCCCCATCACCCTGCATCAACTGTTTCGGGACGCCCTTGAAGCCTATGACGACTGGATCGGCGGCGACGATGTTCCGTTGGTCTATCATCAGGGCATGCCCGTTTCGATCGCAGCTGTTTTCGATCACATGCGTGATTGCACGGATATCCTTCCCAACAACATGGTCAGCGCAATCACCGAACGCCTGACGAAGCCCTGGAGCAGCGACAGCCCGCTCGACGAAATGACGTTTTCAACAGCTGCGCGGGTCATGGGCATCATGGTGCGCAAGCGGCAGATGCGCCATGGCAATGGCGATATCGACGCCTTTATCCGGCGTTTCGAAAAGTCGCGCACCAGTCATATCGCGCGATAGCGTGTCCGACAAATTGGCGCCGATCCACCGCGCATGCGGCGGCGTTTCCAGGTGGGGGCAGCCGGGTAATGCCTTCGCATATGCGATAAGGTGCGGAAATATTTCAGATAATTTCCAAGCGTGAAAACGACTTGAAACCAGGGCTTCTCTGTGCCTAATATGACAAAATATATAGAGTATGCCGTATATTTGGCGTTTGCATGTGGGTTCAACCATCCAGCCGCATGATGCGGGGAGCAAATGATATGACGGTACACAGTTTTTCCTCGCCCGTCGATTTTAACGAAGGGCTCTTGCAGATCGCCATTGTTGGCCGCGGTTTTTCCGGCCTGATGATGGCGATCGCGCTATTGAAGACGGTGAACCAGCCGTTCCAGTTGCGCCTGTTCGATCCCCGGCCCACTGTCAGCGGTGGTCAGGCGCTTGCCACGTCCCGGTCCACCGAAATCCTCAACAGCCGCGCCCGTGATCTTTCGGTCTCGACCGGAGAGCCGAAGGATTTCACCCGCTGGCTGCAGGCCAACGCGCCATTTCGTGAGGCGGTCTCGGCGGCGATCCCGGGCTTCGGCCAGATATTCGTGCCGAAATCGACCTTCAGCGACTATGTCTATCAGCGGTTTTCCGAGGCGCTCGCCCAACGCAAGGATGTCAGTGTCCAGATGTCCAACGAAGGCATTACCCGGCTGCGCCGCAACGACAATGGCCTGTTCACGCTTGACCTCGATGACGGCGGCGAGGCGATCCACGACAATGTGATCCTTGCGACCGGCTACGGAATGAAGGCGCCGGCGGAAACGGCGCGAGAGGATCGGCAGGTCCGTTTGCTGCAGCCGGCTGGCCTGTCACGGCATGTTGTCGTTCTGGGCAATGGCCTGCGCGCCGTCGACCAGGTCCTGCAGTTGCGCGATGGCGGGTTCACCGGGCGCATCACCATCCTGTCGCGTCGTGGTTTCCTGCCGCAGCCACATACAAGAATGCCGGCGGATGCTGTCTTCCCGACCCAGCCGATGCCGTCGCAACTGCGCAGCATCGTCCGTTTCGTCCGCAAGGCCTGTGCCCAGGCGGAGGAAAACGGCTGGAGCTGGCAGGCGGCGATGAACGGCCTGCGCAAGCGTGCCCGTTCGCTGTGGGCATCGTTGCCGCCGAACGAGAAGCGGCAATTCAACCGGCACCTGCGCGCCATCTATGACAGCCACCGCAACCGCCTGCCGGCGGATGTCCATGCGCGGCTGGAAAGGGAATTTGCCGGCGGCATGACCGAATTGAAGCGCGGCACGACGCTGAGGCATCTGCCGGACGGCCTGCTGGTTCGCTGGGCCGGTCAATCCGGCGAGGAAAAGCTTCTGGCCGACGAGGTCATTGATTGCCGCTGCCTGTCGCCCGATCTGAAGGATCCGGTCGTTGCCGACCTGTTGCGGGCGGGCCTTGCAACCACCGACGAGCTGGACCTCGGCCTTGCCGTCAATCCGTCCGGCGAGTTGCTGACCGAACGAGGCCGGCCGGCCGGCCTGTTCGCCATCGGCCCACTGGGGTTGGGCTCGCTTCCCGATATCGACCTGGTGCCGGAAATCGTCACGCAGACCTATGCGGCCGCGACCCTGATCAATGCCCGGTCACAGCCGCAATCGCAGGCAAGCTGACCAGATCGGCACATTTTAAAAATATGTACAGCGGCGTTTGGCGACGTCGTCTGATCCATTGAACCGGCGTTCCGCGGCCCGCAAGTTCCGGCATCTGAAAGATTTCGCCGACAGCGTGTTTTTATCCGCTCCACCGCGATTAAACCGTGACCTTCAACCGTTAACCAGCGCAGAGACCACGATCGGTCGCTGCCCTTCCTCGGTTGACAAACTCCAGGCGAGCCTGAAGAGTACAACCGGTCAGAACGGCGGCGTTGGGGAGGACTTATGTCTATGCGCGCGTTTATCCGATTTTCAACGATACTTCTCGGTACCCTGGCATTCTCACCCGCATCGCACGCGGCCGAGACTGGCCGTCATATCGTGACGACGGAGAATGGCGATTATTTCGGCTTCGATCTTCGCACGGAGCAGGACGTGTCGTTGGCAGAGTGCAAGACGGTGTGCATCGCCGACTCCTCCTGCCGTGCCTTCACCTACAATCCGAAGGTGAAATGGTGCTTCCTCAAGTCCGACTACAATAAGCTGAACACCTTCAACGGTGCGATCGCCGGCAAGATCGCGGATGCGGCCTCGGCCGAGCCCGACATCGGCGCGCCTCCGGCACTGCCGTTCGTCACGGAACAGATGCTGAGCGATGCCCGCGCGGCCAAGGACAATCTCACCGTCCTGAAAGACCAGGATATCCAGGGCCTCTATGGCCGCATCGCCGCGGGCAACCGTGAACTGGCCGCCGGTAATATCGCCCCGGCTTTGAAAGCCTTCCAGGGCGCGCTGTCGATCACCCCGGACGATGGCACCTTATGGCTTGAAGCCGCGCAGGCGGCCAACCGCGTCTATGGCAACACCGATTTTGCCGTGCAGGCGTCGCTCGCCGCGCTGAACGCCTATCAGTTGTCGCGGACGACCCAGGCACGGGCCGATGCGTTGGCTGCACTGGCAACGGCCTACAAGAATTCGGAGAATTTCCGGCCTTCGCTCGACGCATTCAAGGCAAGCCTCGCCTTGGTCGAGTCGAAACCCGTTCGGGCAGCCTATCTTGACCTGCGCTCGCGTCAGGGTTTCCGTGTCACCGAACACAGGATCGATTCCGACGGTGCCATCCCGCGCGTCTGCGTCCAGTTCTCCGATCCGCTGGTCAAACTCGGTGTCGATTATACGCCCTACGTGACGCTCGACGGCGCCGCTCCGAAGGCGCTGGAAGCCAAGGGCAGCGAAATCTGCGTCGAGGGCCTCAGCCACGGGCAACGCTACAAGCTCGCCTTCCGCGAAGGCCTGCCGTCCTCGATCACTGATGAGCCGCTGGCAACGACGGTCAATCTCGACGTCTATATTCCCGACCGCACGGCTATGGTCCGTTTCACCGGCGACAGCTTCGTTCTGCCGGGCACGGCGCGGCGCGGCATTCCGCTCGTGTCGGTCAATACGTCCAGCGCCAATCTCAAGCTCTATCGCATCGGTGATCGCAACATTGCCTCGTTGCTCACAACCTCGCAGTTCCTGACCCAGCTTGACGGTTACAGCGCCCAGCGCATTCAGGACGAGATTGGCGAACTGGTCTGGCAGGGGGCGATCGACACGGCAACCGACCTCAACAAGGAAGTGGTCACCAGCTTTCCTGTCGATGAAGCGCTGCCGCAGCGCAAGCCCGGCGTCTATGCGCTGACCGCCGTCTCGGCAACGGCCCCCAGCAATGAATGGGACAGCCAGGCAACGCAATGGTTCGTCATTTCCGATATCGGCCTGTCGACCTTTTCCGGCACGGACGGGCTTTCGGTTTTCACCCGTTCGCTGGCGAGCGCCAGGCAACTTGATGGCATCGAGCTGACGCTGCTCTCCAAGAACAATGAGGTGCTCGGCACCGCGACGACCGGTGCCGATGGCCGCGCGACATTCGATGCCGGCCTGCTGCGCGGCACCGCCGCCATGGTTCCAGCCGTCATCACCGCCAAGAGCGGCGATGACGATTATGTCTTCCTCGATCTCACCCGAGCTGGTTTCGACCTGTCGGATCGTGGTGTCACCGGCCGCACGGCTCCCGGCGCAATCGACATCCTGACCTGGACCGAGCGCGGCATCTACCGCGCCGGTGAAACGGTGCATGTCTCCGCCCTTGCCCGCGACAGCGCGTCGGTGGCAATCGAGAAGCTGCCCCTGACCTTCGTCTTCATGCGCCCGGATGGCGTGGAAGATCGCCGTCTCGTCAGCGATGGCGGGCAGGCGGGTGGTTACGCGATCGATCTGCCGCTGCAGCCCAATGCCATGCGCGGCACCTGGATGGTGCAGATATTCACCGATCCGAAGGGCACGGCGATCAGCGAAAAGCAGTTCCAGGTTGATGATTTCGTACCCGACCGGATCGAGTTCGATCTCGCCAGCACCGCCAGGCAGATCGAACCGGATCAGCCGACGCCCGTGACCGTCGACGGCCGTTTCCTCTATGGCGCGCCGGCTTCAGGGCTCGAGCTCGAAGGCGAGATCAATCTCAAGCCGACGCGCGAAAGCGCCGATTTCAAGGGTTACTTTTTCGGCCTTGCCGATGAGGACGCGACGGAAGACAGCAGGACGACGCTCGAAGGCCTTGAGCCGTTGGACGAAGACGGCAAGGCGACCTTCGATGTCGATCTGACCGACATGCCCTCGACGACGCAGCTCCTGAGCGCGACCATCACCGTGCGCGTGCAGGAAGCCGGCGGTCGGGCCGTCGAGCGCTCGCTCAGCCTGCCGGTCAAGCCGGCCGGCGAGACAATCGGCATCAAGCCGGAGTTTACCGGCGAACTCGCCGAAAACGCCGTTGGCAAATTCCATGTCATCGCCATCGATTCCACCGGTGCGAAGATCGCCAAGACCGGCCTGGGCTGGAAGCTGCTGCGCGTCGAGCAGGATTACCAGTGGTACCGCGACGGAACGTCGTGGAAATACGAACCGGTGATCTCGACCAAGCAGGTCTCCACCGGCCGCCTCGACGTGACGCAGGACGGCGGCGAGATTGCCGTGTCTGCCGATTGGGGCCGCTACCGGCTCGAGGTCGAAACGGCAGACCTTGACGGGCCGACATCGAGCGTCGAGTTCGATTCCGGCTGGTATGTCGCCGCGAGCTCGACCGAAACGCCGGATGGCCTGGAGATCGCTCTCGACAAGGAACATTACGCGATTGGCGAGACGGCCAAGCTCAGGGTTTCGCCGCGCTTTGCCGGTGAGGTCCTTGTCACCATCGGCTCGGAAAAGTTGATCGGCACACAGACGGCGACCATTCCAGCCACCGGCGGTGAGGTCGATATCCCGATCACCGCCGATTTCGGTGCCGGCGCCTATGTCACGGCCACGCTCTATCGTCCCGGTGATGCGCAGGAAAGCCGCATGCCGATGCGCGCCATCGGCGTCAAATGGCTGGCCGTCGATCCGGCCGACCGCAAACTCGCCGTTACGATCGATCTTCCGGAAAAGACGCTGCCGCGCCAGACGCTGAATATTCCGGTCTCGGTGGCCGGGGCAGGGGTGGGCGAGGAGGCCTATGTCACGGTTGCCGCCGTCGATGTCGGCATTCTCAATCTCACCCGCTATGAAGTTCCCGATCCCGACGGCTGGTATTTCGGCCAGCGGCAACTGGGGCTCGAAATTCGCGATCTCTATGGGCGCCTGATCGATGGCTCGCTCGGCGCAACCGGGCGGCTGCGCACCGGCGGCGATGGCGGCGAGATGCCGCTTCAGGGCAATCCGCCGACCGAGCAACTGGTGGCCTTCTTCTCCGGCCCGGTGCAGCTGGATGCGGATGGCAAGGCGATCATCAGTTTCGACATTCCGCAGTTCAACGGAACCGCCCGCGTCATGGCCGTCGCCTGGTCGAAGACCGGTGTCGGACATGCGAGCACCGATATCGTCATTCGCGACCCCGTCGTCGTGACCGCAAGCCTGCCGAAATTCCTCGCTCCCGGGGATAAGGCCGAACTGCGGCTCGATATCGCCAATACCGACCATCCGGCCGGAGACATGACCCTCAAGGTGAGCAGCAGCTCCGCCGTTGCAATCGATTCGGCCGAGGCGCAACAGACCTTCAACGTCAAGCCGGGCGGGAAGTTCGACCTGACCTTGCCGCTCTCCGGCGTGCATCCCGGCAACGCCGCCATCTCGATCGAGCTGTCGAGCGCGGATGGCCTGTCGCTGCAGCAATCGGTTTCCATTCCGGTTCGTCCCGCCGCCTTGCCGGTGACGACACGCCACCCGATCACCATTCAGCCGAATGCCAGCCTGACGGTGGACGGCGAATTGCTGGCCGAAAGCATGCTGCAGGGGTCGGCCATCAGCATCAGCGTGACGCGGTCGGCGGCCTTCGACATCCCGGCGCTGCTGACGTCGCTCGAACGTTATCCCTATGGCTGCGCCGAACAGACGACCAGCCGGGCGCTGCCGTTGCTTTATCTCAGCGAACTGGCCAGGCAATCCGGCCTGCCGGAGGACACGGATGTCCAGAAGCGGGTGCAGGAAGCGATCTACCGCGTGTTGTCCTACCAGTCCTCGACCGGCAGCTTCGGCCTGTGGTCCCCGGGCTCCGGCGACCTCTGGCTCGATGCCTATGTCACCGACTTCCTGACACGGGCGCGCGAGCAGAAGTATCAGGTGCCGGATCAGGCGATGGTGCAGGCACTGGACAACCTGCAGAACTCGCTGAGCTACGACAGCGACATCAAGAGCCAGGGCAATGAAATTGCCTATTCTCTCTATGTGCTCGCCCGCAACCGCAAGGCTGCGATCAGCGACCTCCGGTACTATGCCGACACAAAGCTGTCGGAATTCCCGACACCTTTGTCGAAGGGGCATCTGGCTGCGGCACTCGCTCTCTACGGGGATGCACAACGCTCGCAGAGCCTCTTCGAGGAGGCGCTGCAGATGTCGACGGCAACCACCAATGCCAGCCTCGACCGGTCCGACTACGGCTCGCCGCTGCGCGACGATGCCGCCGTCCTGACGCTTGCGGCGGAGGCCCGTCCGGTGCCGACGATCATTCCGCAACTGTCCAAGATCGTCGCCCGCGAATGGGAGCATCAGTCCTATACCTCAACGCAAGAGCAGATGTGGACGCTGCTTGCCGCCCGCGCCATCCAGGGCGGCGACCAGGACCTGAAACTCGACATCAACGGAGCGGTGCGCAGCGGCGGTTACGCCGCCCGCCTGACCGGCGACGAGGTTCTCGACCAGCCGATCACCATCACCAACAAGTCGAATGATCCGGTGGCCGCTGTCGTCACCACGCTTGCGGCACCGGCCTTCCCGCTGCCGGCCGGCGGCAACGGCTTCACGATCCAGCGCACCTACTACACGCTCGATGGCGAAGAGGCCAATATCACCGAGGCGAAGCAGAACGAGCGCTATGTGGTCGTCATCAACGCGACCGAGAGCAATGCCTGGTCGTCGCGCGTGCTGATCGCCGATCTGCTGCCCGCCGGTTTCGAGATCGACAACCCCACTCTGGTCGATAGCGCCAAGCTGTCGAACTTCGAGTGGATCGGCGATGTCGAAGCGGCGCATACCGAATTCCGCGCCGATCGTTTCGTCGCAGCCTTCGATCGGTCGAGCGGTGATGACCGGGCGATCACCGTCGCCTATGTCGTCCGGGCCGTGACACCTGGCACCTATGATCATCCGGCGGCCAGTATCGAGGATATGTATCGCCCACAATTTTCCGCGCGCACCGCCATGGGGCGCATGGAGGTCCAGGCGGTCGAATAATGACGCTCTGGTGGAAGATACTGGCTGCACTGACGGGCTCCGCACTGACCTGCGTCGCCCTGATGGCCGGCTTCGATGCGGCCGACCGCGCCTATCCGCCACCGCTCGATGGGGCCAGTACGGTCTCGGCGGAGGTGCTCGATGCGGATGGACAGTTGCTGCGCGCTTTCGCCACGCCGGAGGGGCGCTGGCGGCTGCAGACGACGGCCGCCGATGTCGATCCGCAATTCGTCCGCATGCTCGTTGCCTATGAGGACCAGCGCTTCTTCGAGCACAAGGGCGTCGATCCCTGGGCGCTGATGCGGGCTGCCTACCAGTTCGCCACCCATGGACGGATCGTGTCGGGCGCGTCTACCTTGTCCATGCAGGTTGCGCGGCTGATCGAGCCGCGGGAGGGGCGTTCTTTCGGCGCAAAACTGCGCCAGCTTGTTCGCGCCGTGCAGATCGAGCGACGTCTCGGCAAGGCCGAAATCCTCGACCTTTACCTCACCCATGCGCCCTATGGCGGCAATCTGGAGGGGGTTCGCGCTGCGAGCCTTGCCTATTTCGGCAAGGAACCCCGCCGCCTTAGCGTTGCCGAAGCGGCTCTCCTCGTCGCCCTGCCGCAATTGCCGGAACGGCGCCGGCCGGATCGGCATCTGAAAGCGGCCGAGATTGCCCGCCAGCGTGTTCTGGAACGCATGGCCGTTTCCGCGGTCATCGGCGAAGGGGAGGCTGAGCGGGCGGCATCTTTCGTGGTGCCGACGCGGAGATTGCAGCTTCCGGCCTTCGCCGCGCATCTGGCTGAAGCGGCCCTGCGTACGGAGCCGAAGATCATGCGGCATCATACGACGCTGCGGCGGCCGATCCAGAAGGGACTGGAGACCGTTGCCCGGGAAGCGGCCGTGCGGCTTGGTCCCAAGGTCTCGATCGCCATGATGATGGCCGATGCGCGCACCGGCGAGATCGTCGGTGCGGTGGGATCGGCGGATTACTTCGATGCCAGCCGGTCCGGCTGGATCGACATGACCCGCATTGCCCGCTCTCCGGGCTCGACACTGAAACCGTTCATTTACGGCCTCGCCTTCGAGGAGGGCCTCGTTTCGCAGGAAACGATCATCGAGGATCGGCCGGCCGATTTCTTCGGTTACCGCCCGCGCAATTTCGACATGACTTATCAGGGCGATGTCAGCATCCGCCAGGCGCTGCAACTGTCGCTTAACGTGCCGGCTGTCCGACTGCTCAACGCGGTTGGCCCGAGCCGCCTGATGATGCGTTTTCGCCGTGCCGAGGTTCGTCCCATCCTGCCGCCGAATGAGGCGCCTGGCCTTGCGATCGGCCTTGGCGGTCTGGGCATCAACCTGAAGGACCTCGTGCAGCTCTATGCGGCGCTCGCCAATCGCGGCAAGCCCGTCAGGCTCGGCGATGGCATCCAGGGAGAGCCCGGCTCGATCGAAGGCGAACCGCTGCTTGATTCCGTCGCCACCTGGCAGATCGCCGATATCCTGTCGGGCGTCCTGCCGCCGAAAGGCGTGGTCCAGCGCGGCATCGCTTACAAGACCGGCACGAGCTACGGCTACCGCGATGCCTGGTCGGTCGGTTTCGATGGCCGTTATGTTCTCGGCGTCTGGGTCGGGCGGCCGGACAATGGCGCTGTTCCTGGCCTCACCGGCTATGGGACGGCAGCGCCCATCCTGTTCGAGGGCTTTGCCAAGTCGGGCGTCGCCATCACGCCGTTGCCACGCGCGCCGGCCGGCGCGGTGCGCATTGCCCAGTCGCAATTGCCGATCAGCCAACGGCGCTTCTCGCTGAATGCCAGCGGTCTCGTTTCCGCTTCCATCCGTGAAGCCGCACCGCAGATCGTCTATCCGCCCGAAGGCGCCCGTGTCGAGCTTGGCGTCGATACGGCGGGCTCTCCGATGCCGCTGGTGCTGAAGTTGCAAGGTGGCCGCGCGCCGTTCCGGTGGCTTGCGAACGGAAAACCGCTGGCCGAGACATCGCGGCGCCGCGTCAATCAATGGGTTCCGGATGGCGCCGGCTTCTCGACATTGACGGTCATCGATGCCGCTGGCAGGGCTGCGACCGTCCGGGTTTTCCTCAACTGAGAACATCCAAGGTTGGCGTTCGCCCGCCCACCACGCCGTAAATTGGCAACTCCAAATTGTCGCCCCCATGAATTGGGATTCACGAACGCGGTCGCATGATTTAACAATGTCTATGATTCGGCGTGCCGCGATTCGAAATGGCGTTCGGCACAGACAGTTTCCCGACAGTAGAGCGGAGTTTTTTTTGGCTTTGCCAGACGTCTCATTCTCGCGATCTGCCTTCACGGGCATCGCTCTGGCTCTGGTTCTCACCGGCTGTGCCGCGCGCGAAGGTGTGCGGATGACCGACAGCGCAGTCACCGTTTCCGAGGATACGGCGATCGCCATGCCGCCGCCGGGCGGACCAGCCATCGTCAATATCGTTGAGCGGCGCTTCAGCAATGCGACGCAGCAGGACATCTTCCTGTTCACTTCCGCCTCGACGCCTGGCCAGAACGTCATGCGGGTGAAGTTGTTCGGCCCGGTCGGGTTCGAACGGGACAGCGACAAGACGCTGGGCTATTCGTCGATCCGCGCCACCGATATCGCCAGGGAAATGCGTCGGGAGTTGCCGGGTGTCGTGCTGCGCCAGTCGCCGCTTTACCTGCAGAACAACTACGGCCCCTTCAGCTATGCCTTCGGCAAGGGTCGCCAGAATGATTCCTGCCTCTATGGCTGGCAGCAGATCCGCTCGCCCGAGGCGGCCAGAACCGTTTTCCAGAATCGCGGCACGATCCAGGTTCGCCTGCGCCTGTGCGAGGAAGATGCCAGCGAAGAAAAGCTGCTGGCGATCATGTACGGATACACGATCCGGGCCGGCTTCAGTGCTCCAGGCTGGAATCCCTACGGCGAGCCGCCGAGCGTCGATCCGACGCTGGGACAGACCGGAAATCCGATCTATCCGAAGACCGACGCGCTGCGAAACGCACCTGCCTTGACCGAGGAAGAGCCGGAACCGCGCCCCGTCGTGCGGCAGGTTCGCGCTGCGCCAACCGTCAAAAAAATGGAAGCGGTGAAACAGCCGGTCGCTAAAGAAACTGTTCCTTTACCAACAACCACGAATACAGATGCAGTCGTTGTTCCTTCTCCGGACTGTGTGACACAGTCAGGCGGCGCCACGCAGTGCAAGTAGCCTCGGCGTAGTGCTGACTGTCCATGGCAGTTCGAGTTGACCGCGGCATTCCAGGCTACCGTCGACCAGCATGTTTTCATCGGTCGGCCTCGTGAAAGGCAGCAACCATGCGCAAGGTCGGCATTATTCTGTTCTGGGGAATAACGTCCCTCTGCCTGCTGGCCCTGGTCAGCCTGCCGATCAACCTGCAGACCCAATTGATCGCCAGCATCGCCGTCGTCACCTTCATGGCCGTGATCAAGATCCTGCGCGCCGAAGGGACCTGGCGGCTCACCGCGCTTGCCTTCGGTACGGCGATCGTCATGCGCTATGTCTACTGGCGCACCACCAGCACGCTGCCGCCGCTCAACCAGCCGGAAAATTTCATTCCCGGATTCCTGCTTTATCTCGCCGAGATGTACAGCGTCATGATGCTGGCGCTCAGCCTGTTCGTCGTCGCCATGCCCCTGCCGCCCCGCCCGTCGCGCGCCGCATCGGAGGGCAAGTACCCGAGCGTCGACGTCTTCGTTCCGACCTACAACGAGGATGCAGCCCTTCTCGCCAACACGCTGGCTGCAGCCAAGGCGCTGGATTATCCGGCCGACAAGCTGACGGTCTGGCTGCTTGATGACGGCGGCACGGTACAGAAGCGCAATTCGGCCAACCTGCTCGAGGACCAGGGCGCCAAGGCCCGGCATAACGACCTGCAGATACTCTGCCGCGATCTCGGCGTCAATTATCTTACGCGCGAGCGCAACGAACACGCCAAGGCGGGGAACCTCAACAACGGCATGGCGCATTCGCAGGGAGAACTGTTGGCGATCTTCGACGCCGATCATGCGCCCGCCCGCGACTTTCTCCTGGAGACCGTCGGTTATTTCGAGGACGATCCGAAGCTGTTCCTCGTCCAGACACCGCACTTCTTCCTCAATCCTGATCCGGTCGAGCGGAACCTGCGGACCTTCGAAAAAATGCCGAGCGAGAACGAAATGTTCTACGGCATCATCCAGCGCGGTCTCGACAAGTGGAATGCGTCGTTCTTCTGTGGTTCGGCGGCCGTGTTGCGCCGCAAGGCACTTGATCAGACCGGCGGCTTCAGCGGTGTCAGCATCACCGAGGACTGCGAAACCGCGATCGATCTTCATGCCAGCGGCTGGAACAGCGTCTATGTTGACCGGCCGCTGATCGCCGGGCTGCAGCCGGCGACCTTCGCCAGCTTCATCGGCCAGCGCAGCCGCTGGGCGCAAGGCATGATGCAGATCCTGCGCTTCAAGTTCCCGCCGCTGAAACGCGGTCTGTCGATACCGCAACGGCTCTGCTACACATCGTCGACGCTATTCTGGCTGTTTCCGTTTCCGCGCACGATCTTCCTGTTCGCGCCGCTCTTCTATCTGTTCTTCGATCTGGAAATCTTCACCGCGTCGGGTGGCGAGTTCCTGGGTTATACGCTTGCCTACATGCTCGTGAACCTGATGATGCAGAACTATCTCTATGGATCGTTCCGCTGGCCATGGATCTCGGAGCTCTATGAGTATGTCCAGACGATCCATCTGTTGCCGGCGGTCATCTCGGCGATCCTCAATCCGCGAAAACCGAGTTTCAAGGTAACGGCGAAGGACGAGTCCGTACTTGTCAGCCGTCTGTCGGAAATCAGCCGGCCATTCTTCATCATCTTCGGCGTCCTGCTGTTCGCGCTGGGGGTGACCATCTATCGTGTCTACACCGAGCCTTACAAGGCCGACGTCACGCTGGTGGTCGGTGCCTGGAACCTGCTGAACCTCGTTCTGGCCGGTTGCGCGCTCGGCGTCGTGTCGGAACGTGGCGAGTTGAGCGCGACGCGGCGGGTCAAGGTAACGCGCCGCTGCGAATTCGGGCTTGCCGATCAATGGTATCCCGCCACGATCGACGATGTGTCCGCCAATGGTGCCCGCATCAATGTCTTTGCCAAGAACCTGTCGTCTCCGCCGGTCGATACGCGCGGCCTGATCCGGTTCAAGACCCATGGCGGCGATATCGAGGAAATACTCCCGGTGGCGATCCGCAACACCCAGGTCGCCGGCGATATCGTCACCGTCGGCTGCCTCTACCTGCCGGAGGAGGCGCGCCATCACAGTCTCGTCGCCGACCTCATCTTCGCAAACTCGCAGCAATGGACCCAGTTCCAGCTGTCGCGTCGCGGCAATCCGGGCCTGTTCCGGGGCACCGTCTGGTTCTTTGGCCTCGCCTTCTACCAGACCACGCGCGGCCTCATCTATTTCTTCAGCAATCCAGGTGCGAGGGACAAGGCGCGCAAGCTGACGGAGGCGAAGAAATGAGACGCCCCGTTCTCCTGGCTTTCGCTCTGTTCGCGCTTTCCGGCGCTGCGATCCACGCTCAGACGCTGCCGTTCGACATGACGCCCGAAAGGCCGGCCGACAGCCCGGTGTCCAACACGCCAGCGGTGACCGCACCGGCGGACGGCGCGGGCGCGGCTGAAACGCCAGCTACGAACGTGACGGAAACCCCCGTCGTGCAGCCGGCAACGGCGGCCGAACCGTTCCGGCGGTTCATTCTTCCCAACGGCAACCTGGGTCTAGCCGGTGAATTCGACGACCGGACCTGGTCGGTTTATCTGACGCCGCAGCAGGCCGCGACCGGCACGAAGCTCAATATCGGCTATCAGAATTCCATCTTCGTCGCGCCGGAAGTGTCGCGGCTTTCCGTCGAAGTCAATAATACCCGAATCGTCGACGAGCCTGTCCGTTCGCCGGATTCCGTTTCCGATTTCAGTCTCGACCTGCCGAAAGGGCTACTGAAGCCCGGTTCGAACTTGATCCGGCTGCGTTCCAGCCAGCGCCACCGCACGGACTGCACGGTGCAATCGACGTATGAACTCTGGTCGAACATCGAGGCGGAAAGAACCTATCTGAGTTTCGCCGACAATTCGGCGCAGGCGCTGCAGAGCTTCGACGACATCCGCGCAATCGGCGTCGATGAGGCTGGCTTCACCCGCTTTAATTTCGTCGTGCCGGCGCTGGAACAACCCGGCGCGACGATTCCGTTGATGCGGCTTTCGCAAGGGCTGGCGCTGCTTGCCAACATGCCGAACCAGGCCTTTTCCTTTGAAACACAGGGCCTGCCGGCCTCGAAACCCGGGGCAATGACGGTTCTGGTCGGCACGCCCGGCGAGATCCAGCCGCTCCTGTCTTCCCTACCGTCGGGCGCCAGCTCGGCGCCTATTGCCAGGTTCGTCACGGACCCGAAAACCGGATCACAAATCCTCGTGCTGAGCGGCCCGACCTGGCAGGCCATCCGCACCGCGATCGAAAGCATCGTCGCGCCGATGGATGTCGATGGCACGACGCGCCGCGATTTTCTGGCAACGCAGCGTTGGCGGTTCCCGGATGCACCGTTCCTGTTTGCCGATACTAGGCTGAGCTTCTCCCAGCTTGGCTCGAAGACGGAGCAGTTTTCCGGCCGGAGGTTCCGCACGGATTTCACCGTCGGTATTCCCTCCGATTTTTATGCGGACGCCTATGGCACGGCCGTCATCCTGCTTGATGCCGCCTATTCCGAAACGGTGCTGCCGGGGAGCCATATCGACGTCTATGTCAACGGCTCGATTGCCTCCACTGTCCCAATCACCTCTTCCGGCGGCGGTATTCTGCGGCATCTGCCGATCAACGTGACGATGCGGCATTTCCGCCCTGGCTTGAACACGATCGCGATCGAGGCCATCCTTGAAGCCGAGGACGACAAGGTATGCGCCCCCGGCGTGACCGGCTCGGATACGCCGCGCTTCGCCTTGTTCGACACGTCCGAATTCCACATGCCGGATTTTGCCCGGATCGGACAGTTACCGAATCTCGCCGCCCTGTCGGGGACAGGCTTTCCCTACAACCGGACCCAGGGAGCCATTCCGCTCTCCATCGACCGGATCGACGCCGACACATTGTCCGCGGCCGCGACGGTGCTCGGGCGCATGGCGGTGGCGGCCGGTCATCCCATCCAGGTCGAAACGGTCGCTTCGCCCGCTTTGATCGGCAACAGAAGCGCGATCTTCATCGGCTCGCTGTCGCAGATGCCGCAAGTGGTCTTCACCCAGATGAACATCGCGGAGGCGGCCCGCAACACCTGGGGACCTGATCCCGGCGGTCAAGACGGGGGCGTCGATACGCAGACTGCATTCGACGAATGGCGGGAGAAGCTGAGCGGTGGTCTGTGGAGCGGTCAGATCGGCGCCTTCGAAGACTGGGTCAAGCGGAACTTCGACATCTCGTTCTCGTCGCTGCGTTTCGCGCCCACTTCCGAGAGCAGCTTCACGCCGTCGAACGAAGCCTCGCTGCTGATCGCTCAAGGGTCGAGCCCGGATGGCACGGGCACATGGTCCGTGATCGCCGCACCCAGCGGTCCGGGCCTGCACGAAGGCGTCGAGGCGTTGAGCGCGCTGTCCAACTGGTCGCAGCTTGCCGGCCATATCACCACCTATCAGCGCGGCAAGAAAACCCTCGAGACGGTCCCGGTCAACGCCTTCAATTTCGTCCCGTCCCAGCCGGCATCGTTCTCCAACTACCGGCTGATCGCGGCCAACTGGTTGTCGACCAACATCCTCTCCTACGCCGTGCTGTTGTCGGCGCTCGGTGTTCTGCTGGGACTTGCGACCGCTACGCTGTTGACCAATCTCGGGCGGCGGAAATGATGGGAAAACGGCTTGCAGTCCTTCTTGCAGGCATGTTCGGCTTCTGCCTGATGACCGCTCCGGCATTGGCGCAACAGCCCGTGATCGCCGCCGAGGCATGGAGTGCCTACAAGGCGAAGTTCCTGGATCCTGCCGGCCGGATCATCGATGACGGCAATGGCGGCATCAGCCATAGTGAGGGGCAGGGCTATGGCCTGCTGCTGTCGGTCCTTGCCGGGAGCCCATCGGATTTCGCGTTGATCTGGTCCTTCACGCAGACCGAACTGCTGCTGCGCGACGACGGCCTTGCCGCCTGGACATGGAACCCGAGCGCGACACCGCATGTCACCGACATCAACAACGCAACCGACGGCGATATCCTCATCGCCTATGCACTTGGGCTTGCCGGCGAACGATGGAAACGGCCTGACTATATCCAGGCCGGAACCCGCATCGCCCGCGCCATCCTGGACAAGACAGTTCTCCATCAGGCGGGACGAAGCGTGCTGCTGCCGGGGGCCACCGGGTTTTCCGCCGCCGACCGAGAGGACGGTCCAGTGGTGAACCCGTCCTACTGGATTTTCGAAGCTTTTCCGGTCCTCGACAAACTCGCGCCGTCGCCGGAATGGGCAAAGTTGCGCGACGACGGCCTGGCACTTCTCGGCGAGTTCCGATACGGCCCGAAACAACTGCCCGCCGATTGGGTGTCCCTGACATCGCCGCCCAAGCCGGCCGCAGGCTTTCCGGCGGAGTACGGTTACAACGCCCTTCGTATCCCGCTTTATCTCGTGCGCGCCGGTATCACCGACCGGCAATTGCTCGATCATTTTCGCCGACAAACGGCCGGTGCAAACGGCACATTCACAACCATTGATTTAGTAAGTGGAGCCGTAAAAGACAACCTTTCCGATCTTGGTTATCGAATTGTTAACCATATTCTGGCCTGTGTGGTGGACAAGACCACGCTACCGGCCGATCTCCAGCAGTTCACGCCGACGCTTTACTATCCTTCGACGCTCCACTTGCTGGGGTTATCTTTCATCGCTGCAAGGCAGCCGGAGTGCCTATGAAGTCGATCTTCATCGCATTGTCAGCAGCGGTTATCGCCGTCGGCGTTGTCAGCATGAAGAAGCCTGACTATGTGAAGCACGTGATGAGCGTGTTTTCGTCTGTGGGCGAAGCGGAGCAGACACTGCTCTTGCCGCGCGCGGCCGAACAGCAGGTCGCGCAGTCCTCCGACAAGAAACCCGCCCCGGTCTTCCAGGAAATCAAGCGTCCGGCCCAGCCCGCCGTTGATATCGTCGTCACCGCGGCGATGGACAAGAAGGTAGACGAGAGCGCACTGCGTTATTTTGCAAGCCGGGGCGATACAGCGCGACTGCAGGCCGAAATTTCCCGTCTGAAGGCGCTTTACCCAGAATGGACGCCGCCCAAGGATCCGCTGGCCATTCCTCAGAACGACGACAAACAGCTGGAATCCATGTGGGACCTCTATGCCCAGGGCCGTTATACCGAGGTGCGCAAGGCGATCGCCGACCGGCAGGCGGCGGAACTCGCGTGGAAACCACCGGCGGACCTGATCGACCGGCTGACGGTCGCGGAAGCCCGCACGCGACTGATCAATGCCTCGGACCTGAAACAGTATGAGGCCGTGGTCCGGATCGGTTCGGAAACGCCGAGCCTGCTCACCTGCAGCGAGGTCGACGTGCTCTGGCGCGTTGCCGAGGCGTTCTATCGCACCGACAAGGCCCAGCGCGCTATCGACGCCTACACCTACATTCTCAACAATTGCCAGAACAGCGCGGAGCGCCTGGCGACGGTCCAGAAAGCCGCCGCCATTCTTCCTGCCAAGGATGTCGAAACACTTCTGACCAAGGAAAAGACTGCGGCGGATGGCGCCAGGGAATTCGACGCTATCCGCGACGACCTTGCGCGCCGCTTCGTTGCCGAAGCCAATGCCGATGGCAAGCTCGTCGTTTCGCCGGAATATCTGTCGCGCGTCGAACGGTTCGCCGAAACCGGCGGACTGGCGTCCGACGCTTTGCTGCTGGGCTGGTATCACCTGCCGCGCGACCACATGGAAGAGGCGGAGAAATGGTTTCGCCGCGCCCGTGACAAGGAAGATTCTGCCGCTGCATCGCAGGGTCTTGCGCTTGTGCTGATCGATCGCGGCATGCCACTCGATGCGGAAGACGTGATGTACCGCTGGCGCGACACGTCGGAGGAAGCGAAGTCGGTCTATCTGGCGGCGACGGCAAACCTCCTGGCGCTCGATCCTCCCGTGTCGATCGAGGCCGAGATCCTGAAACGCATCGCCGCCGAGACGATCAAGTCGCGGGATGCCGCGACTGCGCAACAATTCGGCTGGTATGCCCGCGCGCTCAACCAGCCGCAAACGGCAATCCAGTGGTTCAAAACGGCGCTCGGTTGGAAGCTGGACGACGAACCCTCCGCCTACGGTCTTGCCGTCACCTATCTCCAGTTGGAGGATGCCAAGGGCCTCGCGGAAATCCAGCACCTGTGGGCCGGGCGGTCTGAGCGCATCGCCAGGGTTGGAGAAGTGGAAGAGCCGGAAGAAAAGAAGACGGAGCTGCAAGTGCCGGCCGTCGAGGAAACCGTCCGTCGGCAAGTGCGTGCGCCCGCCCGTACCATCGTGGTCTCCGAAGAACCGCGGGAAACCGAGATCGTCGTCGAGCGCACCCGCCCGCGCAAGACAGCCAGCACCGGACGTGGTTGCAAGACCACCGTCAATCCACAAACGCTGGCTCCGGAAGCGGCGCTGACCCGCGGCTGGTGCCTGATGGACCTGAACAGGCCTATGGAAGCGGCGGCCGCCTTCGAGGTCGGCTTGCTTGGCTCGTCCGCCAAGACGCGCGAAGACGCGGCCTATGGCCAGAGCCTCGCCTATCTGCGCGCCGGACTGGCGAGCAAGGCTGCCGTCTCCGCCGTCAAGGCGCCGCAAAACCGCAAGCGCGCCTATGAACTGCAGAGCGCCATCCTCGCCGACAAGGCCGTGGCCGCCTTCGATGCCGGACGTGCCCGCGAAACGATCCTGGTTCTCGATCAGTTGAAGCAGATCGGGCCGGAGCGTACGGACCTCCTGTCGCTCAGGGGCTATGCCTATCTGAAACTGAAACGGTACGCCGACGCGCGCCGGGTGTTTGAAGCTTTGGCCGCCGTCGGCAATCGCGACGGTCAGCGTGGACTTGGCATCCTCTACCGGATATTCAACGACAAGAATTGATTGCTCCGCGCCGCCTGGCCGGATGATCGCCTGTCCTTGTTATCGCAGCGGAGTGGAAAATCGTGACATCGTCTCCCTTGAATATCCCGGTCAAGACAGTGGATGGCAGCCAGACGACCCTGGAAGCATATCGCGGCCGCGTGATGCTGGTCGTCAACGTCGCGTCGAAATGCGGACTGACGGTCCAATATGAAGGACTGGAAAAGCTGTTCGAAGCCAAGCGTGACGAAGGCCTCGTCATCCTGGCGTTTCCGGCCAACGACTTCATGGGGCAGGAGCCGGGCACCGAGGCCGAGATCGTCGAGTTCTGCACCAGCACCTATGACGTCCAGTTCCCGATCTTCGCCAAGATCTCGGTCAAGGGCGCGACCGCCCATCCGCTGTACCAGACCCTGACGCAAACGTCGCCCGAAGCGATCGGCGAGGGGCCGATGCGCGAGCGCTTGAAGGGCTATGGCGTTGTCGCCGATGATCAGGCCGACGTGCTGTGGAACTTCGAGAAATTCCTGATCGGCCGTGACGGCAAGGTTGTCTCTCGCTTCTCACCGGATGTCACGCCGGACGACCGCCGGCTGGTTTCGGCGATCGAGAAGGAGCTGGCGCGCCACACCTGACGCGCGAACGGAATTATGCAGAATATTTAGAGTGTTACAGCGACCTTTGCGCGTCATATTTGACGCGGGGCGCTGCAGGGGTGCGGGCGAGATAATCCCGGACGACACAGCGATCGGCGGCTCGATCCGGCTCTACAATCGCGAGGGTGGCGGGTTGGCGGCGGAAGTCACCGTCCCCTGATCGGCAGGCTTGCTGAGCCAATCTGCAGGTGCGACTGAACATCAGCATGCCTGGCATCGAGCCTGACATCGCCCGCGAACTGGTCGAGGAAGCCCACCAGACCCTACTCCAAGGCGACACGGGGCAACATCAATGTCGAACTCAATCTGGTTTGAGGCGTCCGTCGATCGGGAAATCGGAGGAGCATCCCATGAGAATGATTGTTATCGCCGCACTCTGCGCTGCCATCTTTGCAGCCCCGTGCATCTATGATGCGACATCGCGGGAACCGCCGCCACTGGCCGGTGCGCTTGGCGCGGTCTTGTAACGGACGGCTCGAACTGAACGAAAAGACGGCGGACGAAAGCCCGCCGCCTTTATCTGTTGTCGACGACGCTCGCCTCAGTGACGCTTGGAGCGCGGAGCCTGCTTTTGGCCGGCGCTTTTGCCATCCGAGCTTCTGGAGCGTTCCTCGACACGATCGGCGCCTTTTGCCAGATCGGAGCCCTTGCTCGCTTCGACCTTGCGCTCTTCCTCTGCCGTGCTGCGACGCAGGCCGCGCGCCGATTCATTTCCTGGTTTTGTCGGGGCTTGTTCCATACCCATATGATCATCCTCCGTCCGATATTGCGATTTGTTGAAACGATGATCGGTCAGGATTGTTCCTGGGGTGCAGGCGGTGAGGCAAGGTTCGGTCGCAAACGGCGCGTCAGCGGTTCTTCCGGTCGAATGGAACGACTTCGCCACGGGTGCCGAAGATCGCCTGCGCGATGATCCTGCCCAGCGCTTCTTCGTTGAAGGGCTTGCTTATGGTCTCGTAGGAGGCAATTTCGCCGGGCAGTTCGGCGTAGCCCGTTGCGATCACGATCGGCAGGTTCGGTTTCTTGACGCGAATGGCGGCCGCCAGTTGCGCGCCGGTCATGCCTGGCATCGCATAATCCGTCACCAGGCAGGAAATTTCGGAATGGCGGCCGAACAGATCCAGGGCCTCAAGCGCCGTCGTTGCGGAAAATACGGTCGCGCCCAGTTCCTGCAGCGTGGATTCGGTGTTGATAAGGATCAGAGCCTCGTCGTCGACGACAAGAATCGTCTGGCCATCGAGCCGCGGAGTGTTACGAGGAACGATGCCGGACTTTCCGCTTTCGTTTCCCGGCGAACTGGCTGCCGCCACCGGCAGCCAGATGCTGATCGTCGTGCCGATGCCCTTCTGGCTGGTAATATCGAGCGCGCCACCCGATTGGTCGGCAAAGCCGCTGGCCATCGACAGGCCGAGCCCGGTTCCCTTGCCGACGCCCTTGGTGGTGAAAAAGGGTTCGCGCGCCCGTGACAGGATCGCCTCATCCATGCCGGCGCCGGTATCAGTCACCCGGAGGCACACATAGGAACCGTTATGCAAGGTCGGGGGAGCCGGGACCGGGCCGTCCGCCGCGATGGTGATCGTGCCGCCCTCCATCGCATCGCGTGCGTTGACGACAAGATTGAGCAGGACCATTTCAAGCTGGTGCGGATCGGCAAAGACGGCCGGCAACCGGTCGGGAAATTGGGTAAGCACGGTGATCCTCGGCCCAAGCGAACGCCCGATCAGGTCATGCATGCCATCCACGAGGCTACGGATCTGCACGGCTTGCGGGCTGAGGCTCTGGCGCCGGGAAAAGGACAGCATGCGCTGGGTGAGAGCCGCGCCGCGCTGCGCGCCCTCGATGGCATTGTCGACCATGCGGATCGCCCGGTCTTCCTTCGGAATGCGTTTGCGGATCATTTCGAGATTGCCCAGAATGATCGCCAGGATGTTGTTGAAGTCGTGTGCGACGCCTCCGGTCAACTGGCCGACGGCTTCCATCTTCTGGGCTTGCCGGAGTGCCTCCTCCGCCCGCCGCCGCGCCGTCACATCAACGAGGCCTCCGACCGCCCGGATGAAAACGCCATCAGCATCCCGCTCGATCCGAGACGTGGAAAGTACGTCGATGAAATCCCCTTTGCGAGTAACGAACCGGTATTCCCGCTCGCGCAGTTCGCCTTCGACAAGGAGCCGTTGCCAGTCGCCAATCCGCTGCCGCGCCGATTCCTCGGTCATGAAATTGATGAGTGGGCGACCGATCACCGTAGCGCGTTCGTAGCCAAGCATAGTGAGCCAGGCATCGCTGACATCCTCGATACGGCCGTCCGCGTCCAGCGAATGGAGAGGCAGCGGCGTGCGCCGGTAGAGCGAGCGGAACTGTTCGGCGCTTTCTTTCAGCGCCCGCGACTCCTTCGATGCCAACGCCGCGAACCGGCGGTCGAAGATGGCGGCGACGATCGCGGCGACAAGGATCAGGAAGGTGATGCCGGAAACCGCCAGGGCCAGGCCATTCTGGTTGACGCTGCCGCCGATCTCCGCCCCCATGTCGCCGTGCATGGTGAACGTCGCCGCCTTCATGCCGGCGAAATGCATGCCGGAGATCGCCAATCCCATGGCGAAGGCGGAAATGATCTTCTCGATGAAACGTGCGCCGCGAAAGGCAAGCCAGAGCGCCGCGATAGACGCGGCCATGGCAATGATCACTGAAACAAGGACCCAGACCGGATCATAGTGCAGGCTGGCATGCATCCGCATCGCGGCCATGCCGACATAGTGCATGGCCAGGATGCCAGTGCCCATGAAAAGTCCGCTGAGGACAAGCGCCGTCGGGCCGGTATCGGCCCGCGCCACGACCGCAAATCCGACCCCGGTAAAGACGATCGCGGTCAGGAGCGAGAGAACGGTCAGCCACAGATCATACGCGACCTCCATGCCCGGCAGGACATAGGACAGCATGGCGACGAAATGCATCGCCCAGATGCCGCCCCCCAGACAGATCGTTGCGGCCGCCAACCAGACCAGCGAGGCGAGACGGGTGGTGGCCACGCTCGTGCGGGACGCGAGATCAAGCGCGGTATAGGACGCCGCCATGGCGATCATGACGGCAAGGATCACAAGAAAAACGTCATGTGATCCGATCATTCCAGCACCTCCTGTTCATATCGACACCGCAGGTAACGGATTGGGCCACGTGCGATCAGACGGGCAAGCCTTGACGCTGAACAGCCCGATTGCTTCCGATTCTGTCACGTACGGTTGTTTTTGCCCATAGGCTTCATGTGAAGGTTTCTGCAAAAATGGACGACGATGGTGCGGAAGCGGCGGCGGGTGCTGTCTTCAGGTAGGTTGGAACCATAAGAAACGGAAACCGGCCCTCCTGATTGAGCCAACCTGTTTCGGTGTTGCCGGTCATTTCCGCAGATTGCGCGCGTGCCACGCCGTCCAGGTCTGCGAAGGGGCGCAGCACCACGATCACCTTGTTTTGGAGGGCGCGCGTACATATTTCACAATGACATGAACGACGAAATCGAGACGAGATATGGATAAAGCTGCCTTTGCGCGATCGATTGTTGCCGTGCGCGCGACCATTTCGGAGGACGCATTCACCGCCCGATCGCTCGGAACCCTGCGTGAGGGAAGCGGTGTCGTGATCCGCGCGGATGGCGTCGTGCTTACCATCGGCTATCTGATGATCGAGGCGGAAGAGGTCTGGCTCACAGACCAGGATGGCAGGGTAGTGGCCGGCCATGCCCTGGCCTACGATCAGGAAAGCGGCTTTGGCCTCATCCAGGCGCTCGGTCCGCTGAACTGCCCGGCGCTCGTGTTCGGTGACAGCGCCAAGGCAAAGCGCGGCGATCCGGTCGTCATGATCGACGGGCACGGTCAGGCGCAGGAGGCGGCGATCGTCGCGAAGCAGGAATTCGCGGGCTACTGGGAATACCTGCTGGAGGAGGCGATCTTCACGGCGCCCGCCCACCACTCCTGGGGCGGTGCCGCTCTCGTCGATCAGGACGGCAAGCTGCTCGGGCTTGGCTCCCTGAAGCTCGAGATGAGCCGCGGCGGACGGGCGTCCGATATCAACATGGTCGTTCCCATCAACCTGCTTCGCCCGATCCTCGACGATCTTCTGACGCGCGGAAAGGTGGACAAGCCGCCGCGTCCCTGGCTTGGCGCGATGGCTGCCGAGAGCAATGGCGATGTCGTGGTCATCAGTGTTTCGCCCGAAGGGCCGGCCGCGCAGGCCGGGTTGCAGGGCGGAGACGTGATTTCGGAAGTGCGCGACGAGGAGGTTGGCGGTCTGGCCGACTTCTATCGACAGGTCTGGAAAAGCGGCCCGGCCGGCGCCGAGATCCCCGTAAGGGTTCTGCGCAACGGCCGTGAAACCTGGCTCAGGGTCAAATCCGCCGACCGCGACACCTTCCTGAAGCGGCCCCGGCTTCAATAGGGCAGGGGCGGCTGGGCTCACCTTCCGCAAGCCGCCTCGCCATGGCCTCAATGCCACGCCCAAGCCTCCACCTTGTTTGAGCCCGCACAAAGACCGGTACCGCGCGACGCGGCATGATGGCGGCGAAGGAAAGGAGGGTTCAAGATGAATGCGACCCTTGCCGCTGTTGATATCGCCCGGCTGGAAAAACTTCAGGGTGAAGTGCTTGATCTCTGTCTGCGGCTCGAAGAGGCGGCGACCGAGCCCGGCAGCGCGGAAGACCTGGTCGAGCTTGCCGAAGCGATCCTGCCGTTGCTGACAGTCGTTCATGATCTGGAGGAACGGCTGCTCTTCCCCGATTTCGACCACCATGCCGGCTCGCATTTTGCCGCCGTGACCATCGAGCGCCTGAAGGCTGAGCACCGCTGCGACCGACTTCAGGCGGAAGAGCTGTCCCGCACGATGAAGGCCATCGCGGATGGCCGCAGCAGGCTCTCGCCAGAGACTGTCTGGCACATGCTCGGAGGCTTTCAGGAAGGCCTGCGCCGCCATGTCTTTTTCGAGAAGATGGTTCTCGAAAGCCTGCTTGCCGCGAAGTCCGAGGCGCGTGTCATTTTCGGCTGATCCGGCTTTCACCCCTGCGCCACAGCGGCACCGCGCCCGCGTGCCACCCAGGCCGCCCCCTCCTGCTGGTGCAGGAAGCCGTTGGAGAAACGCACGCCCGGATAGACGGCCGAGAGGTTGGCGAGCGCCTCGTCGCCATCGATACGACCATCGAGCACCGCCCGGTAGATGTCAGTGACACCCACCATGTCGCAATCCTGCGGCGAGAGCCGAACGCGGGCGAGGCCTGCTTCGACAAAGGGCGCGAGGTCATCGAGCAGCACGGCGCAACTGTTCGACATGGTCTGCACGCCGTTGAGCACAAGGAAGGATTGCCGGTCGAGCGTGCGCAGCGCCAGGCCATCCGGTTCCTCTCCGCAGATGAACTGGCAATTGTCCTTGGTCAGCCCCTTCGAGCGTGCATGGGCGCAACGCGCTGAAATGGCGAGCGGCATGCGGCCGAAAGCGAAGAGTTCGAAGGAAAAGCCGGGCATGTCGTCCAGCATCCGTTGGATAGAGACGGCCGGCAGTTCCGGCGGCAGGCAGATATTGCTGGCCCCGCGCGAAGCGAGCGTGCGCGCTGTCGCGGCATTGTAGACATTGACCAGCGGGCCGATCGAATGCGGCTGTCCCTTGAGCAGGCCGAGCGCCGAGAGGTCGTTCGCTTCCACCGGATGGTCGCTGTCGCGGATGAGGTCGCGCATATGCCGGCTTTCACGCTCCAGCGTCACCATGGCGAGCGTCGAGAGCGTCACCTGCTTGCCAGCCGCTTCAAGCCGTTCGATGACATCGGCGACATGCGGCTCGCTGAAATGCTGGCGCTTGGAGCAGACGGTCTCTCCGAGCGTGACATATTCGATATCGGCCTCGTCGGCGATGCGAAAATAGAAATCCCGCCATTTCGGCCCGTCCCAGAGATAATAGACCGGTCCGACGCTGAGTGCTGCTCGCTTGTTTTCCATCTGTCGTCTCCTATCGCCAGCGCTTGTCATAGGCGCCGGAGGTCGTGCGCTGCCCCTCGCTCATGGCCCGAAGCCGGGAAACGAGGGCGGCGCGTTCGGCTGGGGTCGCTCGAAGCGCCTTCTTCAGCGAGGAAACCACTTCGGCGACATAGGCCTTGCCGCGCTGGCGTCCCTCGATCTTCAGCGCAGAAACGCCGGCCGCCCTCAAAGCGTCGATCTCGTCGATCACGTCGAGCGAGACCGGATCCTCGAAGGCATAGCCCTCCGTTCCGCCGACATCGAAACGCCCCTTGCAGAGTGTCGGGTAGCCGGAGGCCTCGCCGGGCGTGAAGCGGTTGATCGTATAGGCGCCAAGCTCGGAAACGAGCGAACCGCCCTCATCGCGGTAACGCACATGGCTGGCCGGCGAGCAGACGCCGTTCATGTTCGGCGATTTTCCGGTTGCATAGGAGGAGAGCGAACAGCGTCCTTCCGCCATGACGCAGAGGCCGCCGAAGGCGAAGACCTCCACTTCGCAATCGACCTGCCGGGTCAGGCGGGCGATGTCCTGCACCGTCAGTACGCGCGGCAGCACGACGCGTTTGGCGCCGAAGGCCTCGACGAGGAAACGGATGGCCTCCGGGTTGGATGCAGATGCCTGGACGGAGACATGCAGGCGCTGATCCGGATAGCGTTCGGCGACATAGGCCATCAGCCCGAAATCGGCGAGGATCAGGGCATCCGCCCCAAGAGCCACCGCATCATCGGCGGCACGGTACCAGAGCGCCTCATCTCCAGCCCGCATGAAGGTGTTGAGGGCGACGAAGGTCTGAACCTTCTTGCGACGGGCAAGCGCGATCGACTGGCGGAGTTCCTCGCGGCTGAAGTTGAGGCCGGGAAAGTTGCGGGCATTGGTCTCGTCACGAAAGCCGCAATAGACGGCATCGGCGCCGGCTTCCACCGCTTCGCGGAACGCGGCCGGCGTTCCGGCGGGGCAGATCAGTTCCATGCGGTTTCCCTTCCTTCGAGCGCACGTGCCCGGATATGGCGTGCGACACCCCGGACGAGCGGCGAAAACAGGCCGGCCAATGCGCCGAGTTCACGCGGCAGGTCGATGGCGCTGTCATCGAGCGCATTGCGCAATGCCAGCATTGCCTCCATGTCGCCGGTCACGGAAAGATCGCGCGAGAAGAACAGCGCGTCGGCATCGCAGCGTCCTTCGAGCAGGCCGAGCAGCAGCACCAGCGGCCCTTCGATATGCGCATCCGCCGGTGGCTGCGTGTCGCGAAAGACCGAGAGCGCCTGCGCGGCCGGTACGACGCGGAAATGCAGCGGCAGGTCGGTGGGCGAGAAGCAGTAGCGGCTCTGCCGGTAGTCGCCGAGCCTCTCGAAGAGATCGGGATGAGATTTCAGGACACCGGAAAAGATCGTCCGTGCGACGCGCTGGACAAGCCAGAGCGGTGCGATTTCGACGGGTTTCACCAGAAGCGGAGGAAGGTTGGGCATGAGCAGGCCTTGGAAGGATCGTTGCCTCAACCTAGGCGGCGTCGCGCCTCAAGTGTTTGCGCCAGCACAAAGACCGCGCCGTTTTTCCCGGGCAAGGGTTCGGCATGAAAGCTGATATCCCTGTTCCTCGCCGTTACGACAGTCTCCAGGATTTCGTCGCCCTGCTGGAGCGGCGGGAGCGGCTGAAGCGCATTCGCGAACCTGTTTCGCTGGTCCATGAGATTACCGAAATCCATCGTCGTGTCCTGGCGCAGGAGGGCCCGGCACTGCTTTTCGAACGGCCGGTCGATGTGGACGGCAATGTCCAGCCCATTCCGCTTCTCACCAATCTTTTCGGCACGCGCGAGCGGATCGAATGGGGTTTCGGGCTGGAAGCCGGCGGCCTGCATCGCCTTGCCGGCTTCCTTTCGGACCTGCGCGATCCGAGGCCGCCCCGTTCGATGCGCGATGCCCTGCGGAAGCTGCCGCACCTGAAAGCCGCGCTGTCGATGAACCCGCGCGCCGTCTCCCGCATGCCTTGCCAGCAGACGATCTGGCAGGGCGAAGCCATCGATCTCGACCGGTTGCCGATCCAGACCTGCTGGCCCGGCGAACCCGCCCCGCTCGTCAGTTGGCCGCTGGTGATCACGCAGGCACCGGACGACCCGTCAGACATCAATGTCGGCATCTATCGCATGCAGAAGCTCGGGAAGGACCGGCTGATCATCCGCTGGCTGGCCCATCGCGGCGGCGCGCGCCATCACCGGCTCTGGCAGGCGCAGGGCAAGGAGATGCCGGTCGCGGTGGTGATCGGCGCCGATCCGGCCACGATCCTGTCCGCCGTCATGCCCCTGCCGGACGGCATGAGCGAGCTGGCCTTCGCCGGTGTGCTCAGTGGCCGGCGGCAGCAGACGGCGCGGGGCGTGACCGTGTCCTTGCCGATTCCCGCAGGGGCGGAGATCGTGCTCGAAGGCCAGGTCTCCGTCAGGGAAACGGCGCAGGAGGGCCCTTACGGCGACCATACCGGCTATTACAACTCCGTCGAAGCCTTTCCCGTGATGACGCTGTCGGCGATCACCATGCGCGAGAATCCGATCTATCTCTCCACGTATACCGGCCGACCGCCGGACGAACCGTCACGGCTCGGTGAGGCGATGAACGATCTCTTCGTGCCGCTGGTCAAGCGGCAGTTCCCTGAAATCCGCGACCTCTGGCTGCCGCCCGAAGCCTGTTCCTACCGCGCCATGGTCGTTTCCATCGACAAGCGCTACCCCGGCCAGGCGCGGCGGGTGATGATGGGCCTGTGGTCCATGCTGCCGCAGTTCAGCTATACCAAGCTGATCATCGCCGTGGATGGCGATATCGATGTCAGGAGCTGGCCGGATGTCATCTGGGCGCTTTCCACCCGCTTCGATGCCAGCCGCGACCTGATGGTCGTCGATAGGACGCCGATCGACTATCTCGATTTCGCTTCGCCCCAATCCGGCCTCGGAGGCAAGCTCGGCCTGGACGCCACCACGAAGATCGGCACGGAGACCGATCGCGAATGGGGACGCCCCCTTGCCATGGCACCGGAGGTGGTCGCGCGGGTCGACAGTCTCTGGCACTTTCTCGGTCTTGATGAGGTGACGGCATGACGATGCGACGCGTCATTCTCGGTATCTCCGGCGCATCGGGCGCTGTCCTGGGCATGCGCATCCTCGAGCGGCTCGCAACGCTTGCGGATGTCGAAACCCATCTCGTGATTTCCCAGGCGGCCCGGCGCACGCTCGCGCTGGAATGTGACCTCGATACGCTGGAAAGCCTCACCGCGCTCGCCCATCATCATCACCCGATCGGCGATGTCGGCGCTTCCATTGCCAGTGGTTCGTTTCGTGCCCATGGCATGATCGTCGCGCCGTGCTCGATGCAGACACTGTCGGCCATTGCCACGGGCCGCGCCGATACGCTGCTGACCCGCGCCGCCGACGTTCAGCTCAAGGAGCGCCGCCGTCTTGTTCTGCTCGCGCGCGAAACCCCGCTGCATCTCGGCCATCTGCGCAGCATGGTCGCGGCCACGGAAATGGGCGCCATCATCATGCCCCCGGTGCCCGCCTTCTATCATCGTCCAGCCTCTGTCGCCGATATCGTCGATCACCTTGCCTGCCGGGCGATCGATCTCCTGGCCTTGCCGCAACCAACGCTGGCGACGCAGTGGGAGGGGCCGAAACCGGACTGATGTTGTTGCCCGCTTTCATGGAAGAGGAATGTCAGCCTTCAGGAGAGCAGCGGCAGGGCATGAAACACCGGCACGAAAGGCGATGCCAATGAGTTTTCTGAAAACGATATTCCTTCGGTTGCGCGTGAATTCGCGTGATACCTCGACTTCGTCGCGAGAGGACGAGAAATTCCATTCCTACGCCAGCGATTATGAAATCTACTATTGGACGCCGACAACTGGCGGCTGGTACCATTGGTAACGCTCGATGATCGGCCCGCAGATCGGCTTTGAGGGTGAAGGTGGCCTGAAAGCGGATATCACGCTGGCGATCGACGCGACGAAATCGTCGTCTTCACGGCGTGAGCGCTTGAACCCGCAGACTTATTCCAGCGCTGAGGTTCTCACCGTCTTCTAAGGGGACGAGCCCGCTGCCAGTCGGCTCGGCATGCGCATTTGGACGATGCGTCATTGGCTCAAGACAGAAGAACGCGTCCATGGAAGATGGGGCGTAGATGACGATGTGGCCCAAGGCCGGGTCGGCTTCGAGAGACAATGCCAGATTGTGTTCCGGCCATTCGATCCGCGCCGTGCCGTCCCAGCCGTCAAAGGCATTGTTCAGCCAGCGCTCCGGCAGGGTTGCGCCGGCGGCGATATCGAAATCCGGCGGGAGCGGGCCGGCTTCGCCCGGCAGATGGCCTGTTCGTTCCGTCCAGAAGCGGTTCACATTCACCTGGATGCGGGTGGCCGGTGTCCGGGGGAAATAGGGGTGGAAGCCAAGACCGTAAGGCAGTGTCTGCTTTGCCCGATTGGTGACGCCAAGCGACAGGGACAGGCTGTCGTCACCGAGCGCGATGGTTTCCACTGCCTCATAGGCGAAAGGGGAAGCCGCATCCGCTTCGTGGTGATAGCGGAAGACGATCCGGTGCGGTTCCTGTTCCGCGACCGCCCATCGCCGCAGCCAGCCGTCACCGTGCAGGATGAGCGGGTCGGCAGTATTGGCTGTGAGACCGTAGTCCCGCCCATCGAACCGGAACGCATTGTTTTCGACGCGATTGCCGAAGGGCACGAGGGGGAAGCAGGCCTCTGTGCCGAGCACTTGCGAGGCAAGGCCCGGCGACGGTGCCGGCGCAAGGACGGGGATGCCATGCCAGCGGGCCGAGAGGATAGCGCCGCCGAGCGGGCTCACGTCGACCGTGAGCCCGTCCTTTTCGAGGCGGATGACATCCTCGGCCGTCACGTCAACCGCGCCGGCCGGCAGCGGCCGAACGCAGGTTGTCGAGCAGCACCGCGAGCAACAGGATCAGGCCGCGCACGACATATTGGTAGAAGGCCTGGATATTGAGGAGGTTCATGACATTCTCGGCAATGCCCATGATCAGCACGCCGACGACGACACCGGTCATGGCCGCGCGACCGCCGGCAAGCGAGACGCCGCCGAGCACGCAAGCCGAGATGACAGAGAGTTCCAGTCCCGTCGCGGCATTCGGCTGGCCCGACGTGATGCGCGAGGCGAGCAGCACGCCGGCAACGGCGCAGACGAGGCCTTGCAGCGCGAAGATCCAGATCCGCATGGTGGAAACGTTGACGCCGGCAAGGCGCGAGGCTTCCGGGTTGCCGCCGATCGCCAGCGTGTTCTTGCCGAACACGGTGCGGTTCAAAATGAAGCCGAAGATGATGAAAAAGACCGCCATGACCCAGATCGGCGTGGGGATGCCGAGAAATTTCGACAGCGACAGTTGGTAGAAGCCGGGATCGTTGATGCCGACGGCGCGGCCATCCGAGGCGATCAGTGCGAAGCCGCGCACGATCTGCATGGTGGCAAGCGTCGTGATCAGCGCGTTGATGCGGAAGCGGGCAATGACCACGCCGTTGATCAGGCCGACGCCACCGCCGCACAGGAGTGCCGCAAGAAGACCGACGATGATCGAGCCCGAGGCATTCGAGGCCATGACCGCAATCATGCCGGAAAAGGCGACGGTGGAACCGACCGACAGGTCGAAGTCACGCGAGGCGAGGCAGAACATCATGGTACAGGCGACGATGCCGATGGTGACGACCGATTGCAGCAGACCCAGCATGTTGCGCTCGGTCAGGAAGTTCGGAACCGTCAGCGCCACGATGGCAAAGGCGATGGCGAAAATAACGACGAGGCCTTGCTCGCCGAGGAGGAGTTTTTTGAGAGACGTCATCGCGACTGGACCTGTTGGTTTGGAAGTTCGCTTGCAGCGGAAATATCGGGAAGGGCGGCGGCGAGGATGCGGCGCTCGTCGAAATCGGCACGCGCGATATCGGCCGCAACCCGGCCCTGGCACATGACCAGGATACGGTCGGTAATGCCCATTACCTCCGGCAATTCGCTGGAAATGACGACGATCGCCATGCCTTCGCGGGCGAGTTCATAGAGGATTTCATAGATTTCCGACTTGGCGCCGACATCGATGCCGCGGGTCGGTTCGTCGATGATCAGGACCTTGACGCCCTGTTCGGACAGCCAGCGGCCGAGGATGACCTTCTGCTGGTTGCCGCCGGAAAGGTTGCCGATGTCCTGCTTGCGCGACGGAGTGCGCACGCGAAGTTTCGCAATAAACCTTTCCGCCAGTTCTGCCTCCTTTTTCGGCTGGAGAATGCCGAAGGGGGAAAAGTGGCGGCGGGAGGAGATCGCCATGTTCTCCTCGATATTACGGCCTTGTACGATGCCGTCGGACTTGCGGTCCTCGGGGCAAAGCACGATGCCGGAGCGGATCGATTGCGGCGGGTTGTCCGGCGCGACGGTCTGGCCATCGACGCTGACGGTGCCCTGCGAGCGGTCGTCCGCGCCATAGACGAGGCGCGTCATCTCGCTGCGGCCGGCACCGATCAGGCCGAAAAAGCCGAGGATTTCGCCCTGACGGACGGAAAAGCTGATCGGCGCGCGCAGCTTGCGGCCGGCAAGATCCTTCACCTCGAGCCGGACAGCGCCGTGTTCACGGGGCCGAAACCCCCAGATGTTGGAAATCTCGCGGCCGACCATTTCGGCGATGATCTGCTCGCGGGTCGTTACGGAAACATCCGGATGGTGCGCGGCAAGCTTGCCGTCCCGCAGCACGGTCAAGCTATCGCAGAGGCGGAAGATCTCGTCGAGCCGGTGCGAAACGTAGAGGATCACCTTGCCTTGCGCGCGCAGGCGGTCGATGAGCGCAAACAGGATTTCGCTTTCACGCGAGGAGAGCGAAGAGGTCGGCTCGTCGAGCGCGATGACGCGCGCATCGGCCATCACGGCCTTGGCGATCTCGACCATCTGGCGTTCGCCGATCGAGAGCGAGGCGACCTTGGCGGTCGGGTCGATGTCGATGCCGATGTCCGCGAGTTTTTCCTTCACCAAGCCGATCAGTCGCGAGCGATCGATCACGCCAGCCTTGCCGGGGAAGCGACCGAGCCAGAGGTTTTCGGCGACCGTCAGCTCGGGAACGAGCTGGAGTTCCTGGTGAATGACGATGACGCCCGCGTCGAATGCGTCGCGCACCGAGCGGTATTGCTGAAGCTGGCCCTCGATCCGGATTTCACCGGTATCAGCCGACTGGTCGCCGGAGAGCACGCGGATGAGGGTCGATTTGCCCGCACCGTTTTCGCCCATCAAGCCGTGCACGGCGCCCTTGCGTACCGTGAAAGAGACGTCGGCAAGCGCCTGCACGCCGGGATATCCCTTGGATATCGCCTTGAATTCGAGAAAGTCCTGCATCTCAAGCACCCCGAAAAGAGGCCCGGCGGCTGAAAAGCTCTTCAGCTCCGCCGCCGGGATGAAATCATCATGGGAGGATGATTATTCGATACCGAGGTCCTTGCGAACCGTCTCATAGTTGTCGCGCAAAGCAATCTGGCCAGCCGTCAGGATCAACTTTTCCGGCTCCTTGCCGTTGGCGACCCAGTCATACATGTTGAGCGCGGTCTCGTAGCCGTGACGCTTCGGCGAGATGATCACGGTGCCGAAGAAGCCGGTGGCAGCCGGCTTCTTGAACTCGTTGATGGCCGAATCCGCGCCACCAATGCCGACGCCGATCATGCTGTCGGCAGCGATCCCGACGGTTTCCGTCGCGCGGACAGCGCCGAGCACGGCTTCGTCATTCAGGCCGATGGCGATCCACTTCTTGATGCCGGCATTCTTATTGAGGACAACGGTCGCGGCGTTGAGGGCGGCTTCCGTATCGGTCTTGGCCTGCGGAGCGTCAAAGATATTGGCTTCCGGGAAGCCGGCGGCCTTCAGGACCGACAGCGCGCCCCCGACGCGATCGACGGCGGTCGGCAACTGGTCGTAGGAAACGCGGATCGCGCCGACGTCCTTCATGTCCCAGCCGCGCTTCTTGATCTCATCGACGAGCGTCTGGCCGACGGCTTCGCCGATCTTGGTGGCCGAGATGCCCATGTGGGGCACGTCTTCGATCGGGCTGCCATCCGCATTGACGAGGCGGTCGTCGACGGTCATCACCTTGAGGTCATTGGCGGCCGCCTTGGCGACGATACCGGGGCCGAGCTTAACGTCCGGCGTGCAGATGATGAAACCCTGCGCGCCCTGCGCGCCGAGATTGTCGATGGCTGACTGAACCTTCTCGCCATCTTCCGCGCCGATCTTGACCAGCGTGAAGCCCTTTTCCTTGGCGGCGACTTCGGCGAACTTCCATTCATCCTGGAACCACGGCTCTTCCGCCTGCTTCACGATGAAGCCGATCTTCACGTCGGCGGCGAAGGCGGTGGTTGCTGCGAATACGGCGACGGTGCCAGCCAGGACGGCTGTCTTGATAAAGCCCATTATCTCTCTCCCAAAAATAGCTGCGCTTGCAGTGAGGTCTATTTATCGGCTTTCATCATATTGGTCAATTGCGTTTGTATGATGAATTAGATATCTAGGTATGACACTGGTGGTGTTGTGATATGAATCTGGCGTCGCCTTCGTATGCGAAACCGGTTATGGGTCGCTACGGGTGCTTTAGGCGCGGGAGTGGGATGGGGAATGGCCGGAGAAAAACACGGTGAGATTCTGAACGTGCAGCATGGTGAGGGCAGCGTGCGCCGGCCACGCGTGCAGAAGAACACCACGCGGGCGATCGCGTCGGATATCTTTGCCGAAATCTTTTCCGTTGGAGGGTTTCTTCCAACGGAAAACGAACTCTGCCTTCATTATGGCGTCAGCCGGACCGTCATCCGCGAATCCCTGAAAATCCTCGAATCCAAGGGCCTGGTGCTTGGGCGTTCGCGTGTTGGCACAATCGTCTGCGCCAAGGAGGAGTGGAATATCCTCGACCAGCAGGTGCTCGAATGGATCGGGCCGCGCATCTTCGAACTGGACCTTTTGTCCTGCGTGCTCGATGCGCGCCGCGCCATCGAACCCTTCGCGGCCGAATTCGCGGCGGAGCGGGCAACGGCTCAGGAAGTCGGCGAGATCGAACGGGCTTGGGAGATGATGCGCGACGCCGAAGGCGACCTCGAAGCCTTCACGCAAGCCGATGTCGCCTTCCATGCCGCTCTGTTGAAGGCCAGCCACAACCGGGTTTTCATGCAACTCGCCAGCATCATCCAGGCCGCGCTCGAATTCTCGCTGCATGCTTCGAACGAAGCGGTCGAGGCGCGCGATGAAGCCGTCGAGGTTCATCGGCAACTGGTCGAGGCGCTGCGCATGCGGAACAAGGCGGCGGCGCGCGACTGTTCGCATCGAATGCTCAACGTCGCCGCACGCGATCTCGCGATCGCCACGAAGAACCACCCCACGCCGACCAGCGAATGACCCGCAATCTCTCCCAGGACGAGTGTCACCATGAAAATCACCAAACTGACCACCTATATCGTCCCGCCGCGCTGGATGTTCCTGAAGATCGAGACCGACGAAGGCATTGTCGGCTGGGGCGAGCCGGTCGTCGAGGGTCGCGCGTTGACGGTGCAGGCGGCGGTGCACGAGCTTGAGGACTACCTGATCGGCAAGGACCCCTTCCTGATCGAGGATCACTGGCAGGTCATGTACCGCGCCGGTTTCTATCGCGGCGGTGCGATCCATATGTCGGCCATCGCGGGCATCGACCAGGCCCTGTGGGACATCAAGGGCAAGGCACTCGGACAGCCGATTCATTCGCTGCTCGGCGGGCAGGTGCGTGACAGAATCAAGGTCTATAGCTGGATTGGCGGCGATCGCCCGAGCGATGTTGCCAACAATGCGCGCGAGGTGGTCGCCAACGGCTTCAAGGCCATCAAGCTCAACGGCTGCGAAGAACTTCAGATCGTCGATACCAACGAGAAGCTGGACAAGGCTATTGAGACCATCGGGCTTATCCGCGATGCGATCGGCCCGCATATCGGCATCGGCGTCGATTTCCACGGCCGCGTGCATCGGCCGATGGCCAAGGTTTTGGCCAAAGAGCTTGAGCAGTTCAAGCTGATGTTCATCGAGGAGCCGGTGCTTTCGGAAAACCGCGAAGCGCTCAAGGAGATCGCCAACCATTGCTCAACGCCGATTGCGCTGGGCGAACGGCTCTATTCGCGCTGGGACTTCAAGCAGGTCCTTTCGGACGGCTATGTCGATATCCTGCAGCCTGATCTTTCCCATGCCGGCGGTATCACCGAATGCCGCAAGATCGCGGCGATGGCGGAAGCCTATGACGTGGCGATCGCGCCGCATTGCCCGCTCGGCCCGATCGCGCTTGCCGCCTGCCTGCAGGTCGATGCCATCAGCTACAATGCCTTCATCCAGGAACAGAGCCTCGGCATCCACTACAACAAGGGCAACGACATCCTCGACTACATCTCCAACAAGGAGGTGTTCCACTACGAGGACGGGTTCGTTTCCATCCCGCAAGGACCCGGTCTCGGCATCGAGGTCAACGAAGCCTATGTCATGGAACGGGCCAAGGAGGGCCATCGCTGGCGCAATCCGGTCTGGCGCCATGAAGATGGCAGCGTCGCCGAGTGGTGAGGGCGATAGCATGGCTGGACGGCTGAACGGAAAACGCATCGTCATAACCGGTGCCGCACAGGGCATCGGTCTTGCCATCGCCGAGGTTTCGCGCGCGGAAGGAGCCGCGCTCTTTCTCATCGACCGGGACGGTGAACTGCTGGCCGAGCAAGCGGCACGGTTGCGAGCGGCTGGTGGCAATGTCGGTCATGCGTCAGCCGACATCGCCGATTCGGCGGCGATCGATGCGGCCATCGGGGAAGCGGTCGCGCAAATCGGCCAGCCGAATGCGCTGGTCAACAATGCCGGGGTCAATGTCTTCTCCGAGGCACTGAAACTGTCCGACGACGATTGGCAGCGCTGCTTCGACATCAATCTCAAGGGCGCCTGGAATTGCTGCAGGGCGGTGCTGCCCGGCATGATCGAGGATGGCGGCGGCGTCATCCTCAACATCGCCTCGACCCATGCCTTCACCATCATTCCGCATACCTTTCCCTATCCGGTCGCCAAGCATGCGCTTCTCGGCATGACCAAGGCGCTGGGGCTGGAATATGCGGCACACGGCGTGCGGGTGAATGCGCTGGCGCCCGGCTATGTGCGCACGCAGAAGGTCATCGATTACTGGAACAGCTTTCCCGATCCCATCGCGGCCGAAGCGGCGACGATGAAGCTGCATCCCGGCGGTCGGATCGCCGAACCGGAGGAGATCGCCAAGGCCGCTCTCTTCCTGATCTCCGACGAATGCCCGTTCATCAACGCGACATGCCTGACCGCCGACGGCGGTGTCAGCGTGCTGCACCACCCGTAGGCACGCGATCATGCGGCGGTCACGCGATGATATCGAAATCCGTTGCGGTCATCTTCAAAACCTTGTCCAGCAGCGCGAACTGAATGCCGCGCCGCTGTTGCTGCCATCGGCATCCTACCAGAGCTTGCCCGTCGTCTGATCGTAGATGATCCGGTCGTTGGTATCGTGGGCCCTGGTGCCGATATGGAAAGCGG
>NZ_DATJDJ010000046.1:0-3687 GCF_035497515.1 Pararhizobium sp. | reverse complement strand
GCCTTCGAAACCGTAGTCCGTCAGAATGCGGCGCAGATCCGGATGGCCGGTGAACAGGATGCCGTACATGTCATAGGCCTCCCGCTCGAACCAGTCGGCGCCCGGATAGACGGCGCAGGCGGACGGGACCGGCTGATCCTCCCCGGTGACGACCTTGATGCGGATGCGCAGATTCTGCTTGGGCGACAGCAAATGGTAGACGACATCGAAACGTTCGGCACGCTGTGGCCAGTCAACGCCGCAGATATCGATGAAACTGATGAAGCCGCATCGCGGATCGTCACGCAGGAAAGTCAGAAGCGCGATCAGATTGTCAGCGGTCGAGGTCAGCGTCAGCTCGCCATGCATGACGGCGGCATCGGCGATCAACGTACCGCGCGTCTCGCGCAGATAGGTCAGAAGTCCGTTCAGGGCTTCGCTCATTGTCAGGTCCCCTGCCCTTACCGTTCGATCGTGCCGGTGCGACGGATTTTCTTCTGCAGCAGGAGCACCCCATAAAGGAGCGCTTCTGCCGTGGGAGGACAGCCCGGCACATAGATATCGACCGGCACGACGCGGTCACAGCCGCGCACCACCGAATAGGAATAGTGATAATATCCGCCGCCATTGGCGCAGGAGCCCATCGAGATGACGTAGCGCGGCTCGGGCATCTGGTCATAGACCTTGCGCAGCGCCGGCGCCATCTTGTTGGTCAGCGTGCCGGCGACGATCATCACGTCGGACTGGCGCGGAGAGGCACGCGGCGCAAAGCCGAACCGCTCGGCATCATAGCGCGGCATCGACATCTGCATCATCTCGACGGCGCAGCAGGCAAGACCGAAGGTCATCCACATCAGCGAGCCGGTGCGCGCCCATGTGATGAGTTCGTCCGTCGAGGTGACAAGAAAACCCTTGTCGGCGAGTTCATTGTTGATCTCGCCAAAGAACTTGTCGTTGCTGCCGATCGGCTTGCCGGTGGAGGGATCGATGATCCCCTTCGGCGCCTGGGATACGGCCGGCATATTGGTTGCTACTCCCATTCGAGCGCTCCCTTTTTCCATTCATAGATGAAGCCGATGGTCAGCACTCCGAGGAATGCCATCATCGACCAGAAACCGAACCAGCCCATCTCCTTGAACGAGACGGCCCAGGGAAACAGGAAGGCCACTTCGAGATCGAAGATGATGAAGAGAATCGACACGAGATAGAATCGAATGTCGAATTTCATGCGGGCGTCGTCGAAGGCGTTGAAGCCGCATTCGTAGGCCGACAGCTTTTCATCGTCCGGCGCCTTGTAGGCAACGGCAAACGGCGCGATCAAAAGCGCCAGGCCGATGACCAGTGAAATACCGATGAAAATAGCGATCGGGATATAGGAGCCGAGAAGGTCTGTCATTCTATCCGTCCCTGCCTGCGAGGCGCACTTGAAAAAGCGCAAAAACAAAGGCTCACAGGCCGAAAAATATGTTGCAACGCCGATGTGGTTAGCGCAGCCAGCGTCGCTGTGCAAGCCTTGAGAAAGGTTTTCACCCCATCCTTGCCAGGAATGAAGAACGGCGCAAATCTAGCATCTCCGACAATTACGCGCAAATCGCGCCCGACCCTCGCCAACGCGACCCAATCGGCGCAGAACAGCCTTTTCCATTGACCCTGCGGACATATGGCCGCAGCGGCTAAATCGGTTGAAAAACGACAGGGAGCGGAAGCCTGTAGCGCGCTTTTCGCCCCGCCGGCCGGCGACAAGGCAAGGCAGGATTGCATGGCCCCTATTCGCAATTTGCACTGATGCGTCACCATGGCGGCGCTTTGTCGGCGCGTCGCGGATATCGGCGCAGTTCGATGCTGACAGGTAACGACGGCAATCCGTCGCGCGCGCCACCAATGACGGCCGTTCAAAGAATCCGAGAGCGTATTGTCGACGACCGCAGCAACGGCGCCAAGACAAACGACGCGCACAAAGGCTTTAATTTTACTTCTGAAGAATTCCCTGCAACCAATTGCAAGATTGTGGAAAATGGCGCGAGTGACGGGGCTCGAACCCGCGACCTCCGGCGTGACAGGCCGGCACTCTAACCAACTGAGCTACACCCGCGCATTTTCCAAAAGAACCGCCTCGCGGCGCCTCTTTCCTGTGTCGAAGCGGCGTTGCGCCGTCCGATGAGCGGCTGATTAAGGGGTTCGATCGGGAGTGTCAAGCGCGTTGAAAAACAAAATCACGACAATCGGAAAATTCCAGGCGCCATGTCGGGCGAAAGCCCGCTGCGCCGGGGTTTTGGTCCGCGATCTTTTTTCCACTGTCCACATGCCGGCAATGCCCGGTCGTTATTTCAAGGGCTTGCCCGGATTTATTGGAAGTCCGAATCCGTCTCGATACGCCGCCTCCGCACCCGCTACGGACGCGGCCTCTCGGGAAAGCCAGTCTCTGTTGCGGCGGCGTGCGTCACGCGAAACGGAAGGCCGGCAAAAAAATCGAAAAAACTTATGCAACGCTCTTGCAGTTTTTCGCCGTTACGAATAGATCACGGCCACCGACGCGGCGGACATGCTCTGCTTCGCGAAGGGCGATTAGCTCAGTTGGTAGAGCGCCTCGTTTACACCGAGGATGTCGGCGGTTCGAGTCCGTCATCGCCCACCATTCTCTCTTTCTCTGCAACTTTCATCCTTCCAGCTTGCCGCTGTCCTCATGGTCGCCTCGGTTGAGGATATCACCTTGGACTGATGCCGCTCTGTCTCCGTGAAATACCGTCATCTGTAGCGTGGTTACACGGTGCGGGCTCTTGTCAGGATGCGGCGCAGTCGCCATGTCTGGCGACGGAACATCCCGATTCGACAAGACCGATCATGCCCGCTCGCCCGAGCGGCGAGAGAAACGGAGCAGCCATGAAAATCTCGATTCTTGCCCTGGCCATCGTGGCGGGCCTTGCCGGCTGCACCGCCATTCCGGAAATCGAGCCCATTCCCGGCAGCATCACCTATGGCGGCCGGCCGACGACGAGCCTGACCAAGGCGCCGCCCGGCAGCACGCTGCGCCACATGCTGAAGGATGAATATGGCCGCCCGGCCGAGGAAACCTATATTATCCAGCCCGACCGTTCGCTGCGGCTGGTGCGGCGCGAACAGCTCACGAATTCACGCTGACGGTCGGTTGACTGCAGCCCGGCGGCGACGCGGCGGGAAGAGGCTAAACAGCCTGCCCTTCAGACATCTTCCTTCTTGCGCACGGGCGCCTTGCGCCTGGGTTCTTCGGGTGCGTTCGGCATATAGGGCGTCTCGCCCTTCGGGGTCGGTGCCAAAAGGTTCTTGAGGGCCGATAGCCTGTCTTTGAGCAACGGCCGGAAGCGCGTGGCGCGGTACGGCATGTCGGCTGCACCATAGCCTTCCGGGCCGTCGTCATTGCCCCTGTGGATCTCCGCCAGCTTCACGCCGATGAACTCGCCGTCGATATAATGCTTGTAGGGGCCGACCCAGCGAATGGTATAGATCTGGCCCTTGCGAATGCCCTGGTCGATCGAGACGTTCTTGAACCGGTCGTCGATGCAGACGACCTTTTGTCCGACGTGAAAATTGTTCATCCGCGATATCCTATTCTTCAGGCCGAGGGCCTAGCCTTCGACGCGCTGGCCTGTCCATAGCGGCCTTTTGCCTCGATATGCAATCGACAAGGCAGGCAGAGGCCTGCCGCTATCGCCTCCTCCTCGCATCGACCTG
>NZ_DATJDJ010000045.1:0-3287 GCF_035497515.1 Pararhizobium sp. | reverse complement strand
TGCCGATATCGCCCTGTACCGTGCAAAGGGTCTCGGCCGCAATCGCTACGAGTTCTTCACCAAGCAGTTGCAGACGCAGATCCACCATGCCAAGCGCACCGCGGACGACATCATCAAGGGACTGGAAGACGGCGAATTCGTCCCGTTCTACCAGCCGCAATTCAATGCCCGCACGCTGGAGATCGCGGGCGTCGAGACGCTTGCCCGCTGGATGCATCCGAGAAATGGCCTGCTTGCACCGGATTATTTCCTGAAGATCGCCGAGGATATCAATGCGCTGACGATCATCGACCGCCACATCGCTGAGTTGGCGCTGCGACATTTCGCCGATTGGGAAGCGCAGGGCCTGTCCATTCCGCGCATTTCGGTCAACGTCTCCTCGCCCCGGCTGCGCGAGGCAGGCCTGATCGAAAGCCTGGAGCAGTTGCGCATACCCTCCGGGAAACTCTCGTTCGAACTGCTGGAATCGATTTTTCTCGATGATCTCGACGAGGCTGCGTCAAGAACGCTTGCGGACCTGAAAGCCCTCGGCATCGAGATCGAAATCGATGATTTCGGAACGGGGCATGCGTCGATCATCGGCCTGATGAAGCTTAATCCAAGCCGCTTGAAAATCGACCGCGCCCTGATCAAGCCGATCACCGAATCTCCCGAACAACGAAAGCTGGTGGGGTCGATCATCGATATCGGCCATTCGCTGAATATCGACGTGGTGGCGGAAGGGGTGGAAACCCGCCTCCATGCCGATATGCTGCGTGATCTCGGCTGCGACATCCTGCAGGGCTATGCCTTCGCCAGGCCCATGCCGAAACCGGAACTGGAAGCCTTCATCCGCGCGCGCAGCTGGCTGCCTGCCGAAATGCCGGCGGAAAGACTGCGCGATCTCATCAAGCGAGACTTCAAGGCATAGAAAAACCGCCCGGCGGGCGGGCGGTTTGGGCAGTCATCGTCAAATCAGCCGTTCTGGACCTGAGTGACGGCCTCAGAGAGAAGTTCAAGCATCTTCGTGCGAATCTGTTCGTCGGTCTGGGCGATGCCGGCCGCGTCGAAGTCGGCGCGGATCTTGCGCACCACGTCCTCATGCCCGGCTTCCTCGAAATCGGCCGCAATGACATCTGCCGCATAGGCGGCCGGATCGCTCTTGCCCAGAAGTTCGGCGGCCCACAGGCCGAGCAGCTTGTTGCGCCGCGCCTCGGCCTTGAATTTCAGCTCCTCGTCCAGCGCAAACTTCGCTTCAAACGCCTTTTCACGGTCCTGCATATTGGTCGTCATCCTCTCTCTCTCCTGAAACGGAGCTCTAAATGGCTTGGCCGCCCTTAAACCAAAAGCCGGTGAAAAGTGCAATGCGATGTTTCCGCGCGGCCGCTTCAGGTGCCTGGCTTTTCGCTAATTCACCGGATCAAGTGACAGGCCGATTGTGAAATGAATTCTTTTGGGCTAAGGACCCGATTAGAAAATACCCTTGGCGCTGCCCAAGCGCGCCGACAACCATAGAGACGATATTCATGAACCGTCGCCGCCGTATCTACGAAGGCAAGGCCAAGATCCTTTACGAAGGTCCTGAGCCGGGCACGCTGATCCAGTTCTTCAAGGACGATGCCACCGCCTTCAACAAGAAGAAACACGACGTCATCGACGGCAAGGGCGTGCTGAACAACCGGATTTCGGAATATATCTTCACGCATCTGAACAAGATCGGTATTCCCACGCACTTCATCCGCCGCCTCAACATGCGCGAGCAGCTGATCAAAGAAGTGGAAATCATCCCGCTCGAGATCGTCGTGCGCAATGTGGCCGCCGGCTCGCTTGCCAAGCGCCTCGGCATCGACGAAGGCGTGGTACTGCCGCGCTCGATCATCGAATTCTACTACAAGGCCGATGCGCTCGATGACCCGATGGTCTCCGAAGAGCATATCACCGCCTTCGGCTGGGCAAGCCCACAGGAACTCGATGACATCATGGCGCTCGCCATCCGCATCAACGACTTCCTTACCGGCCTGTTCCTCGGCGTCGGCATCCAGCTCGTCGATTTCAAGATCGAATGCGGACGCCTGTTCGAGGGCGACATGATGCGCATTATCCTGGCCGACGAGATTTCGCCGGACAGCTGCCGCCTCTGGGACGTCGAGACCAAGGAAAAGATGGATAAGGACCGGTTCCGCCGCGACATGGGCGGCCTCGTCGAGGCCTACCAGGAAGTGGCCCGCCGGCTTGGCATCATGAACGAGAACGAACCGCCGCGTGGCTCAGGCCCCGTACTGGTGAAATAGGCAGGAAGAGCGACAGTGATCAACGCACGCGTAACTGTGACGCTGAAGAACGGTGTTCTCGATCCGCAGGGCAAGGCCATCGAGGGCGCGCTCGGCGCGCTCGGCTTCGACGGCATCGGCCACATCCGCCAGGGCAAGGTTTTCGATCTGCAGATCGAGACCGCCGACCGCGCCAAGGCCGAGGCCGAGGTAAAGGCGATGTGCGAGAAACTTCTGGCAAACACGGTGATTGAGAATTACACTATCTCACTCGCCTGATGGTTGAAAGAGGTGCTGGATGGCCGAAGTCACAAGCGATCTGATGTATGAATTGCTGAAGCGCATTCACACCGACGTTGCCGGCTTGAAGGAAGGTCAACGGGAAATCCGCTTGGAATTGAATGCGATGCGCGGAACAATGGTTTCGATGCAGCAGGACATTCACAATATCTACGGCGTTCTCGCGAGACATGAAATGCGCCTCGACCGTATCGAAAACCGCCTCGAACTGCGCGAGCTTGCCGAGGCCCAATCCAGGTTTGAACTGCACCCATGAAATCAGCCGTCGTCCAGCTTCCAGGCCTTAATCGCGACCGCGACATGATTACGGCGCTCACCAAGATTTCCGGCACGGCGCCGGTCACCATCTGGCAGACCGAAACGGAAATTCCTGATGTCGATCTGATCGTCATTCCCGGTGGCTTTTCCTATGGCGATTATCTGCGCTGCGGTGCGATCGCCGCGCGCATGCCGGTGATGCAGGCGATCAAGGCGAAGGCCGAGGCCGGCGTCAAGGTGCTCGGCGTCTGCAACGGCTTCCAGATTCTTGTCGAAGCAGGTCTCCTTCCGGGCGCGCTGATGCGCAATGCCTCACTCAAATTCGTCTGCAAGGAAGTACTGCTGGAAGTGGTCAACGCCGACACCGATTTCAGCCGCGCCTATGAAAAGGGCCAGATCATTCGCAGCCCTGTCGCCCACCATGACGGAAATTTCTTTGCCGACAGCGAAACGCTGGCACGCATCGAGGACAATGGCCAG
>NZ_DATJDJ010000044.1:0-16992 GCF_035497515.1 Pararhizobium sp. | reverse complement strand
CCTTGCCCAAGGCACGGCGGTCGTTCCGCCGTGCCTATTCTTTTTGCCTTGGAAGGAAACGGCAGTGTTCGGCTTTATCCTGAGACGCTCGGTACAGAGCCTGATCGCAGTGATCGGTCTGCTCGTGCTCGTCTTTTTCCTGTCCCGCCTGACGGGCGATCCGGCCTATCTCTATCTTCCGCTGGATTCCTCGGAAGCGCAGCGACAGGCCTTTTCCGAAGCCAATGGCTTCAACGATCCGATCTATGTCCAGTTCGGCCGCTATCTGCTCGGTGTCGCCAATCTCGATTTCGGTACGGCATTGAGCCGCAACCGTCCGGCAATGGACGTGGCGCTCCAAGCCTTCCCGCAGACGCTGAAGCTCGCCGTTATTGCCATGTCGCTGGCGCTCGCCTTCGCCGTCATCGTCGGTTCGCTGGCAGCGGCAAAGCCGGACAGCCTGTTCGACAGGATCGCCAGCACGGCATCGCTTGCCGGCGCGAGCGCTCCCGACTTCTGGGTCGCCATCGTCGCGATCCTCATCTTCTCCGTCGGCCTCGGCATCCTGCCCACCTCCGGAACGGGCACGCCGCTCCACTGGATCATGCCGGTCTTCGTACTGACCCTGCGCCCCTTCGGCCTTCTGGTTCAAGTGGTGCGCGGCACGATGATCAGCGCGCTTGCCTCGCCCTATGTGAAGACGGCGCGCGCCAAGGGGGTCCAGCGTTCGCAGATCATCTTCCGCCATGCGCTCCGCAACTCGCTGCTGCCGGTCATCACGGTTGCCGGCGACCTCGCGGCCAGCCTCGTCAACGGCGCGGTCGTGGTCGAATCCATTTTCGGATGGCCGGGCATCGGCAAGCTGATGATCGACGCCATCGTCCGGCGCGACTTCGCCCTGATCCAGGCCACCGTTCTCATCACCGCCATTGCAATCTTCGTTCTCAACATCCTGATCGACCTTCTTTATGCCAGGCTCGACCCCCGCATCAGGTTTCAATCGAAATGAGTATGCCAGCGATGACCATTCCTGCCGACACCAAGCAGAAAAACGCCGGACGCTTCCAGGTTCTTCGGCTGGTTGCCCGCAACAGGCTGGCGCTGGCCGCCGTGATCTTCCTGGCGCTTGTGGTCATCTGTGCGGTCGTCGGCCCGTGGCTGATGGGCGATCTGATCGACAAGCCGAATTTCCGCGCGCGCAACATGGCGCCCTTCAGTCTCTCCCAGGGCTGGATCTATGTGCTGGGCGCCGACACGCTCGGCCGCAGCCTGCTGGCCCGCCTGATCGTCGGCGCCCAGAACACGCTCGGCATCGCGCTTTTCGCCGTGTTCTTCTCCATGCTGATTGGCGGCTTTCTCGGCCTGATCGCTGGCTATTCGCGCGGGATGCTCAGCAACATCATCATGCGCGTCGCCGATATCGTCATGAGCTTCCCGTCGTTGCTTCTGGCGCTGATCGTCCTGTTCAGTCTCGGCCCCTCGGTCACCAACCTCATCATCGTATTGGCAATCACGCGCATTCCGATCTATCTGCGCACGACCCGCGCCGAAGTGCTCGAAGTGCGCGAGCGCATGTTCGTCAGCGCTGCGATGGCGCTTGGAGCCGGCCATATGCGGATCGTTTTCCGCCATATCGCGCCGATCGTCCTCCCGACCCTCGTCACCATCGGCGCCATCGACTTTGCCACCGTCGTCCTGGCTGAATCCTCGCTGAGCTTCCTTGGCCTCGGCATCCAGGCGCCGGAATTTACCTGGGGGGCCATGGTGGCGACAGGCCGCGGCTATCTGTCCAATGCCTGGTGGATCGCCTTCTGGCCGGGCCTTGCCATTCTGCTCACCACCCTGTCGCTCAATATTCTCTCCAACTGGTGGCGCACCTATGCTGATCCGCAGCAGCGCTGGCGCATCGAGCTTGCCCGCTCGAAAAAAGGAATTTCGGAGAAACGCACATGACCGCGCCCCATCTGCCATCGGCACATCTGCTTGAGGTCAAGGACCTGACCGTGGACTTCCTCTCGCTTGGCGGTGCGTTCCGCGCCACCAACGGCGTGAGCTTCCATGTGGATGCCGGCGAGACACTCGTCATCCTGGGAGAATCCGGCTCTGGAAAATCGGTGAGCGCCAGCGCCATCATGGGCCTGATCGACACGCCGCCGGGCGACATCTGTTCGGGAACCATCACCTATCGCGGCAAGAACCTAGACGATTGCGGCGTCGAGGAGCGACGCGACCTCAACGGCAAGAAGATCGCCATGATCTTCCAGGATCCGTTGTCGCATCTCAATCCGGTCTACACGATCGGCTGGCAGCTCGCCGAAGTCTTTTCCGCCCATGGCGTGGCGACAGGTGCAGCGGCGCGAGCCAGGGCGATCGAGATCCTCGGCCGTGTCGGCATTCCCGAACCGGAAAAACGCATCGACCAATATCCGCACCAGTTCTCCGGCGGCCAGCGCCAGCGTATAATGATCGGCATGGCGATTGCGCTACGCCCGGAAATCCTGATTGCCGACGAGCCGACGACCGCGCTCGATGTCAGTGTGCAGGCACAGATTCTCGAACTCATGAAAAAGCTTCAGGCCGAGGACGGGCTGGCGATCATCATGATCACCCATGATCTCGAGGTGGCCGCGTCGATGGCCGACCGGGTGATCGTCATGAAGTCCGGCCGCATCGTCGAGGAAGGTCAGGCGCGGGCGGTTTTCGAAAACCCGCAGCACAGCTACACCAGGACGCTGATCAATGCCCTGCCGCATGCGGATGGCGTCGATGGCTCCGATCGTCGTTCGACGGCCGTTATCGGCAAGCCGATCCTCGAAGTCAGGAATCTCGACAAATATTACGGAATTTCGTCCGGCCTTTTTTCCAAATCCACCCCATTGCATGCGGTGAAGGATTTGAGCTTCACGGTGGCGAAGGGTGAAACCATCGGCATTGTCGGCGAGAGCGGTTCGGGAAAATCCACCGTCGCGCGCGTTCTCCTGCGCCTCAACGACGTATCGAATGGCGAAGCCCTGTTTCACGGACGCGACATCTTCAAGATGGATGCAAAGGAACTGCTCGCCTTTCGCCGCAAGGTGCAGATGGTGTTCCAGGATCCCTACAGCTCCATGAACCCGCGCATGACCATTTTCGACATCGTCTCCGAACCGTGGCGTATCCACAAGGACATCCTCGACAAGCCGCGCTGGTACGACCGCGTTGTCGAACTGCTCGGCCTGGTCGGCCTTAAACCGGAACATGCCGACCGCTATCCGCACCAGTTTTCCGGCGGCCAGAGACAGCGCATCGCAATTGCCCGGGCGCTTGCCTGCGACCCGGAATTGATCGTCTGCGACGAGGCGGTGTCGGCACTCGACGTTTCCGTGCAGGTGCAGGTGATCGATCTTCTGGCCCAACTCCGCGACCGCCTCGGCCTCGCCTATATCTTCATCACGCATGACCTACCGATCGTGCGCCATTTCGCGGATCGCATCATTGTCATGAAAAATGGTGAAATCGTTGAACATGCAAAGACGGGCGAAATCTTCCGCAATCCGCAGCATGCCTATACACGCCAACTGATGAACGCGACACCACGGCCGAAATGGGAGGCCGCTCCCGTGCCGCTGCCTGCATGAAATCCTACGCCATGCCCGCCATCATCGCGGGCGCATTGTTCATGGCCGGAAATTCTTTCGTTGCCGCCATGGACGGCGTCATCGTCCGACTGATTGCCGGCGAAATACATCCGCTCGGCATCGTCTTCTTTCGCAATCTGTTCAGCCTGATCGCCATCTATGCGATCTTCCCGCGCAGCCAGCTTTACAGCGACACCAACAGCTTCTTCTGGGTGCACGCGGTTCGCGCGGTGATCAAGCTCCTAGCACTGGTGGCCGGCTTCATGGCGGTCACGCAGATGCCGCTCGCTTCTGCGACCGCCATTGCTTTCACCATGCCGCTGTTCGTGATGCTGGGATCGGTGTTCCTCCTTGGCGAAAAATTCTACGCTGCCCGTGTTGCTGCGCTGGTGCTCGGTTTCGCCGGCGTCGTGATCGTGCTGCAGCCGGGAGCGGCCACGTTAAACGCCGGCGCTGCATGGGCTCTTGCCGGCGCGATCGGACTGGCGGCGGTAGCGCTTCTGATGAAGGTCTCGGCAGGCCGCGAGGATCCCCTGCGCATCGCCTGGCTCAATCTCATCATCACCGTCCCTGTTGCCCTGCTGATTGCACTCCCGGTCTGGCAAACACCATCGTTTTACGCCGTGTCTCTCATGGCCTTTCAGGGTGTCGGCGGACTGATGGCACAGCTCGCCTTTGCCCGCGCGATGAAACTCGCCGACGCCTCGCTTCTTGTCGTGGTCGATTTCATCCGTTTGCCGCTGGCGCTGGTCTTCGGTCTGGCCCTGTTCGGCGAACCGATCCGCCTTGCAGTCGTAATCGGCGGCATCGTGATCTTCCTGGCCATCCTGATGCTCTTTCATCGGGAGCATGGTCGAGACGTGTAAGCTCGACAGCTATCGCTTCCGGCGAGCTCGACACGGATGCGCAACGCAAAAAGCTCCTGGCCTGTTATGGCGAGGAGCTTGGCAGCAAAGATTTGGAGTGTTCGAATTTAGAAGTTTTGTTGGTTGCGGGGGCATGATTGTATGGAGACTTGTACGAAAAGTCGCTTTTGAGCCCTATGGAGAAGCTAACCAAAGTGCATCATGCCTGCCTTGCATGATAAGGGATCACCTATCGTCGTGCAAATGCGCCATAAAAACCTCGGCTGGCGTCTTGTACCCAAGGCATTTGCGCGGTTGATCGTTGATATGGCGTGCCAGGTATAGAAGGTCACGTTGAGACACAACTACCGGGTTTGTGGTACCCGGTAGGTAGCGTCGGATGCGCTTGTTAGTGTCCTCAACGGTGCCTTTTTGCCAAGGTGCACTTGGGTCGCAAAACCAGCTGCACGCACCGATCCCTTCTTCCAGAGCCCTGAACCCGGCAAACTCGGTACCTCGATCAAATGTGAAGCTTTGACGCGCGAACGCCGGCGGAGGCGAAAACGCTCTGATGAGCTTGTCCACGATGGCCGCCCGTGTCAGTACCGGAGCAACACTCCCCAATAGTGCCGTTTGAATCTTCCCCAGGTGCTGCGGTTGCCGGTCTTCCGGGGCGCGCCCCGGAAGACCGGCGGCGTGTCATCGCCGATACTCCTTCCGATGGTCTGAAGGGGGATTTTGGTGATCAAGCTGAGGGAGACGATCATGATCCTGGATTTGCATCAGCAGGGCCTGACGGTGTCGGCCATTTCCAGAGAAACGGGCATCGACCGCAAGACGGTGCGCAAATATACCGAACGGGGTCTTGAGGCTCCAGCCTATGGCCCACGAAAGCCGCGTGCGACGGTCATTGATCCGTTCGCTTTCCACCTGCGGGAACGGGTGAAGACCTACCCAGGCCTGACCGGCAGTCGATTGCTGCGAGAGCTGCGGGAGCGGGGCTATACGGGCGGCTACACAGCCGTGACCGATTTTCTCCGCGATGTGCGACCTCCGACAAATCAGGGCTTCGAGGTTCGCTTCGAGACGCCGCCCGGCGAGCAGGCGGAAGTCGATTTCGCCCAGTTCCACGTCGTCTTCACCGACGAGCCAATGACGCCGAGGATCGTATGGCTGTTTTCGATGGTGTTGGGGCACAGCCGCCTCATATGGGCGCGCTTCGTCATGCATCAGAACCTGCCGACCGTCCTGCGTTGCCATATTGCGGCCTTCAATGCTCTTGGCGGCGCTTCCAAGGAGGTGCTCTACGACCGGATGAAGACCGCCGTGATCCGCGAAGGCCAGACGGAAGGCATCGTCTACAATCGCGCCCTCATCGACCTGGCACGCCACTGTGGGTTCCATCCCAAAGCATGCAAACCCTATCGCGCCAAAACGACGGGCAAGGTCGAGCGACCATTCCGGTATACCTGGCACAGGAGAACCGACCATGAGCGCAACCCTGGATGCCGTTCCCTCCATGATCGATCGTATCCGTCATGATCTCGTCGGTCTGAAGATGCCGCACGCACTGGAAGCGCTCGCTCATGTCGTGCGTCGCCTCGAGCACGGTGAGCTATCTGCACTTGAGGCCATCGATATCCTCCTGTCGGAGGAACTGACGTTACGCGAGAACAGCCGCATCAAGACCGTCCTGAGAATGGGCAGGCTGGCAACGATCAAGACGCTCGTCGGCTTCGACTTTACCTTCCAACCGTCTCTCGACCGAGATCGCATCTTTACGCTGGCGCAGCTCGGGTTCGTCGACCGGCACGAAGTGGTTCACTTCCTCGGCCCACCTGGAACGGGAAAAAGCGTGTACTTCACCACGCTCGCCGACCTGATCGGTTCACTTGCTCGTTCCGAACGGGAGGGTCGGCTTCACGAGCGCATTCGGTTCTTCTGCAGGTCGAGCCTGCTGATCGTCGACGAGATTGGCTACCTGCCGGTCGTTCAGGGCGGCGGCAATTTGTTCTTCCAGCTCGTAAACGCGCGATATGAACGCGGAGCAATGATCCTGACGTCAAACCGTGGCTTCGCAGAATGGGGAGATGTTTTTGGCGATCCCGTCGTCGCGACCGCGCTGTTCGACAGACTTCTTCATCATGCCGTCGTCGTCCAGATCGAAGGATCCAGTTACCGGCTCCGACAGCACGCCGAACTCATGCCGGAGCACGTCCATTCAAAAGCCCTCATCGCACCACCAGCATTCGCCCCACCACAAAAACCGCGCGGACGGCCGCCGAAAAATCCTCAGTTCTCCATGTCGTCAACATCGGCATAAGTGAGGAATTTTACCTCGGCGCTTCTGGGGAAAATTCACGCGGCATTGACACCGTGTCCCGCGGTCTTGCCGAACTCGTCGGCGGGACCGGGGTGATCGTCAACTCGGTCCTGCCGGGCCCGACCCGCTCCGAGATCCTGGGCAACTGGATGGCCGCGACGGCGAGCGAGCAAGGCATCACGCAGGACGAGGCCGAGCAGAACTTCCTGAAGACGATGCGGCCAACGACTCTCATCAACCGGTTCACCACGACCGGCGAAGTCGCGAACATGGTCGTCTACGTCTGTTCGGAACAGGCTTCCGGAACAAGCGGGGCAGCGCTGCGCGTCGATGGCGGCGTTGTTCGGTCGATCGTCTGATCCAAACTGCGACCCTTCCGATCGGCCATGACCACATGGCCGATCGGAAGTGAATGCTCAAGAGCTGAGGATACGCCTGTAAGCGGCCTCGAAGCGAAAGAAAATTTTATCAATACGAACCATTGGCGCTGTCACTGTATCTGTTCCAACAGTGGCATCGGCTGGCCACGATGGCCGATCAGAGCCGTTAACGAACTGACGACTTCGTTGCAGCAACGAGGCATAGCTACCGTTCAGCCCTTCGAATCTGCCGATGTCGTGTTAGAGTAAAGCAACGCCAGCGGCCGCTTCTTTCTCATCCTGCCAAAACGGATTGCGCTCCTCAAAATTGCTTTGCAGCCCGTACGCGGCCGCCCGCGGATGTCTCGTCGCCGTCGGCGATGTTGAGCAGCAGGCTCAAGTCCAGCATCCACAGGTCCGCAGTCTGCACCGAAACGCCGGCCGTCAGCGAGCCGAAGGCGCCCGACCCGTCGAGGCCCGAGAAGCCGCCCGTCACGCCCAGCTTCGGTGTCACCTGCGTGCCGTTTTCCAGCGTGAATGACCGTGCGATCTCCGCGCCCAGACTGACACGAAACTGCTCCTCGTCGAACCCCTCGATATCCACCTTCCCCCCGGCATCGTTTCGGACCGTGTAGTCGTCAACGCTTTCGGAGAAATACAGAATACGTAGCTTCGGCGTGAAGGTCGTCGCTTTGTCGATATTCCATTGCCCCTCAAGTGAGGTGTCGGCCATCCAGCGTGTCGTGTCGAATGTGCCGTCCCAGAACGCCGTGTCGATCTCGTTGGATGAGCCTCCGTAACGCAGGCTGCCGTTCCAGAAGATGTTGCGGGCGATCTCGAACGAGGCATAGGGACCTGCAAGCCAGCCGTTGCCGGTCAGTTCTGCATCCGCATCGCTCGGGTCGCTCATCCGGTCATAGTGGAAAGACAGACCCACAAGCGCCTTTTCCGTCAGGAGATAGTCGGTGCCGGCATTGATCATCGCAAAGCTGCCCCAGCGCCCATCATTGTCATCCCTGTTGTGCACCAGGAAAGTACCGTCGATCCAGATGTTGAATGGTGAGGACGCGACCGCACTCACACCGTCGGCATTGTCGCGCGCCGCCTCCATCTGCCGCAGGCTGGTGGAAGCGCTAGCCGTCATACCCTCTTCCGACGGCATCATGCGCGCAGTGACCGAATCGGTCGCCGCCTCCATCTGCCGGCGCTCCAGAAGTCCCGGAACCTTGATGGCCGAGGAGATCATGTTCTGCCGCGTCTCGACAAAGCCGCGTACCAACGCATCGATGTCCTCGGCGACCCTGTCCGCATCAAGCGCCACCCGGTAGGTGACGACCCCGGTATTGGACGCACCGAGCGCGCTGATCAGCCTGTAGCCGACCCGCACCTCGCCGGAATAGGCGGGATCGGGCTTGTATTGCAAATACCAGCCGGCAGGGGCTGCGGCAACGCCAACTGCCGCCACCTCGCCGCGAATGATCGTCGCCGTGCCCGCATTGGCCGGCTCGACAAAGGCAAGCTCAGCCCCCGTGAACGGACCGCCCGTCGCACCCCGGTTGAGGTACACGTTCGCAGGCGTCCCGCCAGCCGGAACCTCCACGATGAGGTCGACAACCGTGGCCACCTGCCGCTTCACACGCAACGTGAACGTCGCCTTGCCGGTAGCGCCAGTACCGTCACGCACCTGAATGGTAAAACTATGCGTGCCGCCAGCATCGACGGAAAGCGGGCCGGTGAGTTCGCCGGTCGAGATGTTCAACACCAGGCCTTTCGGCAAGCTGCCCGAAACGACGCTGTAGATCAGCGGCCCCGTTCCGCCCTTTGCGGTGATCGACTGGCTATAGTCTTCGCCTGCCATCGCCTCATCCAACGCGCCACCTGACGGGTTGAAGACGAATGTCACCTCGGGCGGCTTGATCTTCAGCGAATAGCCAGCCGAGCCGCTCGTGCCGACAGTATCCGTCGCCGTAACGGTGAAGGAGAAATCACCGCTTGCCGTGGGTGTGCCGGTGATCGCGGCCGTCGCGGCATTGAGGCTTACGCCCGCCGGAAGCGTACCGGCCGTCACCGCATAGCTGATCACGCCCACGCCCCCGCTTGCCGAGATCGATGCGTTCGCATAGGCAACGCCTGCCGTGCCAGCCGAAAGCGCCGTTCCCGTTCCCGGTTTCAGCACCACCGCCGATGCATTGATCGTGATCGTGTAGCTCGCAGCCGTCGAACCGGCCGTTGCCGCTGCCGCCGTCACCGTGAAGGTCACCGTACCGAATGCACCGGACGTTGGCGTGCCGCTGATCGCACCCGTCGATGCATTGAGCCTCAGGCCGGCCGGAAGCGCACCGCTCGTCACCGCATAGCGAATCCCGCCAACGCCGCCGCTTGCGGAGATCGATGTGTCCGAGTAGGATTTACCGGCAGTGCCCGCCGAAAGCGCCGTGCCCGTGGCCGGTATCAGCACCACGGCCGAGCCGCGCACCGTAATCGTGTAGCTGGCCGAGCCGATGCCGCTGGTTGCAGCCGTTGCCGTTACCGTGAAGGTCGCCTTTCCGAGTGCTGCGGTCGTTGGCGTACCGGTGATCGCACCCGTCGAGGCATTGAGGCTCAGCCCTGCGGGAAGTGCCCCGGCTGTCACCGCATAACCGATCGTCCCCACGCCGCCTGTCGCCGAAATCGAGGTGTCCGAATAGACGGCACCCACCGTGCCGGCCGAAAGCGTCGTGCCGGTTGCCGGCGTCAGCACTACAGCCGAGCCGCGCACGGTAATCGTGTAGCTCACCGCCGCGGAACCCGATGTCGCAGCCGTCGCCGTCACCGTGAACGTCGCAGCACCGAAGGCTCCGGCGGCCGGTGTGCCCGTGATTGCCCCGGTCGATGCGTTCATGCTCAGACCCGCAGGAAGTGCCCCGCCCGTCACGGCATAGCCGATCGTCCCCACGCCGCCTGTCGCCGAAATCGAGGTGTCCGAATAGACCATACCGACCGTACCGGTCGAAAGCGCCGTGCCGGTTGCCGGTGTCAGCACGACCGGTGGCGCTCCCACGGCGATCGAATAGCTCGCCGAAGCCGACCCCGCGGTCGCAGCCGTCGCCGTCACCGTGAACGTCGCAGTACCGAAGGCTCCGGCGGCCGGTGTGCCCGTGATCGCACCCGTCGAGGCATTGAGGCCCAGCCCTGCGGGAAGCGCACCGCTCGTCACGGCATAGCTGATCGTCCCCACGCCGCCGCCCGCCGAGATCGACGTATCCGAATAAGCGACGCCAACGGTGCCGGCCGTCAAAGCGGTCCCCGTTACTGGCGTCAGAACGACCGTTGGTCCGGCCACCGCAATCGAATAGCTCGCCGAAGCCGAACCGCTGATCGCCGCGGTCGCCGTGACCGTGAAGTTCGACGTGCCGAGCGCGCCAGCCGTTGGCGTGCCGGTGATTGCACCCGACGATGTATTCAGGCTCAGTCCTGCCGGAAGCGTGCCGCCTGTCACAGCATAGCTAATCGTCCCCACGCCCCCGCCCGCCGAAATCGATGTGTTCGAATAGGCAATGCCCACCGTGCCGGCCGAAAGCGCAGCTCCCGTCACCGGTGTCAGAACGACCGCGGTTCCTCCCACGGCAATCGTGTAGCTCGCCGAGACCGAACCGACCGTTGCCGCTGTTGCCGTCACCGTAAAACTCGCTGCACCGAAGGCTCCGGCGGTTGGAGTACCAGTAATAGCGCCCGTCGATGGATTGATGCTCAGGCCAGCGGGAAGGCCCCCGGCCGTCACAGCATAACTGATCGTTCCGACACCGCCGCTGGCCGAGATTGACGCATCCGAATAGGCGGCACCGACCGTACCGGCCGAAAGCGCCGTGCCGGATGCCGGGGTCAGCACCATCGGCGGGGAAACCACCGTGAGTGAATAGCTGTTCGCGCTGGAACCCGCCGTCGCCGCCGTTGCCGTCACCGTGAAATTGGACGTGCCGAGGGCCGCGGCCGTCGGAGTGCCGGTGATTGCGCCGCTCGATACGTTGAGGCCAAGCCCGGATGGGAGCGCGCCGGCGGTGACCGTATAGGTGAAGGCGCCCTGCCCGCCGCTCGCCGAGATCGTCGCCGCCGCATAGGCCGTCCCCACCGTACCGTCCGTCAGGGCACCGCTCGCCGGCGTCAGCACCACCGGCGGTGCATCGACCTCCAGCGTGTAGCTGGCCGAAGCCGACCCGGCGGTCGCGGCCGTGGCCGTCACAGTGAAGTTCGTCGTGCCGAATCCGGCCGCCGTCGGCGTGCCGGTAATCGCGCCGGTCGTGCTGTTCAGGGCGAGGCCATCGGGAAGCGCACCGGCCGTCACGGCGTAGCTCATCGCGCCGACACCGCCGCTCGCCGAAATCGAAGTATTCGAATAGGAAGCGCCGACCGTGCCGGCCGAAAGCGCAGTTCCGGTCACTGGCGTCAGCACCACCGGCGGCGACGCAATTGTGATCGTGTAGGTGGCCTGCTCGACGTTGCCAAAAAGAACCGACTGTACATCCACGCCGATGGTCGTCGTGCCGAAGGCGCTCGCCGTTGGCGTACCGATGATCGCGCCCGTCGTGGTGTTCATGGTCAAGCCATCAGGAAGCCCACTCCCGAGGAATATAACCGCGCCCACGGGAGCGCTCGCCGAGACCGAGGTGTCCGAATAGGCAGAGCCCACTATGCCGCTCGTCAATGCGGTGCCGGTCGCTGGCGACAGGTTCAGTGGCGGCCCTGTGACCATGATCGAATAGGTGTTCACGGCCGAGCCACTTGTCGCAGCCGTCGCTGTGATGCTGCTGTTGAACGTGCCGGTGGCCGTCGGTACGCCGCTGATCACGCCGGTCGATGTGTTGAGCGTGAGGCCTGGCGGCAGCGCGCCGGCCGTCACCGCATAGGTGATCGTCCCCACGCCGCCCGTCGCCGAAATGGTTGTCGAGTAGGCGATGCCGCCTGTGCCCGATGCCAACGCGCCGCTGGCGGGCGTCATCACCACGGACGGAGCCGCAATCGTGATCGAATAGCTGGCGGCAGTCGATCCGGTCGTTGCGGCCGTTGCCGTCACCGTGAAGTTCGTCGTTCCAAACGCTCCGGCTGTCGGCGTACCCGTTATTGCACCCGTCGATGTGTTGAGACTGAGCCCCGCCGGTAGCGCGCCGGCCGTCACCGCATAGGTGATCGTTCCGACACCGCCCGTCGCCGAAATGGACGTGTTCGAGTAAGCCGAGCCGACCACGCCGGCAGTCAGGACCGTTCCGGTCGTCGGCGTCAGCACCACGGGGGAAGCCGCAACCGCAATTGAATAATTGGCGCTGGCCGAACCGGCCGTCGCCGCCGTTGCAGTCACCGTGAAACTCGTCGTACCGAAGGCTCCGGCAACTGGGATGCCAGTAATGGAGCCTGTCGACGCATTGAAGGTCAGGCCAGCGGGAAGACTCCCTGCTGTCACCGCATAGGTGATCGCCCCCACACCGCCCGTTGCCGAAATGGTGGTCGAGTAGGCGCCACCCACTGTGCCCGATGCCAACGCGCCGCTGGAGGGCGTCACCACCACGGGCGGGAAGGCATTGATGGTGACGGTGACGTCCTGCGCGATGAAGTACACGCCGCCGGTCGAGATGGTGGTGCTGTCCTGGACCTTCAGCTTGAAGGTCGAACTGCCGGTCGCCGATGGCGTTCCGGACAGCAGGCCGCTGCTTGAAAGACTCAAGCCTGCCGGCAGGCTGCCGCTGTCGCGGGTATAAGTGTAGCCCGGGGTGCCGCCGCTTGCCGAGAACTGGACGCTATAGGCCGTGCCGACACCGCCGTCCGGCGGGCTGTCCGGCATCACGTCGATGGCGGGCGCAGCGATCACGGCGCTGTAGGCCTTGTCGCGTGTAATGGCCGTCGGCGTCGTCGAATCGACCACGCGGACGGTAAAGTTGTAGGGACCCGAGCCGGTCGGCGTACCGGAGATGACACCGGAAGGGGAAAGGGTGAGGCCGGGCGGCAGGTTGCTGCCTGCCACAAGCGAATAGGTATAGGGGCCGGTTCCGCCACTCGTGTTGAGCGCCTGACTATAGGACACGCCGATCGCCGGCGTCGCAACAATCGAGGGTACGACCGTCAGCGGGGAGGGCGACGGATTGATCGTGACGTTGAATGTAATCGGCGTTGCGAAATCATCCTTGACGATGAACGTGTCGGATGTCGCGCCGTCACCATTGTTGGTGTAGATGAGCGCCGAGATGTTGGACGGCATTCCGAAGGTCAAGCTGCCGTGGGAGGGGGTTGCGTTGGCCGGCGAAATGAAGCCGAAATCCGCACAGCTAAAGGTTGCTGTTCCGCCCGAGATTATAGTTGCCGTCTGTGGGGAGGTGCACGCTGCCTGAGCCGCCGTTGCCGGCCACAGGACGATCAGCCAGATCAAAGTCAGAAATGTCAGGAAAAATGCCGGCCTGACTCGAAGCCCGAGCGAAAAGTCTGACTTATCAAGACGTTGCTTATACATTACCCCACCCCTATGCACACAGAATGCCGCGAGTAGGAAAATCCCACAACACGGCCAACCCGTTCTGCGCTTTCGTTATTTGACTGGCATGAAACGCGGGATAATACAACCCTACAGCACAGGCGACGAAAAACTGCTTACAAAACGGCACCGTAAAGTTAATGGGCCAGCGATGGAGCTGTGCGACCTTGCGGCATGATCCAAGCCGTTCGTGATCCCCGTTATCGCCGCCACCGGTTTCCAGCTGAAGTAAGTGTCCACGCGGTCTGTACTTCCGGTTTCATCGTCTCGAAATCCGGAGAGCCGGTGGAACAGGGCAGTCTGCTGTAACGCCTCGACTCAAACTTGGTCGCATCGGAAAACGAAAAAGCCTGCCGCGGGAGGAGGTGCGGCAGGCTTTTCGAAAGATTTGAACAACGGCTGGGAGGAGGAGTGCCGCCGTTCCGTCAGGCTCCCCTTGGGAGGAGGAGTGGGTCGCCTGAAACACGAAGCTCTGCGGGAGGAGGTGCACCGCTTCGATGACCTCAAGATACCAGAGGCTGCCCCAATCGCCAGCGCTCAGATTGCAGTGCAGCCATGCGTATGTTGCAATGCGACATGAAATGCATGCTCATTTTTTAGCCACCATCAGCGAGGCGCCGCTTTCTCGGCGGCGGGTTCGAAACCGAGAACGAATTCGATGACCTTGGCGGAGGACATTTCGCATGGCTTCGGTATCGATCCCGATCCAGCCAATCGATAGAGGTTGAAGCTGACGATATCTGTTCCGCCAAGCTCCTCGCCGTAGAGCCAGGTCCGTTTGCCATCGTCCGACCGCTTGACTGTCAGGCCCCATGCTCGTCCACCAAAATGTCCGTCAACATAACCATCCGGCAATATCGACAGGATTATCGGTACTACTTACCCTGAACGGGAAGGGTATTTCCGTCATAACGACCTATCCTCGCTAATTAGACACGGAAAAGTGAGTGCGTTGATTTCGGAGGGGGCAAGTGCCCGGTTTCTAAAGAGCCGAGCCACCAAGTCGTTTCCCATATGCAACGGTTTGCTCGTCGATGAACGTCCGCTCCGACTGATACGCTGCTAACCCCTCCCGAAGTGAGCCCGCCCGCACCACGTTTCGTTGCAGGGAAACTGCATCTGCGGCCGCCTTGGAAACTCCCATCGCGGTATGGGGGCGGGCAACAAAGGCCGCGTCTCCGACGAGCGCTACGGATTGACCCACCATGCGATCAGCTGCGTAGTCATAGATTGCCTGGATCGACGGCGTATTCTCTGCCTGAACGGCGAGCGCGAACGGTCTGGGCAGCACAGCCGCAGCGTCCGCATGCAAGGTTTCGACCCGGCTTGTTGCCATGGTGCCGCGCGAGAGTGAATAAGGATAGGCTGTTCCGTCACGATCGGTCAGGGTGCTTGCCAACCCGGCTTCATTGATGGGGCGGTACCAAACCCGGTTGTAACGCCGTTGTCCCGGCGTCGTTTCGCCTTTAGGGCCAGGTAACAGATAGCCGAGAATATGCACACCGGATTTGATATAGAAGGCGAAACGATCGAACGCCGACAAACAGCAAAAGCTTGACCACCAGCATCGGACGGATCGGCGAACGATTTTGACTCTGAAGTTTCAGGTAGACCAGCCGTGAGGCAAAGACGACCAGGCAGGACACCGGCAGTGCCAGGAGTTTTGACCACGCGCCATCCAGACCATGCGCCATAGTTGCGCCAAGCGTCACGAAATTGCCCGTGACATGCGCGGTGAACAGGCTGGAGAGCGACAGGAAGCCGAGGGTATCGACGTAACCTCCATTGAAGCTCAGGAGGGTAGGTAGAGAGGGAGTTTTCATCGCTGTTCTCTTATTTGACGTCTGGTACCGCGATGTGCTGTCTCGCGAAGGACCCAAGTTTTGCCTGCAGACGCGCAGTCCGACAATTGCATCAATCGCTTCGAATTCATTGCGCCAAGCGACATAATGGAAAGGGCGGCCGAAGCCGCCCTGATTTTTGTTCTGGTGCTGTCGTCATTATGCAGCACCTGGCCGATTGATCGTCAGGAAGTGACGAACGACGGGCTTTTCGGGGCCGACATGATAAGTCAGAACCTTGCCCTGCAGGTCGGCGTCGGCATTGGAGACCCGTTTGTGCTGGCGAAGATGCTCGGCCCAGGATTCCACCATGAACCATTCGACGATCTTTTCCGGATCGGCACTGTCTTCGGTGACACCCCATCCATAGGCACCATCACGGCGGCGTTCGCTGGCGAGATGATCAATGGCATGCAGGAATGCGGCGCGATGCTGTTTCTCGACCTTGTATTCGATCAGGATCAGGACAGGACCACGATCATGGGCAACGGGTTCGGCAACGAGCGGCTCGGGCCAATGGTTGGACGGCACCATGTCGGCATCGCCTGCGGGAAGCTTGATGCGGTGCATGATGAAGCCTGCGACCAGCAACCCTGCAGCACCGATAAGCAGGGTCGTCTGGATGCCGACAGCCGTACCGACGGCACCCCAGCCCAGGCTGCCGGCCGTCATGGCGCCGTTGAAGACGGTCAGATAAACAGCAAGACCACGACCACGCACCCAGTTCGGGAGCACTGCCTGCGCCGCGCCATTCAGTGTCGTCAGCGCGGTGATCCAGGCACCACCAAGGAAGAGAAGGGCAACGATGGCGACGATCTTTGGCGGAGCGAGCGACAGGACGGCCATGACGATGGCGGTGATAATCGCTGCGCCAAGCAACAGGCCATCTGAACTCAGGCGTTCACGCAATTTCGGCATGAACAGCGCCCCACCGATTGCGCCGGCACCCACCGCACCCAGCAGAATGCCGTAGAAGCTGGCGTCACCACCGAGCAATTGACGGGCAACAAGTGGAAGCAAAGCCCAGACGGCGCTGGCAAAGGCAAAGAAGATCGCGGCCCGCAGCAGCACGACATGCAATGGCCTGCTGGAGCGGGTGTAGCGAAGGCCTGCGCGGAAGGCACCGAAGAAGTTCTCCTGCAGCGCATCATTGGCGTTTTTCGCGCGAGGCCACCAGACGAGAGCGGCAATCACGAAGATATAGCTGGCAACGTCCGCGCCATAGGTGATCCCGGCTCCGAAGGCAGCGAGAAGCAGGCCGCCAGCCGCTGGTCCGATGGAACGGGCGATGTTGATTCCAAGGGAGTTGAGAGCGACAGCACTCTTCACGTCCTCACGCTTCACAAGTTCCGGCACGATCGCCTGCCAGGTCGGCCCCATCAGCGCCGCACCGATGCCACCAAGGAAGGTCAGGCCGATCAATGCACTGACGGACAGCATGCCCGTCTGGGACAGAACCATCAGCGAGATGCTGACAGACGCGAGCAGAAGCTGGACAGCAATCAGGAATTTGCGGCGGTCGAGGATGTCGG
>NZ_DATJDJ010000043.1:0-16208 GCF_035497515.1 Pararhizobium sp. | reverse complement strand
TTGGTCCCAGGCAACCAGGGCATAGGTCCGGGCCTGAATGGACTGAGGCCCTATGGCGGAACGGTGCGCCTGCTCTGGCGTTGTGCTCCCGGGAATAACCCATGTGTAAGAAAAGGAGCATGTCATGAACAGGACCTTGATTATCCTAAGCGCCGCGATGCTGGGAGCATTGGGCACTGCTGCCTCCGCCCAGGAGGGAACGGTCAACGGCGCCGCCGGCGGCGCCGTCACGGGAGCGATTGTCGGTGGTCCGGTCGGTGCCGCGGTTGGCGGTGTTGTCGGCGCGATCGCCGGTACAGCCCTTGATCCGCCGCCGACCCAGGTCGTCACCTATGTGCAGCAGCAGCCGGTGACCCATTCCGTCGTCGTGGAACAGCCGATCGTGGTCGGCAAACCCGTTCCGCAGGAGGTGGTCCTGACGCCGGTCGCCGAGGACCCCCGCTATGCCTACACCATCGTCAACGAGCAGCGCGTGATCGTGGACCCGCAGACGCGAACCGTCGTTCAGGTCGTGCAGTAAAGCCGTCGGATTGTTCGGGTTGCGCATTCGCGCTTCCCGGACAAGCCGGCAAACCCTGACAAGGAGAAGCGAAATGAACAGTATAGTCTGGCTCGTCGGAGCGATCGTCATCATCGGTGCAATCTTGTCTTTCATCGGGCTTGCCTGAGCCGGGCCGGCTTCAGGAAGCGCAACTGCCAGGAAAGAGGCGTCAAATGTCCTTCGATCACTCCTCATCCAAATCCAGCCTCCCCATCGCCGGGCCACTGCTATTCCTGGTCCTTGCGATGGCGGCGATTTCCCTGTTCCTGGCGACATCCGGAACGATCGCGCCGACAGATCAGCGGCCAACCGTCTTCGTGCCTCTCACGCCGCAGCCCACGTCCCGGCAATGATGGTCGAACGGATTTGAAACAGGAGTGTGGCCTTGAAGACGATGATCGCGCTTTTGCTGAAGCTCACCTTATCCCTGACGGTGCTTATGGGAAGTGCGGGCATCGCATCCTGGCTTCTGGCGGAGCCGGTTGCCCATCCTTTTTCCAATATCGACATGTCGTCTCATTGGACGACGCGGCCGGTGCGCATCGATCCCGCTGCCCAGACCTACGAGCGCCTTCCGCCGCGCACCGCCCCCATCCAGGTCGCCGAGCATGACTGGAAAATGCCGGCGATCGTCGAACAGGCCTCCTCTACCGCCCAGGCGGAAGAGCCGACTATCGACCGGGCGCTGGTCACGGGTGCGATCGAGAAAATCCCGGTTTTCAGCGAGGCTCATGTGCAATGGTGCCAGAACCGCTACAGATCCTACCGCGCCGACGACAATAGCTACCAGCCCTATAGCGGGCCTCGCCGCCAATGCGCCTCTCCGCTCATGTCCGCCGACACTGGCGAGGTGGAGGTTGCCGGCGGAGAGAGCGCAAGCTTCATCGACGATCCCCATGCCGCCTGGTGCGCCAACCACTATCGGTCCTATCGGCCCGAGGATAATTCCTACAAGTCCTATAGCGGCCAACGCCGTCAATGCCATTCGCCCCACGGCTGAAATCCCGGTGCCGCTGCGATGTCCGCCATGAAGCAACACCATTTCAATCGACGGAATGGAACTTTCAGCAGGTGTCCGCCCTTCTCTTCCCGGATGAGATGGGACAGGACGATGACGGAAATCAAGCATGTAGAGCGGAAACGCCGGGCTGGAGGCGAAGCCTATACCCTTGAGGCGTTTATCGAAAAATATGATATCGATCCGGAAGAAGCGACAGATTTGTTTACGCGCTTCGGCCCATCGAAGATCGAGCTTGATCTGCTGATGGCCGCAAAACGCGCCAAGTCGGGTTCCAAGTAAACGGATAGCCGCTTGATAGGAGGGATATCGTCGTCCCTGGCGATATTTTCGGAACAGTTCAAAAAAACATGGGAACGTTTCTTTGCTTCGGTGATCCAATCACTGAACGGAGGAAAAAATGAAGCAGCACGATCCAGCGGCAGCCACGGCGCATCGCCTGGCTGATATTGACAGCACGGACGGAGACTTGCTGGAAGGCGCGCTTCGCAATGAGCCCGCCGCCTTTCGCGCGATCATGGCGAGGCACAATCAGCGGCTCTTCCGAATTGCCCGCGGCGTGGTCCGGGACGACGGTGTCGCCGAGGATGTCGTTCAGGAAGCCTATCTCCGCGCCTTTCGGAACCTGGATAAGTTCAGGGCCGAAGCCTCCCTTTCGACCTGGCTGCACCGGATTGTCCTCAACGAGGCGCTCGGCAGGCTGCGAAAAGCGGCCCGGCAGCGCAAGGCGGTCGCCAGCGGGCCGATTGCCGACATCCTGCAGTTTCCCTATGGCACGGCCTCGGACGATCCGGAAAAGACAATGGCGCAGCGGCAGATATTGAAGCTTGTAGAAGACGCCATGGATGAATTGCCCGATCATTTCCGCATGGTGTTCATCGCCCGGGTGATCGAGGGCATGAGCGTCGAGGAAACGGCGGCACTTCTCGGCATCAAGCCGGAAACCGCGCGCACGCGGCTTCATCGCGCAAGGGTCCTCTTGCGCCGGCATATCGACAATCAGATCGGCCCCGTGCTGCTGGATGCCTTTCCCTTTGCCGGCTGGCGCTGCGAACGGCTCACTGAGAAAGTGATGAACCAGCTTGGTTTTAAGGAATAAAATCGGGAACATTCGTCTCGCTGGGGCATCGAACAGGCGTCAACACGATACCGGTGGCCCAGGCGCCGGTGCAAAGGAGCCAACCAGATGTCCGTCCGTATCAGCACGATCTTCGCCGCAATCTGCCTTATCACCCCGGCCGCTTTCGCCCAAGATGCCCCGAGCGACCCCCAGATCGCCCACATCGCCTATACGGCCGGGGTCATCGACATCGAGGCCGCCAATCTGGCGGTCAAGATGTCGAAAAACGAGGATGTCATCGCATTCGCGAAAGACATGCTGCGCGACCATGAGGCCGTCAACAAGCAGGCGCTTGATCTCGTCGCAAAACTCAAGGTGACGCCGGAAGACAATGCAACCAGCCAGTCCCTGACGCAGGCCGCCGCCAAGGAGCGCGATGCACTGGCAAAGCTTGATGGCGCGGCCTTCGACAAGGCCTATGTCGAAAACGAAATCGCCTATCACAAGCAGGTCAACGGCGCGCTCGAAACGCTCCTGATTCCCTCGGCGCAGAATGCCGAACTCAAGGACCTACTCCAAACGGGCCTCAAGCTCTTCCAGGGACACCAGCAGCATGCCGAACATGTCGCAACCATGCTGGAATAGGTGTGCCGCCATGCCCATGATCATGCGAACGGCAATGCTCGGCGGGGTGGCGATGATGCTGGCCTCACTGTCTGCCCAGGCCGCCACGGTGAAAGTCGTTATCGACAAGCTTGTTTTCACCCCTGCTGAGATCAGCCTGGCAGTCGGCGATACCATCGAATGGGTGAACAGGGATGTGATGGAGCATACCGCCACCGTCGAAGGCGGCTTTGACGTGCGCATTCCGGCGAAAAAATCGGCCTCCATCGTCGTGAAGGAGGCCGGTACGCTCGATTATTATTGCCGCTATCACCCCAATATGCGGGGCCGGATCGTCGTACAGGCAAAATAGGGCTGCCTTTGAGGCGTCAGTCGGAGAAACGGGAGGCTTTTCGCTGGAAAGTCTCCCGGCTTGATATCAGGCAACCGTCTGCCCTGCCCGCCGCCGCAGCCTTCGGATTTCATCCGTGGTCAACGACCGTACCGAGCCTTTCGGCAGGTCGCCGAGTGCCATGTCGCCGATCGCCACCCGGATGAGCCGCAGGCACTCCAGATCCAGGGTGGCAAGCATCCTCCTGATTTGCCGATTGCGGCCTTGGCGCAATTCGATTTCGAGCCAGGCGTTTTTTTCCCCCTGCCGCAGGATCCGTGCGGCCGCCGCTTCCAGGGCTTCGCCGCCTTCGACCATTCCCGTGCAGAGCGCGGTACAGATATTGTCCGCAATCTGGCCCTTCACCTGGACGTGGTAGATCTTGCCCACATCGGTGACGGGGTCGAGCAGGCGTTGGGCCAGCACGGTATCATTGGTGAAAAGCAGCAGCCCCTCGCTTGCCTTATCGAGGCGGCCGATCGGCGACAGGTAGGTATCGTCCAGATGCCTGAGACAGTCGAAGACGGTCGGCCGGCCCTCGGGATCGATCCGCGTCGTGACCATGCCGCGCGGCTTGTTGAGCATCAGATAGATTTTTTCTTCGGCAACGATCCGCACGCCATCGACCATGATCGGGTCCGACTGGACATTGACCCATGTCAGGATATCGGTGACAGGCTTTCCGCCGATCGAGACGCGGCCTTCGGCAACCAGCGCCTCCGCCTGGGTGCGGGAACAATGGCCGAGCTTTGAAAGTGCGCGGCAAATCGTAGCACGATGGGCCTTGTCATCATATGTCGGTCTGGCCAAGGCTCAAGATTCCGATATTGGGCCGCCGGTGCGAATGCCGCCGAGATATCCCTCGCGGCTCCGCACCATTTGGCGAGAACTCATGGATACCGGCTGATATCGCAGCCAGTGGTCGCGAATTGTGCCGGGCGCAACTGCGTGGTCGGATTGGACATTCAATAAATTCCTGGCAGACCCGGGCGCAGGGCCGGATGCGTCTTCAAGATGTCGGCTGCCTGCCCATTTCAATAGTTTGCCCGTTGCCAGCATGGTTAGAGGCCGTCGATTTCGTGCGGTCATGTAAGCGAAGCATTCCCGAAGTCAAGCAGGAGGCCGCGATCGGTTCGACTTGACAATATCGTCAAATCCGCCAAGCTAACATCATGAAACCGACACCTGTCCATAATCTGCTTGCTTTTGCCTATCGGGTATTTCCCGCCGTAGGCTTGTAACCCCGGCCCGGCAGAAATTCTCCCTGGACGGGGGCGGCGTCATTATCGGACTTCTCGCGACAGAGCGTTTCCGCATCATCGGTTTTGAACGGCGAGCGGACCAGTCACTATCACAATCCAGTCGAACAGATGTCTCCGGCAAGCCTATTGCGGGGAGACGTCAGGAATAGAACAATGGCAAACAGCAAATCGACCCTCCATCACGCCAAACCGAAGATCGTTGTCAGCGATGTCGACGAAAAGCGGCTGAGCGGGCTTGCCTCCGCCGTAGCCGACCGCATGCCGGAACTGGCGGATGAGCTTCTGGGCGAGCTGGACAGGGCGAAAATCGTCTCGCAGCGGACGATGCCCGCCAATGTGGTGCAGATGGGGTCTGCCGTGGAATATGCAGCGGACGACGGCCAGCGCCGCGTCACGCTCGTCTATCCCGGCGAGGCGGATATCGCCCAAGGCAAGATCTCGATTCTCACGCCGATCGGAACGGCGTTGATCGGCCTCACGGAAGGCCAGTCGATCGAATGGACCGCCCGCGATGAACGGCGTCATCGCCTGACCGTTCTCAATGTGCGGAATGATGCCGCGGCGGAATAACTCGTAGAACTTTCGGAATATGGCCACCGGCGCACCAAGCGCCGGCTTCCCCTCTCCTACCCTGATTTCACGAAGGCTTCGCCGCCGACAATCGGTTCAGGAGGCGATGCGGGGCCGGCCGGTCGCCATTGCCACGAGCCTTGCCTCGATGAAACTGCGTTCGCCGTCGATCTCGGCCACGTCAACGTCCCTGGCGATCTCGATGCGGGGCAGATCGGCACCGGCCCGTTCGGCAAGGTCGATGGACATCCGGCGGACGTGCATTTCGGCAGCGTCCATGGCTTCGGCCTCGCTGTCATAATCGTCGAGCGCTTCCCCTGAATTGACCCGGTAAAGGCCGGGCTCCGGCTGGCTGACGCGCGCCGTCGCCGACATCCGCACCTGTCCGACGACGGCACCAAGCGCATTTGCGACGTCGGCGTGTTCGTGGACCAGGCATTCCGTTCCGACGAGCGCTGGAAGTTCGGCATAATGGAGCGACGCGGAGGCCCCGAGGCCGACCACCGGCCGGTCGAGTGCGATCGACAGGCGCGCGATGCCCTCCTGCCTGCTCACCGCCCGCTGCACGACCGGATGGGCAACGGAGACCTCGCCATCCAGCCCATCCTCTGCAAAGACGGTCTCGAACACCGCTTCGGCCGACCTGCGGGTCACCGCGTGGAGCACCTTTCGTGCAAAGCCCGCGGCATCCTCCGCGACATGATTTCCCTGGGCGTCCCTTTTGCGGGCAAACAGCTCGGCGCCCAGGCGTGCGGCGGCGCTATCCCAATTGTCCTGCCTGCCCAGCGCATGAGCCGCGTCCGATGGTGTGAAGCCGATGACCTGCACCAGCCCGCGCGCCACCAACCGGTCCAGCGTGGCGATCTGCGAGGTCGATGTCAGCAGTTTGTCGAGCGCAACCGGGATGTCGGACAGGGCCTGGAAAAGCTTGGTCTGGGTGGCCGTCAGCCCGCTGGCCAGCCGTTCCGGCACGCCCACCCGCACGGCAAAGCGACCGTCGAGCCTGTTCACCGTCGGGCTGAGCCGCTGACGCGTGAGGTTTTTGCGGATGACATCACCATGTTTCATGGCGGCAAGCGCCAGGGGAACGAGACGGCGGGGGCCAAGCAGGATCGACGGCGTAAGCGCATGTTCGTCGAGCCTCACTTCGGAATCACCGCCCAGCCCGAATGTGCGGATGGCGATCGCCTCCACCATTGTCCGCATCCCGCCGATCATCGCGCCCTCGGGGTCCAGACGAAGCCGGCCGCCGTCCAGTATGCCGATATCGGTCGTCGTGCCGCCGATATCGGTGACGACGGCATCGTCGCGGCCGGTCAGGTGCCGCGCGCCGACCAGGCTTGCCGCCGGCCCCGACAGGATGGTCTCGATCGGGCGTGTTCGGGCAAATTCCGCCGTCACCAGCGCACCGTCGCCGCGCACGACCATCAGCGGCGCCGTGATGTTCCTCTTGCCGAGGAAGCCCTCCGTGGCATCGATGAGCCGGCCGATCATCGAGACAAGGCGGGCATTGAGAAGGGTCGTCAGCGCCCGACGCGGGCCGCCGAGCTTGGAGGTCAATTCGTGCGAACAGGTCACCGGAAACCCGGTTCGCTCGCGGACAATGTCGCGGATCCTGACCTCGTGCTCGGGATTGCGAACCGCGAAATAGGCGGCAATCGCGATACCCGATACCGTTTCGGCCAGGACCGGCAAGGCGGCCTCCAGATTGTCGAGGCTAAGTTCGTTCGGATTGCCATGGACATCGTGTCCGCCGGGGCAAAAGACGACGGGATCGGAACCAAGTGTCTTGGCAAGACCGTCGCGCGACAGGTCCTGGCGGTTGAAGCCGACCATGACCAGACCGACCCGCCCGCCCTGCCCTTCGACAAGTGCATTGGTCGCAAGCGTCGTGGAGATGGAGACCAGCTTGATCTCAGCCGGCCGGATTGCCGTACTTGCCAGAACTGCATCGACCGCGCCGGCGATCCCTATTGCAAGATCATGTCGCGTCGTAAGCGATTTTGCCTTGGCGATAATACCTATATCGTCTCCCCAAAGCACGGCATCCGTATAGGTGCCGCCGGTATCGATACCGAGATAGAGGGGAGCCCCAGTTTCATTCACCATCATGGATGTCCGCTTGGTCCGTTTATCGGAAGGAGAGTATTTACACGCGCACCGGCGCGCATCAGCCGCATCGTGGAAAGATCTACGGCAGCGGCGGACGGACGTGGCCGTCGGCGCGACAAAACAGAGCGCTCCCGGGATTTTCGGCGCTTCGCCACCGCCCCTGGCGGCCGGGCTTTCGAGGGATTCCGACGTTCATTCGGGTCCGTGTCTACATCATGCCGTAAGGGATCGCCAATGGCGTGCGATGATCATCGATAGCGCGAACGCCGGCGATATTTTCCGCCAGGATATGCGAGGCTTTTCGCTCTTCATCCGTTATGTAGGCCCCCCAGAAGGTGACGATCCCGTTTTGGACCGTCACTGTCGAATTTTCCTCCGAAAGCCAGGATTCGGACCGGAGCGCGGCCTGAATCTCTGCCCGAATGCGGTTGTCGTCATTCATCTCGGCCGGATGCGGTGGCGTTTCCGAGGCCAGGATCGCCTTGACCAGATCCGCCCTGCAGACGATGCCGACGACCTGTCCGTTGCGCAATACGGGCACACGCCTGATATTCTTGCGTTCCAGAAGGTCGATGATTTCGACCACCGTCGTCGTTTCGGTGACGGTGACGACGTCGGACGTCATCACGTCGCAGACATGCACGGAATGGGCCTTGATATAATCGGCGGCGAGAATGGCATTGCCCTTGAAGAGGCGAAGCCACCAGGGGCGAAAATGCCGGTCCGTGCCGATTTCCATCCGGCGGAGCAGGTCTCCTTCGCTGACAATTCCGCACAGCACGCCCCGGTCGATGACGGGGACGCCGCTGATTTTATGCGATACGAGAATATCGGCCACATCCGCCACCGTACTGTCCAACCCTACAGAAACGGCAGACGGCGACATGATATCTTTTGCGATCAACATTCTGTTCCCTTTCTTCCGGTTCGCGGTGCATGGCGTGGATCGGACAGATGTGACTTGAAGGCGCTTCCCTTTTGCCGGGCTCATATCGGAATGACGATCGGCCAGTCTGAGACGTCGTCATGCGCCCGATGCCCTATCCGCCCTATCCCCCCCGAGCTCGTCGCCGGATCTTGCGATTTCGCCGAATTCAATCATTCACCCGGCTTGAGAACAAGGCAAATGAAATTTACTTTGGGTTCAGCGCAATTTTCTTGCAGTCAATACGCAAGATGCCAAAGATGATGATGATCTGGCCTATAGGCCGATGCCGATATTCAAGGATTTGCCATGACAGCGTGGAACGATCTCACCGACGATGAGCAGACGGCTCTCAAGCGCATGAACCGAGGCCCCTACCCTGCCCTTTCCCAGGACATGGCAGCGCGCCTGATCCTTCTTGGAATGGCGGTGGAAAGACCGACCGGAGTGGGCATCAGCAGGGCTGGCCGTGAACTGGTGATCGACTATCTGATCGGCGCGCCCGAGAACTGAAACGCGGAAAGCGGGAAAATACCGTCTCGGCTCAAAAAAGCTGCCGGTTCAGGCCTGGGCCGCGGGGCGCGTCAACCACCTTTTTCAACGCATGCAGAGCTTCCTGGAGATCGGTGCGCCCCTGGCTGCTTTCGGAATAGACCGCATAGGCCGGATAGGTGAATTCAGGCGCGCCATCGACCGCCTCAAGCTCCCCCGCCTCGATGAAAGGCTGCACGACACCTTTGCGGAAATAGCCCATGCCGCCGGCCCGCAGGATATAGCTGAGCCCCAGCGGTCCAAGACCGACCAATAATCCCGGCTCGCCAAATGGCGTCGACCTGGCATCGTGCTGCGCGGCAAAGAGCGGCCCCCAATCGACATAGACATATTCCTGCTTGTCCGCCGGCATATGCCCTTCGCCGGTTGTGCGCACCAGAATCAATTGTTCTTCCTCGATGAGTTCGACCCGAAAGCCGGGCAGCAGCTTTGGCGCATAGAGAACCGCAATGTCGAGAACACCGGTGCGCAACTGCTCGAGGAGCTGGTCCGGCACGCCGACATTGGCGCGCAGGGCGATCTCCGGCTTGGTTTTCTTCATCCAGATCAGCCAATCGAGGAGCAGCGGGTTCCATAGGCTGAGCTCGCCGCCCAGTGCGATCACGCTCGTCTGCCCCTCCGGGATCGCCAATTGATGCCTTGCCCGTTCCCAAACCTGGACGAAGGACAGCGCAAACCGCTCGAATTCCCGTCCCGCCGCCGTCAGTTGCGCGCCGTTGCGGTTACGGACGAACAATTGCCGGCCAAGTTCCTGTTCCAGCGTGCGGATACGGGCGCTGACAGTGGTCTGGGTCACGTTCAGCCGGTCGGCAGCCTTCAGAAAGCTACCGGAATGAACAATTTCAAGAAAGGTCCTTGCCCGATCGATATCCATCTCGCCCTCCTTCGATGCAAAATTATTGCATTGATGCTGCATTTAATTCCGTTTGTCTTCTGTTTTCAACGGGAGCAGGCTGGTCGCGAATGATCCTGTTCGCCGGCACCGCTCGGTGCCACGGAGTTGCTGATGTCGAATGACGAGGACCCGGAGGAGATGACAGGCGGATATGCGTCCCCGCCCTGCTTCATGCACGAACTGACGCCCGATTATCGTGTTCAGCCTGCCGCACACCGCTCCGGCAGCAGCGACGTCGCCCGCTGGCGCCGTGCGGAGCGCAAGCGCCTGATCGACGCACGCATGGCGCTTGATCCCGATGAGCGAAATAGGAGGTCGAAACGGATCGCCTCCAGACTGGAGGCGGCGCTCGGCAGGCCCGGCGGACGTATTCTCGCAGCCTATTGGCCGGTTCGTGGCGAGCCGGACCTGCGCAACTGGATGATCCGGGCGTTCGAACGCGGATCGCGGATCGCGCTTCCGATCGTCATCGCAAAAAACAGGCCGCTGGAATTTTCCCTCTGGTCGCCCGGAGACCGACTGGAGCGCGGCGTCTGGGACATGCTGGTTCCGGCGCGCGGAACTGCCGTGCAGCCGGATGTCATCGTCGCGCCCGGCGTCGGTTTCGACGAGGCCGATCATCGCCTCGGCTATGGCGGCCTTCTCGACCGGACGCTCGCCGCCATGTCGAGGAAACCGCAGGTCATCGGCGTCGGCTATGCGGAAAGCCGGATCAGGACGATCTATCCGCAGCCCTTCGATGTTCCGATGGATCTCGTCGTGACCGACGGGTGATCTGCGTTGCGGCCGCCGCTGGAGGCGAGGCGGCCCTGTTTCGATCCCGCCTTCAGGACCCGCAAGCGAAAGCAAGAGAGTGTCATGTTACGTGCAAGCACCACGCCGGAAAACGACAGGCCGGCCTTTGTCACCCGATGGTTCCAATCCACCAACCACAAGGACATAGGCACGCTCTATCTGATATTTTCGATGATCGCGGGGGTTCTCGGCACCGCCCTCTCCGTGCTGATCCGCATGGAACTCCAGACGCCGGGACTGCAGATCTTCAACGATCCCGGCGTGTTCAACGTCGTCGTCAGCGGCCACGGCCTGGTGATGATCTTCTTCGTCATCATGCCAGCCATGATCGGCGGCTTCGGCAACTGGATGATCCCGATCATGATCGGCGCACCCGACATGGCATTTCCGCGCCTGAACAATGTCTCCTTCTGGCTGCTCGTTGCATCGTTCGTCCTGTTCATCCTCTCGCTCTTTTCGCCCGGTGCTGCCGGAACATTGGGCCATGGCGGCGGCTGGACGCTCTATCCTCCCTATTCCACCTCCGGCCAGCCGGGCCCGGCGGTCGATTTCGTCATTCTTGCGATTCACCTCTCCGGCGCCTCCTCGATCCTCGGCGCGATCAATTTCATCACCACCATCTTCAACATGCGGGCACCGGGCATGACCCTGCACAAGATGCCGCTTTTCGCCTGGGCGATGCTCGTCACCGCCTTTATGCTCCTGCTTTCCCTGCCGGTGCTTGCCGGTGCGGTGACCATGCTTCTGACCGACCGCAATTTCGCCACGACATTCTTCGCGCCCGAAGGCGGCGGCGATCCGATCCTCTACCAGCATCTGTTCTGGTTCTTCGGGCATCCGGAAGTCTACATCATGATCCTGCCCGGCTTCGGCATCGTCAGTCATGTGATCTCGACCTTCGCCAAAAAGCCGATCTTCGGCTATCTCGGCATGGCCTATGCCATGGTCGCCATCGGCCTTATCGGCTTCATCGTCTGGGCCCATCACATGTTCACTGTCGGGCTTTCCCTTGATTCACAGCGCTATTTCGCCTTTGCATCCATGGTGATCGGCGTGCCCACGGGCGTGAAGGTCTTCTCCTGGCTGGCCACCATGTGGGGCGGTTCTATCCGGTTCAAGACGCCGATGCTCTGGGCCTCGGGCTTCGTGCTGCTGTTCACCATCGGTGGCGTGACCGGCGTCGTGCTTGCCAATCCCGGCATCGACCGCGTTCTGCACGATACCTATTATGTCGTCGCGCATTTCCATTATGTGCTGTCGCTGGGTGCGGCCTTCGCCATCTTCGCGGGTTTCTACTACTGGTTTCCCAAGATGACGGGCTACATGTACAGCGAAACGCTGGGTCGCCTGCATTTCTGGCTGATGTTCATCGGCGTCAACCTCGTCTTCTTCCCACAGCATTTCCTCGGCCTTGCGGGCATGCCGCGCCGCTATGCCGATTATCCCGATGCTTTCGCCGGCTGGAACCTCGTCTCCTCGATCGGCGCCTATATCTCGACCGCCGGTCTCGTCGTCTTCTTCGTCACCGTCGCGGAAGCCTTTATCCGCAGGCGCAGAGCGGGCGACAATCCCTGGGGTGAAGGAGCGACGACCCTTGAATGGACGCTGTCGTCACCGCCGCCCTACCACCAATTCAGTTCGTTGCCGCTGATCCGTTGATCTGCCTGTACGTCGACCAACGGTCATGAACACGGTTCCAAGGAGAGAAGCGATGACCGAAGCCATGGATATGAACAGCAATCTCTATCTTGTCGGGCTTTTCCTCTTCTACTGGCTGCTTTTCAATCTCGCCAGCCAGTCGGTGCCGTCCGGCAACGAGGACTCCGCCGAGAAGGGCGTCGCCATGCCGGATACGCCACAGCCGGACATGGAGGCTGGCCATCTCCCGGCTGCCCTGGAGGCGATCGGCAAGGCCGACCGGAATTTCACCAGGGCACATTTCCTGGCGGCCGCCGCGAACGCCCATGAGATCATACTAGACGCATTTGCGGCGGGCGACGAAATGATCCTCGGACCGCTTGTCGGACCGGATGTCCTCACCGCATTTGTCGATGCCATCGACGAGCGCCGGAAGCGGAGCGAAACGCTTGACCTGATCGTCGTCGGAGAGAAGGAAGCCACTATTGTCGATGCCGGTATCGTCGACGGCATGGCTGACATAACGGTCAGGTTCGTGACCGACATCGTCAAGGCGACACGCTCCGAAGTCGGCAAGATGATTTCCGGTGACTTGAATCATATCATCGAAACCTGCGACATCTGGACCTTCTCGCGCGATCTCTCATCACGGGACCCATCCTGGCGGTTGACCGTCACGTCCAATGCCCAATCCCTTGCGATGAAAGACGGCGCCAAGGCGTCGATCAGCCCACGGAGAAGCCTGAAGGCCAAGATTATCGACAAAACGACCCGAACCGCATGAGCGGGCCTTTTGCTGTTGCTTCGCTTGCGAGCGTGGGTACGGTCGCCTCGCGGAGGTCATAGCGCGTTGGCGATCGCTTCGTCGCATCGCTTGTCGCCGGATTGCCTGCAATGGTGGAGCCCTCCCCTCCCCCGATTGCGCGGCTTCAGCCCACGATACCCCGATCTTGCGGTCAGACCGGGCTTCGTTGCCCGCCGCGCCTCCTGTGCAGGCCTTGTTAAGGAGGCGTTAACCAAAAATCTCTTGCGGGTTTTCGAGAATCCACCGATAGTAATCACGCTTTAGTGGCGATGTGTCACGGAAAAGCGTTTTTCCAGGACGGTGACTGAATTGAACGTGGTTGCGGATGTGAATGTCGCGGAAGACAAGGATTTCGACGAAGAAATCCTTGAGCAGGGAGAGCTTATTTCCGACAAGCTCAACATGCTGCGGATGGAGCAATATCCGCCAAATGCGGAAAAGGGCCTGCGCCGGTTTTCGTCCGTGGAGGTCGCCGATTTTATCGGCGTGTCGCAAAATCACATCAAGAAGCTTCACCTTGAAGGAAAGGGGCCTGTCCCCGAAGTGACGGGTTCGGGCCGCAGATCCTATACCGCCGAGCAGATGCTCGAACTGCGGCAATATCTCGACAAGCACGGCAGGTCTGATTTCAAGCGCTATGTTCCTCATCGCCGCGCGGGGGAAGCGCTGCAGGTCATTTCCGTGGTCAACTTCAAGGGTGGAAGCGGAAAGACGACGACGACGGCGCATCTGGCGCAATATCTCGCCTTGACCGGCCATCGCGTCCTTGCCATCGACCTCGACCCTCAGGCATCGCTGACCGCCCTGCACGGAATCCAGCCCGAACTGGACAAGAATCCTTCCCTGTTCGAGGCGCTGCGCTACGATGACCAGCGCAAGTCGATCAAGGACATCATCCAGCCTACGAATTTCCCGGGGCTCGATATCGTGCCTGCCAATCTCGAACTTCAGGAATACGAATACGAGACCCCCCTTGCCGCCTCCAACAAAAGCTCTCCCGAGGGGCGGCTGTTCTTTACCCGCATCTCCAAGGCCTTGAAAGAAGTCGACGATCGCTACGATGTCGTGGTGATCGATTGCCCGCCACAACTCGGCTACCTCACGCTCACGGCGCTGACTGCCTCTACCTCGGTACTGATCACCGTTCATCCACAGATGCTCGACGTCATGTCGATGAGCCAGTTCCTGCTGATGCTCGGCGGCATTCTCGAATCGATAAAAAGCGCGGGGGCGACTGTCCGGTTGAAATGGTTCCGCTATCTCGTGACCCGCTATGAGCCGATGGATGGGCCACAGGCGCAGATGGTCGGCTTCATGCAGGCCATGTTCAACAAGCGGATGCTGCAGCACCAGATGGTGAAATCGACGGCGATCTCCGATGCCGGCATCACCAAGCAAACGCTCTACGAGGTCGAGCGCAGCCAGTTCACCCGCTCCACCTATGACCGCGCCATGGAATGCCTGAACGGCGTCAACGGAGAAATCGTCACGCTCGTCCATAAGGCATGGGGGCGAAAGTGAGAGAATTCTTGACAGCCGTGCAAAATACAATTTTCTCAATCAAATTCAGTTAGATACACAGAAGTGAGGATCGAGGATGGCTCGCAAGCACCTGCTCACCAACCTTAGTTCGACGCTGCCGCAGAAGGCGAACGACGGCAAGCCGTCGGAAACCCGCGTCGACTATGCCCGCCGCGGCGCCTCCCGCTCGATGATGCAGTCTCTCGACGAGATGGCCGAGAATTCGATGCGTGTCCTGGAAGGCGAGACGATCGTCATGCTCGATCCGGACAGGCTCGACGCGTCCGCTTTCGCGGACAGGATCGATGACGACGAGGCGGATTTCGCCGGCCTGGTGGACGCCATCAGGCAGAGCGGCCAATCCTCGCCGATCCTGGTGCGGCCGCATCCCGATGCGCCGAGCCGCTACATGATCGTCTACGGACATCGTCGCGCGCGTGCAGCCAAGGAACTGGGGATCGAGGTTCGCGCGGTGGTCAAGCCGATCGAGGACATCGCCCATGTCATCGCCCAGGGCCAGGAAAATACAGCGCGCGCCGATCTCTCCTTCATCGAGAAGGCACTGTTTGCGAGAAAGCTGGCCAGCGCCGGCATGACCAAGGACACGATCAAGACGGCATTGACCATCGACGACACGCTATTGTCGCGAATGCTCTCCGTAGCGGAAAACGTTCCCGAGGCCATTCTGGACGCGGTCGGATCGGCAAAGGGGGTAGGGCGCGATCGATGGGAGGAAGCCAAGAAGCTGGCCCTCGATCCGCATCGCGCCGAATGGGCAATCGAATTCGTCGCGAGCGATGCGTTCAAGAGCCTGCCTGCGGATGCACGTTTTAGTGCGCTGCTCGAACAATTGAGAAAGGCGCGCAAATCAAAACCGGCAGTCCGCAAGCCCATAGAAAAAAACTGGGCAATCGCTGAAAAGGCGGTTTCCGTCTCGACGAAGGATGCAGGCAAGGCCTTTACGCTGTCGTTGAAGGCTAAAGACGCCTCGCAATTCGGCGCCTTCCTGTCGGAGCGGCTGGAGAGCCTTTACCAGGAATACCGGCAAACCGGCGCCCCGCGAAGCGAGGACTGAAACGCAGAGCTTTTTTCTGTCAGTTGCAGCAGCTATGCCGCAGGCAATCGCGGGGATGTGAGACAGGCCCCCGGAAGGGCAGGCGGTGATATGGAGGCCGATGATCTCCGGCCTGGGGGGAGGGGAGAACGGCTTGTAGATGTAGATGCCCTCTGAGACGCGCGGGATCAGCGCCATGCGCTTTGCCGATTCTGACTCCGCCCTTAAGTGGAGAGCAACTGCACCGTCATTTTCGAGATAACAATTGGCCGCTCGCACACCGATAACGGTTTATAGAATGCTCCCTGAAGAGCAACGAACAGACCAATTGTCCCACTGCACATCGTCAGACTAAACCGCAAAACTGAAAATAATTTTTATTATCAGATAATTAGATGGTTAATAGCAGCGGCGAAGAATAGATCCTGCAAGCTGTGATCGCGCCTCGGCATAAGTTTCGCAGCCA
>NZ_DATJDJ010000042.1:0-40511 GCF_035497515.1 Pararhizobium sp. | reverse complement strand
ATCTCGGCTGGGCCGACACGCTCGCCTCCAAGGACAATACCGCCCGGCAATATGCCTATGCGCGTATGCTCGGCCGCAACGGCGTCTATACGCCCCAGGCCGTGCTCAACGGCCGCAGCCATGTCAACGGCGCCGATCTTGCCGGTATCAACAGCCGGCTCCTGGCCATGGCCGATGGCGGCGAGGGACTTGACGTCCCGGTCGAGGCCCGCGTCGGCGGCGACGAGATCGACATCAAGGTCGGGGCCGGCAAGGGTAAGGCCAATGTCATTGTCGTCTATTTCGACCGCGAGCAAATGGTTGACGTCAAGCAGGGCGAAAATGGCGGCCGGAAGATCGCCTATTGGCATGCGGTGCGCGATGTCCAGACGATCGGCATGTGGGACGGCAAGCCGGCCAGCTTCGTGTTGCCGGCCTCGATCCTCGACCAGGGCAAGAACGGCGGCTGCGCGGTCCTGTTGCAAACCATGAAGGACGCCGAAACCCCCGGCGCGATCCTTGGCGCCGCGGCGGTGGTCACCGGCACGGCGGCCGATTGAGGCCATTTTCGGATCTGGTTCGGCCCGGCAGCATCGAGGGGCTGGGGCTGAGGGTTCGAAGATGCCGGACCGAACCGGCCATGTCCCGGCAACTGGCATTGCCGACATGGCATCTGGAGCGGCCGTGCCCGGACGGGCTTGCTGACACTCCAGGCCGCGCCCCGCTGGCCCTTTGTCGGGATTTGGAAGCGCGGAGCCGACACGCGAGAACAAGAAGCGGTGCCGGCGGCGGCGAGTGTCCTGTCGAAATGGGGCGCCGGTTTGACTGAAATGCGGCAGGCGGAAAAAAGTCTGCGGGCGAAGCCTTGGCTTGCGGCTTGCTTTTCAACGAAGGTCAGGCAAACTGTTTTGGTCCTGTCACAATACAAGGCCGGAATACGATATGACTGATCAGCCGGATTTGCCGCAAGGCGAGGCCCGTTCCGAACGGCAGCAAGCGTCCAGCGTCGTCGTCCATCTGCACGAATATCGCGGCAAGGACCAGGATCAGCTTCCCATCACCTTCCACCGCCGTGAACTGGACCTGATCCTCCGGGTCTATGGCCGCATGGTCGGCGACGGCGAATGGCGCGACTATGCCATGGACCACCTGCGCGACCGGGCGGTCTTTTCGGTGTTCAAGCGCTCAGGCGAGGCTCCGCTTTTCCGGATCGAGAAGAACCCGAAGCTGGCCGCCAAGCAGGGCGCCTACAGCGTCGTCAATACCCATGGCACGATCCTGAAGCGCGGCCATGACCTGCAACAGGTCCTCAAGATCTTCGACAAGATGCTGAAGCTGATCAAGACCTAGAGCCTCGTTCTAGCGCAGCCGTCAGTCGCGATAGAGCGTATCGGGATAGACGCCGGGTGCCGGATCGGTGTCCAGTCCCTGCCCGAGCGGCAGCTGCATGAGGATCGTATCGAGCCAGCGGCCATGCTTGAAGCCGGTGCCCTTCATCAGTCCCGAATGCTCGAAACCGGCAGAGCGGTGAAGCGCCACGGAGGCCGGATGCGCGCCGCCGATGACGGCGGTCATCTGCCGGAAGCCAAGCTCGGTGCAGCGGCTGATCAGTTCGGCCAGCAGCGCCCTGCCCACGCCCTTGCCCCGCGCCTCGGGCGCCAGATAGATCGAATCCTCGACAAGGAACCGGTAGGCCGCGCGGGTGCGGAAGGCCGAGGCATAGGCATAGCCGAGAAGCATGCCATCGGCATCGACCGCGGCGATATAGGGATAGCCATTGCCGATGATCATTGAAAACCGCGTCGCCATCTCGGCCTCGTCGGGCGGCGTCAGTTCATAGGTGGCGACGCCGTTGGTGACGGATTCGCTATAGATCGCGGTGATGGCGGAAAGGTCGGAAAGGGAGGCATTGCGCAGGGTGAACGACATCGGGGAAACCTGGTTCGAACGGGCGGGCTTGGCCTATCTCATAATCCCAAGTCGCGGCCTGACAAATACTATTCTCGGATCGCGCGCATGAAAAAGGCGGCCGAAGCCGCCTTTTCCGAAGTCTGCTGGACGCTGCTATTCGCGGTTGCCGAGAAAGCGCAGCATGAACAGGAACAGGTTGATGAAGTCGAGATAGAGCGTCAGCGCGCCCATGATGGCCTTGCGGCCGGCGGCTTCGGCACTGTCTGCTTCGTAGTACATTTCCTTGATCTTCTGCGTGTCGTAGGCGGTGAGGCCTGCGAAGATCAGAACGCCAATGGCCGAGATCGCAAAATCAAGCGCCGACGAGGCGAGGAAGATGTTGACGATCGAGGCGATGATCAGGCCGAACAGACCCATCATCAGGAACGAACCCATCCCGGACAGGCTACGCTTGGTGGTGTAGCCGTAGAGTGACAGGGCGCCGAACGCCGCAGCCGTTACGAAGAACGTCTGAGTGATGCTCTGGCCGGTGTAGATCAGGAAGATCGACGACAGCGAGAGACCCATCAGGCCTGCATAGACCCAGAATGTGGTCTGCGCGGCCGATACGCTCATCGAGTTGATGCGGAAGCTCATGTAGAATACCAGCGCCAGCGGAGCGAGCATGATGACCCACTTCAGCGGGCTCACGTAGATCGCTTGGCCGAACGCCGTCAGTTCTCCGTCGGCAAATGCGAACTGGAAGGCGGCGAAGGCGGCGATACCGGTGATCGCCAGACCAAGGGCCATCAGGTTGTACACCTTGAGCATATAGGTGCGCAGACCTTCATCGATTACGGCCCCCGCCTGTGCGCCGGCAGGCGACACTCGGGTTTGGTAGTTTCTAAGATCAGCCATTGTTTCCTCTATATAAGCCCCGGTTACGTTTACGGTGTCGGGCTGCAAGGGCGCATCCTGTGAAAGGTGCCGGCCACTTGACCCAGGCGCCGCTGCGGGACTCCAGCATGCCTGAAACGAATATGATGTCGAAATATGACTTGCACAAGACCGCGACGCCGGCGAATCGCACGAAAACCCGCTGCAAAAGGGTTTTAGGGCTCAACGTTAACGGTTAACTGCAGCGGTCAGAGCTCCCGCAGGACGGGCGCGGCCTTCTGCCCGAGCACTCGCCAGGTGCCCGCCAGGCCGAAGCCGACGGTGACGACAAGGGCGACGGCCATGGTGCCAAAGGCCACGTCCGGCAGGAAGGACGAGGGGAGCGTCATGATCCTGTTGACCACGAACCAGGCCGCGACGCCGCCAGCAAACAGCGCAAAGATCGCCGTCGATGCACCGAGAATGGCATATTCGTAGCAGAAGGCACGGATCAGCGTGGCACGGGTAGCCCCGAGCGTCTTCAACACCACGGCATCATGGGTTCGCGCCCGGTTGCCGGCCGCAAGCGCGCCGGCAAGCACCAGAACGGAGGCGATCAGCGCCACGGCGGCGGCGGCGCGGATGGCCGTTGCCAACTGCCCGACCAGCACATTGATGATATCGAGCGCATCCTTGACGCGCACGCTGGTGATCGTCGGGTAGGTGTTGGTCACGGCCTTGAGGGCAGCGGCTTCCTGTTCCGCCGTCGCCTTCGGATCGATGACGGTGGCAAGCCAGGCATGCGGCGCGCCGGCAAAGGTGTTCGGCGAAAAGACCATGACGAAATTGATCGACAGGGATTCCCATTCGACCTTGCGGAAATTGGAAATCCGGGCGGTGATGTTGCGGCCGAGCACATTGACCGTGACGGTATCGCCGATCTTCAGCCCGAGTTCGCCGGCCTCCTCGGCCGAGAACGAGACCAGCGGCTCGCCGGCATAATCCGGAGCCCACCATTCGCCTTCCGTCAGCGACGAATTTTCCGGCCGATTCTTGGCATAGGTAATGCCACGATCGCCGCGCAGCACCCACTGGCCGGCCGGTGGAACCGTCATCTTCGTCACATCCTGGCCGTTGAAGGCAAGGATGCGACCACGCAGCATCGGCACTTCGATGACCTTGCCGTCGGGAAAATTCTTGTTCAAGAGCGCGCGAAATCCTTCGACCTCCGCGCCCTGGATATCGACGAAGAAGAAATTCGGAGCGCGTTCCGGAAGATTACCGGTGAGTTCGCGCCGCAGGTTGCCGTCGATCAGGGCGAGCGTGACGAGAAGGGCAAGACCGAGGCCAAGCGACAGGACGACCGATGGCGTCAACGCGCCGGGCCGGTGGATATTGCCGATGGCAAGCCTGAGTGCGGGCGAGCGAACATGCGGCGCGCGGCGGGCCAGCATAGCGACCAGGATGGCGACGCCGCGCAGGACGACGAAGGAAAAGGCGATGGCGCCGAGGAAGGTGAGCGAAATCGTCCGGTCATAGGCCGTGAAGATGGCAAGCCCTGCAAGCGCGCCGAGGCAGAGGGTGGCGGCCAGCAGATAGGGCCAGGATGGCAGGCGGGCGCGCTCGAACCCCTGCTCGCGGAACAGCGCCGTCGCCGGGACTTCGCGAGCACGGCCGAGCGGCAGGAGGGCGAAGGCAAGCGCGGTCAGGATACCGAACAGGGCGGCAAGTCCGAGAGCGCCGGGATAGAGCTGGAACGCGGTCGAGACCGGCAGCACGCCGGAGAGGAACTGCGCGGCGACGAACGGAATGAGCGCGCCCAGCACCAGCCCGATGATGATGCCGATCAGCGCGATCAGCAGGATCTGCAGGAGATAGATCGTCGTCACCATCGACGCAGGCGCGCCGACGCATTTGAACGTGGCGATGACGCCGCGCTTGGAATCGAGATAGGAGCGCACCGCATTGGCGACGCCGACCCCGCCGACGATCAGTGCGGTGAGGCCGACAAGGGTCAGGAACTGCGAGAAGCGGGTAATGTTGGCCGTCAGCGCCGGGGCAGCATTCTGGCTGGTGCGGATCGACCAGCCAGCCAGCGGGAATTTTTCCTCCGCCTGTTTGCGCAGGGCCGGAACACTGGTCGGGTCCGCTACCTTCACCTTGTAGACATGCTCGACGAGACTGCCGGTCTGGACAAGCCCCGACGCAGTCAGCGCCTCGTCCGACACCAGAAGCCTCGGCGCGAAGCCGAACCCCTCGGACAGGGCGTCAGGCTCACTCTTGATCAGGCCGGCCACCCGGATTCGGGCCTTTCCGAGCAGGATTTCATCACCGGCCGTGATGCCGAGACGTTCCAGAAGCAGCGGCGCTGCCAGCGCATTATAGACATCACCCTGCTTCGAGATCATGTCGGCAAGCGGCACCGCCGGTTCGCTTTCGAACGTGCCGTAGAGCGGATAGATGCCATCGACGGCCTTGAGTTCGACCAGCGCCTGGTTGGAACCATCCGGCAGGCGCGCCATCGAGCGCAGGCCGGACGACACGGCAACCGTGCCCATACTGTCGATGAAAGCCTTTTCCTCATCCGTGGCGACGCGATTGTTAAGCTCGAAACGGATATCGGCGGCGAGCAGTTCGCGACCCTGGCTGGCGATCGAGCCGGTGATCGATTGCGACAGCGAATTGACGCCGGCGATCGCCGCCGTTCCCAGCGCCACGCAGGCGAGGAAGATATAGAAACCCTTCAACCCGCCGCGCATTTCGCGCAGCGCCAGGCGAAGGGCAAGGGTGAGGCGAAAGCCGCGGGCAGCGGCGATACTCATGCGGAGACCGCCTGCGAGCGCGACGAGGATTGGGTCTCGCCTATGGAGACAATTTCCCCGGAGCGGACGCTAACCTGCCGAGAGCAACGCGCGGCGAGCGAAGCATCATGCGTCACCAGGATGAGCGTCATGTCGCGCTCCGCCTGCTTGGAGAAGATGAGATCGGCAACCTGCCGGCCGGTTTCCGCATCGAGATTGCCGGTCGGTTCGTCGGCAATCAGGAGCTTCGGCGAGGGCGCAAGCGCACGGGCAATCGCGACGCGCTGCTGCTCGCCGCCGGACAGCTGGCCCGGATAATGCGACAGGCGCTCGCCGAGCCCCACGGACACAAGTTCCTGACGGGCGATATCGAAGGCATCGCGGACATTGGCAAGCTCGAGCGGCACGGCGACATTTTCGAGCGCCGTCATGTTGGGGATGAGATGGAAGGACTGGAAGACGATGCCGATATTGCGGCCGCGAAATTCGGCGACCCGATCCTCGCTCAAACCATGCAGCGGCGTGCCATCGATGACGATTTCACCGCTGTCCAGCCGCTCAAGACCGGCGAGCACCATCAGCAATGTCGACTTGCCGGAGCCGGAAGGTCCGACGATACCGACCGATTCCCCGGCGTCGATGGTCAGATCCATGCCCTTCAGCACATGAACGGATGCGGCGGCCTGCCCAAGGGTCAGGTCCGCATTTTTCAGGTCGATCATGGTTTTTGCCAAAGGAAATTGCCCTATATGTAAAATATCGAAATGGCCGGAACGGCTGATTGCTACCGATTTAAGGGCGCGGCTATGCGAATAAAAGGTTTCTATCCATTTTTGTTGGCGATCACGGCAATTGTGATGACGGCAACTGCCGGCGCCTGCGCGACGCTGAATATCGTCGGCTTTGGCGACAGCCTGATGGCCGGATACCAGCTGCCGCCGGAAGACGCCTTCCCCGCCCGCCTCGAAAAGGCGCTGCGCGAAAAGGGCCACGACGTGACGATCAGCAATGCCGGCGTTTCCGGAGACACGACGTCGGGCGGCCTGGCGCGCATTGACTGGTCCGTTCCGGACGGCACCAAGGGTGTGATCCTCGAACTCGGCGCCAACGACGCGCTGCGCGGGATTGCGCCGGAGGAAAGCCGCAAGAACCTCGTGGCGATGATCGAAAAGCTGAAGTCGCGCGGCATCGCCGTTCTTCTGGTCGGCATCATGGCGCCGCCGAACATGGGCGACGATTATGCCGGCCGCTTCAACCCGATCTACCCCGAACTGGCCAAGACCTACGGTACCGAGCTTTACCCCTTCTTCCTCGACGGCGTGGTCGGCGCTTCGGGAACCCAACTGGAGGACGGCATGCATCCGAACGGCAAGGGCGTCGGCGTCATGGTCGATCGTTTCCTGCCGGTTGCCGAACGGTTCATCGGCTCACTTTCGACGGGAGGCTGATCGCCCAAGAAAAAAAGCTTGTTCAGACACCGTTAATGGCATTGGATAAATATTGCAGGTGCGAAATTATAATTGCGTGCAGACGCCGGTCATGATTCGCTGAGGCATCTGCCAAGAGATTCGGGGAGCTCGACATGCCGAGACTTTTCACCGCCCTCGAGATACCGCGTAATGCCGCGATGAGCCTTTCATTGTTGCGTGGTGGTCTGCCCGGCGCCCGTTGGATCGATGTGGAGAATTACCACATCACACTCCGCTTCATTGGTGACGTTGACAACCGCACCGCCGACGAGATCGTCGATCGGCTGGACCGGATCGAACGTCCGGAATTCCAGCTGCAACTGACCGGCACCGGCGCCTTCGGATCGAAGAAGCCCCATTCCGTCTGGGCCGGCGTCAGCAATCCGCCTGAACTCTATGCCCTCCAGGCCGAAATCGAGCGCATCTGCCAGCGACTGGGCCTGCCCGCCGACCCGCGCAAGTTCACTCCGCATGTGACGCTCGGCCGGCTGCGGTCCTCGCGCGTCGAGGATGTCGTCGGCTACCTCTCGGGTCGGGGCGGCTTCTACACCAGCCCCTTCACCGTCTCGCGCTTCGTGCTTTTGTCATCACGCGATTCCGTCGGCGGCGGCCCCTATATCACCGAAGAGGTCTTCCCGCTTTACGAAAGCCGCTCGGGCCTGCCGATGAGCGACGAGCACCCTTCCGACAATCGGTGGTAGGCAGTTTCGAACCTTCCGGTCCGGCCTGAGCACGAAGTCGAGCAACAGATGCCGGCTAATCCGGCGGCGCAAGGGCCCTGAGATTGGCAAGATTGCTTCGATCCATGGCCTGGATCGGATCGGAACCCTCGACATTGTCAGCATGAACTTCGCGACGGCGTGGTGTTTGCCACCACGAGCGATTGCCGATCGGTCGGATCGTCGATATGCCAGCCGCAAGCGGCGAGCGGCAGATATTGCCGAGACAGCCGAAGAGAATCCTGACAGGTTTCGTGCTATCCTGATGGTTCGGGCGAGACCCGAACCTATCCGTCGCTGCCGCGTTGTGAAATCGCGATGACGTTTGTGGCCGCCAAGATGTGAGGGAAACACCATGAAGCAGGAAAAGCTGAGCCCGGAAACCGTGGCGGAGAACCTTCACAAGATGGAAGGCTGGGTGCTCTCCGATGACGGCCAGTCGATCTGGAAGGCCTTTCGCTTCAAGAATTTCATCGAGGCTTTCGGCTTCATGACCGAATGCGCGATCTCGGCCGAGAAGCTCAACCATCATCCCGAATGGTTCAACGTCTACAACAAGGTCGACGTGACGCTGACCACGCATGATTCCAGGGGACTGACGGAACTGGACTTCAAGCTTGCGGCGAAGATGGATCACGCGGCGGCAGGACGGATGCCGGATCATCTGAAGTAATCTTCTTTGAATTGGGCAAACCGCTCCCCATATGATTTTCCATGAGAGATGGAACGAACGAGATGGATGACATCAAGATCGGCGAGATTCTGCTGCCGGGCGAGGAAAGCGAGCAGGAGGCGAAGGCCCGCAAGGTGCAGCGCCGCTTCTGGCCGACCCTGAAACGCGCCATGCGCCAGGTGCCCTTCAGCCGCGATGTTGTCGCCGCCTATTATTGCGCCATGGATCCGACGACGCCGATGCGCACGCGCGGCATCCTGCTCGGGGCGCTCGCCTATTTCGTCATGCCGTTCGATTTCATCCCTGACGTCCTGGCCATGGTCGGTTTTTCCGACGATATCGCCGTGCTGACCGCAGCCTTTGCGGCGATCAGCGGCCAGATCAAGGAAAAGCACTATGTCCGTGCCGATGAGACGCTGAGCAACGAGATTCCCGACAACGCCAGCCAGAGCTAACCGGCGCTTTCCACGCCGTTCTGTTCCAGCAATGTCCGCAGCTTGGCAAAGGCGAGCCGGATGCGCGACTTGACCGTTCCGAGCGGCAGACCGGTGGCGGCCGAGATTTCCGAATGCGACTGGCCGAAGAAGAACGCCATCCGGATCAGGGTGACCTGTTCGGCCGGCAGGGTCGCCAGGGCGGCGCGGACGATCTGCTCGCGATCCTGGTTTTCAAGCACATCATCGGGCGCCGGCGGGGCCGATGGCAGCAGAAGCGGCTCGTTGGCGTCAAGCTCGTCACTGCGCCGGCGGCGCGAAGCGTCGATACGCCGATTGCGGGCAATGCGGAAAAGCCAGGTCGACAGCGAGGATTTTTCAGGATCATAGAGATCGGCCTTCTGCCAGAGAACGACCATGACCTCCTGGACCAGTTCCTCGGCCTCCGTCACACTGGCATTCTGGCGCATCAGAAAGGATTTCAGCCGGGGGGCAAAGAAATCAAAGAGTTCAGCGAAGGCTGCCTTGTCACGATTCCTTGCGACGGCCACGGCGAGGTCTGCGAAATGCTGTCTCGCCTCCACATCCATTCCGCTCTTGATGGCCTCCCAGTCCCAATTCCGCACGATTGCACAACAGGTACAGCGCTTTTGTCAAAGGTCAAACTCTTGCCTGATTCTTTGTGACATAAACAAATACCGAGCACGCTTTGATGAATTGGGCAAACGCTCATCGGGGCGGCAGTTCGGTAGGTATGCAGCGGTCTCTCTCGGGACCGTTCGGGTTTTCGTTCAGTTTTCGAGATCGAACATGCTCACCTTCAGGTTCTTGCTCGCAAGTCTGAAATCAGAGCATTGTTTGCGTCGCAATGTGTTCCGTATTAAAGCGGTGCTCAGTCAAATTCAGGAATGTTGACGGTTTGGTAACCTGAATTAAGTCAAAATGAATCAAATCGTGACCATGCGTTGCCCGGCACATGCCACGGGCTTTGGCGCTCAAGAAACCGGCAGGACAAGATGCAGTTCAGAAAAATCACCATCGCAATCGCACTCATGCTCGCAACTGCCGGTGTCGCTTCCGCGCAATCTCCGACCCGCATTCAGCAGTTCAACGCCTGGGGGGCCTATTCCTACCAGTCCGGCGCCAGCAAGGTCTGCTACGTCCTCTCGGTTCCGAAGGAAAAGAGCCCGGCCAATGTCGATCATGGCGATATCTTCTTCCTCGTTTCGCAGCGCCCCGGCCAGAACATTTCCTACGAACCGCAGGCGATGATGGGCTATGCGCTGCAGGAAAATTCCAAGGTCACCGTTACCATCGACGCCAAGGACTTCGTGATGTTCACCAAGGGGAACTCCGCCTGGGTGGAAAACGCCGCTGAAGAACCGGCGCTGGTCGCGGCAATGAAGAACGGCAAGGCGATGTCGGTCGCCGCCAAGTCGCGCAAGGGTACGCCGACGGCCTATTCCTATTCGCTGTCGGGCATTTCTGCGGCGCTGAAGCAGATCGAGACCTGCAAGTAAGCTCTCTCTGCCTGGTCAATGATTTCGAAAGGCCGGCTCGTCCGGCCTTTCGGCGTTAACGCTTTGCCTTTTTGCAATCCTGCCCTGACCCTGCGGAGGGTGACGCAGGCCGAAAACCATGCTAAAGGCCGCCACAACGATGACCGCGCGGATCGTTCACCGATCCCGGGATCGATGGCGATCCCGATGCGCGGCAAACGAACTCTGATCTCAGCATTTTACGCAATCGGCGGCAGGCACAAGCGCTTGAACGGAACCTTGCGTATCTCGAACATGGGAAATGGCGAGAATGGCCGCGACTGAAACACTCAATCTGGACCGCCCGGTCAAGGCACCCGTCCGCCCCGGCATCGCCGCTGAAAAGCCATCGCTGATCGGCCTTTCGCGCGAGGACATGGGCAAGGCGCTGGCCGAGATCGGCGTGCCGGCCAAGCAGGTCAAGATGCGGGTGAGCCAGCTCTGGCATTGGCTGTACGTGCGCGGTGTTTCCGATTTCGATCACATGACCAATGTGTCGAAGGAGATGCGCGAGCTTTTGAAGGTGCATTTCACCATCGCACGGCCTGAAATCGTCGAAGAACAGATCTCGGCCGACGGCACCCGCAAATGGCTGCTGCGCTTCCCACCGCGTGGCGCCGGCCGTCCCGTCGAGATCGAGACCGTCTACATTCCCGAGGAAGGCCGCGGCACGCTTTGCGTCTCCAGCCAGGTCGGCTGCACCCTCACCTGTTCCTTCTGCCATACCGGCACGCAGAAGCTGGTGCGCAACCTGACGGCCGAAGAAATCCTTTCGCAGCTGCTTCTGGCGCGCGACCAGCTGGGCGATTTTCCCGACCGCGATACGCCGGCCGGTGCGATCGTTCCCAATGAAGGCCGCAAGGTCACCAACATGGTGATGATGGGCATGGGCGAGCCGCTCTACAATTTCGACAACGTCAAGACCGCGCTGCTGATCGCCACCGATGGTGACGGCCTGTCGCTCTCCAAGCGCCGCGTCACGCTGTCGACCTCCGGCATCGTTCCGGAAATCTTCCGCACCGGCGAGGAAATCGGCGTCATGCTGGCGATTTCGCTGCATGCCGTGAAGGACGACCTGCGCGACATGCTGGTGCCGATCAACAAGAAATACCCGCTGAAGGAACTGCTCGACGCCTGCCGCAACTATCCCGGCCTGTCGAACGCCCGCCGCATCACCTTCGAATATGTCATGCTCGAAGGCGTCAACGACACGCTGGAGGACGCCAAGGAACTGGTGCGCCTCTTGAGGGGCATTCCGGCGAAGATCAACCTGATCCCCTTCAACCCCTGGCCCGGCACGAACTACCAGTGTTCGAAGTGGGAACAGATCGAGAAATTCGCCGACTTCATCAATGCGGCCGGTTATGCCTCACCGATCCGCACGCCGCGCGGCCGCGACATCCTCGCCGCCTGCGGCCAGCTGAAGTCCGATTCCGAACGCATGCGCAAGGTCGATCGCATGGCCTTCGAAGCGATGATGATCGCCAATCACGGCGAGGATTAATCCGCAATTTTGATGGGTCCTCGCCTGCAATTCGATTGATTTAAGTGTCCCGGTTTCCTAAAACTGCCTAAAAATCAGTCTTTGGAGGACACCATGCGCTCAATCCTGCTCGCTCTTGCGGCAACCGTCGCTCTTACCCTGCCGGCCCGCGCCGATGATGTTACCGTTGCGGTGACCGCCATCGTCGAACATCCCGCACTTGATGCCGTGCGTGACGGCGTCAAGGAAGCGCTCGCCGCTGCCGGCTACAAGGAAGGCGAAAACCTGACCTTCCTCTACGAATCGGCACAGGGCAACCCGGCGACGGCAGCCCAGATCGCCCGCCAGTTCGCCGGTGAAGCACCCAGCGTCATCGTCCCGATCTCCACGCCTTCAGCGCAGGCGGTGGTCTCCTCGACCCGCGATATCCCGGTGGTCTTCACCGCCGTGTCCGATCCGCTCGGCGCGCAGCTGGTCAAGGACATGGACAAGCCGGGTGGCAACGTCACCGGCCTTTCCGACCTGTCGCCGGTTGCCGAACACGTTGCCTTGATCAAGGAAATCCTGCCGAACGTGAAGTCGATCGGCTATCTCTACAATTCCGGCGAGGCAAACTCCGTTTCTCTGCTTGCCGTGCTGAAGGCCGAAGCCGAGAAGGCCGGGCTGACGATCGTCGAATCCGCCGCCACCAAGTCGGCCGAAGTGCAGGGTGCGGCCCGTGCCCTCGTCGGCCGTGCTGACGTCATCTACATCCCGACCGACAACACGATCATCTCCGCGCTCGAATCCGCCGTCGGCGTTGCCGAGGAAGCCAAGCTGCCGCTGTTCACCGCCGATACGGATTCCGTGACCCGCGGTGCGCTTGCCGCCCTCGGCTTCAACTATCTTGATGTCGGCAAGCAGACCGGCGACATCGTCGTTCGCATCCTGAAGGGTGAAAACCCCGGCGACATCGCCGTCAAGGTCGCGGCCGGCACCGACCTCGTCATCAACAAGGCCGCAGCCGCCAAGATGGGCGTGACCTTCCCGGAAAGCGTTCTTGGCCGCGCAACGCGGGTGATCGAGTAAGGATACAAGAACCCCTCCCCACCCCTCCCCACAAAGGGGTGGGGAGCGGCCTTCTGATATATGCAATCCAACAAGCGCCCCCTGTCGAAGATGGGGGCGCTTTCGTGTTATCTGATGAACAGCGCCCCATGCCGGGGCGATGACTGAACGAAAGGACCACAGCGGTGAGCCAAATTGCCTTCTGGGGAGCGGTGGAACTGGGGCTCGTCTATGCCTTCGTGGCCATCGGCGTCTTCCTTGCCTTCCGCGTGCTCGATTTCCCCGACCTGACGGTCGATGGCTCGTTTCCGCTGGGCGCCGCCGTTACCGCCGTGCTGATCGTGGCCGGTGTCAATCCCTGGCTCGCCTCGGGCGTGGCGATGGTCGCCGGCGCCGCTGCCGGCATCGTCACCGCGGTCCTCAATGTGCGCTTCCGCATCCTCAACCTGCTCGCCTCGATCCTGACGATGATCGCGCTGTTTTCCGTCAACCTGCGGGTCATGGGCAAGCCGAACGTGGCGCTCATCAATGCCGACACGATGCTGTCGCCCTTCTACGGCCTTGGCCTGCGCGACTTCTACGTCCGGCCCCTGTTCGTCGCGATCCTGGTAATGATCGCGGTTGTCGCCGTCTGGCGCTTTCTCGAAAGCGATGCCGGCCTTGCCATGCGCGCAACCGGCGCCAATGCCCGCATGGCCCGCGCGCAGGGTGTCGATACCAGCCGGCAGATCTATCTCGGCATGGCGATCTCGAACGCGCTCGTGGCGCTGGGCGGCGCTCTGTTTGCCCAGACCAACGGTTTTGCCGACGTAACCTCCGGCGTCGGCACCATCGTCGTCGGCCTCGCCGCCGTCATCATCGGCGAGACGCTGCTCGGCAGCCGCGGCATCCTGATCGCACTTCTCGGCTGCGTGCTCGGCTCGATCCTCTACCGCATCGCCATCCAGCTGGCGCTGTCGACCGACATGCTCGGCCTGCAGGCGTCCGATCTCAACCTGGTCACCGCCGCGCTGGTCACGGTCGCCCTCGTTCTTCCCCGACTGCGCCGCGGAGGTGCCGCATGATCAAGCTCGACAATATCCAGGTCATCTTCGGCAAGGGAACCCCGCTGCAGAAACAGGCGCTGAACGGCGTCAGCCTGACGATCGAGGAAGGCACCTTCGTCACCGTCATCGGCTCCAACGGCGCCGGCAAATCAACCGTGCTCGGCGTGCTGGCCGGCGACGTCATCCCGACAGCGGGGCAAGTGACGATCGGCAGCACCGATGTCACCCGCAAGGACACCGCCGCCCGCGCCGGCCTCGTCGCCCGCGTCTTCCAGGATCCCTTGGCAGGAAGCTGCGGCGCGCTGTCGATCGAGGAGAACCTGGCGCTTGCGGCGCGGCGCGGCGAGCGCCGTGGCCTGACGCCCGCACTCGGCTCCAAGCGCCGTGAACATTTCCGCGACCGCATCGCCGAGCTCAATCTCGGGCTCGAAAACCGCATGAAGGACCGGATGGACCTGTTGTCCGGCGGCCAGCGCCAGGCGGTCTCGCTGGTCATGGCGACACTTGCCGGCTCGGAAGTGCTGCTGCTCGACGAGCATACCGCAGCCCTTGACCCCGGCATGGCCGAATTCATCATGACTCTCACCCAGAAGATCGTTTCCGAGCGCAAGCTGACGGCGCTGATGGTCACCCATTCGATGCGCCAAGCACTGGATTTCGGTCACCGCACCATCATGCTGCATGCCGGCGAAGTGGTGCTCGACGTCTCCGGAGACAGCCGCAAGACGCTGCAGGTCGAAGACCTCATCGCCATGTTCCGCAAGATTCGCGGCCAGACGCTGGACGACGATGCGCTGCTGATCGGGTGATCGCCGATCAGCGCGTCTGCGTGAACAGGATTTTCACCGCGAAGACCGAGAAGACGCCGGCGAATGTATAGTCGATGGCGCGCATGACGCTTTTCTTGCGCTGCAGCCATGAGGACAGTCCGTCGGCGGTCAGGATCACCAATATATTGACCGGCATGGCCGCGACGATGAAGAAGAAGCCGAGAAACAGCAGCTTCTGCGTCACCGCCGGATCATGGGCGGTAACGAATTGCGGCAGGAAGGTCATGAAGAAGATGATGACCTTCGGATTGAGCAGGTTGACCCACAGCCCCGTCGAGATGTTTGCCAGCGCCGAGGCGCCGCTATCGTCGACCTTCTTCACCGTGAGCGTCGAGCCGAAGCGGATCGCCTGAACCGCCAGCCAGAACAGATAGGCCGCACCGCCGGTCTTCAGGATCATGAAGGCCGTGGGCGAGGCGGTGATCAGCGCCGAGATGCCGAAGGCGACCAGCAGCGTATGGACGACACAGCCGAGGCTGGTGCCGACAACGATAAAGAAGGCGGCGGCCTTGCCCTGCGAAAGCGCGCGGCTGATCGACAGGGTCATGTCCGGCCCCGGCGTCGCCGCCAGAAGCAGGGTCGCTGCGGTAAAGGCAAGAAGCGTCGGCAGGCTGGGCAGGAAATCCATTGGGGGCTCGCGGCTGGAGGATTGGGAGGCTGATACTCCTGTTGCCCGTCATTTGCCAGCAAATTTGGCCTTTTCTCGTTGTTCTTGCGCTTGTGTCGCGAAACTTTCTGGCTAAAAGTGCCGCAGAATTTCCCCCCGGGCGCGACCCCGCGCCTTTCGCGACAAGACGGGCAGATTAACATGGCAAAGCAAGTGAAAAAGGTCGTTCTCGCCTATTCCGGCGGTCTCGACACCTCGATCATCCTGAAATGGCTGCAGACGGAACTCGGCGCCGAAGTGGTGACCTTTACCGCCGATCTCGGCCAGGGCGAAGAACTCGAGCCGGCCCGCAAGAAGGCCGAGATGATGGGCATCAAGGAAATCTATATCAAGGACGTCCGCGAGGAGTTCGTGAAGGATTTCGTCTTCCCGATGTTCCGCGCCAATGCCCTCTATGAGGGCGTCTATCTGCTCGGCACCTCGATCGCCCGGCCGCTGATCTCCAAGCACCTGATCGACATCGCCCGCGAAACCGGCGCCGACGCCATTGCCCATGGCGCCACCGGCAAGGGCAACGACCAGGTTCGTTTCGAACTGTCGGCCTATGCGCTGAACCCCGATATCAAGATCATCGCCCCCTGGCGCGACTGGTCGTTCAAGAGCCGCACCGATCTCCTGAACTTCGCCGAAGAGCACCAGATTCCGGTCGCCAAGGACAAGAAGGGCGAAGCGCCGTTCTCCGTCGATGCGAACCTCCTGCACTCGTCCTCCGAAGGCAAGGTTCTCGAGGACCCGGCCGTGGAAGCACCGAACTATGTCTATATGCGCACCATTTCCCCGGAAGAAGCGCCGGATGTGGCGACCACCGTCAGGATCGGCTTCCGCAAGGGTGACGCCGTCTCGATCGACGGCAAGGAGATGAGCCCGGCCTCGATCCTGACCGCACTCAATGCGCTCGGCCGCGACAACGGCATCGGCCGCCTCGACCTCGTCGAGAACCGCTTCGTCGGCATGAAGTCGCGCGGCGTCTACGAAACGCCCGGTGGCACGATCCTGCTTGCCGCCCACCGCGCCATCGAATCGATCACGCTGGACCGGGGTGCGGCCCATCTCAAGGACGAGATCATGCCGCGCTATGCGGAGCTGATCTATTACGGCTTCTGGTTCTCGCCGGAGCGCGAAATGTTGCAGGCGCTGATCGACAAGAGCCAGGAGCATGTCGAAGGCGAAGTGGCGCTGAAGCTCTACAAGGGCAATGTCATGACCATCGGCCGCGAGAGCCCGAAGTCGCTCTATTCCGACAAGCTGGTCACCTTCGAAGACGACCAGGGCGCCTACGACCAGAAGGACGCCGCCGGCTTCATCAAGCTCAACGCCCTGCGCCTGCGCACGCTGGCGGCCCGTAACCGCGACAAGTAAGCGGCGGATTCCACGGAATGACTGGAGCCTGCTTCTTTGACGGAAGCAGGCTTTTTTGATTCGCCAACACTCCGTCATGCTCGGGCTTGACCCGAGCATCCATTCGCCAGGTTCAAAGCCGGAGTGTTTATCATCCGACTGTCGGAGCAACACGTCGGGCCAAAAAATCAAATGACCTAATAAACCAATCACGAAAATATCACGCCGGCACACGGCGGATGACAACGCTGTGCATCGCGGACGCGTGAATGGACCGTGTTGGCGCCGGGCGCGCAGAGTTCACCCCGGAGGCAATCATGCCCCGCCCACTGGGAGAGATATCATGTTCAAGACTGTTCTGGCCGCCACCGCCCTGATCACCATCCTGTCGGCCCCGGCTTTTGCCGCTGGCATGACCGCCTGCGACGATGCCTCGATCATGAAGACCGAGGACATGGCCAAGGGCATGACCGATCCGATGAAGAAGGACGCGATGATGATGGCCATGCAGGAAGTCGACAGCGCCAGGATGGCGATGAAGGACGGCAAGATGGACGACTGCTCCATGCATCTCGACAATGCCATGAAGGCGACCGAAGCGAAGTAGGCCACGCGCGCCGTGCGGCGGGATCTCACCGGTCCTGCCGCATCTTGACGGAATCATCTGCGCAGGATCGAATGGCTGATCATCGCGAGGAGATTCCATGACGCAGACCCTGCTTTTCGGCGCTTTTCTGGCTGCCCTTCTCTATGTGCTCATCCCGGGTCCGGCCTTCCTTGCTTTGCTCGGCATCGGCGCCGGACAGGGCCGCAAGGCAGGCGCCCTGTTCATGGGCGGGCATCTGGCGGGCGACCTGCTCTGGTCGACGCTGGCGCTGGTCGCGATCGTCGGCGCCAAGACCATCGGCAGCACGGTATTCGACGTGCTAGGCCTGCTCTGCGGCTTCTATCTCGCCTGGATCGGCTGGTCGGCGCTGCGCGCCAAGCCGCGCGGTGAAAATCAGCCGCTGATGACGGTCGAGCGCCCATATCGCCGCGGGCTGATCTTCGGGCTGACCAACCCGAAAGGCTATCCGGTGGCGCTCGCCACCTTTACAGCGCTGCTCGCGGGCTCCTCCAATGCACTCGATTTCGACGCGCTGCCGGCGCTGCTTGGCGTCTCCTTTCTCGGCTTCCTCGCCGCCGACGTGATCCTCATCGGCATCATCGGCGCCTCCGTCGTCCGGCGCTTCTACCGCAGGCATGAACTGGCCATCGTGCGGCTGTCCGGCCTGCTGTTCATGGGCTTTGCTGTCCAGGCGATCTGGCATGCGGCACCGGGCCTATTCGGCATGCGGAAGCCTTGATCACGGGAGCGAACAGGCCCATCTGCCCATCTTGATAATTCCACAATCGCTGCCGACAACATCGGCAGCATCCGCCATTTTGGCGGCCAGAGACGATATGCGAAAGGATTGCCCCATGACTTCGAGCCCAGCGCTGAATCCCGCCGTCACCGACTGGAACGGCCCGGACGGCCTGCCCCGCTTCGAGGCGGTCAATGACGGCGATTTCGCTGCATCCTTCGAGGTGGCCCTTGCCGAGCATGAGGGAGAGATCGACGCGATTGCCGGCAATCCGGATGCGCCGACCTTCGACAACACCATCGTCGCACTGGAGATTGCCGGCGATGCACTGTCGCGGGTGTCGTCGTTGTTCTGGAACCGCGCCGGCGCGCATACCAACGACACGATCCAGTCGCTGGAACGGGATATTTCGCCGAGGATGTCGCGCCACTATTCGAAGATCGGCATGAATGCCGCCCTGTTCGCCCGGATCGATGCACTGTGGGAAGGCCGCGAAAAGCTCGGGCTGACACTCGAACAGACCCGCGTGCTGGAACGCCACTGGAAGGGCTTCGTCAAGTCCGGCGCCAAGCTGCCGAAGGCCGAGCAGGAGACGCTGGCAGGGATCAATGAGAAACTGGCAGGCCTCAGCACCCGGTTCGGACAGAACGTTCTGGCCGATGAAAAAGGCTGGTCGTTGATCCTGTCCGACGAACAGGAGCTTGTCGGGCTTCCTGACTTTCTCCGCGATGCCATGGCCTCGGCCGCGCGCGACCGTGGTCAGGACGGCAAGTATGCCGTGACCCTGTCTCGCTCGATCATCGAACCATTCCTGACCTTCTCCGAAAGCCGCGACCTGCGCGAACAGGCATTCAAGGCCTGGGTTGCCCGTGGCGAGAATGCCGGCGAGACCGACAATCGCGGCGTCATCCGCGAAACGCTGGCGTTGCGCAGCGAGATGGCCGGCCTGCTCGGCTATGGCAATTACGCCGAGTTGAAACTCGACAACACGATGGCGAAGACGCCGGCCGCCGTGAACGAACTGCTGCATGCGGTCTGGAAGAAAGCCGTGACGCGCGCTCGCGAGGAAGAGGCCGATATCGCCAAACTCATTGCCGACGACGGCAAGAACCACGATGTCATGCCCTGGGACTGGCGCTTCTACGCAGAACGCATTCGTTCGCAGAAATTCAATTTCTCCGAAGCCGAGCTGAAACCCTACCTGCAGCTCGAAAAGATCATCGAAGCCTGCTTCGACGTCGCCAACCGGCTGTTCGGCCTCAAGGCCGTCGAGAAGAAAGGCATCGTCGCCTATCATCCCGACGTGCGGGTCTATGAGATCCGCGATGCCGACGACACATTGATTGCGCTGTTCATGGGCGATTATTTCGCCCGCGAATCGAAGCGGTCCGGGGCCTGGATGAGCGCCTTCCAGTCGCAACACAAGCTGCCGCTCAAGAACGGCAGGACCGGTGAACTGCCGATCATCTACAATGTCTGCAACTTCGCCAAACCCGCCGAGGGAAAACCGGCACTGCTGTCGCTGGACGACGCCCGCACGCTGTTCCACGAATTCGGCCACGCGCTGCACGGCATGCTGTCGGATGTGACCTATCCGTCGGTCTCCGGCACGTCCGTCTCCCGCGATTTCGTCGAGCTTCCCTCGCAGCTCTACGAGCACTGGCTGACGGTCCCGGCGATTCTCAAGCAATATGCCGTGCATTTCCAGACCGGCGAGCCGATCCCGCAAGCCCTGCTCGACAAGGTTCTGGCCGCCCGCACGTTCAATGCCGGCTTCAACACGGTGGAGTTCACCTCGTCGGCAATCGTCGACATGGCGTTCCACACCCGTGGCCCCATCGACGATCCGATGGCGGTTCAGGCCGAGATTCTGGCCGAACTCGACATTCCGAAATCACTCGTGATGCGTCACGCCTCTCCGCATTTCCAGCATATCTTCGCCGGCGGCTATTCGGCCGGCTACTATTCCTACATGTGGTCGGAAGTGCTGGATGCCGACGCCTTCGCTGCCTTCGAGGAAACCGGCGACGCCTTCAGCCCGCAAATGGCAAGGAAGCTCAAGGACAACATCTATTCCGTCGGCGGCTCCATCGACCCGGAAGACGCCTACAAGGCCTTCCGTGGCAAGCTGCCAAGCCCGGACGCGATGCTGGCCAAGAAGGGCCTTGCGATCACGGAGGAACTGGCGGGTTCGGACGCGTAGGCGGCCAGCAGTCACCAATCGGTCATCAAACCGTTGGAATAGATTCACTCAACTGTAAACGAACTGACACCGGCTTCGCTAAAGGTCCGGCTTGGGATTCTCCTGATTCCCAAGATCGAACCGGAGGCAGATTTGGCCAGTTTCCAGGACACAGTGACCCGCCGCTCGTTTCTGCTCTCGGCAGGTGCTGCGGGCTTTGCGGCGACATCGGTGCTGGCAACACCCTTTTATGCGCGCAATTTCGGGAGGCCGGTCTTCACCCATGGCGTCCAGTCCGGCGACGTCGACACCAAGTCCGGAATGATCTGGACCCGGGCCGACCGCCCGTCTCGCATCGCCGTCGAATGTTCGACGACCGAAAGCTTTTCCGCGCCCACCCTGCTGCCATCCGTCGATGCCCTGCCCGGCAGTGATTTCGCCGTGAAAATGTTGCTCGACGACCTTCTGCCGGATCAGGACATTTTCTACCGCTTCACCGCGACCGATCTCTACGACAGCAACAGCGTGTCCGAGCCGATCACCGGAAGGTTCCGTACGGCGCCGCTGCGCCGCCACTCGATCCGCTTCGCCTGGTCGGGCGACACCGCAGGCCAGGGCTGGGGCATCGACGATGTCGGCATGAAGACCTATTCGACGATGCAATTGCACGAGCCGGATTTCTTTATCCATTCCGGCGATACGATCTATGCCGACAATCCGATTCCAGACGAGATCACGCTCCGGGACGGCGGCATCTGGAAGAACCGGATCGTCACGCCGGAAAAGCGCGAAGTGGCCCGCACGCTCGACGAATATCGCGGCCAGTGGAAATACAACCTGCTCGACGACCACGTCCGCGCCCTGAATGCCGTCTGCCCGACCTTCTACCAGTGGGACGATCATGAGGTGCTGAACAACTGGTCAGCCTCGACGGATCTGAGGGACGATCCCCGTTATCCGGAAAAGGATGTCTCCGTCTACACCAACCGCGCCATGCGGGCCTTCCAGGAAATGACGCCGATCCGCACGATCGCCGCGCAGCCCGGCCGAATCTTCCGCAAGATCCCCTATGGCCGGTTGCTCGACGTGTTCTTCGTCGATTTGCGCTCCTATCGCGACGCCAACCAGGGCGGCGACGGCGATCTGTTCGGCTGGCGGCAGGCGGACTGGCTGAAGCGCGAACTCGCCGCCTCGAAGGCCACATGGAAGGTGATTGCCTGCGACATGCCGATCGGCCTCGTCGTCTGGGATGATTTCAGCCATCGTCGGGGATCCGACGCCATTGCCAATGGCGACAATGGTCAGCCGCAGGGCCGCGAAAGGGAATTCGCCGACATCCTGCGTTTCATCCGGGACAATGCCATCGAAAACATCGTCTGGCTGACGGCCGATGTGCATTACACAGCCGCTCATCACTACGATCCCGCCCGCGCCGCCTTCAAGGACTTCCTGCCCTTCTGGGAATTCGTGTCCGGCCCTCTGCATTCGGGCACCTATGGCCCGAAGGAACTGGACATGACCTTCGGCCCGGATGTGCGCTTCATCAAGGCGTCAGGCACCGGCATCGACCAGAATCTGCCGCCCTCCGCCGGACTGCAATTCTTCGGTCTCGTCGACATCAACGGCCAGACGGAGCAGATGACCGTCAGGCTGATGGACCGGGACGACCGTGAACTCTGGCAGATCACCCTCGATCCGGCCGGAAATTCGGTCTGAAACCGCCTATGGATTTACCGTCTCTCAAGACTTTCCGGCCTGCCCCCTTTCGCAAATGCAAAAAAACCTGTATTAGCGCGGCCATTGAAGATGCGGCGTGCCCCGGATACGCCCGAAACCTCCGAGATTCACAACATGAAAATGCGCAACATCGCGATCATCGCACACGTTGACCATGGGAAAACCACCCTCGTCGACGAACTCCTGAAGCAGTCGGGGTCCTTCCGCGACAACCAGCGCACGGCCGAGCGCATGATGGACAGCAACGATCTCGAAAGAGAGCGCGGCATCACCATCCTGGCTAAGGCCACCTCGATCGACTGGAAGGGCGTCCGCATCAACATCGTCGACACCCCCGGCCACGCCGACTTCGGCGGTGAAGTCGAGCGTATCCTGTCGATGGTGGACGGCGCGATCGTTCTGGTCGACTCGTCTGAAGGCCCGATGCCGCAGACCAAGTTCGTCGTCTCCAAGGCGCTGAAGGTCGGCCTTCGCCCGATCGTCGCGATCAACAAGATCGACCGCCCGGACGGCCGCCACGAGGAAGTCATCAACGAAGTCTTCGACCTCTTCGCCAATCTCGACGCCACCGACGAACAACTCGACTTCCCGATCCTCTACGGTTCGGGCCGTAACGGCTGGATGAACGTCAATCCGGAAGGTCCGAAGGAAGAAGGTCTGGCACCGCTTCTCGACCTCGTCCTGAAGCACGTTCCGGAGCCGAGCGTCGGCGACGAGGACGGCGCCTTCCGCATGATCGGCACGATCCTGGAAGCCAACCCCTTCCTCGGCCGTATCATCACCGGTCGCATCCATTCCGGCTCGATCAAGCCGAACCAGTCGGTCAAGGTTCTCGGCCAGGACGGCAAGCTCATTGAAACCGGCCGTATCTCGAAGATCCTCGCCTTCCGCGGCATCGAGCGTACGCCGATCGACGAAGCGCATGCAGGCGACATCGTCGCCATCGCCGGCCTGTCCAAGGGCACGGTCGCCGACACGTTCTGCGATCCCTCGGTCACCGAGGCGCTGCACGCCCAGCCGATCGACCCACCGACCGTCACCATGTCCTTCATCGTCAACGACAGCCCGCTGGCCGGCACCGAAGGCGACAAGGTCACGAGCCGCGTCATCCGCGATCGCCTGTTCAAGGAAGCTGAAGGCAACGTCGCGCTGAAGATCGAAGAAGCCGAGGGCAAGGATTCGTTCTACGTGTCCGGTCGCGGCGAATTGCAGCTCGCCGTTCTCATCGAGACCATGCGCCGCGAAGGCTTCGAGCTTGCCGTATCGCGTCCGCGCGTCGTCATGCACAAGGACGAAGCCACCGGCCAGATGCTGGAGCCGATCGAAGAAGTCGTTGTCGACGTCGACGAGGAATATTCCGGCGTCGTCGTCCAGAAGATGTCCGAGCGCAAGGCCGAGATGGCCGAGCTTCGCCCCTCCGGCGGCAACCGCGTTCGCCTGAAATTCTTCGCGCCGACCCGCGGCCTGATTGGCTACCAGTCGGAACTCCTGACCGACACGCGCGGCACGGCGATCATGAACCGCCTGTTCCACGAATATCAGCCCTACAAGGGCGATATCGGCGGTCGCGTTCAGGGCGTCCTGCTCTCCAACGACGCCGGCGAATCCGTTGCCTATGCCATGTTCAACCTGGAAGATCGCGGCCCGATGATCATCGACGTCGGCGAGAAGGTCTATGCCGGCATGATCATCGGCATTCACACGCGCGACAACGACCTCGAAGTCAATGTCCTGAAGGGCAAGAAGCTCACCAACATGCGCGCCTCGGGCAAGGACGAAGCCGTCAAGCTGACCCCGCCGATCCGCATGACGCTCGACCGCGCGCTCTCCTGGATCCAGGACGACGAACTGGTCGAAGTGACGCCGAAAAACATCCGCCTGCGCAAGATGTACCTCGACTCGAACGACCGCAAGCGTTTCGAAAAGTCGCGCGGCGCTGCATAAGCAATAGCCTTGAGCTGAAAATCAAAGGGCGCAGCGACACCGGTCGCTGCGCCCTTTTTCGTTTTGCGGGTGTATCAGGATTTCAGCACGCCGCTCTTCTGCGCCGTCCAGGTGGCGATATAGTCCATCAGGGCGTTGTTCAGGCAATCGGACGGGGTGAGCCCCAGTTCCGTCAGACGCGCCCGGATCGCCGGCATGTCGGCCGGGTCGGTGCCGGATTCGATGATCGAGGAAACGAAGGCGGCAAAACCGGGCGGCGACCAGCCATCCTGCTCGAAACGTTCCGGATGAATGAAATCCAGCCCCTGGAAGGGGTGTTCCCGTTCCACCGGACCGTACATATGGACACCGCAGCCCTTGCAGGCATGGCGCTGGATCAGCGCCGCCTTGTCGACCACATAGAGCTTGTCGCCATTCTCCAACACGGTGATCTTGTCATGCGGGGCAACGGCGACGACAGAAAACGTCGCGCCGGCCGGTTTCCAGCATTTGGTGCAGCCACAGGCATGGTTATGCGCCACGTCGCCGTCGACCTTGACACGCACGGGCCTGTCGGCGCATTCGCAAACCAGGACGCCGCCTGTGAAGCTTCCGGAAGCCTTCCGGATGCCTCGGTCCAGCAACGGATGTAGAGAAACAGTTCCTGCCATTATCTCCTCCCTTGCCGGTTATCGCATCGCCCCCCGTGCCGGCAGATCACGGCAGGACGCCTCGCCGACAGCATAGCACGATGGCGGGAAGAGTCTTCCTGCCATCGTGGACCGCCTCGCCCGCAGGAAGTCCAGCGCTGTCGATAGTCCTGCGATTACCGATCTCGACGGGATTGGATTTCCGACGGGGTATGTCCGTGGCAAGGATGCTTGCCCCAATACTTGCCGAATGATGGTGCAGTCAGCGCGGGTCGTGCGGCCTTTCCGGCCAGCGCGACGACTTCAGCGGTGAAACGAAAAAGCCCCGTCATCGCTGACAGGGCTTTTGAAGTCTGGCACCGAAGCCGGTGCTTATGCGGCTTCTTCCTGCGCATCGTCTTCTTCGACGGCCTTGCCGCGCTTCGGACCCTTATTCAGGTTGACCTCGACGAGACGGACAGCTTCCGTTTCCGACATCTTGTTCACGGCTGCGATTTCGCGCGCCATGCGATCAAGGGCAGCTTCGTAAAGCTGGCGTTCGGAGTAGGACTGTTCCGGCTGGTTTTCAGCGCGGTAGAGGTCGCGGACGACTTCAGCGATCGAGATCAGGTCACCGGAATTGATCTTGGCATCATATTCCTGCGCACGGCGGGACCACATGGTCCGCTTGACGCGAGCCCTGCCCTGGACGACCTTCAATGCACGCTCGACGAAATCGGTTTCGGACAGCTTGCGCATGCCAATGGAAACGGCCTTGGCAACCGGCACCTTGAGGCGCATCTTGTCCTTCTCGAAATCGATCACAAAAAGTTCGAGCGACATGCCCGCAACCACCTGCTCTTCGATTGCAACGATTTGTCCGACACCATGGGCCGGATAAACGATCGATTCACCGATCTTGAATCCATGGCGTGTCGAAGATTTTTTCTGCTGGGTCGTCATTCGTTTCAAAAACTCCCTGTTACGCTCCCGGCGGGGTCGCCGGAAGCCGGGTCAGTCAGGCCCGGAATGGACGGGGGCACCGTCGGGTGACTCCATGCTGATCCGTTCCAACGGTCGTCAAATCGATCTTCTGCGGGACGATCACACACATGCAACAGAGGTTGCGTATTTGGGGTCAACCGCGCCGTGGGACTCTTTTGCTTTCGTGATGGTTTTTCGAGCACGCGCAGTGCCGCGATGTGGATCAGTATTCAGACCCTATCATAAAAATCTGCGGAAATCAATAATTTGCTTTACAACGGGGAAGAACCCCAACCAGCCCGTCACGGACATGGTTAAGCCATGATTCCCCCAATTTCGCCATTTTTTGCAGCCGGGAGAATCAACCCGCAACCGGCCGCCTCGAAACCCTGCCGCGTCAGTCGCCCTGGCCAGGTTTTGGCGAAAAATACTTCTCGTACTTGCCTTCGACGCCATCCATTTCCTTGGCTTCCGGCATCTCGTCACGCTTGACGGTGATGTTGGGCCATTGCGTGGCGAATTCGGCGTTGACTTTCAGCCACATGTCGAGACCCGGCTCGGTATCGGGCTTGATGGCACCTGCGGGGCATTCCGGCTCGCAGACACCGCAGTCGATGCACTCGTCCGGATGGATCGCCAGGAAATTCTCTCCCTCATAGAAGCAATCCACCGGACACACTTCAACGCAATCGGTATATTTGCAGCGTATGCAATTGTCGGTCACGACATACGTCATGAGGTACTCCAGCGATTCTCACGTCTGACAGCAGACAGCAACCAAAACTGAAGCCCGCTTGTCCGCATTCGTCAAGATTTCAGCCTGAGGACACCTTTTGCGGCGCAGCAGGGCTGCTCTTTGACCCGTGAGGTAAAGGCTTTGCCCCGCCTTTGCAAGAATAATCCATGCGTCAAATCGGTCGCTGGAGGGACAGTTTTCTAATCCCTGTTTCTAGTCCTCTTGCCAACCCGGCCGAAGCCTGTCCACCTCGCGACGCTCCTTCTTCGTGGGGCGGCCGCTGCCGCGCTCCCGCATGGCCTGCTCGAAGGCGGTGAGTTTTTCTCCCGGCACAACGGGTGGCGTCAGGTCCTCGTAGAGAAGACGGGCTTCCTCATAGGGGCCGCGACGGCTGCCGGGCGCCAGCATACGAACGGTCGTGTCGCGCCGGTCGGACGCGAGCACCACGACGTCGCCAGATTTCAGCATATGGGAGGGTTGGGTAACGCGGGCCTCATTGACCCGGATATCGCCAGCCTCGATCGCCTTCTGGGCGATCGAGCGGGACTTTGTCAGCCGCGTGAAAAACAGCCATTTGTCGAGACGCTGGCGGAAAACCGGCAGGGACTGAGGCTGCTTTTCGGCCATGGCATTACTTCTTCATCTGCTCCTTGAGCGCAGCGAGCTTGGCGAACGGTGAATCCGGATCCAGTGGCTTTTCCTTGCGCGGCGGGCGGGCTTCGAACTTGGCAGCCTGCGGCTTTCCGCCGCGGTCGTTGCGATCCGGCCGATCCTGACGGTCGCCCTTCTCGTGCCGCGGGCCGCCCTGCGGCTTGCCACCATCACGACCCCGATTGCGATCCGGCCGGCCGGCACCGCTCTTGCGGTTGTCGTCGCCACGCGCTTCCCGGCGGCCTTCGCCGTCACGGCGCTGCTCGCCGCCTTCGCGACGCGCTTCGCCTTGCGGCGCACGATTCTGACCACCACGGCGATCGCCCTGCGGACGTCCACCCTGACGCTGGTTGTCGTTGCGGCTGCCCGGACGCCACAGGAGAACCGGCTTGGCCTCGGCGGGCTCGATCGGTTGCACATCCGCTGCCGTCTCGCCGGACGCTTCGGCTTCAACCTGCGGCATCACCGGAGCATCGGTCGACTGTTCGACAGCGGCGGTTGCCGGTGCGGCATCGGCCTCCGGAGCGGAGACCGCTTCGGACGATGGCTCGCCCGGTGCCGATTCCATGGCTGACGGTTCCACGGTTGCCGGCTCGCTGGCAGCAGCTTCCGTCTCTACAGTCTCGACACTCTCCGGCTCGGCAATGCCGTCGGATGCCTGCGCAGACGCCGCGCCGGCTGCCGGGCTGTCCGACGCCGGTTTGGCAGGGCCAGCCTGAGTGGCAAGAAACCTGGTGGCTTCCTCGGCGGTCACGCTGTCAGCGCGATAGCCGAGACCCTTGAGGATTTCTTCCATGTCATCCGGCGTGGCACCCAGGATCGACAGCATCGCCGTCGTCGCCGTGAAGCGGCGGCCGTCATAGGCGCCGTCCGGACGGCTTGTCGTGCCGGGCTTCCACTGCAGCAGCGGGCGAATGAGGTCGGCCAGGCGCTCGAGGATATCGATGCGCACGGCGCGCTTGCCGAGGAACCGGAAGCCGCCGAGCTTGTAGAAGGTCCGCTCGAAGGACGGATCGGTGACCACCGAGGTGCGACCGGCAGCCAGAACCGGGATGAGGTCGCCGTAGCCGGGCTTGTCGAGGCCGTCATTCTTCAGCGCCCAGAGCAGGGTGATGAGTTCGGCCGGCGCCGGCTTCAAAAGGGCCGGCATGAAGATGTGATAGGCGCCGAAGCGGATGCCGTGGCGACGGATCGAGGCGCGTGCCTCCTGATCCAGCGATTTCACGTCATCGGCCACGTCGCGGCGGAACATGACGCCGAGATTTTCCACGAGCTGGAAGGCCAGCCCCTTGGCAAGGCCTTCGAGATCTTCAGCGCGAGAGAGATCGTCGAGCGGCTTCAGCACCGTGGAGATGTGATGATTGACGAAGCGCTCGATGCGGGCCAGCACATGCTCGCGGGCATTGCCCTGCAACTGTTCGTCGGCAAGCAACAGCACGCGCGGACGCATGACATGATCGCTGGCTGCGAGACGGGCCACGGGATCGCCGAGCCAGCGCACAAGCCCGTCCGACGCCAAAGCGAGATCGGCATTGCCGGCGGCATGAAGCCGGGCTGCGCGCGCTTCGAATTCAAGCGCCAGCGCCTTTTGCGCGGCACCCTGCGCCGCACGCGCGTCGAGACCGTCGGCCACAGCCGCCAGCGTGAACCGAAACCCCGCCAATTGTCCCACATGATGACCTTCAACGAAGACATCGCCATTTACACTGATTTCAGCTTCCAACATCGCATTCTCTCTCAGGCGCTTCATGAGCACAGATGTCCTGCGATCAACAAAGCGTTTCGTCAACCTTTCATGTAACGCGTCAGACAATCGATCTTCGATTTCCCGCGTCTTTTCTTGCCAGTGTGTCGGATCGGCAAGCCATCCCGGACGGTTGGACACATAGGTCCATGTCCTGATTTGGGCAATTCTCGCGGACAATGTGTCGATTTCACCGTCCGTATGATCTGCACGACGAACCTGCTCGGCCATGAAATCTTCGTTCACTGTGCCACGGCGGACGAGATCGGCATAGATGGTCGAAATCAGATCGGCATGTTGCGCCGGCGTTATACGCCGATAGTCGGGAAGAGCACAGGCCTCCCAGAGTTTTTCTACACGCTCCGGTGTGGTCGCCACACTGCTCACTTCCGGATAGCGCGAAAGGTAGTCCAGCGCCTGCTGATCAACCGCCGGCAAGGCTCGCGTCAACCCGTGGACGGTCGGCGCTGCATCAAGACTTTTCTTCAATGCAGCGATGGACGCAAAGTTCAGCGCCTTCGAGCGCCACTGCAGGACGCGAACCGGATCGAACTGGTGTGATTCGATCCGGTGGACGAGTTCGTTGTCGAAAGGCTCGACCCGCGAGGTGACGCCGAAGGTTCCGTCGCGCAGGTGACGGCCGGCACGGCCGGCAATCTGCGCCAGTTCGCCCGGGTTCAGGTTGCGGAACTGGTAACCGTCGTATTTGCGGTCCTGGGCGAAGGCGACATGGTCGACATCGAGGTTCAGCCCCATGCCGATGGCGTCCGTGGCCACCAGATATTCGACATCGCCTGCCTGGTAGAGCGCGACCTGCGCATTTCGTGTGCGCGGCGACAAGGCCCCAAGCACCACGGCAGCGCCCCCACGTTGGCGGCGGATCAGTTCGGCGATCGCATAGACCTCCTCGGCCGAGAAGGCGACGATGACCGAGCGCTGCGGCAGGCGGGTAATCTTCTTGGAGCCGGCATAGAGGAGCTGCGACAGGCGGGGACGCTCGACGACGGTAATGCCGGGCAAAAGTTGTTCGAGGATCGGCCGCATGGTCGATGCGCCGAGGAGCAGCGTCTCGACCCGGCCGCGCAGGTGCATCAGCCGGTCGGTGAAGATATGGCCGCGCTCCAGGTCTCCAGCCAGTTGCACCTCGTCGATCGCGACGAAAGCGGCCTTGGTCTCGCGCGGCATGGCCTCGACGGTGCAGACCGAGAACCGCGCCATATGCGGCGTGATCTTTTCTTCCCCGGTGATCAGCGCGACATTGTGGGCGCCGACCTTTTCGACCACCCGCGTATAGACCTCACGCGCCAAAAGCCGCAGCGGCAGGCCGATCACGCCGGATTCGTGCGCAACCATGCGTTCGATCGCGTAATGCGTCTTGCCGGTATTGGTGGGGCCGAGCACCGCGATCACGCCGCGGCCGCTCAAGATCATGGGTTGGTCAGGCACTGTCTCGATCCTGCGCACTTTCAGTCTGCGAAGGCCTTCACGGCGGGGACGCCGCTCTACCGGCAGAGCCACACATGCCCATGCGAGGACACAAACGCAAGGGCAGGTGGCGGTGAAACGATAGAAATGGCACCGGGACCGCGCATTTCCAGCCGCACACGACAAGATTCGGAACAGCAGAGGAACGAATCAGCGACGAATCGCTGACTCCGCCGGATTCAGGATTTGTTCACGGCTAGATGTTGATTTCCAAAGCCGGATTCGCACCACATGCTGAATCGCGCTTGCACCGAGAAATCCTGATCCGAGAACTCTTGGTTGTGGGTGAGATTCAGAATCCAAATATTTGAAAAATCAGGAAAATTTAACCAGCGGGTTCACAACATTGTTGGCAGTGCGCACGATGGCTCGAGACAGAAGGACTGACCCGCGAGACGGCAATTGCCTCGCCGCAGATCCTCTGCCCTACAGGATATGCCCTATCCTTACGCGCCCGGGCATCGGACCGTCTTTCGCGAGGTTCCGATCGCATTCCGAGGCGGCAACTCGGCCGCAAAGCTCCGAAAAACACGCGGCAGAAATGCAGTTTTTTCCGCCTCCATTAACCTTTCAATCAAAACAAGAACGAACAGGCGACGAATCATCGACACAAGCCGTTTCCCGGTTTGTTCACCGCGATATATTGTGTAGAAACAAGTTGTTAACCATAGGAAACAGTGGATAAACTTCCCTCTGCGCGCAACAGCCGTCGCCGGCATTAACCTTTGCCGGACCGCAAAACGGCGCGCGTAAAGGCGCCGCCGGCAGAAAGCACATAAAGACGATCAGACAAAGAACTGGCCGCCATTGGCCGAGATCGTCGAGCCTGTGATGAAGCCGGCATCGTCGGAGGCTAGGAAGACGACGCATCGGGCGATCTCTTCCGGCTCGCCAAGACGGCCGACCGGGATCTGCGGAATGATGCGCTCCGTCAGAACCTTCTCCGGGATCGCCCGGACCATCTCCGTGCCGATATAGCCCGGGCAAATCGCGTTGACGGTAATGCCCTTGGCCGCGCCTTCCTGTGCCAAGGCCTTGGTGAAGCCAAGATCGCCGGCCTTCGATGCGGAATAATTGGACTGGCCCATCTGGCCCTTCTGGCCGTTGATCGAGGAAATGTTGATGACGCGGCCGAAATTGCGGTCGCGCATGCCGGTCCAGACCGGATGCGTCATGTTGAACAGGCCGGTGAGGTTGGTGTCGATGACCGAATTCCACTGTTCCGGTGTCATCTTGTGGAACATGGCGTCGCGCGTGATGCCGGCATTGTTGACCAGCACTTCGACCGGACCGAGATCGGCTTCGACCTTGGCGATGCCGTCGGCGCAGGCCTTGTAATCCGATACATCCCACTTGTAGGTCGCAATGCCGGTTTCCTGCGTGAAGGCCTGCGCTTTCTCGTCATTGCCCGCATAGTTTGCCGCGACCTTGTATCCTGCGGCTTTCAAGGCAATGGAAATTGCCGCGCCGATACCGCGCGACCCGCCGGTGACCAATGCTACCCTGCTCATCGTCTCTTCCCCCGTTTCGTTGCTGATTGCTGACGATATCTGCGCCCAACGGGAGCGCAAACCCTGTTCTTCCGGGTGTTACCGTGAAGCTCGCCCGACGCTAACGCACCGGGCGATCCCAATTGATGACTGAAATCACACGCGCTCGACGCACATGGCAACGCCCATGCCGCCGCCGATACACAGCGTCGCCAGGCCCTTGGACACGCCACGGCGCTTCATTTCGAACAGCAACGTATTCAGCACGCGTGCGCCGGACGCACCGATCGGATGGCCGATGGCAATGGCGCCGCCATTGACGTTGACGATCGACGTATCCCAGCCGAGATCCTTGTTGACCGCACAGGCCTGCGCCGCGAAGGCTTCGTTGGCCTCGACGAGCTGGACATCGGCAACCGACCAGCCGGCCTTTTCCAGCGCCTTGCGCGATGCCGGGATCGGGCCGGTGCCCATGATCTGCGGATCGACGCCGGCGGTGGCCCAGGAGACGATGCGGGCAAGCGGCTGGATGCCACGACGGCTGGCCTCGGCCTCGCTCATCAAAAGCGCCGCGGCCGCGCCGTCATTGAGGCCAGACGCGTTGGCGGCAGTGACGGTGCCTTCCTTGTCGAACGCCGGGCGCAGCTTGGTCATCGATTCCAGCGTGGCGCCGTGGCGGATATATTCGTCCTGATCGACGGTGACGTCGCCCTTGCGGCCCTTGACGATGAAGGGAATGATTTCGTCGGCAAAGCGGCCGGCCTTCTGGGCGGCTTCGGCCTTGTTCTGCGAACCGAGCGCAAACACGTCCTGGTCCTCGCGGGTCAGTTGCCATTTCTTGGCGACGTTCTCCGCCGTCGTTCCCATGTGGTAGCCATAGAACGCGTCCGTCAGGCCGTCCTTGATCATGGTGTCGACCATCTTGAAGTCGCCCATTTTCACGCCACCACGCAGATGCGCACAATGCGGCGCCATCGACATGGATTCCATGCCGCCGGCCACGATGATCTTTGCATCACCGGTTGCAATCTGCTGCATGCCGAGCGCGACGGCGCGCAGGCCAGAACCGCAGAGCTGGTTCATGCCCCAGGCGGTTGCCTCCTGCGGGATACCAGCCTTCATCGCGGCCTGGCGGGCCGGATTCTGCCCTTCGCCGGCGGAGAGAACCTGCCCGAGAATGACCTCATCGACTTCGCCGGCCTCGACGCCGGCACGCTCCAGCACACCCTTGATGACGGCGGCGCCGAGTTCATGCGCGGGTGTGTTGGCAAACGAACCGTTGAACGAACCAACCGCGGTACGGCCCGCGCTGGCGATGACAATGGAGGGGGTGCTCATCCGATATTTCCTCGTTCTTTCTTTCGCAATTGCTAAAGACTGGCAAAGGTCATCGCGCAAGTCAAACGCGATAATGTGACGGTTCGCACCGCTTGGCTGTCACGATCCGGACGAGGGTGAAATTTCGCACCTGCGTCGCCGCATTGCACAAAGAGATTGTCAGAACCGATTTTTTGCGGATACTCTGAAAAACACAATAAAGACGGGAGCATGGGGAGGAGACCCAGATGGCTAAACACGACGGTCAGATCGTAATCAAAAAATACGCCAACCGACGGCTCTACAATACCGGAACAAGCACGTACGTCACGCTCGACGATCTCGCGGTCATGGTGAAAAAGGGAGAGGAATTCACCGTTCAGGACGCGAAATCAGGAGACGACATCACCCACCAGGTCTTGACGCAGATCATTTTCGAACAGGAATCCAAGACCGGCAACACACTGCTGCCGATCCCCTTCCTGCGCCAGCTGATCTCGTTTTATGGCGACCAGATGCAGATGGTCGTGCCGAGCTATCTCGAACATTCGATGCAGGCCTTCACCGACCAGCAGGTGACGATGCGCGAGCAGATCAACAAGGCGTTCGGCGACACGCCGCTCGGCAAGAACCTCTCCGTACCGCTGCAACTGGTGGAAGAGCAGGTCAAGCGCAACACCGACCTGTTCCACCAGGCCATGCAGATGTTCTCCCCCTTCATGGCCGCCACCCCGGCCGCCAAGGAACCGCGCAAGGCGGAAGCCAAGGACATCGACGAGTTGAAGGAACAGCTGCGCGCGCTGCAGACGAAACTGGAAAACCTCGGCTAAGAGCTTAGTGCCGCGCGGCTATTTGAATGGCGCGCGGCAGCTCAACTGCATCAAAGCCCGATCGATACATCCCGGCCGGCGGTGCGCATCGACACCGAGAAACCGGCAATGACGTCGATGAAGCAGATCGTCATCAGGATGAAGAAGACGTGGTTCGCGGCGTTGGCGACCAGCAGAAACTCCATCAGGAAGACGATAAACAGCACCATCGACAGGAGATGATCCAATAGCGCCTTGGAACTGACGCGGGTGGCTTTGAGAATCTCAACGAACAGCAGAAGAAGCGCGATGACGATCACCAGGTCGCCGACGCTCATCGTCCAGACGGCACCGGACAGCATGGTCATCGACAGGATGACGTCTTCGAAAACCGCGACCCCGCCGCTTCCGAGAATGCCGATCATTCCCAGATTGTAGAGAATGAACGGCAGGATCAGCAATGGTGTGGCGGCGATCATCGGCAAGGGCTCCCGGTTGGCGTTCCGGCCTTGGCCGGACATCGATCGATCTTTGCTTACAGCATGGTTCCGGTCAAGAAAATGACCATCGGATCGAGATAGGGCAGCGTTGGCGCAAGACGATCGGAAAATGCCCGATGGCGGCCCTTATTGACCAGCCACCGACAGACAACAGAAAAGGGCCGGCAAAAGCCAGCCCTTTAAAATTCATGCCTGACGGCAACGCTGATTAAGCGGAAGCCTTCGGGGTCAGAACCTGGCGACCGCGATACATGCCGGTCTTCAGGTCGATGTGGTGCGGACGACGCAGTTCACCGGAGTTCTTGTCTTCGATGTAGGTCGGGGTCTTCAGCGCATCGGCGGAGCGGCGCATGCCACGCTTGGACGGGCTTGTTTTTCTTTTCGGTACAGCCATTTCATACTCCACTTATCGGGCAAAACTCTGTTTCGCGGCCAGACCGTTGGCCGGGACAAACAGATGTCAATCTCGGAATTTGCCGGGCTTATACATGCCCCACAGGCGTTTGACCAGTCCCTACCGGCATTTTTTCGTGCCCGCTCCCGAACGCGCGGTTCACGCCTCGTCCTCCGCCACGATCCAGGTCTCCTTCAGCGCCGCTTCCTGCCATTTCTGGAAGGCCGGATGGGTCTTGACCGCATCCATATATTCCAGCGAGACCGGATTGCGCGTGAGGTCATAGACCTCGAACCGATTGACCACCGGCGCGAACATGGCGTCGGCGGCTGTAAAGCGGCCGAACAGGAACGGCCCGCCGGAGCGGGCGACCGCCTCGCGCCAGATCGTCTCGATCCGCTCGACATCGTCCATGACGCCTTCCGGAAGGTCGATCGCCCGCTTTTCGCGGCGAATGTTCATCGGGCAGGCGCCGCGCAACGCCCGGAAGCCGGACAGCATTTCCATGGCATAGCTGCGCGCCACGGCCCGTTCCGCCGAATCCCGCGGCCACAGACCTGCCTCAGGGAAGAGTTCGGCGACATATTCGATGATGGCCAGCGATTCCCAGACACGAACATCGCCATGATGCAGGACGGGAACGCGGCCGGTCGGCGCGATGTCCCTGAATTTCGGATTGCCGTTTTCGAAATCGAAGGGAATGACGACGTCCTCGAACGGGATGCCGCAGGCTTCCAGAGCCATCCAGGGCCGTAGCGACCAGGACGAATAGTTCTTGTTGCCGACATAGAGCGTGAGTTTTGTCATCGGTCTTCCCCATTCTTCACGAAACGAGGCCATGGTATAGATGGCACCGGCCTTTCACCGCCAATGAAAAGACCTGATCTCAATCATAAAGGCATTTGATATATTCACCGGACCGGCCGGCGCGGCGCTCGATCAGCGATGCCAGCCGCTTCAGGCCACGACCCGGCTTGCCTGCGTTGCGCTCGAACGGATTGGGCAGGGAGACCGCCAGAAGGGCAGCCTGCCTTCGCGTCAGCTTGGCGGCCGAGACGCCGAAATGATGCTGGGCGGCCGCTTCCGCGCCATAGATGCCCGGCCCCCATTCGGCGACGTTGAGATAGAGTTCCATCATCCGCCGCTTGCTCCAGACGAAGTCCGCGGCAAGTGCCAGCGGCAGTTCCATCGCCTTGCGCAGGAAGGAGCGGCCGTTCCAGAGAAACAGATTCTTGGCCGTCTGCATCGGGATGGTCGAGGCACCGCGCGTCGATTCCCCTTCAAGCGCATCGTTGACGACCCCGCGCATCTGCACCCAGTCGACCCCGTCATGAATGCAGAACTGGCCGTCTTCCGACATCATCACCGACTGCACCAGATTGGGCGAGATCTGGTCGAAGGACACCCATTGTCTGTCATAACCGTGCAACAGCACGAGATCGCGCAGCATCAGCGTCGAAATCGGGTGGATGGCGCTCGGCATGTAGAGGACGATCAACAGATAGGGCAGGAGGACCAGGCCGACCAGCAGCAGGAGCAGCTTGTGCCAGCGCCGCTGGAGCGTCTGCATCCACCCTTGCAAACGGCGACCACGCGAGCCTGTCACTGGCACGTCGTCCTCCTCACGCGTTTCCGGTACGATGTCCAATCTTTGAAGCGCCCGCCTGAATGATCCCAGATTTCTCTTAGAGCAAGAGCGGCCGGAATTGAACGTCTTTTCGCAAATTGTGCCCGGTCCAGGCCTGGAAGGTTGCCGAGCGCCGCCCGATCGGCAAAATCCAATTGCCAGAGCGCGCGCAGTCGTGCCAAAGAGCGCCGCATGAGCGACCATTCCGCATCCTTCGAAGCCCGCCTGAAGACCCGTGCTACCGCCGTGGAAGCCTGTCTTGCCGGCATTCTCGGCGAGGCCACGCAGCAAGACGAGATCGCCCGCCCCGCCCCCCTGCTCGCAGCCATGCGCCACGGCCTGCTCAACGGCGGAAAGCGACTGCGGCCGTTCCTGGTGATGGAAAGCACGGCGCTCCTGGGCGGTGACCCGGAAGCGGCCTTGCGGATCGCCGCGGCGCTCGAATGCGTTCACAGCTATTCGCTGGTGCATGACGACCTGCCGGCCATGGACGACGACGATCTGCGACGCGGCCAGCCGACCGTGCACATCGCCCATGGCGAGGCGAATGCGATCCTTGCCGGCGACAGCCTGCTGACACTCGCCTTCGATATCATAGCCGCGCCGGAAACCAACCTGCCCGACCGGCAAAAGACCGACCTGGTGCTGGCGCTGGCCCGCGCCGCAGGTATCGGCGGCATGGCCGGCGGCCAGGCCCTGGATCTGGCGGCGGAAGGCTGCGTGCTGGACGAGGCCGGCATCACCACTCTCCAGGCGATGAAGACCGGTGCGCTCATCCGCTTTGCCTGCGAGGCCGGAGCCATCATCGCCGCTGGCAGCGCCGACGAGCGTCGCCTGATGCGAAAGTATGGCGAAACCGTCGGTCTCGCCTTCCAGCTTGCCGACGACCTGCTCGACCTGACGGCGGATGCGGAAACCATGGGCAAGGCGACCGGCAAGGACGCCGCCCGCGGCAAGGGCACGCTGGTCTCTCTGCGCGGGCAGGAATGGGCGGAAACCCGTCTGGCAGCACTGGTGGCGGATGCCGCGGCGCTGCTGGAGCCGTTTGGGGAGCGTGCAGATGTGCTCACCGAAACGGCGCGTTTCGTGGCCGATCGTAGTCATTGAATAGGGCCTGACACGGCCGACCGTCCTTGATCTTCACCATCCAAGTTGGGCAAATATGGACGCCGGAATTGTCACCACAACAAGATTGCACATTCTCTTTGCCGACGCTTCGGGCAAGATGCCGGCTGTCGCGCCTCGGAGAAGCTGAATGTCCAACCTTCTGCCCTACCTGCCGCAGCTGGTGGTTGCCTGGGGTGCGTATATCATCGCCACGGTCTCGCCCGGGCCGGCGATCGTCGCGATCATATCCACTTCGATCAGCCGTGGCCGGGCTGGCGGACTGGCGCTGGCGGCGGGTGTGCTGACGGGTTCCTACACCTGGGCCATGCTGGCCGCCGCCGGGCTTTCGGCGCTGATCCGCAGCTATGGCAATGCGCTCTTCGTCCTGAAGATCGCCGGCGGGCTCTATCTGCTCTGGCTCGCCTTCAAGGCTTTGAAGGCGGCGCTGCGCAAGGAGGCGGAAAGCGTTTTATCGCTCGATAGGCAGCCGCCGTCGCTTCGTCGCCTCTATCTCAAAGGCCTCGGCATCCACCTCACGAACCCGAAGGCCATCTTTTCCTGGCTGACGCTGGTTTCGCTTGGCACGCCGCAGGATGCACCGCATGTCATGCCGGTGCTGATTGGCGGCTGCATGCTGCTCGGCTTCATCATCTTCATGGGGTTTGCGCTGCTGTTCTCGATCGAGCCGGTTCATCGCGGCTATAAAAAAGCGCGGCGCGGCATCGAGACCGCGATGGCCGGCTTCTTCGCGCTTGCCGGCTTCAAGCTTCTGACGGCAAAGCTGTAGATTATTCGGCGGCGGCCTGTCCCTGGCCGAAGCGCTTCTCGATATAGTCGCCGACCAACGCCTCGAAATCGCCGGCAATATTGGTGCCGCGGATCGTCAGCGCCTTCTTGCCGTCGATATAGACGGGTGCGGCCGGCAGTTCGCCGGTGCCGGGCAGCGAAATACCGATATCGGCATGCTTGCTTTCGCCGGGGCCATTGACGATGCAGCCCATGACGGCGACCTTCAGGCCCTCGACGCCCGGATATTTCTGCCGCCAGACAGGCATGTTGCGGCGGATATCGCCCTCGATCTTCTGCGCCAGTTCCTGGAACACCGTCGAGGTGGTGCGGCCGCAGCCCGGGCAGGCGGCGACGACCGGAATGAACTGGCGGAAACCCATGACCTGCAGCAGTTCCTGCGCCACCTGCACCTCCCGGGTGCGGTCGCCGCCGGGCTCCGGGGTGAGCGAAATGCGGATCGTGTCGCCGATGCCCTGTTGCATCAGGATGCCGAGCGAAGCGGCGGAGGAGACGATACCCTTCGAGCCCATGCCGGCTTCTGTGAGCCCCAGATGCAGCGCATGGTTGGAGCGCGCCGACAGCATCGAATAACAGGCGATCAGATCCTGCACGTTCGACACCTTGGCCGACAGGATGATGCGATTGCGCGGCAGGCCGATTTCTTCGGCGAGTTCCGCCGAGATCAGCGCCGACTGGACGATGGTTTCGCGCATCACCTGGCTGGCCGTCAGCGGAAAACCCTTGGCCTGGTTGTCGTCCATCAGCCTGGTCAACAGTTCCTGGTCAAGCGAACCCCAGTTGACGCCGATGCGCACCGGCTTGTCGAACTCGATCGCCTTCTCGATGATCTCGGCGAACTGCTTGTCCTTCTTGGCCTTGAAGCCGACATTGCCGGGATTGATGCGGTATTTCGCCAGTGCCTCGGCGCAGGCCGGATGATCGGCCAGCAGCTTGTGGCCGATATAGTGGAAATCGCCAATCAACGGCACGTCGAGACCGAGCCGCTCGAGGCGCTCGCGGATCTTCGGCACGGCGGCGGCGCTTTCGTCGCGATCGACGGTGATGCGCACCAGTTCGGAACCGGCCCTATGAAGCGCGGCAACCTGTGCCACGGTCGCGTCGATATCGGCCGTATCCGTATTGGTCATCGACTGAACGACGACCGGCGCCGAGCCGCCGACGATCACACCGCCGACATCGACGGCGACGGACGCCCGGCGCGGCTGCGGTTCGTAATCGAAGGACGAAGACATGGACGCCTCTTGGAGATGGTGCGGCAACTCGCTTTCAGGTGGATGACGAAAGCGGAGATGTCAACGGCAAGATCATTTCTTGACGGCGAATTGATGGCCCGCGACCGTCAGGTCGGCCCGGCCTGCGATCAATGGCCGCCCCTATGGTCGGCATGGACGGCATGATGCGAGAGGATCAGCACGACGATGAACAGGATCGGAATGCAGGCGAAGATGATCGCAAAGCCGGTATGCTCGCCGATGAAGCCGATCAGTGACGGGGCAAACAGCATGCCGGAATAGCCCATGAAGGTTGCGATCGAGAGGCCGATGCCAGGCGCCAGCCCCGGCATGTTGCCGGCCGCCGAAAAAGCGATCGGCACCATGTTGGAAATGCCGATACCGGCAAGCGCGAAGCCGAGGATCGCCAGGGGCGCATTCGGCGCCAGCCCCGAGAGAACGAGGCCGACCAGCGCCGTCACGGTGCAGACGCGCAACGTCTTGACGGCCCCGAACCGATCGCGGACGTGATCGCCGGCGAAGCGCATGATCGCCATGGTCGCCGAGAAGGCGGCAAAGCCGAAGCCGGACAGCGCGACGGAGGCGCCGAGCTCGTTGCGCAGGTAAAGCGCGCCCCAATCCAGCACTGAGCCTTCCGGCACCATCGAGAACAGGGCGACGAGACCGATCAGCCACGGCAGCGGCGTCAGCGGCAGGCGCAGCTTCTGCTTTGCCGTATCGGGGTGTGGCTGATCGTGCAGCATCATCGGCCAGGCGATGGCAACCAGCGAGAAGCAGACGATGGTGGCGAAGATCGCATGCGGCAACACGCCGAAATTCGCCATGAGCAGGCCGCCCGCGGCCGAACCCAAAAGCCCGCCAAGGCTCCAATAGGCGTGGCAGGACGACATGATCGCCCGCCGCATGGATTTTTCCACCTCGACCGCATTGGCGTTCATCGCCACATCCATGGCGCCGACGAAGCCGCCAAGCAGGAACAGGGCGGCGGCAGACGTCCACACATTGGGCATCAGCGTCA
>NZ_DATJDJ010000041.1:0-20056 GCF_035497515.1 Pararhizobium sp. | reverse complement strand
GCCCGTTCTTTGAACAGGATTCGATCACGCTATCGGTCTCCGGCCAGCCGGGCACGGACTACTGGAACTACCTGAAGGACGTCGACGATATCCTGCGCCAGTTCGGCTCGCGTCCGCATTGGGGCAAGCTGCATTTCATGGGGGCCGAGGACGTCGACGCGCTTTACCCCCGTGCCCGCGACTTCAAGGCCTTGCGCAACAGGCTCGATCCGGAAGGCCGGTTCCTGAACGATCACCTGAAGCAGTTGTTTGGCTGATATCGCTCCGTTTGAGCGTGGCGCCTCGCGCTGCAGTCGCTTAGATTTGTCAGGGGGCTGGCGTTCGCCTGAGCGCCTTCGCCTCAATGCGTGTAAATGCGGTGGGAGACGGACCATGAACGGCGCTGATGTTCTGTGCGATGTGCTTTTGGCCAATGATGTCAATGTCTGCTTCGCCAACCCCGGCACATCGGAGATGCATTTCGTCACGGCGCTTGATCGCCGCCAGGAAATGCGGTGTGTGCTGGGCCTGTTCGAGGGCGTCGTGACTGGCGCGGCCGATGGTTATGCGCGCATGACGGGACGGCCGGCGGCAACGCTGCTGCACACCGGCCCGGGACTGGCCAACGGGCTTGCCAACATTCACAACGCCCGGCGTGCCCGCGTTCCGATGATCAATATTGTCGGCGACCATGCCTCCTATCATCTTCCGCTCGATGCTCCCCTGACGACGGATATCGAGAGCCTGGCCACGCCGATGTCGAACTGGGTGCGGCGGATCGAGGGGCCGGGCGATGTCGCGCTCGCGACCAAGGCGGCCATTCACGCCTCGCTGTCGCCTCCAGGGGTCGCGACCCTCATCCTGCCCGCCGATGCGGCCTGGGGCGAGGCACAGCCGCCTGCGTCGCTGATAAGCGATCCTCCCCAACCAACCTCCGCCAAGCCCGATGCGATCCGCGATGTTGCCGGAGCGATCCGCAAAGCTCGGGGCCGGGCCGGGATGATCGTCCGGGGAGCGGCGGCAATGGCCGATGCGCTGGAGATTGCCGGGCAGATTTCGGCTGCGTTCGAGGTGCGCCTGTTCAGCGAAGTGCAGGTGGCGCATATGCAGCGCGGACGCGGACGCGTCGCGCCGACCCGCATTCCCTACCCCGTCGATGCCGCCTTGGAGACGCTGGCCGATATCGACGTGCTGGTCCTCGTCGGCGCGTCCGAGCCCGTCGCCTTCTTCGCCTATCCCGGCAAACCGGGGCGCCTCGTTCGTGACGGCTGCCAAGTTTTGACGCTCGCGGCCCATGGCGACGATCTGAAGAGGGCACTGGAAGAGCTTCGGGATGAGCTTGGGATCAAGAGCACCCAGCCATTGCTGCGCGCAACACGCATTCCCGATGAAGGTAAACCTTCGGGACCACTGATAGAGGACGCCGTGGCTGTGATCGTGGCGCAAAAGCTGCCTGACAATGCCATTGTCTGCGATGAAGCCATCACATCGGCCCGGCGGTTCTTTGCGCTGTCCGAACACGCGGCCCCGCACGACTTCATGATGATCACCGGCGGCGCGATCGGCATGGGCATCCCCTTGACCATCGGTGCTGCGATTGCTTGTCCCGATCGAAAAGTCGTGAACCTGCAGGCCGACGGCAGCGGCATGTACACCGTCCAGGGCCTGTGGACCCAGGCGCGGGAACATCTCGACATCGTCACGATCATCTTCGCCAACCGCACCTACGCCGTGCTGCATGGAGAAATGCGCAATGTCGGCGTCCAGACGATCGGCGAAAACGCCCGACGCATGCTCAACCTCGACAATCCGTCGCTCGACTGGGTGTTGATGGCCAAGGGAATGGGTGTGGAAGCGGCGCGGGCGGAGACATGCGAGGTGTTTGCCAAGCTTCTCGACCATGCCCTGTCGCGTCCGGGGCCGTTCCTGATCGAGGCTGTTATTTGATGGCCGGTGCTTGCGGCTTCCCAAGCGCCCTCGATGCGGAGAGGGGCGACGACGCAAGCCGGCGCGTGCGGCATGCTTCTGACGGTGGCCTTCGGGGCCTCTTCCGCCCTTCGGGCACCTTCTCCCCGCAGGCGGGGAGAAGGACAGTTCCGTAAAAATCACACCGCCGGCGTTTCTTCCGTGGCGGCAACAGCCTTCGGACCGCCCTTGGCGACGCCGACCATGGCGGGGCGCAGGACGCGTTCGCCGATCGTGTAGCCGGCCTGGACGACCTGGACGACGGTGTTGTTCGGCACTTCGGCGTTCGGAACCTCGAACATCGCCTGATGGAAGTTCGGATCGAACTTCTGGCCCACCGGATCCAGCTTCCTGACGCCATGACGCTCGAGCATCGACAGCATCGAGCGTTCCGTCATCTCGACGCCTTCGACCAGCGCGTTGAAGCCGGTGTCGCCGGCCGCGCGGGCTTCCGCAGGGATGGCTTCCAGCGCGCGGCGCAGGTTGTCGGAGACGGCCAGCATGTCGCGGGCAAAGCCCGCGGTCGAATAGGACTTGGCGTCCTTGACATCGCGCTCGGTGCGACGGCGCAGGTTGTCCATCTCAGCGGCAAGCCTCAGGTAGCGATCGCGGAAATCGGCGGCTTCGGCCCTGGCAAGCTCCAGTGGATCGGGTTCGGCAACGGGCGCGTCGACCTGTTCCGCGGCAGCTTCGGCATAGGTTGCGGCAGCAGCATCGGCCGCATTTGCTTCAGCAGCACCGTGTTTGTTCGTATCGTCCGTCATGACGGTCTCCGGAATGTCAGCATGTTAGGATTTGGTGTCGATATCGAGCTTTGAAGCCGAAAAATCAAGGGTGCAATCGAAAGTGGCCGAAAAACCGGTTCCCACCTTTGCTGGATTTGCTCTATCGCGACAGGCGCGACATCAGCTGCGCCGTATAGTCCACCATCGGAACGATACGGGAATAGTTCAGCCGGGTCGGGCCGATGACGCCGACGGCGCCGACGATCTTGTCGTCGCTGTCCTTGTAGGGCGCGACGATCAGCGATGAGCCCGACAGCGAGAAAAGCTTGTTTTCCGAACCGATGAAGATGCGCACGCCCGGCCCGCTTTCGGCCAGATTGAGGATTTCGATCAGGCTGTCCTTCTTTTCGAGATCGTCGAACAGCATGCGCAGCCGGTCGACATCCTCGGCGCCGGCCAGCCCCTCAAGCAGATTGGCGCGACCGCGCACGATCAGTTGCGTCGGCTTGTCATCCACCTCGCTGCCCGACCAAATGGCAAGGCCACGCTCGACCAGATCCCGGCTCAGCGTATCGAGTTCGCGCCGCACGGTCTCCTTGACCTTTTCCAGCTGGCCGCGAACCTCGGGCAGCGTCTGTCCCGCCAGATGGGCGTTCAGGAAATTGGCGGCTTCCGTCAATTGCGAGCTGGTGACCCCGGCCGGCAGCTCGATGATGCGGTTTTCCACCTGGTCGTGTTCGCCGACCAGCACCGCCAGCGCCTTGGTCGGCGCGAGCCGCACGAATTCAACATGGCGCAGCACCGGATCGTTCTTGGCGGTGATGACCAGCCCTGCCCCGCGCGACATGCCCGACAGCATCTGGCTGGCATCGTTGAGCAACGTCTCGACCGGCTGGTCGCGATCCGCGCGGCGCACATGCCGGTCGATCGAGGCGCGGTCTTCCGGCGACAGGTCGCCCACCTGCATGAAGGCATCGACGAAGAAGCGCAGGCCGACCTGCGTCGGCAGCCGGCCAGCGCTGATATGCGGCGAATAGATGAGACCGAGATCTTCCAGATCGCTCATCACATTGCGCACGGAGGCCGGCGACAGCGACATCGGCAGGATGCGCGAAAGATTGCGAGATCCCAGTGGCTCCCCGCTTTCGAGATAGCTTTCCACGATGCGACGAAAGATTTCGCCTGAGCGTTCGTCGAGCGCCGAAAACCGTTCCCGCATTGCAGTTTTATCCAGCACCATTTCGAACGCAGGAACCCATGTTGTTGAAGTCTCTTGAAATATAGTGATCCCGGCCCGGATAGCAAAAGGGAAATGGCAGGAATGCCTGCTCTCCCGCGCCTTTTGCCGCTCCTCCACTCTTTTGGAGCAAATGATTTCCCTTCCAGCCAACATAGGTTAGAAGGCTGACAAACATCACAGGAGTTCATGATGCGGCCTTCCGGCAGAAAAACCGACCAGATGCGCAAGGTTTCCTTCGAGCGCAATGTTTCAAAACACGCGGAAGGCTCCTGCCTGGTGAAATTCGGCGACACCCATGTGCTGGTGACGGCGAGCCTCGAAGACAAGACGCCGCCATGGCTGCGCAACAGCGGCAAGGGCTGGGTCACCGCCGAATACGGCATGCTGCCGCGCGCCACCGGCGAGCGCATGAGGCGCGAGGCGGCATCGGGCAAGCAGAGTGGCCGCACCCAGGAAATCCAGCGCCTGATCGGGCGTTCCCTGCGCGCTGTCGTCGACCTGCAGGCGCTCGGCGAACGCCAGATCTCGATCGACTGCGACGTCATACAGGCGGATGGCGGCACGCGCACGGCGTCGATCACCGGTGCCTGGATCGCACTGCACGACTGCCTGAAATGGATGGAAGCCCGCAACATGATCAAGGTCGAGAAGGTCCTGAAGGACAATATCGCCGCGATTTCCTGCGGCATCTTTGCCAATCAGCCGGTCATCGACCTCGACTATCTCGAGGATTCCGCAGCCGAGACCGACGCCAATTTCGTCATGACCGGATCGGGCGGCATCGTCGAGATCCAGGGAACGGCCGAAGGCAAGCCGTTCTCGGAAGAGGAATTCGGCACCCTGCTCGGCCTCGCCAAGAACGGCATCGTGGAACTGGTGGACCTGCAGAAGCAGACGGTGGCTGGGTAACCAGAACGCCCATGGTGCGTCTGGCGAAAGGGGACAACGGAGTTTGCCGCGCGTCCCTTCCCCCCGGCACAACGGGGAGAAGGTGGCCGACAGGCCGGATGAGGGGCAACGCGCATGGATGAGATGAAGCTCGAAGGCATCCTCGAAACCGCGCTCTACGCCGACGACCTCGATGCCGCGGAGCGCTTCTACGGCACGGTGCTCGGGCTCGAAAAAATCACTCGCGCCGGCAATCGTCATGTCTTCTTCCGCTGCGGCCAGGGCGTTCTCCTGATCTTCAATCCGGAGGAGACGGTCAAACCGCCGCATGAGGGCGCGCTGCCCGTGCCGCCGCATGGCACGAAGGGTCATGGCCATGCCTGCTTCAGGGTTTCGGCAGAGAACCTCGACGGCTGGATCGAAAGATTGACCACCGCCGGCATCCCGATCGAAGCGGATATCCGCTGGCCGACGGGCGCCCGCTCCTTCTATTTCCGCGATCCCGCCGGCAACAGCCTGGAATGCGCCGAACCCGGCCTCTGGACCATCGACTGAGAGAGACACGCATGCGCAAGCTCGAAGACAAGACCATCATCGTCGCCAGCCACAATGCCGGCAAGATCCGCGAAATCCGCGACCTGATCGGCCCGCTCGGCTTTCAGGCCAAATCCGCCGCTGATCTCGACTTCGCCGAACCCGACGAAACGGGCACGACCTTCGAGGAAAACGCCACGATCAAGGCGCTGGCCTCGGCGCGGGCATCGGGCCTTCCCGCCCTTTCGGACGATTCCGGCCTCGTCGTCGATGCCCTGAACGGCGACCCCGGCGTCTATACCGCCAACTGGGCGGAGACGGCGGACGGCACACGCGATTTTGCCATGGCGATGGAAAAGGTCGAGACCGCGATCCAGGAGGCAGGCGCCACCGCCTTCGACCGGCGTACCGGCCGTTTCGTCTCGGTCCTGTGCCTCGCCTGGCCCGACGGCCATGTCGAACTGTTCCGGGGGGAGGTCGAAGGCCACATCGTCTGGCCGCCGCGCGGCACCCAGGGCTTCGGCTACGACCCGGTCTTCCAGCCGCTCGGTTACGACGTCACCTTCGGCGAAATGAGTGCCGAGGAAAAACACGGCTGGAAGCCCGGCGACGAACAGGCGCTGTCGCACCGGGCGCGAGCGTTCAAATTGTTTGCGGAGACGTGTTTGAGTGCTTAGCTTGAGGGCGGGCGCGATCCCTCTTCCCCCCAGCGGGGAGATGTGCCGAACATAGTGAGGCGATGAGGGGGCTTCGGCGAAGCCGGAGCAATAGCAAGGTGCCTGCGGCCCCCTCATCCGGCCTATCGGCCACCTTCTCCCCGTTGGGGAGAAGAGAACGCCGACAGAGGGGGTGACCCGGCCCGGATTTCGGACGTTGAGAGTATCAAGCAAGTCGTACAATGGATGGGATAGCGTTTCGCAGTCTTAATCTTTAAATAGCAGTCAACAAAACCCGACGACCCCGCGCCTACGCGCCTGAAAGACCAAAGACAGAATGGCCAGCCTATCCTCGATCAGCGACAGCAAGGAACCCGGTTTCGGAGTTTATGTGCACTGGCCCTTCTGCGCCGCCAAGTGTCCCTATTGTGACTTCAACAGCCATGTCCGCCACCAGCCTGTCGACCAGCCGCGTTTTGTCAGCGCCTTCCTGACCGAGATGGCCGCGATGCGGCATATGTCGGGGCCGCGCACCGTCACCAGCATCTTCATGGGCGGCGGCACGCCCTCGCTGATGAACCCGGCGACGGTCGAGGCGATCCTGGATGGCATCGCCAATCTCTGGCATGTGCCTGATGGCATCGAGATCACCCTGGAGGCCAATCCTTCCAGTGTCGAGGCGACGCGGTTCCGTGGCTATCGCGCCGCCGGCGTCAACCGCGTTTCGCTCGGCGTGCAGGCGCTGAACGACCGGGATCTCAAATTTCTCGGCCGACTGCACAATGTCGAGGATGCGCTGAAGGCGATCGGCCTTGCCCGCGACATCTTCCCCCGCATGTCCTTCGATCTCATCTATGCGCGTCCGAACCAGACCGTCGAGGACTGGGAACTGGAACTGAAACAGGCCGTCTCCTATGCCGTCGATCACCTGTCGCTCTACCAATTGACGATCGAGGAAGGCACGCCCTTCTACGGCCTGCACAAGGCAGGCAAGCTGATCGTGCCTGACGGCGAACACTCCGCCGTGCTCTACGAGGCGACGCAGGAGATCACCGAGGGTTTCGGCATGCCGGCCTACGAGGTCTCCAACCATGCCGCTCCCGGCGCCGAGAGCCGTCACAACCTGACCTATTGGCGCTATGGCGACTATGCCGGCATCGGCCCCGGCGCCCATGGCCGCGTCACGCGCGGCCGCGACAAGATCGCCACCGCCACCGAGCGCAAGCCGGAGGCCTGGCTGCAACTGGTCGAGGACCACGGCCACGGCATGGTCGACCAGGAAGTGCTGGGCTATGACGAACAGGCCGACGAACTGCTGCTGATGGGTCTGCGGTTGAAGGAAGGCATCGATCTCGTCCGCTGGCAGGACCTGTCCGGCCGCGAGCCGGACCCGGAGCGCGAACAGTTCCTGATCGAACACGGCTTCATCGAGCGCCTCGGCAATTCCCGCCTCCGCTGCACCCCCGCCGGCATGCTGATCCTGGATTCGGTGGTCGCTGATCTCGCCTGCTGAGGCCTATTCAAACGCCGCCAAGTATTTCTTCAAAATTGCATCCAGTGCCGTCCTCTCGTCCGGAGCGAGCAGTTCCGTCAGCCGGTGCTGGTTGGCGACATGGGCGGTCACGGCGCGTTCCACCAGTTCCAGCCCTTGCGGCTTCAGCGCGATCAGCACGCTGCGACGGTCTTCCGGATTGGTCAGGCGCTCGACGAGGCCTGCCTTTTCCAGCTGGTCGATCCGGTTCGTCATCGTGCCGGAGGTGATCATCATCGTTGCAAGCAGGTCGCCGGGCGAAAGCTGGTAGGGTTTGCCGGAGCGCCGCAAGGTCGCCAGGACGTCGAAGCTGGCGGAGGTCAGCCCGAGCGACAGGAAGGTCTTTTCCACTTCGCGGCCGAGATAGGTCGTCAGCCGTGCCATGCGGCCGAGCAGGCCCATCGGCTCGACATCGAGATCCGGCCGTTCGCAGCGCCACTGCGCCAGAATTCTGTCAACGTGATCGTCATCCATGCGGTCGGTGGTAGGCAAAATTCATCTTGACGTCAAGACAATCGGCGCTATGCTTCATTTATCTTGAAATCGAGATACTTCACATGAAGATAAACTCCTCCACCGGCGATATCGCGCTCACCGCCATCGCACCTGCCATCTGGGGCAGCACCTATCTCGTCACCACAGAGTTCCTACCGCCCGGTTATCCGTTGACCGTCGCCATGCTGCGCGCGCTTCCGGCCGGCCTCATCCTGCTGCTTCTCGTTCGGCAGCTGCCGTTCGGAATCTGGTGGCGGCGCAGCTTCATTCTCGGGGCGCTCAATTTCTCGTTCTTCTGGGCGATGCTGTTCATCTCCGCCTATCGCCTGCCCGGCGGTGTCGCCGCGACCGTCGGCGCGATCCAGCCGCTGATCGTCGTCCTGCTGGCGCGGTCGCTGATCGGCACGCAGGTGAAGCCGCTGGCGATTGTCGCTGCCCTGATCGGCATGGCAGGGGTCGGCTTGCTGGTGCTGACGCCAAGCGCGGCGCTGGATCCGATCGGCGTGATCGCCGGTCTCGCCGGCGCGGTGTCCATGGCCTTCGGCACGGTGCTGACCCGCCGCTGGGCGCCGCCCGTCTCCAGCCTGACTGTCACCGCCTGGCAATTGACGGCGGGCGGGCTGCTGCTGCTGCCGGTCGCCCTGCTGCTGGAACCGGCCCCGCCGGTGCCGACCATGGCCAATATTCTCGGCATGGCCTGGCTTGGCCTGATCGGCGCCGCCTTCACCGCGGTCCTGTGGTTTCGGGGGATTGCGCGGATCGGACCGGCGATCGTTGCGCCGCTCGGTTTCCTCAGCCCGCTGGTCGCGACCCTTCTCGGCTGGGGCGTGCTCGACCAGAACCTGAGCCCGCTGCAGACCGTCGGCATGGTCACCGTGCTGGCCAGCGTCTGGCTCGGGCAGCGCGCACAGATGGCCCCGCGTCCCGCAGCACCGGTCACGGCCATGCCTGCGACCGGCCGTTAAGTCTCATCCCCCGCAACCGAGCGGTCGCGGGGGATTTCTTGATAGATCAGGCCCATTCGCCCTTGCGCATGACCGGAACCTTGGCGCCATCGGCGCGCACACCGTCGATATCGACCGCGCCGGAGCCGATCATCCAATCGATATGGATCAGGCTGGAATTGCCGCCCTGCGCCTTGATCTGATCCTGGCTCAGCGACGCGCCATCGAGGAAACATTTCGAATAGCACTGGCCGAGGGCGATATGGCAGGAGGCATTCTCGTCGAACAGCGTGTTGTAGAACAGAACGCCGCTGGCCGAGATCGGCGAGGAATGCGGCACCAGCGCCACCTCTCCGAGACGTCGCGCGCCTTCATCGGTGTCAAGCACCTTGTTCAGCACTTCCTCGCCCTTCGACGCCTTGGCCTCGACGATACGACCGCCTTCGAAGCGAACCTGGATATCGTCGATCAGCGTGCCCTGGTGCGACAGCGGCTTGGTGCTCGAGACATGGCCTTCAACGCGCAGCGCATGCGGCGTGGTGAAGACTTCCTCGGTCGGGATGTTGGCGTTGCAGGTGATGCCGTTCTTCGCGGTCGAGGCGCCGCCATGCCATTCGTGGCCATCCGCCAGGCCGACCGTCAGGTCCGTGCCAGGGCCGGTGAAATGCAGCGCCGAGAAGCGCTCTCCGTTCAGCCAGGAGGACCGCTTGGCGAGGTTGGCATTGTGCTCTGCCCAAGCCGCGATCGGGTCGGCGACATCGACGCGCGAGGCAGCAAAGATCGCATTGGCGAGCTTTTCGACGGCGACGATCTCTGGGTCATCCGGAAACATCTGCTTGGCCCAGGCCGGGTTCGGATAGGAGACGATGTTCCAGTTGATGTCGAAATTGGAGATCTTCTCCAGCGCCGGCTTGTAGGCCATCGACAGCGCCTTGTTGGCGCGTGCCACCTTGGCCGGGTCCTGGCTTGCCAGCATCATCGGATTGTCACCGGAAATGGCAAGGCGGGCGGTATTCGCGCCAAAGGCCTTGGCCATGCCGTCGTAGAGCCAGCCGGTCGCCCGGTCGAAGCTTTCGTCCGGCGCGTGGGCATAACGCGAGAGTGTCGTTTCCTCGTCGGAATAGAAGGTCGTCACCAGACCGGCGCCGGCCATATAGGCATGTTTGGTGATCAGCCGCACCAGTGGCATGGCCGCGACTGGCGCCGTGATCAGCAGGTCCTGCCCGCGCTGCAGCTGCAACCCGACCTTGACGGCGACTTCGGCGAGCTTGTCGAGTTTGACGGGATCGACGGGTTGATGGGCGGGAGAGGTCATCGCATATCCTGCTGGCTGTTTGGTTCGAGCCACCTATGTAGAGCGCTTCGGACCAAACCGGAAGACGTTTGCGACCACCTTTACCCCAACCCTTCGTGTCAGGCCGCTCGTAGGCTGCGCGTCAAAAGATGCGCATCGTGGTGCTTGAGGAAAGCCATCAGGCGATCCTGATAATCCTGCGTCACCGCCGCAATCACGCTCGGACGTGCGGCAAGCGCCCGTTGCCAGGCGGCGACTTTGGGCAACCCATTGAAGATACCGCTGAGAAACAGGCTTTCGAACAGCTCGAAATAGCGGAAGACCGGCGCGAAGACAGCATCGACCATCGAGAACCTGTCACCGGCGAAATAGGGACCATCGCCAAGCTCCTGCTCCAGCGTCGCGAATTTTCCCGCCAGCACCTGCCGCTTGGCCTCGAACTGCGCCTCGTCCTTCGTCGTCTCGTAGACCCAGAGATCGGCAAGGATCGACGAGCCGAATTCCATCCAGCCGCGATGGCGGGCCTTTAGGAGCGGATCGTCCGGATGCAGCGCCGGGCCTGCCTGCGTTTCCTCCAGATATTCGCAGATGACGGCGCTTTCGAACAGGATAGCATCGGCCCGGCCGCGCGGCACCGCCAGAAGCGGCACCTTGCCGAGCGGCGAGATGCGCAGGAACCAGTCGGGCTTGGCGGCGAGGTCGATATAGGTCCGCTCGAACGGCGTGCCCTTTTCCGACAGGACGATCGAGGCCCGCTGGACATAGGGGCAGAGATGGTGGCTGACCAGCGTCAGGACTTTCGAATGCATGGTACATCTCCGATTAATTGCATGCATCTGCATATATCTTCATTTGCCAGGATCGTCAAGATAGATGTAAATGCATTCATGTCAGACACGCTGCCGCACGAAACCCCATCCGAAGACGTCACCCAGGCCTGGATCAGCCTGATGCGCGCCCAAAGCCGCGTGCTGGGCGCCATCGAGCGCGATTTCAAGGCGGCGGATTTGCCGCCGCTCGGCTGGTACGACGTGCTCTGGGAACTGGCGCGGGCGGCCGACGGACGGCTAAGACCGTTCGAGATCGAGGAGCGGACGCTGCTGGCGCAATACAACCTGTCCCGGCTGATCGACCGGCTGGAAAAGGAAGGACTGGTCGAGCGCCGGACCTTCGACGACGACGGCCGCGGCCGCTGGGTACTGATCACCGGCAAAGGCCGCGCGCTCAGGGAGGAGATGTGGGCGGTCTATGCGAAGTCGATCGCCCGGCATGTGGGGGCGAAACTGCCGGATGCCGATGCCGCGCAACTTGCCACGCTGCTGAAAAACCTAACCTGATACCTGTTTAAGCGATCAGCGAGGCCGCGACTGCATTCAAGGCCTTGCGTGCATCCTCCGGCGCGAGGCGCACCTGCAATCCGCGCTGGCCGCCGTTGATATAAACCAGTGGCTCGCCAAGCGCCGCCTCCTCGATCGCGGTGGGCACCTGCTTCTTCTGGCCGAACGGACTGATGCCGCCGACATGATAGCCGGTCAACCGCTCGGCTTCCGCCGGCTTCATCATATTGGCCGATTTACCATGGAAGGCAGCGGCCAGCTTCTTCATGCTGACCTCGCGATCGGACGGCACGACGACACAGACCGGCTTGCCGTCCACCTCGGCCATCAAAGTCTTCAGGACACGCCGAGGCTCCTCGCCCAAAGCCTCCGCCGCCGCCATGCCGATCCGGTCGGCGGAGGGATCATAGTCGTAGCTGTGAACCGTAAACACCGCCCCCGCCTTGGTCAGCGCCAAGGTCGCCCTCGTGCTTTTCGACATGGCTTCAACCTTCCAGGAACCGTTCGTAAATCTCCGGCTTGAACCCGGCGACAAACTGGCCGTCGCGATCCAGGATCGGCCGCTTGATCATCGAAGGCTGGGCAAGCATCAGGGCGATGGCCTTCTCAGTGGTGAGGTCCTGCTTGTCGGCGTCGGCAAGCGCCCGGAATGTCGTGCCGGCGCGATTGAGCACGGTTTCCCAGCCCAAAGCCGCCGTCCAGCGTTCGAGGTCGGCCCGGGCGACGCCGGAGGCCTTGTAGTCGTGGAAATCATAGGCGACGCCATGACCGTCCAGCCAGGTCCGCGCCTTCTTCATCGTGTCGCAATTCTTGATGCCGTAGATCGTCACGCTCATGCTTCATGCCATCCCGTTGCTGCAGGCGAAGCGGGATAGCATGAAGGAGACGGCCTGAGAATACGGCTGGCGCCCGCTATAGGCAGCCTTCAGGCCTCGAGCGTGCCCGGCTTGCGGGCGGCCTTGGTCCTTTCGGCGCAGGCGATCTTCATCAGGTTGTCGCGGCGACGGGCGAAGCGCTGCGAGGTGCGGGTCGCAACCAGTCCAGCCTGCGGGGCATGCAGATCGACCGTGCCGCCCTCGGTTCCTGGCGCGGTGATGATCGTGGCGAGCAAATCGCCCGCCTCGACCCAATCGCCGATATTGCGGTGAAACAGCACGGTGCCGGAGAGCGGCGCGCGGATCATCTCGATATTGTCGAGCGGCGTCGCGGGGCCGGCGAACGGCGCGAGTGGTTTTGCGTCGCCGGCGACGACGCTACGGGCGACGAGGAAGTTGAACAGGCCTCCAGCATCCTGGCGCGCCATATCCGGATAGACGTCGCGGGTGCCGCGCAGTTCCAATGTCGTCGACAGCCGGCCGGGCAGACGGCTCGCCCTCTCGCCGGTCTCGTATTTCCAGGCGTACCCGACCGCCTCCTCGAAGGCCGAACTCTCGCCGTCGGCCAGGAAGACCACGGCCATGTCGAGTGCCGCGGCGAGATCGGATGCCTCCGGCCAGAAAGCCTCGTCGATATAGGCATATTGCAGGGATTCATCATCGCAGTGCAGGTCGAGCACCAGATCGGCACTGAGCGCCATATGCAGCAACTGCCGCTTCAGCCGGTCCACCGCCGTGTAACGGTCGAGATCGGCGATCAGCGTTGCGCGCTCGCCAAGCGAAACCAGCGGGAATTCGCGGTTGAAATTGGTGCGCGAACCGAGATCGAACCGGCCCTGGGGATCGCCGAAATGCGACTGCGCGCCGCCGATCGGATTGGCCTGCGGCACGATGGTGATGTCGCCACGAATGGCGCCATCAGCCTCGGCCTTGCGCAGGTATTCGCACAGGAAATGCAGAAGCGCCGTGCCGGGCAATTCATTGGCATGCAGCGCCGCCTGCAGATAGACCTTCGGTGCCGTGTCGTCGTTGCCCTTGAACCGAATGACCGGCAGGCGAAAGCTCGTGCCGATCGTGTCGCCCTCGATGATAACTTCGGAAATATCCATGCGTCCGCGCCTCCCGTTTTCAAGGGCTTATGCGACGTCCCCAACGCCGGCGCAAGACGTCAAAAATCGGGACATCCGGATGGATACGTGTTGGAACACCGCAGTGCGAGGAGGCCCGCGAAACATCGCCCCCCCTCGACACCCCGAAGACCCGCCTCACCCCAGAAGCGGCCAGCGGTTGAGACATTCATACCGGCTCTTGCCGATGATGCTGCGGACGAGGACGAATTCGCGGGCGGTCCAGGTCACCGGCTCGGCAATAAGGTGTTCCGGAATAGGCTTGTCGTCATAGGCCAGCGTCAGATGCGGCAGGAAGCGCGGATTGTAGGTGAAGGTCAGGCCGACAGCCCACATTTCCTTGGCAATCTGCACATGCAGGTCCATCATCTCCTCGCTGCGCACGGCATTGGTCAACACAACGGCATTCGGCCCGGAGAAGTACGATACACGATCGAAGGTCACTTCGAACGGCATTGCCTTGACCGTCGACATCGCCGCCGAAACGGCAAAGACGGTCTCTTCGGGAACGCCGTTATACCTGCCGACGCCGTTCAGCGACACATGCATCAGGTCCTGCGGACGCGGTACGCTCGACAGGTCATGACGGCGAACGGCATCGCGGCCGATATCGGCGGCGCGCAGGGCCGCGTCCCGCTCCGGCATGAGGGCGAGAAAGAGATTGCTCGCTCCGAAATCCCCGACACGCCTGTTGCGCGGCCTCATCCCCGCCCCTCCATTGCCGAACGCGACGGACTGCCGCTCGGCGCGCACGACTTCATTCCCGGCTGTTTCAAGCATGGCAAACCTCACCTCTTTGTGGATGCGGCCAGTATACGTGAGTCTGTTGCGTGATCAAGAACAAAACATGAACATTGTGAATTTATTCCCACAAAACAGAACGCATGACGTTCAAGAAACGGGTGGCTTTCGGGCGAGAACTGATCAAAAATCGGACCATGATCCACACCGGGAAGAACATCATGGCCGAGAGAGCCCAGACCTATCACATCTTCGAAACGGCCGGCGGCTGGTGCGGGATCGCCTGGAACGAGATCGGCGTTACCCGCTTCCAGTTGCCGACGCGGAGCACCGAGGCAACGGAACGCACCATGCTGCGCCGCGTGCCCGGCGCCGAACGGAGCACGCCGACGCCGGCAATCGCCGACATCATCGCCGCCGTGAAGCGTTATTTCGATGGCGAGACGATCGATTTTTCAGACGTCCAGCTCGATCTCGAGGGCCAGGAAGAATTCTTCCGGCAGATCTACGCCGCCCTGCGCCGCGTCGGCTGGGGTCACACGACCACCTACGGGACATTGGCGAAGGAACTTGGCGCCGGCCCGCAGGCCGCCCGCGATGTCGGTCAGGCCATGGCGAAGAACCCGGTTCCGCTGATCATCCCCTGCCACCGGGTATTGGCCGCCGGCGGCAAGGTCGGCGGCTTCTCCGCCCCCGGCGGCGCCACCGCCAAGGTCCACATGCTGGAGCTCGAAGGCGTCCATTTCAGGCCGGAGCCGGCGCAGCAAACGCTGCTGCTGTAGCCACTACGGCCCGGCCGTCACTGCAGATCGGCCATTTCATAGAGCGGCCGGATTTCGATCTCGCTCGGCCCCGGCATCGGATTGGGGCAGCGTTTCACCCATTCGACCGCCTCGTCCATATCCTTGACATTCCAGAGCCAGAAGCCTGCGACCAGTTCGCGGGCTTCCGCGAAGGGACCGTCGATAACCCTGCGCTTCGGGCCGTGGAAGGCGATCCGCTTGCCGGCGGAAGAGGGTTTCAGGCCATCGGCGGTGACGAGGATGCCGGCGGCTTCCAACTCGTCGTTGAACCGGCCCATCGCCTCCATCATCTCGTTGGTTTCGGGCGTGGGGGAAAAGCCCTTTTCACTGTCTTCCGTCGCCTTCACGAGCACCATCACACGCATCGCCTGTCTCCTTGTTGAAGCCGGTCGCACCGGCCTGGCATCACAACGACGAGCGGCTCGCCGGAAAATCGACGGCATGCCCGCGGATTCTTCTATGGTAGAGGATGCAGAGGCGACATCAAGGCCAGCCGCCGCGTTGCACGCCCCTTGCACACCACCATCCCTTGCGCTATACACTGAACCAAATGGTTCAGTTTTCACGACTTCATCTCGATGCCGCTTTCGCGGCGCTATCCGACGCCACACGACGCGGCGTGCTGGAACAGCTTGGACAGGCGGAGGCTTCCATCACCGAGCTTGCCGACAAGTTCCAGATGACGCTGACGGGCATGAAGAAGCATGTCGGCGTGCTGGAACAGGCGGGGCTCGTCACGACGCGGAAGATCGGCCGCGTGCGCACCTGCAGTCTCGGGTCGCGCCGGCTTGAGGAAGAGGCGGCATGGATCGAAAGCTACCGCCAGCTCTGGGCGGCGCGCTTCGACGATCTCGACACGGTTCTTGAGGATATGAAACGAAAGGAGAAAACCAATGGATGAGCAAAGGCCCACAGTATCCCCCTTCGCAGATCAGCGCACGACGGTCGAACGCAAATCGGACCGTGAACTGGTCGTGACGCGGTTTTTCGATGCCCCGGCACGTCTTGTATACGAGGCCTGGACCAAGCCCGAACTCTTCATGCGCTGGTGGGCGCCGAAATCCTCCGGCGTGCCCTTGTTTTCCTGCGACATGGATGTCCGCACCGGCGGCGGCTACCGCGTCGCCTTCAGCCACGATGCCGAAAACACCATGGAATTCTTCGGAAAATATCTCGACGTCATCCCCAATACCCGCCTCGTCTGGACGAACGAGGAAAGCGAGGACGCAGCACTCACCACCGTCACCTTCGAGGACAAGGGCGACAGGACATTGCTGACCCTGCACGAACTCTACCCCACGAAAGAAGCCCTCGACGAAGCCTGCGCCGGCATGGAAGGCGGAATGCCCGAACAGTTCGAGCAGCTCGACGAACTGCTGCTTACCCTCAACCCTTAAGCATTTACGACGCATAGAGGGAATAGCGACGGACAGGGCTGCCACATACGCTCCATCATGCTCGTACCTGTCCCAAGCATCTGCAAGAGCATGATTTCATTTGCATTTGCAGTTCCTCGGAGCCAGTCCGAGGATGACGGGAGCAAGCCTGACACGGCGGCGCGCAACGCCGCCGTTCGCGTTTGTTATTCCCACTCGATCGTGCCCGGCGGCTTGCTGGTCACATCATAGACGACGCGGTTGATGCCGCGGACTTCGTTGATGATGCGGGTGGCGGCGCGGCCGAGGAAGTCCATGTCGTAGTGATAGAAATCCGCCGTCATGCCATCGACCGAGGTGACGGCGCGCAGCGCGCAGACGAATTCATAGGTGCGGCCGTCGCCCATGACGCCGACGGTCTGGACCGGCAGCAGCACGGCGAAAGCCTGCCAGATGGCGTCGTAGAGGCCGGCCTTGCGGATTTCGTCGAGATAGACGGCATCCGCCTCGCGCAGGATTTCCAGCTTCTCGCGGGTGATGCCGCCGGGGCAGCGAATGGCAAGGCCCGGTCCCGGGAACGGGTGGCGGCCGATGAAGCTGTCGGGAAGCCCGAGTTCCTTGCCGAGGATGCGGACCTCGTCCTTGAACAGTTCGCGCAGAGGCTCGACCAGCTGCATGTTCATGCGCGCCGGAAGGCCGCCGACATTGTGGTGCGACTTGATGGTGACCGAAGGGCCGCCGGTGAACGAGACGCTTTCGATGACATCCGGATAGAGCGTGCCCTGGGCGAGGAAGTCGGCACCGCCGAGCTTCTTGGCTTCGGCCTCGAACACATCGATGAACAGGCGGCCGATGGTCTTGCGCTTGGTTTCCGGGTCGCTCTCGCCTTCCAGCGCGTTGATGAACATGTCCGATGCATCGACATGGACGAGATGCAGGTTGTAATGCTCCTTGAACATGGCGACCACGTCGGCCGCCTCGTTCTTGCGCATCAGGCCGTGGTCTACGAGGATGCAGGTCAGCTGGGAGCCGACCGCTTCGTGGATCAGCAGCGCGGCAACGGAGCTATCGACACCGCCGGACAGGCCGCAGATGACGCGCTTGTCGCCCACCTGGGCGCGGATATTGGCAACGGCCTTGTCGCGATAGGCGGCCATCGACCAGTCACCCTTGAGGCCCGCGATCTTGTGGACGAAATTGGCAAGCAGCTTGGCGCCATCCGGCGTGTGCACGACTTCCGGGTGGAACTGTACGGCGTAGAATTTCTTCGCTTCATTGGCGATGAAGGCGAAGGGGGCGTTCGGCGAGGTGGCGACGACCTCGAAGCCGGCGGGGATGGCGGTGACGCGGTCGCCATGGCTCATCCACACCTGATGGCGCGAACCGACGGTCCAGATGCCATCGTAAAGCGCGCAATCCTTGTCGATCTCGATGAAGGCGCGACCGAATTCGCGGTGATGGCCGGCCTCGACCTTGCCGCCGAGCTGTTCGCACATGGTCTGCTGGCCATAGCAGATGCCGAGAACCGGCACCCCGCTGTCGAACACCACGTTTGGCGCACGCGGTGAGCCGATATCCAATGTCGATGCCGGGCTGCCCGACAGGATGATCGCCTTCGGATTGAGCCGCTTGAAGCCCTCTTCGGCCGACTGGAAGGGAACGATCTCGCAGTAGACGCCGGTCTCGCGCACCCGGCGCGCGATCAGCTGGGTGACCTGACTGCCGAAATCGATGATGAGAACGGTATCGGGATGGACTGTCGCTGTCATGACGCGCTTCCGTTAGCTTGTGATCATCTGATGGGAAATGTTGCGCCAGCCTTTAATTAAAGGCGGCGGCAAGCGCAACGATTACATTGCACCCGGACAATTTCAGCGACGGCGATGTCATGCGCTCAAAGCGCGATATCGCCGGTTTCCAGCGCCTTCTCCAGCGCATCCACAGTGACGGCCAGCTTCTCGTCGATAACGTGGAGATATTCCGTCCAGTCGCCGACATGCTTCAGCTCTGCCTTTCCGTCGGAAATGCCGCGCAGGCCGATCAACGGAATGCCGAAGGACTGGCAGGCGCGCAAGGCCGCGAAGGTCTCCATCTCGACCATGTCGGCAGCGATCGTGTCATAGGTGGCGCCCGAGACGATGTTGGCGCCGGTCGAGAGGCTGGCCGGCCTGACGCCGGGAATCGAGAACGGCAGATCGACGGTCACCGGCAGGTCGAGGAAGGGCGTTTCACCCTTGACGAAGCCAAGCGGCGACGCGTCCATGTCGCGATAGGCAACCGACGTCGCCTGATAGACCTCGGCCTGTTCCAGCCGGGCAGAGCCGGCCGACCCGAGCGAGACAACGAGATCCGGGAGGCTTTCACGGGCGTTCAGTTCGGCCAGCGTGCGCGTCAAAGTCACTGCCGCCTCCACCGGGCCGACGCCGGTCATCAGCGGCGAGATGCGGGCGCGCAGATGCGTACCGTATTCCGCATCGACAGCCATGACGTAGAGCAGCGTCTTTCCCGCCACAGGCTTCAGCTCGAAGCTCATCCTTCGATCCCCTCGCGTCCGCGGATCACCATCATCGTGCCGGTCATCGAGGCGATCAGCTTGGCGGGGCCATCGGAGGAAATCGCGTAGCCGCGCCCGTCCGAAACGATGATCGTCGTGCCGGGCTTCGTCACCTCGCCGCGAAACAGGAAGCGCTCGCCCCGCCCCGGCGACATCAGGTTGACCTTGAATTCGATCGTCAGGATCGAGGCATCCGGATCGATGACGGAATAGGCGGCATAGGTGCCGGCCGCATCGAGCGCCGCCGAAATGATGCCGGCATGCAGGAATCCGTGCTGCTGCGTCAGTTTTTCGTCGAAGGGCAGCTCGATTTCCACCGTCCCCTGCTCCACCCGCGTCAACTCGGCGCCGATCGTCGCCATGGCGGCCTGCCGGCTGAAACTCTTAGCGATGCGGTCGCGGAAATCCGCGTTATGCCAGTCTGTCATCGGCCTGAACGTGTGCCCCCATGAGCGGGCGCGATTGCCCGGTTGCGTTGCAACAGTGGCATGTGGCCGAAACCGGGACAAGTTCAATTCACCAAGAAAATCGACCCGTTGAGCAGGGTGGCAAAGGCGACCCAGGCGAGATAGGGCAGGAACAGGATGGCGGAGAGATAATCTCGCTTGCGGCTCACCATGATGAAGGCGGCGATCGAGATCAGCAGCGCAAGGATGACGATCAACGCCAGCGCGATTTCGCGGGCGCCGAAGAACAGTGGCGACCAGGCGAAATTGAAGATCATCTGCGCCACCCAGAACCGCATCGCCGCCGAATGCCGGTGATCCATGAACGTGCGGGCGCCGACAAAGCCGATGATGACATAGAGCACCGACCAGACCGGCGCGAAAATCCAGTTCGGCGGATTGAACGAGGGCTTGGCCAGCGACTGGTACCATTCGCCGGGGATGTTGTTGATGCCGATGAGCAGGCCGCAGCCCAGAACGCCGGCGACGAAGAGAATATGGATGACGATACGGTTCATGCGACGGAGGTAGAGCCGGACGCTCCCA
>NZ_DATJDJ010000040.1:0-30773 GCF_035497515.1 Pararhizobium sp. | reverse complement strand
GCCGCTGGCTGACGTCATGACCTATTGGCTGGCGGCTCCAATCTATGTCGCGGCCGCCTCGCCGCTGTTGCTGGGCGAGAGGGTCGGCTGGCGGCGCTGGACGGCAATCTTCGTCGGCTTCATCGGCGTCATCATCACGCTTGAACCGTCAAGTGCGATGTTCACGACGCCCGCCATCATTTCGATCGTCGGCACCTTCGCCTTTGCCTTCATGTTGCTGTCAGGCCGTAGCCTGCGTTCAACCCCGGACAAGACGCTGGTATTGTTCCAGCTCGGCGGAGCCGGCCTTGCTGGCCTGGTCTTTGCTCCGTTCGACTGGACGCCATTGACCTCGGCGCCGGAATTCGCGCTGTTGTGCCTTCTGGGGGGTGTCGCGATGGCGGCGCATATGCTCGTCAACCGCGCACTGAAAATCTCTGATGCTGCGACCGTCGCGCCGCTTCAGTACACGCTGCTTCTCTGGGCAATCGTTTTCGGCTGGATATTCTTTGATGACGTTCCCGGCCGCAGCATGATGGTGGGTGCAGCGCTGATCATCGGATCCGGCATGTTCATCTTCTTCCGCGAACAGCAGTTGAAGAAACGCCAACCGGACCGCCCCTTAGACGTACCCTGAGCCGCCTACTGCATAATTCCTTAAATCGGAATCGATTTAAGGATAAAGTTATGCTGCATATTTAAAGCGTTACAGCGACCTTTGCGCGTCATTTTTGACCCGCGGCGCTGTAAAAGCAGAAGGCCCACGGCATATGCCGTGGGCCTTCCATATGATGATGCTGCCGAAGCACAGCATGTCGCTGGCTTATTTGCGGATTTCGGCAAGCTCGGCGAGGATGGCGTCGACGACGTCGGCGCCGATTTCAGCCTTGTGCTTTTCGTACACGACCATCGACTTCTCGCGGATACGCGCCTGCTCTTCCGGAGAAAGAACATTCACTTCGAGGCCCGCGGCCTTGATCTTCTCCAGCGACTTCTTGTTCAGATCACCGATCACCTGACGCTCGACGTCACGGCCGACGACCGCGCATTCACGCAGGGCAGCCTGCTCTTCCGGCGCGTAGGTATCGAAGATCGCCTTGGAGAACAGGAACAGGAACGGCGTATAGGCATGGTTCGTCTGGGTGACGTATTTCTGCACTTCGAAGAACTTCGAGGTGTCGATCGTCACATAGGGGTTTTCCTGGGCGTCGATCGTCTTGGTCTCCAGCGCCGAGAAAACCTCACCAAAGGCCATCGGCGTCGCATTGGCGCCAAGGTTCTGGAACGTGTCGAGGAAGACGTTGTTCTGCATGACGCGAACCTTCATGCCCTCCAGGTCCTCCCATTTGGTGACCGGGCGCACGGAATTCGACAGATTGCGGAAGCCATTTTCCCAATAGGCAAGATTGACCAGGCCGACCGCAGCCAATTTCTCGTCCATCATGTCGCCGAACTTACCGTCGAGGACCTTGTAGGCCTCGTCCGCAGTCGAGAAGAGGAACGGCAGGTCGAACACGCCGAGAGCCGGCTCGATGCCGACAAGCGGTGACGACGAGGTGACGACGGCTTCCTGGACGCCCGAGCGGAGCGCCTGGGTTGCCTGAAGGTCGCCGCCAAGAGCGCCGCCCCAGAAGGCTGTCAGCTTGAGCTTGCCACCGGACTTCTCATCGAGGCACTTCTGCATGGCCTCGATGCCGTTGCCGACCGGGTGATCGGCATTGATGCCGTTGGACACGCGGATATTGCGCTCGGTGAATTCGGCTGAAGCCGGCGACGCCAAGGTAAAGGCGAGAGCGATGGCCGTGGTGGTCAGAAGCAGTTTTCTCATAGTATCCTCCCATGGATTGTTGAGCGAGAAACCTTGGCTCGATGACTGTCAGTGCAGCCATCGAGCCGGTACGATAACCAGGTCCGGAAACAGGACCAGGAGCAGAAGCACGAGCGTTTGCGCGAGCAGGAAAGGCCAGACACCGACCGTTACCTTTCCAAGCGGAACACGACCGACGCCACTGACGACGTTGAGAACGACGCCGACTGGCGGGGTCAGCAGGCCGATACAGTTGTTCATGATGAACAGGACGCCAAAGTAGACGGGGTCGATGCCTGCCTCCTTGATGACTGGCATCAGAACCGGTGTCAGGATCAGGATCGTCGGTGTCAGGTCCAATGCGGTGCCGACGACCAGCACCAGGATCATGATGACGAACATCAGCAAGGTCGGACGATCGATCAGCGGTTGAATCAGCCCCGTAATTTCTCCCGGAATGTTTGCTGCAGTGATCAGCCAGGCGGAAACGAGCGCGGCGCAGACCAGGAACATGATCACGGAGGTCGTCTTTGCCGCCTGCAGGATCACGTGCGGAAGCGCTTTCGGCGAAAGCTCCCGATAGATGAACATACCGACGAAGAGCGCATAGGCGGCGGCGATGACCGCCGCTTCCGTCGGAGTCACGATGCCCGCCTTGATGCCACCCAGAATGATGACCGGCATGCCAAGCGCCCAGAGTGCCCGTCCGGTCGCCCGAAGGCGTTCCTTCCTCGACGCGCGTGGTAGAGCCTCGATCTTGTCCTTTCGCACCACGATCAACCAGGTAACAATCAGTGCGACGCCCATCATCAAGCCGGGCACGATGCCGGCCATGAAGAGCTGCGTGATCGACACGTTGGCGGCGACGCCGAAAACGATGAACGCCATCGATGGCGGAATGACTGGCGCGATGATGCCTCCGGCAGCGATCAGACCGGCCGATCGCGGCACGTTGTAACCTGCCTTAGCCATCATCGGTATGAGAATTGCTGCGAGAGCAGCTGTGTCCGCAGCGGCAGAGCCGGAGATACTCGCCATGATGAGTGCGGCGAAGATCGCCACAATGCCGAGGCCGCCGCGGACATGACCGACACAGGCAATGGCGAAGTCGATGATGCGCCGCGACAGACCGCCGGCATTCATCAGTTCGCCAGCCAGGATGAAGAACGGGATGGCAAGCAGAGTGAATGTATCAGCCCCGGCAATCATGTTCTGCGCAATGATCTGGGTATTGAACATACCCATGTACCACATCAGGATAACGCCGCAGAACATCAGGGAGAAGGCGACCGGCACTCCGATCGCCATGGCTCCGAGCAGCGAGCCGATAAAGACGAGAAGGGTCATCAGGTACGTTCCGCCATCTGTTCAATCGTCAGGTTCTCACCAGCGAAGGCTTCCAGTTCCTCTTGGGTCACCCGACCCGTGAGAAGGCGGACTAGACGCTCCAGAGCAATGATCGCGCAACCGAAGCCGGTGAAGAAGCCGCTACCGTAGACGAACCCCATGGACAGGCCGGTCACCGGGGCTTTCATGCTCCAGTTGATGGGGAGCTGCTTCCAAGTCCCCCAGAAGAAGATGGCCGAACAGGCAACAATCACCAGATTGCTCAGGATCATGCAAATGATGCGGCCCTTGCGGCCAAAAAGCGCGACCAACGTTTCAACGCCGAGGTGACCATGTTCGCGGAATGCGACGACGGCACCGATGAACGTCAGCCAGACGAAGAAATAGCGCGCCAATTCATCCGACACCGTCAGCCCGGAATTCATCCCGTAGCGCAGAACGACGTTTACGAAAACCATGGTCGCCATTCCCGAAAGCAAGGCGATCAGCAGGACCTCAAGCGCTTTGTAAAATAGATCGATTGCCTTTTGCACTCGCTCCCCCTTTTATCTGTACAATAGGCCGCGTTCGGCGCGATTGCCCGGCGCAGTGCCGACCCTGAAGGTCCATTGCGAACAGGCATCGCTGCGACCCACCCAGTTTACCAGACGCCGACGCCTGAGTGTCGAAATTTCCGCGCGATCGCTGGTCACGGTTGAATGACTGGCGGGCAAATTCGGTGCTTTCGATTGATCGCCGTCATGGTTTTCGTCGATCATCAGGAAGCCGCCCGGCCCTTCGACAGGCTGGAATTTATCCACTGTACCGCAGTCGGCTCGATTGATTGCGGCGGTCAGTTCCCCGGCGAGGTCATCGATTTCGATGACCGTCGCGATTGGTGACAGATCCAGCAGTCGACCGTTGCGAACCGGAACCGGACCGTCGGCCGCCCTCGACCAAACGCGGCCGATCACAAGAGCGCCTGCGGTGCCGCCGGGCAAAGGATCCGAAGCCTGAAGCGATCTATTGGAATACAACTCCCTACCTCCCCCGCGTCCACCACAGTTGGCCCTCCCGCCGCACCGCAAGATGTCAGGCTGCCTGACAATGGTAGCGCTACCTTCTAGTCATAGTTTCTTCGGCTGTCCAGTACCGAAAGACGCCTTGAAAGTCGGCGATCCCGATGTCCCGGCGATCCATTCTGAAGCGACATGTCCACCCTCGTAGGATTTTCAGCTGGCTTCAAACGGCAGATCGAGGCGACTGGCTGCGCCGAGCAAGTGCTGTCTCATCGCGTCTCGCGCGCTTTGCGGGTTTCGGCTTGCGACGGCGTCACGGACAGCGACATGCTCGGCAATCGTTAACTCGACGATTTCCTCAAGAACGGCGGTCGCTCGCGCGGCGCTGATGGCAAGGCTGATCCGCTCTGCGATGAAGCCGACGAACAATGCGAAATATTCGTTGCCGGTCGCCGCTGCAATCACACGATGGAAGGCAAGGTCGGCAACGATCCCCTGATCCGTCCACTTGTCCGTGCCGGTCATCGCCGCAAGAGCAGTATCGAGCTTCGCAAGGTCGGCTTCGACGTGGTGGATCGCCGCGAGCCCTGCAGCCTCGATTTCCAACGGCATACGCAACTGGAAGAGATCGCGAAAGGTCGCACGGTCATGAAGATCACTCTGCTCGATGCGGATCGACTGGCGCGCCTTGATCTCGGTTGCAAAGGCCCCAACGCCTTGGCGCGTCTCCACCAGCCCTTCGTTGCGCAGCTGGGCGATCGCCTCGCGCACCACCGACCGGCTGACACCAAAACTGCTGGCCAGAAAATGCTCCGTCGGCAGCTTGCCTCCCGGCAGGATGCGGCCATCCGTGATCTCGCGCGCAATCTGCGCGGCGATGCGCGAGGGCAGATGCTCATTGCGCCGTAGTTGTCCAAAATCCACTGACATGCCCTGCCGCCCCTGTAAAACTTCCCGACTTATGAATGACGCTCGAAATCCAGTTGGCATCCCCGATTCATCACCAACTGCGGGTCGATGGCATTTTTCAATGCGGTCAACAAATTTCGCCGAACTGCCGGCAAGCATGCCTCATGATCCGCCTTCTTTAATCGTCCAATACCGTGCTCGGCACTGATCGATCCCTGATAGGCCTGGACCAGACAACCTGACGTAGAATCCATTCTGGGCATGACAAGCAACAATTCTGTTTTCAAACGCACGATATATGGTTATCAGACAACCTTACAATGGCTTTTGTTTTAACGCCGCCGCGTGGTTGTTTGAAGTTGACCCGCAAAAGTGGGAGGAAAACGAGTTGCATATTCTGATTATCGGCGCCGCCGGGATGCTCGGCCGCAAGCTTGCTCAACGGCTGACGAATGATGGAACCCTTGGCGATCGTCCGATCGAGGCGATGACGCTGGTCGATGTGGTCACCCCTGAAACGCCGGAGGGCTTCAGGGGCAAGGTGACGCTCGAAACGGCAGATCTTTCTACTCCGGGCGAAGCCGCCCGGCTCATCACCGGCAGACCCAACGTCATCTTCCACTTGGCGGCCATCGTCTCCGGCGAAGCGGAACTCGATTTCGACAAGGGTTACAGAATCAATCTCGACGGCACGCGCTATCTCTTCGATGCGATCCGGATCGCCAATGGCGAGAATGGCTACAAACCGCGCGTCGTCTTCGCCTCGTCGATCGCAGTCTTTGGCGCTCCCCTGGCCTACCCGATTTCGGACGAGTTCCACACCACGCCGCTGACCAGCTACGGTACGCAGAAGGCGATCTGCGAACTGCTGCTCTCCGACTATTCACGCCGCGGATTCTTCGAGGGCATCGGCATTCGTCTGCCGACCGTATGCATCCGCCCCGGCAAGCCGAACAAGGCAGCCTCCGGTTTCTTTTCAAACATCCTGCGTGAGCCGCTGGTTGGACGGGAGGCGGTCCTGCCGGTTTCCGACGACGTGCGCCATTGGCATGCATCGCCCCGTTCGGCCGCAGGGTTCCTTATCCACGCCGCGACGATCGACGTCGACAAGGTCGGCCCGCGCCGCAACCTGTCGATGCCAGGCCTCAGCGCCACTGTCGGACAACAGATTGACGCGTTGCGCCGCGTCGCAGGTGAAAAAGCGGTGGCGCTCATCCGCCGTGAGCCCGACGAAATGATCATGCGCATGTGCGCTGGTTGGGCTCCGGGCTTTGAAGCCAAGCGCGCCACCGCCCTCGGTTTCAAGGCCGAACAGTCGTTCGACGAGATCATCAGGGTTCATATCGAGGACGAACTGGGAGGCAAGCTCTGATTCCGGAGTTTACACCGTCAGGGCAGTCGTCGCGATGGCTGGACTGTTCAACCCAGAACCGCGCTTGCCTCCATGGTGCGCGACGGACTCCGTGACTTCATAGCTGATGGCAATGGCGATATCGACCACAGCGGTCTGTTGCCGCATATCGAAAATATAACTCCATCATGGGAGACAGACCGGTGAGCGATAACAACAAGCAAACCCGCAGACTTCGTTCGCAGGACTGGTTCGACAATCCGGACCATCTCGACCTGACCGCGCTCTATCTGGAGCGTTTCATGAATTATGGGACGACACCGGAGGAACTGCGCGCAGGCAGGCCGATCATCGGCATTGCCCAGTCGGGCAGTGACCTGAATCCGTGCAATCGCCATCACCTCGAGCTGGCCAAGCGTCTTCGGGACGGGATTCGCGACGCAGGCGGCATTCCAATCGAGTTTCCAACCCATCCGTTGTTCGAGAACTGCAAGCGTCCGACTGCGGCCCTCGACCGCAACCTGGCTTATCTCGGCCTTGTCGAAATCCTCTACGGCTATCCGCTCGACGGCGTCGTGCTGACGACCGGGTGCGACAAGACAACACCGTCGGCGCTGATGGCGGCGTCCACCGTCGATATTCCGGCAATCGTTTTTTCCGGTGGTCCGATGCTCGATGGCTGGCATGACGGCGATCTCGTTGGCTCCGGCACGGTGATCTGGCGTTCACGCCGCAAATACGCGGCGGGCGAGATCAGTCGTGAAGAATTCCTGGAAGCGGCGCTGGATTCCGCCCCCTCCATCGGTCACTGCAACACCATGGGCACCGCATCCACCATGAACGCCATGGCAGAAGCGCTCGGCATGTCGCTGACCGGCTGCGCGGCCATTCCGGCCGCCTATCGCGAACGTGGTCAAATGGCCTACCGAACCGGCCGTCGTGCGGTGGAACTGGTGCTCCAGAACATTCGACCGTCGGACATCCTGACCCGCGCCGCCTTCCTGAACGCGATCAAGGTCAACTCTGCGATTGGCGGCTCGACCAACGCCCAGCCTCACCTGATGGCGATGGCTAAGCATGCCGGCGTCGAACTCCGTCCTGACGATTGGCAGGTGCACGGTTTCGACATCCCGTTGCTGGCCAATGTCCAGCCGGCGGGCGCTTACCTTGGCGAGAACTTTCATCGCGCCGGCGGCGTGCCTGCGGTCATGTGGGAACTGCTCAAGGCAGGAAAGCTCGACGGCGATTGCCCAACGATCACCGGCAAGACCATGGCCGACAATCTCGAAGGACGCGAAGCCACCGACCGCGACGTGATCAAGCCCTATGACGAACCGATGCGAGAGCGCGCCGGCTTCCTTGTTCTCAAGGGTAACCTTTTCGATTTCGCGATCATGAAGATGAGCGTGGTGTCGGAAGACTTTCGCCGTCGATATCTGAGCGAACCAAGCAAGGAAGGTGTGTTCGAAGGCAAGGCGGTCGTCTTCGATGGCTCCGAGGATTACCACAAGCGAATCAATGACCCGTCACTGGATATCGACGAGCGCACGATCCTGGTGATCCGGGGCGCCGGGCCGCTCGGCTGGCCGGGATCGGCTGAAGTGGTCAACATGCAGCCCCCGGATCACTTGATCAAGAAAGGCATCCTCAGCCTGCCGACGATCGGCGACGGTCGACAATCCGGCACGGCCGACAGCCCGTCGATCCTGAACGCTTCTCCGGAAAGTGCCGCCGGCGGGGGCCTTGCCTATGTGCGCAGCGGCGACATCATCCGCATCGATTTCAATCAGGGCCGATGCGACATGCTGGTCGATCCGGAAGAGATCGAAAGACGCAAGGCGCAGGGCATTCCCAGCGTTCCCGCGGACGCCACTCCCTGGCAGATGATCTACCGCCGTACCGTGACGCAGCTTTCCGACGGCGCAGTCATCGATGGCGCCCCTGAATTCCGGAAACTTGCCGAAAAACTGCCACGGCACAATCACTGACGACACGAATCGTCGGCGTCCGCCGCGTGAAACTCGAATGCCGAACGTTCAAGCAAAGTCCTTTCGCCGCGTGGATGCGCGGCGAAAGGATCCCCGCCAAAGGCGAGGATTGACGACGGAAACTTGGGCGTCCGCCGACAATCACCCCAGAAACCGTTGAACCGCCTCGATCTCGTTCTGGCGGATGTCGTGGCCACCGGTATGCCATTCGGTTTCCACACTGGCCTTCTGCGCGGAAAAATAATCGGCAAGGGCCTGTGTCAGTGGGGCCGGGCAGATCGGGTCGCGCTGGCCGGCGGTGATCAGGATCTCTTTGCCGGCAAGTGCCGCATTGACCTTCGGCTTGAAGGGAATGAGCGGATGCAGGAGAACAGCCTTGTCGAAAAGGTCCTTTTCGATCAGCAGGTTGGCAAGGATGTTCGCCCCGTTGGAAAAGCCGAGGCCGATCACCTCGGACGCTTTGTGTTCATCGGCGAGCCTGCGCACGAAGCCTGCCATCTTGTCGGTCGCCCGGGCAAGATCGGCCATGTCGTAGACCCCCTCTCCGGTGCGGCGGAAGAAGCGCGCCGCTCCGTGCTCGGAGATGTCACCACGCGGCGAGACGATCGTCGCGTCCGGCAAAAGGTCGCCGCCGAAATCGAAGAACTGCCGCTCGTCGCCACCGGTTCCATGAAAGACGAAGAAGATCGGGTTTCCCGGTAAACCGGCCTTCAACCGGTGCACATAGCCATAATCGGTCATGATATTCTCTCCTTTATCCGTCGAGTTTCGGCAGGTGCTGCTCGAGGATCGGCCGCAGGTGCTTGTGCTGCTGCGGCAGTTTCAGCGCTTCGCCCAGATGCGCCGTATCCTCGTCGCGGTCGAAGCCGGGTTCGTTGGTGGCGATCTCGAACAGGACGCCACCCGGCGTGCGGAAATAGATCGCCCAGAAGTAATCGCGGTCGATCACCGGCGTGACGTGATAGCCGGTCTCCATCAGGGCCTTGCGGACCTCAAGCTGCTTTTCCCGGTTTTCGACCGAGATGGCGACGTGGTGCACGGAGCCCGCGCCCTGCAAACCACGCTGGATGTTCGGCATGGTCTCAAGGTCGATGAGGCCTGCGCCATTGCCGCCGGGCACGATCAGCCGAGTGACGCCATCCTTGGCGTCGAGCGTCTCATAGCCCATATATTTCAACAGTTCGGCCGTTGCCCCTTCATCGCGAAGGCGCATGACGACCGAGTGGAAGCCGCGGATGGCGTGATCGGCGGAAACGCCATTGGCGGTCCAGGCCGCGCGGCTGTCGTCGGGAACTTCCACCAGCGCGAAACCGTCGCCGTCAGGACCGGCGAAGTTCAGACGCTTCTCGCCAAAGGTCTCTTCCGCTTTCAATCCGGAAACACCGCGCTTCGAAAGCCGATCGCTCCAGAAACCGAGCGAGCCTTCCGGAACGGAAAACACGGTCGTGCCGACTTCTCCCGTGCCCGGACGCCCTGGCCTCATGTCCGGAAACGGAAAATAGGTCAGGACCGAGCCGGGCGCACCGGTCTCGTCGCCGTAATAGAGATGGTAGACATCCGGCGAATCGAAGTTGACGGTCTTCTTCACGCGGCGCAGGCCGAGCGTATCGGTAAAGAACTGGTTGTTGGTGCGGGCATCTGCCGCCATCGAGGTGACGTGGTGCAGCCCCTTGATCTGAGTGAGCATGATCTGGTCCCTTCTGCCCGCCTAAACCGGGCTTCGTTTCGCCGACATAGATGTGCCTATTTCGGGCGTGGCGATAGACATGCGGGACTGGACGGATTGTCTCCAGATGATGAACAGTCAGCGCCAACTGTTCGACGATTATGGCGAAGGCAAGAGATGCCCATGTCAACGCGAAGAAAAAAATCGCACAACCACAAGATTATAGAAACGAGATTGAAAAACTAAAAGTTGACAAAGCGGAAAGGCCGACATATATAGTGGCTATCGATAGTTGTTTGACTGATATTTGTTTCTGCCCGCGCTTGGCGCGTCTCTGACGAACTTCCCCCTTCAAAAATCGAGAATAAAACCCACCGTGCGTCGCACGGTGATGGATACATGTTGCTATTGAAAGGGTTCGTTATGACCACTGGCACAGTTAAATGGTTCAATTCCACCAAGGGCTTCGGCTTCATTCAGCCCGACAACGGCGGTCCGGACGTTTTCGTCCACATCTCCGCTGTTGAACGTGCCGGCATGCGCGAAATCGTCGAAGGCCAGAAGATCGGCTACGAGATGGAACGGGACAACAAGTCGGGCAAGATGTCCGCCTGCCAGCTCCAGGCCGCCTGAACAGGCCCCGCTTGAATAGATTGACGTCTCTCCGGTGACCACGGATGTACTGGCACTGCTGAGAAGGCGACATTCAATGAGAGGTCAGGCAATCGCCTGGCCTTTTTTCGTGGCCGACAGGCCGCAGCCGCACATCGCGTTCGACAGACTGATCTGGACGGATGCCCCTGCGGCAGCCCGAAGGATGACATCATGACCGAGAATTCATCGAAAGCCCGCAACGAAGCGGAATCCGCGTTTAGCGTAACCCAGACCCAGTTCATGGCCCGCAGCCGGATGATGTCCGAAATCGATACTGCGGCAGCCGAGCGCGATGCCAAAACCCAAAGACTTCGAGAACTGCGGCTGGAACGGGAAGCCAACACGCCGGTGAAGGTTTCCAAGCCGAAGAAGGCCACAAAACGCTGATCCTATCGTTTACCCCTTGCGGCCACCGAAAAATTGCTGCAATTGGCTTCAGATTACCGGACGTTTGATGCGGGCCGCGCATCGCGAATGCGAAAGTCGGCGACCCCATCTGTTTTTACGGCGATCTCACCCTATTTTTCGGGGACGCAAACTGCGAATTCAAATGTGCCGATTGTCGCGGCGGATCCTTCCGCCATTCGACGCGGCTGAGACCAAATCGACAACAAGGACGACCAAGATTGAGACACGCATCCGATAATGGCTTTGCCGATCGGCGCAAAGCCGCAGCCGAAGCCAAGCAGCAGCTTCTGAAGAAGTTTGTATCGGCACCGAAGGCGGACGATCCGGCACTGGCTGCAAAGCTTGCCGAGCGTCAGGCCAACGCGGCAGCGCGCGAAGCGCGCCGTGCCGAACGTGAACGCCTGAAGCAGCAGGAAAACGAGCAGAAACTGGCGGAAGCGGCAGCACGCGCCGCCGCCGCCGAAGCTGAGGAAAAGGCTGAAGCCTTGGCCCGAGAACAGGCCGAGCGGGACCGTATTACCCGCGTCATTTCCGACGAAGCCGAACGCAAGGCCGAGCGCGATCGTCGCTACGCCGCCCGCAAGGCCCGCCAGAAATAATGCGCCGAGAAACCGAGGCCAGGTGAGTTCATCCAGCCGCTGAGTTTCCCGTAACTCGAGTTCACAATCGGCTCGTTACAACAATGTTGTAACGAGCCGATTGCTTTGAGATGCCTGACCTGTCGTTCGACAAGAGAGTGCGATGTTGAGCGCGGTGAAGTGTCGAACTCAAGGTAGAAGCTGGACGGATCGTCATCGAACGCGTGGCAAACCTGCCGCGCCAGGGCTGGGCTGACGATACGAAACGGCTGGCCGCGACCGAAGACGCGGCCCTGCCTACTGATGGAAATCCACGACCATCTGCGCACGGCCATCGTCGCGCCGATGACATCCGGCCGTCGCCCGGCAGGTTTCCGCCTGCCGATGACGTTTCAGGGCGTCAGCGGTCCCGTCCTCCTGGAACAGTCGCGGCCGCTCGGCTCGGTTTCCGATACCGTATTAGGACAAGCCCTCAAGACGCTGCGCGAGCTCTACGAGAAATAATCCCAGCTGACGTCATCAGCCCGCCTCGCCGCCTTCGGCCAGCTTCTTTTGATCCATCGCGGTCTTCACAGCTATGGCGGCGGCGGCGGCGGCCGTGTCACCACCGGCGACCTGAACTGTCGGTGATGCGAAGATGACGCCATTCGTAGCGAAAACCTCGCGGATCATCATATAGGCTTTCCGGCGAATCATCGTCTGGTAGCCTGGCTTGGTCGTCATCGCGAAGATCAGGCTGATGCCATAGTCGCCGAACTGATCGACGCCCTTCATCTTGACGGTTTCGATGATGAACGAGCCGTATTCCTCGTCCTCAAGGAGCGCTGCACCGACGCCCTTGACCATTTTCCGAACCTTGTTGATGTCCGTATTGTAGGCGACCGAAATGATGAACTTGTCGATCACCCAGTCGCGGCTCATGTTCTGGACCGCGCCAAGCGTGCCGAATGGAACGGTGAAGACCGGGCCGCGATGGTGCCTGAGCCTGACCGAGCGGATGCTGAAGGATTCCACGGTGCCCTTGTAGCTGCCGCTCTGGATATACTCCCCAACGCGAAAGGCATCGTCCATCATGTAGAAGACACCGCTGATCACGTCCTTGACGAGCGTTTGCGAACCAAAGCCGATCGCCACGCCGAAAATCCCGGCGCCGGCGATCAACGGACCGATCTGAACCCCAAGTCCGGAGAGAACCATCAGCACCGCGATCACCGAGATGACGACCGCCAACGTGGTTCGCAGCAGCGGCAGCAGCGTCAGCAGCCGTCCGTTTCGCGCCGTATGGGCGGAGTCTTCGGAGGCAGTCACTCTCGCCTTTTCAAGCGTTTTGTTGATCACCGCCTTGGCGATCTGCCAGAGGATATCGGCGACAAGCAGGATGACCGCGCCGGCGAGAATGCCCTGGATGATCCGGTCTGTCATCGCCTCTGCGGAAAGCATGTTTGATCGGGTCTTGACGATATAGCCGAGCCAGATCACCGCAAGGGTAATGATCCCCGCCCGCGCGCCGCGCTCGACGAGGACTTCGATCACGGGATTGCCACTGCCGGGCACGTCCGGGTCACTGGCAAAGGCATTCTTCGCAGCCGCAGTGGTGACCTTGAGCAGACCCGGAAGGATAAGCGCATAGATGCCGATCCACAGGACGATGATCAGCCCCGCCACCCAGAGTATCCAGAGAAGGCACAGATAGAAGGTCAGCGCCCATTCCACGGCGCCGCGTCCATGCGGCCGGGCAATCGCCGCCGGGCGGTTCCAGACGGTTTCAATGGCAACCAGCAGCAAGCCAAGGCCCAGAACATAGACCACGACGCCGCGAACCGCCGGCGCGATGTGCAGCGCCGACATGAAGCCGGCAAAAGCCCAGCCGGCGAACAGGATGGAAGCCAACCAGAAGATCCGGCGATACCAGAACGCGCCGGATGCAGGATCGAGAGGAACCAGTCCGGATGTGGGCGGCAGTTCCTTGGACGAAGCAGGCCCGACCAGCAGTACCCGGGCAATGCGGATGACGAAACGGCACGCGATAACCCCGAAAAGCAGCGGCAGCATCAGCGCATCGAGGAGCGGTGGCCATGTCATGGCCATGAAGAGGCCAAGGCTCGCCAGGCTGAAGGCGATCAGCGGCGCAAGCAGCGCGAACAGATGCCGGCCGGCGTTGTGCAGCGACTTCTCGCCTGCTCCATCCGGATGCGCCAGCTCGGCATGACGGCGGCTGCGGCGGGCAATGCGCGCGAACAGCCATTCCGCCCCAAGGCCGATCACGACCAGAGTCAGGAACAGAAGAAACACACCGCCCGGACCATGGCCGTTGATATCGGCGGCGATCGTGCCGCCGGCGCGCATGAATTCGGAGGAGACCTGCGGAATGGCCTGGCGGATATCATGAAGATGCTGGCGAACCCGGTTGCCCCAGGCGCTGACCTGATCCGCCGACATATCATCGGCAGGTGCGGCAGCGGGCGGTGTCGTGCGATTGTCGAGCAAGGCCCGAATCTCGGGATCGTCGAGCAGCTTGATCAGTTGATCTACCTTTTCAGCAGCGATCACCGTTGACGCCGGAGGTGTTGCGGTTTGTGCCAGCGCAAGTTGCGCGCCAAACACGACCATGCCGGACAGCATCGCCGCCATGATCCAGAAACTCCACAGCATTCGCCGGATATAAAGAAGCTTTTCCAAGCGCCGTCCCCTCAAACTCATACGCCCACTTCTGCACTTTCGTGCAATTCAGAGACTTAAAGCATTGCGCGTACACATTGTCACCTGCCCGATGAGTGCAGGCGCCGAAAGCCGGTCACCCGATCGCGCGCGAAGAACACCTGGTTGGGCAACAGCAAGGCATCGGCCGGGAAATCGTTGCTCGGTCCATCCGCGTAAAAAATCTCACCGCCGATCGGTGGGGCCGTGGCTGGATTCTTGCCCAGATTGGCGCGCAGTTGCAGGTGACCAGAGCCCAATACCCAGTCGATCGCCAGGATTCCATCGGTTGCCGCGGCCAGTCGTGCCAAGCAATTGTCGTCATCGGCTCTGGCCAACAGGGGCAACACGAACTGGTTTCGTGACCTGATGAGGTCCTGCATGAACAGGGTCCATGCCCGCCCGTCCGGCGTGTCGGGCTTCGACCAGTCGAGTTTCGAGGCCTGCATGGTCTGCGCCGCGTTGGGATCGGGCAAGTCGGCCTCGGTGCAACCGGCCGGCAGGCCGCCGAAATTCTCCGCTTCCGCGACGCGCCCCTTGCGAACGGCATCCGCGAGTTCGCCGGTGTAATCGGCGAAAAAGAGAAACGGCCGGGTTTCACCGAATTCCTCGCCCATGAACAGCATCGGGATGGATGGCGACAGCATGGTGATGGCCGTCAGAGCACGCAACATCTCCACCGAGACAAGCGAAATCAGCCGCTCGCCAAAGGCGCGATTGCCCATCTGGTCGTGATTCTGCAGAAAGTTGATGAAGGCTGCCGGCGAGACGGCCGGGTTTTTCCCGCCTGAAACCGGCTCACCTGGAAAGACATAACCCTCAGCCAGCGCGCGGCCGACCTTTTCCAGCGGGTCGGCGCTGAACCGGCTGTAGTGGCCCATGGTTTCGCCCGTCGCGAAGACATGCACGGCATGATGAAAGTCATCGTTCCAATCTCCATCATAAAGCCTGGCAACCCCGGCCTGCTGCGCGCGGCGCAAATCGGTAAGGTTTCTCGGATCCTCCGTGATCAGATGAATGTGGCGGTCGCCGAACCGTTCGCGAATCCGACTGGCGATCTCGACGACCATGGACGAATCGCTATCGTCGTCATCGATGCGATCGACCGCATCGAAGCGCAGTCCGTCGAGGTGGAATTCACCAAGCCAATAGAGAGCATTCCCTATGAAATAATCCCTGACGGCAGGCTGCTCGAAGGCGATGGCGGTCCCCCAGGGCGTATGTTTGTCGGCGTGAAAGAAGCCGGTCGCATAACAAGGCACGTAATTCCCTTCGGGGCCGAAATGATTGTAGACGACGTCGAGAATGACCATCAACCCATGTCCATGGGCCGCATCGATCAGGGCTTTCATGTCATCGGGCGAGCCGTAAGCATTGTGCGGGGCATAGTGGAAGACGCCGTCGTAGCCCCATCCCCTTTTCCCGCCGAAATGCGCGACGGGCATGATCTCGATCGCCGTGATGCCGAGCGCCGACACATGCGCAAGCTTTCCGATCGCTGCGGTGAACGTGCCTTCCGGGGTGAACGTGCCGATATGCAACTCGTAGATGATCGCCTCATGCCAAGGGCGTCCGCGCCAATTGCCATGCTTCCAGGAATAGGAAAGAGGATCGACGATGAGCGAGGGTCCGCCGGCATCGTCGGCCTGCGCGCGGGATGCGGGATCGGGAACCGCAGTGCCATCATCGAGCACATAGGAATAGGACTGCCCAGGGATGGCGCCCGGAACAACGATCTCGAACCAGCCGCCCGGCGCCGAAGACATGGCGAGGTCTCGCCCCCCCAGACGCAGATCAATCCGTTTCTGATCAGGAGCCCAGATTCGAAAACGAACACGCCCCTCACCGATGACGTCCGTCCCCCACGAATTGACAGGTGATTCCCTGTCCGATCCGCTCGAATCCATCGCCAACCTCACTTCATGTCGCTGATTTTTGCCCCGGTTCAAACCTTGCGCCGACGGAAAAGTTCCGGCGCGATGGAACAAATGATGCGCTGCACAATTCACCTGCGCAGGATTTTGAAATCAGGGGGTCGCCGATGGATACCAAGAAAAGCCAACACAAGATTGAGCCCGGTGATTGGGCGCAACTCGGCGCGGTTCCGGACAAGGACGGCGTGAATTTCGCGCTGTTTTCGGCCCATGCCGAGCGTGTCGAACTCTGCCTGTTCGACGATAGCGGCACGATCGAGACCGCGCGCATCGAACTGCCGGAATATACCAACGAAGTCTGGCACGGCTATATTCCCGGCCTGAAGCCCGGCGCGCTCTACGGCTACCGCGTCCACGGTCCCCATGATCCGGCAAACGGACACCGGTTCAATGCCAACAAGCTGCTGATCGATCCCTATGCCCGCGAACTGGTTGGCGACGTCGCCTGGTCAAAAGCCCATTTCGGCTATGATCTCGATGCGGAAGACAAGGATCTTTCCTTCAACGACGCCGACAGCGCATCGGGCATGCCGAAATGCCGGATCATCGATCCGAAATCCTACGACTGGAAGAGAGATCGCAGCCCCGGCATTCCGTGGTCGAGGACAATCTTCTATGAGACCCATGTGAAGGGCTTCACGCAATTGCACCCGGCCGTTCCCGAAAAGCTGCGCGGCACGTTCGAAGGTCTCGGCGACAAGGCGATCGTCGATTATCTGAAAAGCATCGGCATCACCTCGGTGGAACTGCTGCCGATCCATTACTTTCCCGATGACAGCCATCTGATGGACAAGGGGCTGCACAATTTCTGGGGCTATAACAGCCTCGGCTTCTTTGCTCCGGCATCACGCTATTACGGCCCGCGCGGCATGGACGGTTTCCGCGACATGGTGCGCGCCCTGCATGACGGTGGCATCGAGGTCATTCTCGACGTGGTCTACAACCACACTGCGGAAGGCAATGAACTCGGTCCCACCCTGTCGCTGAAGGGGATCGACAATTTCTCCTATTACCGCACCCTGCCCGACGATCACCGCTACTATATCAACGACACCGGCACCGGAAACACCGTCAACACCTCGCATCCGCGCGTGTTGCAGATGATCACTGATTCCCTGCGCTACTGGGTCGAGGACATGCATGTTGATGGCTTTCGCTTCGATCTCGGCACCATTCTCGGCCGCGAACCGGAAGGTTTTGACCAGCGCGGCGGCTTCTTCGATGCGGTGACGCAGGATCCGGTGCTGTCCAAAGTCAAGCTGGTCGGCGAGCCGTGGGACATCGGTCCCGGCGGCTATCAGGTCGGCGGCTTTCCGCCGGGCTGGGCGGAATGGAACGACAAATACCGCGACACCGTGCGCGATTACTGGAAGGACACGGACGGCACCGCTCCGGACTTCGCGGCCCGCCTGCTCGGCTCAGGTGATGTCTACGACCTGCGCGGCCGACGGCCCTGGGCGAGCGTCAACTTCATCACGGCCCATGACGGGTTCACGCTCAACGACGTGGTCTCCTATAACGAGAAGCACAACGAGGCGAACGGCGAGGACAACAAGGACGGCCATAGTGACAACCGCAGTGCCAACTACGGCGCCGAGGGGGAGAGCGACGATGCCGCTATCGCTGAGGTCCGCGAGAGGCAGAAGCGCAATTTCCTCGCCACGCTGCTTCTCTCGCACGGCACGCCCCTGCTGCTTGCCGGAGACGAGTTTGGCCGCAGCCAACTCGGCAACAACAATGGCTATTGCCAGGACAGCGACATCAGTTGGGTGCAGTGGGAGAACCTGCCCCGGAGCGCGGAGGAGCTTCGCGACTTCGTCCGAAAGCTAACTGCTCTTCGCGCCGAGCAGCCGTTGCTGCGGCGCGACAGCTGGCGCGACGGCATGCATGTTACCTGGCTCAATGCCGGTGGTGGCGAACAGACAGAGGAACACTGGCAGGATGGTGGAGGCACGACGATCGGCGTGCATCTTTCCCGTGAGGACTTGCGCCAGCAGGATGACGTCTGGGCGGATGTGCTGCTGATCTTCAATCCACATGACGGGCCCGTGCCCTTCACACTCCCGCAATCGCCATCCGGTGCCTGGACCCTGGCGCTGACGACGGCGACCGGAGACGGTGCGCAAACAGGCATCAACGACGAAGTCATCGAAATGCAGCCGCGCAGTTTGATGGTGCTGCGGCCCCAATAGGCGGAACAGGCATCAGAACGTCATGTCCGGCGGCGGTGCTACTCCGCCGCCTTGGAGGTGACCAGGGGCGTCGCGCGCCGTCCGGGCAGAAGGGACGCATAAAGTGCCGCATATTGCTCGGCGCTCCGCTCCCACGAAAAATTCGCCTTCATGCCCTGGTTCTGCAACCGCGCCCATTTTTTCGGATCCCGATAGGCAGCGAAGGCCCGGTGGATGGAAAGCCTGAGGTTCTCCGCCGTGGCGGGATGAAACTGGAAGCCGGTCGCCACGCGCGCGGAAATCGCCGCGTCATTGGCGTCGATGATCGTCTCCGACAGGCCGCCGGTGCGCGACACAACCGGAACGGCGCCATAGCGAAGGGCGTAGAGCTGGGTGAGGCCGCAAGGCTCGAAACGTGAAGGCTGGAGGATCACGTCGCTGCCGCCATGGATAAGATGAGCGGTCGCCTCGTCATAGCCGATGCGGACGCCGATCCGATCGGGATGGCGGCCGGCCGCGGCGAGCAGCGCATTCTCGACCTGGGCCTCGCCCTTGCCGAGCACGATCAATCGACCGCCGAGATGGGAGATTTCCTCCGCCACCTCCGCAAGCATGTCGCCGCCCTTCTGCCAGGTGAGGCGCGTAACGGCGGCGAAGATCGGCCCCGGACTATCGTCCAGCCGGAAGGTTTCCAAAAGCTTCGCCCGGTTCACGCCGCGCAGCCGCATCCGCTTGTGGTCGTAATTGGCCGGCAGGTAGGCATCGGTGGCGGGGTTCCAGATGTCCATGTCGATACCGTTGACGATGCCGGTCAATGTCCGCGGTCGGGAACTGAGCGCGCCGGCCATGCCCATACCGAGTTCCGGCGAGACAACCTCGCGGGCATAGGTCGGGCTGACGGTGGTGATGGCACTGGCGGTCCGGATGCCACCCTTCAGATAGCTGATGTCGCCGTAATATTCGAGGCAGTCGAGCGTCACGGTTTCCGGCGGCAGGCCGATCTGGCTGACAACGGATGTTGGAAATTGCCCCTGGAAGGCGAGATTGTGAATGGTCAGGATCGACGGGATCGTGTTCGCATTGCTGGAATAGCGCATGTAGACAGAGGTCAGAGCCGTCTGCCAATCGTGGGTATGAACAACCTCGGGCGACCAGTCGGCGATCAGCCCGCCGGCAATGGCCGATGCGACATAGGAGAGGACGGCGAAGCGCTTCCAGTTGTCGGGATGATCGCGGCCGTTTTCATCGAGATAGGGTCCGCCGGGACGATTGAAGAGCGCGGGAGCATCGAGGACCAGCAGGTCCAGATCCTCATATTGCGCTTCGAGAAGAGATGCCGGAGCGCCGAACAGGTCGGGAAAGAAATGAAGCACCTTGACGCCAATGAGGCCGGCGAAAAGCTGCGGATATCCGGGAACGAGCGTGCGTGTATAGCAGCCATAGCCCACAAGGGCTTTCGGCAGCGAGCCGGTGACATCGGCCAGGCCCCCGGTCTTGATCAACGGAAAGATTTCAGAGGTCACCGAAAGTATTTTCACGCAGGTCACATTCCTTGTACCAACGGTTACGATCAGGACGTGATTGCGCGAAGCATCGCCCTTTCCCATGATGTTGCAAAGCGACGGCGATGTCCGCAGAAAAGAGTGCGAAGCCGCAAATTTTTTTGCACTGCGAAATCAATCCGCCGGCAGACGGGGTAAAATGTCTCGTCAGCCGACAGCCACTCCGGAATGCTGGAGCGTGTGATCGGTTCAGTCAGGCCTGCTGCGATCGGCTGTTTCAGACGAGCCGCGCAGCCTCCTGCATCAGGCGATCTTGCTGCGCTTCCTGGCCACCGGCTCCGGAACCACCTCGTTCTTCATGACGGACAGCTTCGAGGTCTTGATGGCCTTGGCGACCGGCACGGCGGAAACGGCTTCCGATTCGTCCGTCAACTGCCGCAAGGCCTGAAGCCAATGGGCATCATGACTGCCGTCGGGACGGCCATCCGCTTCCCACAACGCGTAAGCCCGGGTCCTGATATCGTCTTCGCTAATACCCGTCATCTGCTTCTCCCTTAGCAAAAGTGCCCACCATAACTGCAACGGGATCGCTTGGTTCCATCCAAAAAGATCTGCACGAAAAATTGAGCGCCAAGCAATCCAAGGATGTTCTTTCGGAAAGTCCACAGGGGAATCTCGCGTTCCCCACAGCATTGCGAAAAGGACGCGGCAAAACGATTCGCCCGAAGATTCTACGCTGAATCGGAGTGCAGGCGAGCGATATTGACAACCGCACACTGTCGCACCTTGCCGCAACCCGTGGAACCAAAGGTCCGGCGACGCCGTTATTCTCTCGCCGCGCCGTTCGCCGGTTTCTCAGGAGCTTGCCATGAAGAAAATCGCTCTCGCCCTGGTGTTGATCGCATCGCCAGCAGCGGCCCAGTCCCCGACGGTCGAGGACCTTTGCATCAAGGTGGCGAAACACCTGCTGATGACCGATACCCTGCATACCGGCGTGATCCAGTCCTTTCCCGAACTGAAGCCGCCGGGCGCGCGCATGACCTATTCGACGCGCGACGGTGTCGAGAAGAAGGACATGGTCGATACGATCGAATGCCAGTTCGAAAACACCAAGGCGCCGTTCAAGGTGAAACGCTTCTGTGTCGCAAGCACCTGCTATTCGGCCGACGAAAAGAACGAGGAAAACAAGCGCCGGTTCGATGAAGTACGTGTGCTCCTGGAACGCGAAGGCCTCTAGCCGGACTGTTATCGTTCTTTGGTCGCCATCCAGATGACGTGGCGGGCTCCCCTGCCCTTGGTGCTGGCGCGCACGCTCAACTCTTCCACGGCAAATCCCGCCTCTCGCAGACGACGCGTAAAGCCTGCGTCGGGCGCCGATGACCAGACGGAGAGAACGCCGTTCGGTCGCAGCGCCTTGCGCGCCGCGCGCAGTCCGGCGATGCTGTAGAGATCGTCGTTCGCCTTGCGGGTCAGGCCTTCCGGGCCGTTGTCGACATCGAGGAGGATGGCGTCATAGGCTGCAGCCGATGCCTGAATCAGACGGCCGACATCGCCTTCCTTTATGACCACTCGCGCATCGTCGAGGCAGCCGGCGAAAACCTCGGCCATAGGGCCGCGCGCCCAGGATACGACAGAGGGAACGAGTTCGCCGACCGTCACCTTCGCATCCGCCGGCAGGACGCCAAGTGCAGCGCGCAGGGTAAAGCCCATGCCCAGACCGCCGATCAGCATATGCGGACGGGCGTGCTTTTGTATTCGTTCGTAGGACAGTCTGGCCAGCGCTTCCTCGGATCCGCTCAGCCGGCTGTTCATAAGTTCGATGGTGCCGAGCATGATGGAAAATTCGCTGCCACGCTGCTTCAGCCGCAGTTCGCCACCGCCATCCGGCATTATTGCTGTGTCAATGAGGGTCCAGGGGATCACGCGCGCTTCCAATCGTCAGAAGCGCTGGCGATAACACAAAACCCGGATGAAAACAGCTTAGAGTGTCGCCAGCGCCCGGTTGGAGATCGAGCCGGCATAGATTTTGCGAATGGAGACCTTTTCCTCCAACGACTGGATGATTTCCTCGGAGAAGTCGATCTTGTGCATGCCTGCGATGTCCGGCAGGCCGCCCGGCGTGAAGACGTTGATCTCCAGGATCTTGTCGCCGACGATGTCAAGTCCGACGAGGAACATGCCGTCCTCGACCAGCTTGGGCCGCACCATCTCGGCGACAGCGAGAATGTCGTCGGTGATCTTGACCTCGGCCGCCGTGCCGGCGGCATGCATGTTCGACCTTACCTCCCCCTTGGCCGGTACGCGGCGGAAGGCTGCGTAAACGCCGTCGCGCACCAGCGGCTTGCCGTTCATCATGAAGAAGCGGATATCGCCGGCCTTCGCCTCCGGCAGGTATCCTTGCGCGATGAGATAGCCTTCGCCGCTGACGGCTTCGAAAATCTGGTTGAGGTTGGCATCGTCGGGCGTGGCGATCTTGAAGACGTTCTTGCCGCCGGAACCCTGCAGCGGCTTGAGGATCACACCCTTGCGATGATCGGCGATAAAGGCGCGGATTTCCTCGATGCTTTTGGAGATCAGCGTTTCGGGGCGAACGGCCTCTGGAAAACCTTGGAAATAAAGTTTGTTCTGGGCAAGCGCCAGGCCGGCGGGATCATTGACCACGATCGTCCCGCGCTCACTGGCAAGCCGGCCGAACATGGCACCGATATGCGCCGCCCAGGGCCTGTCGTCGGAATCGAGCGACGGGTCGTTGCGCAGGAAAATAACATCGACCTCGCGCACGTCGATTGTCTGGACCTTGGTATCCTTACCCTGAAAGCCTTTGTGGAAGGCCTCGGTATCCTTGTATTTTCCGTCGGCGACGACAGTCGCACGCACCATCAGGCTGTCATCCGGACGCAGGACAAAGTCACCCGGCGCGACATAACAGACATCATGGCCTCGGGCGCGCGCAGCCATCGCCAGCGCCGTCGTGGTGAAATGAGGCTCCTCGCTCTCAATGGAATTGACGAAGAAGGCGGTGCGCATGGGGGCTCCTAGCTGGTGATCAGGTCGAGGGGGGTCAAGCCCGCCCACGCCTTGTCGAGGCGGGCCTGTGCTTGGGGGTGGGTGAGGAAGGCGGGGCGGATGACCGGTGCTTTCAACAGGCCGCGCAGGCTGAGTTCCTGCATGACGATGAAATGCGCGGCGGAAATCTTGCCCATCCAGAAAGGATCAAGCGCGCCGCCGGCCTTGAGATGGGTGAGCAGTTCCAGAAGGCCGCGCAGATAGATGGCGTCCTTGGCAAGACCGCCGCCGCGATAGAGCCGGAGCGACAGGTTGAAGGCGGCCGTCGGTGCGAACGCGTGCTCATCGACCAGCATGCCATAGGTTTCCGGAAACGGCCTGCCGTCCAGCATCGCGGCACAGGCGACGACCCGGGCCGCGATCAGGCGCAAGCGCCCGACCGTCATGCCGCCAGCCATGTATTCGGAGAAAACGGCAAGCCCCTCCTGCATGCCCTCGTAGCCGGCAAGACCGGAGCGGAACAACCGCAACCCCTGCGCCGAGCCATTGAAATAGGTGAGCAGATGCACGCCGATCTCGTGGCTCAAAAGCGCGTGGATACGGCTGCGGTCCATTCTTGTATGGCGTGAAATGAGCAGGCGCTCGCCCGAGACCAGCAGGCCGGACGGCAAGTCGTCGCGCAGCTCGATCTCGGCGGTGAAGCCCGCATATTGCTGCCGATATTGCTCAATCATGTGGCGCGCGGCCGTCTCCACCTCGAAACAGTCGGCGATCCCGGCCTCGTCCTCGCCGCCCTCATCGCCGTGGACGAATTTCTCGGTCTTCAGCAGAATATCCATCGCGATCCGGTGAAGCGACGGTTCCACCGGCCCATAGAGCGCGCGGCTGAATTCGACGAAGCGGCCGGTTTCACGCGCCGAGATCAGGGATAGCTGGAGATCAAGTTCCTGCTGCTTCTCGCGGTAGAGATGGTAGAGAACGGGATCCTCGAAGCGATCGAAGGCGACGGAGAAGAGCTTGCGCTTTTCCGCCTCGACCTGGACGGAGAGCGGCCGATAGAGAAACTGTGGGGCTCGCCTGAACCTGTTGGCCTTGAACTCCCGCCAGGCGGCATCGGCATTGATGGGCGTGACGGCAAGCAGGAAATCGAAGGTGGAGGCGACATCGTCGATGCTGCGATCCGCCCGGCTGACCGCATCGACGAAGGCCTTGCGGCCAAGGGCGCGATGGGTCGTCAGCTTCAGGGTCTGTGTCGCACCGACGAAGGCCGCGAAGGCCTTCAGGCCCGCATCGAAGATGTTGGCGACGAGCCGTTCGCGCAGGTCGGGATAGATATGCCCCGATTCCGGCTGCCGATAGATCGGCGCGAACCGCACGGCGACCAGGGGAAAGCCGGTTCCCTGCGCCAAGGCCATCGCCTGCGGATCAGCCGCAAGCTCGAAGCTTTTCACATAGGGGGTGCGGAACTTCACCTGCTCGATATCGGCTCCCTCCGCCAGCGCGGTTGCAGCCTGCTCCGCCGCCGCGTCGTCGGTCGAAAGGAGCCTGATCTCGAAGGGCGGCAGATAGGGCGCATCGGCGGTGATCAGCGTGTCGTGCTCGAGTTCATCGATATCGAGCAGCATGAAGGCTCCGAACCGCTCGCGCAGGACATTGCCGACGGCATCGATGATCGGCAGCGCTTCTTCGACGTCATCGACGATGAGATAGGAGGCATGGGCAGCGCTGACGTCGCGTGCCGCCAGATCCTCGCGGCCCCTTAAAACATGCACACAAAGGAACGGCAACGGCCGGTCGATATGCAGGCGGCCGCCATGGTCAAAATCCTTACGCACGGATTTGTCGGCACGGATGCAATCGAGGATATCATCGAGCCAATCGGGATAGGGCGCCGTTTCCCGGTCCTTGCGCCGCATGTTGCTCATGACCTGGCCTTCAATGCATCGGCAAGCACCGGCAGCGACAGGCGGATCATCTCCCGCATGGCCTTCAGCGCCTCGATGTCCGGCTCGCCCGTCCATTCGTCCATGAAGAATTTCTTGAACTCTATGGCGATGGCGCATCCGGTCTCGGCAAAACGCTCATGCACGAAACGCGTCTGCTCGCCCTTCCCCTGAAAGGCAATGTTCTCCCGCACATCCATCCGACGGCCGCGAAATTCGAAGCGACGAAGCTGCGCGATGAAGGGGTCGAGCACATCGGCCCAGTGGTCCCGGTCCATGGAGGATGTGCCGATATTGATCTGGGGTGCCGTCTCGAACGCCATTTCCGGGCCATCCGCTCCGTCCCGGCGGTGGTTGTAGCTGTGCATGTCGAGAAGCACGAAGGCGCCATATTGCTGTTCAAGACCACGCAGATAAGCGTCCAGCATGGCGTAGTAGGCATCGTGAACATGAAGGGAGGCGGCGACCGCCGCTTCTGGTAGCGGTTCCCGCCAGACCGCCAGTCCCCAGGCCTGTTCCGGCTTGAAATAGATTGCTCCGTCGCGCGCCCGGTTGAGATCGATCTCAAATCGGGACCGGTGAAAGACGATGCGGTTGGGAAGATCGCGGATGAAGTATTCGGTGAACGGATCTTCTTCGCGCAGCCGCTCGGCATTGTCGAGCGCCATGCTCTCAAGAAGACCGTTGCGCACATGATGGCCATTGTGAATGGCCGTTCCGACGATCGCCGAAGCGCCGCGCGATGCGGTCCACCAGTCCGATGGATCGGGGTCGAGGTTGAAATTGTCTGAAGGGGACATGCCGTCCTTCTCGTTGAAAGCGGCGGCTCGGGATCATGGCCGCGCAGCACATATTCTTCTCAACGAGAGAATGGACAGAGGGAACTTTTGTTCCATCAAAAGCCGGGTATGGACCGTAAGGCAGCCTATGCGGGCAAAAACGAACAGACCTTGGCGATGTGCTCAGGCTGGTCGGTTGAACGAGGCGATGGCGGCCTCGCAGGCCCGCGTGAAGCGGGCGGACGGGCCTTCGCTGCCGGTGGCGAGCTTGCTCACCTGGGCGCCTTCCATCAGCATGGAGAGCGTATCGGACAACAATTCCGGTTCGCTGACGCCAGCGTCGCGACAGAGTTGTTCGAGACGACGGCGCTGGGTGAGCTTGAAGCTCTCGATCACCACATGGGCCGGATGGCCCTGCTCCTTCAGTTCGACGGCGGCGTTTGCCAGATCACAGCCGTATTTGTCATCCTCCAGGCATTTTGCCCGGGCCATCACCCAGCCCTGAAGCTGGGCCATCGGATTACCGGGATTTTTCGCTTCCAGTTCGTCCCAGAAGGCGGCTGCTTTTTCGGATTTGAACCGCAAGGTCTCGCAGACGAGGTCGTCTTTCGAGCCGAAATGGCGGTAGAGAGTCATCTTGTTGGTTTCGGCCGCCTCGGCAATCGCATCGACGCCGATGCCGCGAATCCCATACTTTCGGAAAAGCTCGCATGCCATTGAAACAATACGATCACGGGGCGCTGCACGAACTTCCATACACTCACCTTTTTCCAGCCTTATATCCGCCCGCTTGGGGCCCGATACGGATTTTGAATTTTTATTGCCGATGCTTATTGACATAGGTGTGACCGGTCGGTAACTATTCAAATGTTACTTACTGGTAACACCGTATGAAATTGAAGTCAAGTTTACGACCCCGGCGGGCAATTTGTCAGCCGGAAAAGACGAATGAACCCGAAGGAATACCACGATGCACCAGGCAAACAGCGATCTGACCATAACGGAAGCTCTGAGCGACCCGTTGATCCGTGCCGTCATGCGTGCGGACGGCGTCACGACCACCGAGATGAAGACACTTCTCTACTCCGCTGCCAGCGCGCTGCGCCAGATGCAACCTGGAACCGTGAGCGCCAAGAACCATACGGCCAATCTTCTTGCGGCGCCGAAACGGCGACTGCTGTCGATGGTCCACCCTCTTGCTTCCCCCTCCGATTACCAGCGCAACGCGGCCTGATCGGAACCAACCTTTCCTCCCAGCGCATCCCCTGAATGCGCAAACGAACCCAGCCGGAGACCTCCCCGGCTGGGTTTGTGTTTTCAGGGCCTGTTATTTTCGAGACTACGCCGCGCGGCTGTGTGCCGCGGGCCGGGCCTGCAAGGTGAAGTGCGAGATAAGCGCACGCAGGTTGACGCTCTCATTGGCGAGCGTCGCGCCGGCGGCGTTGGTTTCCTCCATCATCGCCGCGTTCTGCTGGGTCACATGATCCATACGGTTGACGGCGGCATTCACCTCGGCAAGACCCGTTGACTGTTCACGGGCGGAGGTGGCGATCGCGTCCATGTGCTGATTGATGACAACGACATAATCTTCGATCGTCTTCAGCGCCTCGCCCGTCTCACTGACGAGCTTCACGCCGTTCTCGACCTCCGTCGTGGAGTTACGGATCAGATCCTTGATCTCCTTGGCCGCCTTGGCGGAACGCTGCGCCAGTTCGCGGACTTCCTGTGCGACGACGGCAAAGCCACGTCCGGCCTCCTCTTTGCTCACCACGAGGGCGAAAGCCCACCTCAAATCAGACCCTGATGTCCTGTTCGGTGAAGTCCTCGGTTCCGAAGAACTTGAGATAACGCTCGACCTCCGATGGCTCACCGGTCGCCTTGCGCGGATTGTCGGAGAGCTTGACGGCCGGGCGACCATTGACGTCGCTGACCTTGCAGACGACCGAGATCGGATTCAACCCGCCGACCTCAACCGGCGCGCAGCCGGCAAAATCGTTGGTGAGGTTGGTGCCCCAGCCGAAGCTCATGCGCACTCGCCCCTCGAAATGCCGGTAGGTCTCGAGGATCGTCGCTGCGTCGAGGCCATCGGAGAAGATCAGCAGCTTCTCCTTCGGATCGCGGCCCATCTTCTTCCACCAGGCGATGATCTTCTCGCCGCCTTCGATCGGCGGGGCGCTGTCGGGGCGGAAGCCGGTCCAATCGGCGACCCAGTCCGGCGCGTTGCGCAGGAAAGCAGCCGTGCCGAAGGCATCCGGCAGCACGATCAGAAGGTTGCCGCCATAGAGCTGGTTCCAGTCCTGCAGAACCTTGTAGGGCGCTTCGCCGAGTTCCTGGTCGTTGCGGGCAAGAGCCGCAGCGACCATCGGCAATTCATGGGCATTGGTACCGAGCGCTTCGAGATCGGTATCCATGGCGAGCAGGACGTTGCTGGTGCCGGAAAAGGACTTGCCAATGCCTTCCTTCAACGCCTCGACGCACCAGCGCTGCCACAGAAAGCTGTGCCGGCGGCGCGTGCCGAAATCGGAAATGCGCAGGTTCGGATGGACTCGCAGTTGCTCGACCTTCGACCACATCTTGGCCTTGGCGCGGGCATAGAGGACGTCGAGCGCAAACGGCCCCATGTCCTTCATCGCGGTGCGCGACCGCAACTCGTTGACGATCGCCAGCGCCGGGATTTCCCACATCGTCGTGTGGGTCCACTTGCCCGGAAAGGTGAGCTCGTACTGGCCATGGCGGCGCGACAGCTCATAGTCGGGCAGTTGGAAATCGGCGAGCCAGGCGAGGAAGTCCGGCGCGAAAATCTGCTTGCGGCCATAGAAGGTATTGCCGGCGAGCCAGATCATCTCCTTCTTGGTAAAACGCAGGTTGCGGACGTAATCCAGTTGCTCGCGCAATTCCTGTTCGTCAATCTCCTCGGTGAGCAGCACGGTCTTCGTGCGGTTGATCACCGAGAAAGTGGCATCGACATCTGGATAGAGTCGCCAGATCATCTGCAGCATGAGGAGCTTGTAGAAATCCGTGTCCAGCAGGCTGCGCACGATCGGATCGAGCTTCCAGGCATTGTCGTAGACCCGGCGGGCGATGTCCGTCTTGGTCATGAAATATTTCCCCCGTTCCGGCACTGCATGGTCATACGCATGTGGTTCACGCCGCAGTCATGACACGGCATTCGGCCCGGCTGCAACACGAAAAACGCAACAAAACAGCACAGTTGACGCAGAAAGCCCGGCCGAAGCCGGGCTTTCGCATCATCTTACGAAGACGCGGATCAGGCCACGAGCAGGAAGTCGCTGGTGGACAGGCTCGTCACGTTGTCGAGCGTGACGACCAGAACGGCATCGTGCTCGTTGTTCGTGCCATCGGCGTCATACCAGAGCCGGCCATTGTCCTTTTCGAAGAAGAACTGCGCAGCCGTACCGGTGGCCTGCAGGTCATTGCCGGAGAACAGCGCCAGGCTCGAGAAGCCGAATTCCGACTTGTCGATGACCAGCTTGTCCTGGCCACGGGTGAAGTCGGTGATCTCGTCGCCCGAACCGATGGCATCCTGCGACTTGTAGACGAACTGGTCGGCGCCGCCGCCGCCGGTCAGCAGGTCGCCATGGGCGCCGCCTTCCAGGATGTCGTTGCCGTCACGGCCATCGAGCCTGTCGTCACCGCCGCCGCCGACGAGCTTGTTGTTGGCGGTGCTTCCAAGAATGGTGTCGTCGCGATCGCTGCCGATGACATCCTCGATGCTCGATACCGACAGGCCGGCGGCAAGGCCGCCATTCTTGGCGTTGTTCTGCAGGTCGAGGATGACCGACTTGTCGGAGACGATGTTGAAGGTCAGCAGATCGCGGCCGAGACCACCCTGGAAATAATCCGTCCCCGAAGCATCGGTGCGTTCGAGACGGTCGTTGCCGTCATCGCCGTAGAGCTTGTCGTTGCCCTTGCCGTCGATCAGGTAATCGACACCGGCGCCGGCCCGGAACGTGTCGTTGCCAGCCCCGCCGGACAGACGGTCGGAGCCTGCGCCTGCGGTCACCGTGTCATTGCCGGAGCCGCCTTTATAATCGAGCGTTTCCATGCCGGTGAACGACGTCGTCGCGTTGACGTTGACGAGGCTGTTGCTGAAGACGAAGGTGACATTGGAGGTCTCCTGCGAGAAATCGATGAAGACCCGGTCCGTGCCGCTGCCACCCGATGCATAGTCGCCATTGTTGATGTGCAGCTGGTCGTTGCCGTTCTCGCCGTAGAGCTTGTCGCTCTGGGTGTCCTTGACGCCGCCGCTCGCCCAGAGCGTATCGTTGCCATCGCCGCCATAGAGCTTGTCGGTCCCACTGCCGCCGACAATCTCGTCGGCGCCGCCGAGGCCCTTCAGCGTGTCATTGCCGCTGCTGCCGTTGAAATAGTCATTCAATGCACCGCCCGTCATCGTGTCGTTGCCGGAGCCCGATGTGATGTGAACGCGCTCGATATTCTTCAGCGTCACACCGCCATTGACCAGGGTGGCGTTGGACGACAGCGTGAAGGTGAGATTGGCCGTGCTCTTGACGCGGTTGACCGAGCCCGTATCCGTGCCGGCACCTCCGTCGATATTGAACTGGCCAGCCGCCGAGCCGCTGGCATTGTTGACATAGGAAATATCATCGCCATCGCCAAGCGCGACAGTGTTGACATGCGTGCCGGTCTCGACGCTGACGGACACGCTGTCGCTGCCCGTTCCCGCATCGATCTTGTTGGCGCCGCCGGTATCGACGATGCTGTCGGAGCCGGCACCGCCCTTGATAACGTCATTGCCGGTCAGGCTGTAGAACTGGTCAGAACCGCTGCTGCCCGTCAACGTGTTGTTGCCGCCGCCGGCATCGAAATCGACATATTGCGCGCCCGTGCCGTTCAGCACATCGTTGCCCTTGCCGGTTTCGATGACGAAGGCTTCGCCGTCAGTGATAACAGTGCCGTCCGAGAGTTTCGCCGTGTTGCCGGTGATGGAGAAGGTGACGGCGCCGGTCGCGTCGGAACGGTCGACACCGATGGTGTCGAAGCCGGCGCCGGCTCGGATCGTATCCTTGCCACC
>NZ_DATJDJ010000039.1:0-29499 GCF_035497515.1 Pararhizobium sp. | reverse complement strand
CGTCCATCCCGTCCTCCTCGTCACCGCTCACGTCCTTCACCTGCAGACCGTGGCCTGAAAAAAACACATAGATCCGGTCGCCCGGCGCCGTTCCGGCCACCAACCATTCATCCATCGAGTGCAGGATCGACGCCTTTGTCGCCTTCTCGTCGGTCAAAACCCGGATCGATTCCGGATTGAACGACAGTGTGTCCGTCAACAGCGCATGGATCGCCTTCACGTCATTCTTCGGTCCGTGCAGGAACATGTCTTCCGGCAGGTTCTCGTAGGTGCCGATGCCGATCAGCAAAGCCCGATCCTCCGCCCGCGCCACAAGCGGCTGCGCGGCGAGAAGCGTCAGGCAGGACAAGACTCCCAGGGCGGTTCGCAAGGCGGCCATCAGAGCTTCTCCCGGGTGTAGAGCGGCTGGATGGCGACGCTGGTATCGGTGCCGTCGAGCCGTGTCGACAGGAGCTGCAGCACGGCCGCCGCATCGACATTCTTGCTTGCCAGGGCCGCACCGATCGCATCGACCGGCTCATTGGTGGAAATGACGATCAGATGATCGGCACCGAAGGGTTCGACCACCTGCAGGTCCGTCAGCTTGAATTCCTGGCTTGCCGTGCCCTCCGCCTGCATGTCCAGCAGCTGCACCTGGCCGGTATTGGCGAGATTGAAGACCACCATGTTCTTGTAGCCCGAGGCCGGCGCATCGAAGGACATGCGGTCGCCGGCGGCATAGATGTCCTTATCCGGCGTCAGAGAGACGACACCCGGATTCTGGCTGGCCATTGCCTTCAGGAAACCCAGCAGGATAAACTTATCGACAACCCCCTGGATCATGCCGGCATCGATATGCTCGCCGGCGACGTCTCCGTTGGGGGTGTAGAAGATGCCGCCTGCCGCGTCCCAGCGATAGGGCACGCCGCTGCCACCGGTATTCGCGGGCACGAGATCCGAACCGCTCACCGTCAAAGCCAGCTTGCCGTCCCATCCGGTTTCACGCACCGACTTGTGGGTCTTCTCCGCCGGGTTGGCGGCGATGGCGACGCTGCGTGTCAGTGGCATCACCACTTCGTCGTCGGATCGCGGCAGTTGCGGCACGAAATTCGGAACCTGCAGCGCCTCCGACTGGTGCTTCACATTGGCAAAGACATAGTCTTCCAACTCGACCCGGGAGAGCGTCCCGTCGCCGTTGCGATCGGCCGCCCCCTCGACCGAGCGGGCGAAACTCCAGCTGAGCGCGCCGCGCGCCTCGCCGTTGATGATCACCTCGGGCGAGGGCTGGCTTTCGAGCGAGGCGGCGAGAACCGTGACCTGCCGGAAATCCGCTTCCTTGATCGAAGCACCCGACACCGCCTCTGGCGACGGCGCCGGCAGCTTGACAGTGACCGCATGGGCAAGCCGCGTCTTGCCCGAGAAGGACCGGCTCATGCCGCCGGAATGGCAGCTGTCGGAGACGAACAGGACATGCACGCCCTTGGCCTCGGCTTCCGAAAACCAGGCGTTCAACTCGTTGTCGACAATGATTTCGTTGTCGGTCTCTTCTGCCCGCTCCCGGTCGAAGCCCGGCAGTTGCAGAAATTCGTCCAGCCCGTCTGCCTCGTCGCCGGCAACAAGCTCCGGCATCTGCGCGCCATGGCCGGCATAGGTGAAGACGATCGTGTCGCCACTCTGAGCGTCATCGACGAAACCGGTCCAGGCGGCACGAATATCGTCCTTGCGCACAGCCGCATCGAAGAAGGTCGCGATCCGGTCGACCCCGGCACGCTGCAGGGCGCTTTCAACATCCCTGGCGTCCTTGACGGCACCGTCGAGGCTGACTTCGTAAGGATAGACATCGGCCCCGACGACGAGCGCAAAGGTTCTGGCACTGACCGCGCTGAACGGTGCGGCTGAAACCAGCAGAGCAAGGAGAAGACCGCGCAGCATCGTCAGTTCTCCACATCCACTTCGACGCGCCGGTTCATCTGGTTGAGCGTTTCCTCATCATAGGCGCTGGCATCGTCCGCCTTGAACGGCTCGTCCTCGCCCTTGCCGATCGTCTTCAATTCACCCGCATAGCCCTCGGTAACAAGATACTCAGCCAGGGCCTCGGCACGTTCCAGCGAAAGAATGCGATTGGCTTGGGCGGCACCGACAGGATCCGTGTGGCCGATCAGCGTAATGAATTTCGGCTTGACCGATTTCAGGCACTCCGACAGGTCGTTGGCGGATTCGAGGCCTTCCGGCGTGAACTCCGCCGTGCCGAAGACATAGCGCACCGGCGTCGCCTTCTTCTTCAGCGAGACGCCGCGGTAGCTGACCTTGCATGCACCGCGCATGGCAAGCTTGACGGGTCTCGGCGCGGCAAGCCGCATCTCGGTCGCCATATGATCGAGCCGGACGATGTATTTCTCGTCCGGCGCCATCCAGCCGGGTGTCAGCACCTCGTTGGATGCATCCTCCAGCGCCAACTGGTAGAAGCGCGCGGCGGCCTCGTAGTTACGACGATCGCGGTTGATATCGCCAAGCGCATCGAATACCTGCCAGGGCGCCGCGTTGCTCGTGCGGATCGTTTCGAGTTCCGTCTCGAAATCCACGAGATTGGCACCCTGCCCGACCGCCGCGACGATGCGGTTGAACGAAGCCAGCGCCGCCACACGGTTGACCATGGCTTTGTCCTCGGCACTGCAGCCTGGCGTATCGCCAGCGGCGATCTGCCTGGCGAGCGCCTCATTGCCGCCATTGGTGGCCTCGGCAACGCGCGAAAGCGCATCGCAAGCAGCCGACACCGGACCGGCGGACATCAATGCGAGCAACGTGGCGGCAAAGCCGGTCTTCATTTTCATCGCGCTGTTCCTCATGCCATTCCAACCGATTGACGAAAATGTGCGGCCGGCGACCAAACGGCGGCCGGCCGCAACATTATTGCTTGATCTCGAAGGTCACGACCTGAAGGCCGCTCGCTCCCTTGTCCTCCTCGGCCTTCTTGGCCAGGTTGATCGCCAGCCCGCGCGTCGGCGGCATATGCGATTCCGCTACCAATTGGCGCGCCCGTTCGACCGTCAACTTCTGGTCGCCCAGACCACCTTCTCGACAGAAGGCGATCATGGTCTCGGCCGGAGCCGGCGTGTCGAACGTGAGATTACCGGTTCCCGGCTGCGGAATCTGGCGTTTTTCTCCCGCCTGCAAGGTCGTATTGCCGATCATCGCGTCCGGGACGACCTCGACATTGCCGGTTTCCTCGACATAGAGCACCTGCAACTCGCAGGCCTTGTTGGAGCTCAGTTCGAATGTCAGTTGATCGCCAACCTTCGCCGTCGTCGAGCCGACATGCAGTGCCAGTTCGAGCTTGGTGAAGTCCGTCGGCTTTTCCTGACGATAGGCCGGTGTCGCCGCGACGATCGTCTCGGCCTTGACATAGTCCGGCTGCGCCGACTGGCCGGCGACGTTCTGAAGCTGATCCGTCGCGGCCACATGCACCGTCGTCGTATCGAGCGGCTTCAACTGCATCAGCGGATGCAGCAGCAGGGGAAATTGCTGCTCGACCTCGGCGCGCGGGACGGTGCCCCCAGCTTCGAGCGTCGTCACCCAATCGATCCCCAGCCGCAACGTATCGACATCCTCGACCCGCTTGATCGCCGCGGAGAACTGATCCGGCGTCATGTCGAACTCAGCCGACAGGGCGTCGAAATCGAGTTCGTCCTCATACTTGTCGGCGAAATAGCTCACCAGTTCCGCGTTGCCCGGCGCCTGCATGCTCTGGGCGCTGCCATCCGGCGTCGGCTCAGTCACCTTGAGCTTCACCAGTGCCTCGACGAAGCGCTGGCGATCCTTGTTGTAGGCAGCGTCGAGCTCCTCCTGCGGCACGTACATGTCGAGCAGCACCGATTGCTGATCCTTGGTGAACAGCGTCGAGGTCTGGATATGCTCGCGCAACTGGTCGCGTTTCGACAGGATGCCGTTGGCATGGCAGTCGAAGCAGGAACGTGCATTGACGATTTCCACGCCCTTGCCGATCGGCCGCTTGCGGAAAGAGACGATCGACGTCGGACCGATGTCCAGTTGCTTCCCCTCCGCCGTCGACAGGTAATAGCCCTGCAGGCCGTTCGGAAGGGAAAAGATCATTTCACCACCGTCATGCTCGAAAGCTGTCAGGCCGCTGTCGAACGGTTCCAGTTCCTTCGGGCCTTGCGGGAAGCGTTTCAGGACTTGGCGCCCGACATCCCCACCGAAATCGTAGGATTTCCAGTAGTAGCCGCCGAAGGGCATATCGTGCCGTTCCAGCATGCGGTTGTGGTCGGAAACACCGGACGAGCCGTCCGCAAACCCGGCACGAAGCACCTGGCGGCGGCGGATATTATCATCGACATCGATCTGGAAGCGCTTTTCCAGTTCCCGGATATGGGTCGGAAGCCGCATCAGCCGGTTATAGATCTTCGGCTTGGCCGCATTGGCCATGAACCAGTCGATGCGCATGATCGGCAGAACCGTATCGGTTTCCTTGGTCAGCGCCAGTAAGGAGGCGTCGCTGCCCGCATCAATGCCGTAGAAATATTGTGAGATCAGGAAATTGTAGTCGTCGGACGTCCATTGGAGATCACGGAGATCGACGCGAACCATCAGGCCGTTGGTGCCTTCGACCTCATGTGGAAGCACCAGTTGCGGACCATAGGACAGCGAGTTCAACAGCTTCTTGAACCCGCCGGCCAGCACGTCCATGCGCTTCATGAAGGTTTTGTCTTCCTCGCAGCCCATCATGCCGTTGTACTGGTTGCGATAGGAGAAATAGCGCATGTACTGCCGGTCGAGGTCCGGCACCGTGGAAATGTCCTTCAGTCCGGCCTCGATGAAATCGCGGTAGGACAGCATCGGCCGCGTCCGGCTCGGCTTGCTGGCGGCGGTCTGCGGCAGGTCCGACTGGCTAAGCGAGTTGATCCAGTCCTCGAGGCTCTTCACTTCCTCGGCTGTCGGACGTTTGCCAAGCGGCATGCGACCACTGGTCACCGAGGTGAACAGGCGCGACTTCGACGCATCGCCGGGAACCACGAAGGCGGCGTCGGCGGCGATCGAGGTCAGGTCGCCGGCGGGATAGCTGCCTTGCGAGCTTTCACCCGGGCCGTGGCAGTTGCGGCAATATTTGCCGATGAACGCATCGGCCTGCATCGCAAGCGCCGCATTGTCACCCGACAGAGCGGCCGCCGGCGTGCTTTCCTTGCAGACGGCGGTCGCCGATTGCGCCACCGGTTCCGGCGGCTTGACCTCGCGGTCGGCGAGGAAAGCGTAGATCGCGGTGCGATCCTTCTCGGTCAGCGTCGAAAGCCCATGGGCGATCTCGCGCATGACCGGGTCGGTCAGCGGTGCGCCCGACAGTTTCTTGCCCTCCTCGATCAGGCCGACGGTGAACACCTCCGGAGAGGCAAGACCACCAATTCGCGCCTTGGTAATGTCAGGCGCCACTGCGCCGGTCAGGCCCTTTTCACCGGCATAGGCGTTGTCCATGTCGAGGCCGTAGGTGGTGGTGCGCGGCGTGTGGCAATCGCCGCAGCCGCCGACATTTTCCACCAGGTAGCGGCCGCGCTCCATCTGTGTTTCCTCGAGCGACTGGTATTCCGGCACGTTGAAATGGCTGCGCTTCCACAGCGTGATCGTCGTCTGGCGGCTAAACGGGAATGCGATCTCATGTTCCTGGGAAACCGCGTCGGATTGCACCAGCGTGTCGATATAGGCCTTGATGTCGAGCACGTCCTCCGGCTTCATGCCGCCATAGGCGGTATAGGGCATCACGGGATAAAGATTGTTGCCGTCCCGGTCGATTCCCTGCATCACCGCGTTGAGGAATTGCGCATTGCTCCAGCCGCCGATGCCGTTGGCATGGGGCGAAATGTTCGGCGCAAAGAACTTGCCGATCGCCGTATCCATTTCCAGGCCGCCGGAGAGAAGCTCGGTATTGCTGCCCGAACCATGGCAGGCGCCGCAACCGGAAGCGTTGAACAGATATTTTCCGTTCTCGGTGTTCGCCTTGTAGGTCGCATAGGCATCGTCGGAAAAGGCATCGCGTGCCGAGGCCGCCCCCGGACAATGGGTAAAGGCCAGCACCATCGCGGCAGCGGCTACGAGATGGCGCGACAGGCTACGGCTGTTGATCATTTCTGCAGGCAATCGACCGAACATGCGCATGGCTTGTTCTCCTTGCTTTCTCAAACGACAAAAATATGCGACGCACTGTTACCGGAACTCGAACTGCTCGAACTCGACCCGCCTGGGTCTCTTGCCGAGGTCCTTCAAGCCTTTTTCAATGGCTTTTCTCAAAGGCGACGGGCCGCAGAACCAGAGGTCCGCCCCTGCCGGATCGACTGTGCTCGATGCGGTGAGTTTCGCGGCATCGAGACGTCCGTCGGTCTTGGAATCATGCAATGTAAAACTGAAATTCGGGAGTTTTTCCGCCTGCGCCTCGAACGTCTCGAGGCCAATGGCCTCGCTGCGATCGCGCACGCAGTAGACCATGTGAATGTCCTGGCCCTCGTCGCCCTTGAGGCGCCCGGCCATGGCGAGGAACGGCGTCACGCCGATACCGCCGGCAAGCCAGATTTGTTTCTTGCCGCCGCGTCGATGGTTGAAATGACCATAGCCGCCTTCCAGCTTCAGGCGATCACCGATGGCAATGCCTTCCCTTAGAGCTTTGGTATAGTCGCCGAGCGGCTTGATGGCGAAGCGGACGACGCCATCATCGTCGATCCCGGCGATGGTAAAGGGATGCGGCTCCCGCAGACCGGGCTTGTTCACCCGGAAGAAACCGAACTGGCCAGGTCTTGCCCGTAGCGGCCGGCGAACGGGACGCGCCGAAATGATCGTCGCTCCATCATGGCGCGTCACGTCGAACACTTCGTAGGCGCGCGTGCGCAGCCAGGGGAAAATCTGGGTATAGATATAGCTTGCCGTCCCGATCATCGCGAAGATGTTGAGATAGGTGGCCAGCATCGCCGTGCCGTCATAGGGACGCTTGATGAACGTCTGGTGGAACGCCACCATGATGAACAGAATCCCGATGAAGCGATGGGTCAGCCGCCAGAAATGATAGGGGACCTCGATTCTGGTCTTCGGGATGATCTTGACGATACTGAGGATCAGCAGTGCCACCAGGCCGTAGAAGGCATATTCGCCCGCCTCGGCGGCCAGTTTGTTCAATCCGCCGGTCAGAGACAGACCCTTGAAATCGGGCGTGATGAAATAGTGCACGAGAATGAGGATGAGGACGGTGATGCCGACCCGGCGATGTGTCTGGTAAATCCGGTCGAGGCCTCCGAAAAGGCGCTCCACCAGCGGCGGACGGGTTGCCATGAAGAGCGCGATCCCCATGCCGGTAAATGCCATGGACGAGGCCATCAGCGAAAAGGTCGTTTCCGCATTGGTGTGGCTGACCGCGGGCACGGCCAGAAGCCCCGCAAGTCCAATCAGCGACCAAACAAGAACAGCACCCGCGCTCACAAGACGTTCCTCACCATTTCCGCATTTGCCGGATTCCCCGAGACGAGACTGGCAAGCCCCCGAAGCTTCGTCAACTGCTATTGTAGAGCATACGAACAAGCGACCGGCATTATTCGCGAGACCCAAGATTTTGTGTTTGTTCGCAAATTTTCCACGATCCAGAATCACACAAAGCCGCAACCCTGAATCAATCCAATCCCCATCGATTAAGCTTTTCGCGTGTTTTGTCGGCGAAGGGACGATCTGGATGGCGGCGGATAAAGCGTTCGTAGTCTTCACGCGTGCGCGTCTGGAGCACTCGGTCATATTCAGATTGAACGGCGGCATCCCTGTCCGGCAGAGGAAGGAGCATCTTGTTCCCATTGACAGGTTTCGTCCCCGCAAGCAGTGCAATCACGAAGCGGCTCGCGACGCTGATATATCAACATTCTTGCCAGTCGCCTTCGCCTGTGACAGTATGTGATATATCACTGTCCGGAAAAAGCATGACGACATCATCCTCACAGGCGCATCTCGCCTACCTCGCGCTGGAAACCAGCATCGTCACGCTCAAGCTGAAGCCCGGCTCGCTTGTCACCGAAAAGCAATTGATCGATCTGGCCGGCCATGGACGCACGCCGGTGCGTGAAGCCATCCAGAAGCTGGAATGGCAGGGGCTGATCGCCGTGCGCCCGCGCGTCGGCCTTCAGATCACCCTGATCAAGCCGGATGACCATGCGCATGTCATGCAGGTGCGCCGCAAGCTGGAGCCCCTCGCCGCCGCCCTTGTCGCGGAGCACGCCGATGCCGAGGCGCGCGCCGCCATGGTCGAATGCGCGCAATCGATGACCGCCTGCTCGATCAACGCCGACATGGAAGGCTTTCTCGCCGCCGACAAGGCCTTCGACGAAATCATGGAAGGCGCCTGCCCCAATACGTTCCTGACCTCGACGCTGGCACCGCTGCAGACCCATGCCCGCCGTCTCTGGTTCAGCGCCGCCTCGACCCAACGCATGGACCGTTCGGTCGACCTGCACGTCAAGGTCATCCGCGCCATCCACCAGGCCGACCCGACGGCCGCCGCTATGGCGATGGAAAACCTCATGGACTATCTCGGCGAGAGGTAGCGCAACAGCCCTGCCCTTTCGCAAGGCATCAAAACAAAACGGGCGGCCCATGAGCCGCCCGTTTTGTTTTTTGCTACCGAAAAAGCTTAGCCGACGAACGCGCGTTCGATGACGAATTCGCCGGGCTTGCTGTTGGCGCCTTCGCTCAGGCCGGCGGCCTCGAGGATTTCCTTGGTTTCCTTCAGCATCTCGGTCGAACCGCAGATCATGCCACGATCGACAGCCGGGTCGAAGGCCGGCAGGCCGAGATCGGAAAACATCTTGCCGTCGCGCATCAGGTTGGTGATACGCCCCTTGAACGGATAATCCTCGCGGGTCACGGTCGCATAATGGCGCAGCTTGTCGCCGACCAGTTCGGCCAGGAACTCGTGATTGCGGATTTCCTCGATCAGGTCGAAGCCATATTTCAACTCGGCCACATCGCGGGTCGTATGGGTCAGGATGACTTCGTCGAACTTCTCATAGGTTTCCGGATCGCGGATCAGGCTGGCAAACGGCGCAATGCCGGTACCGGTCGAGAACATGTACAGGCGCTTGCCCGGTGTCAGTGCGTCGAGCACCAGCGTGCCCGTCGGCTTCTTGCGCATCAACACCTGGTCGCCGGGCTCGATACCCTGCAGATGCGATGTCAGCGGACCATCCGGAACCTTGATCGAGAAAAATTCGAGTTCGTCGTCCCAGGCGGGGCTTGCGATCGAATAGGCGCGATAGATCGGCTTGCCATCGACCATCAGGCCGATCATGGCAAACTCGCCCGAACGGAACCGGAATTCGGTCGGGCGCGTCATGCGGAAGCTGAACAGGCGGTCCGTATAATGCGTGACCTTTGTCACGGTTTCAGCGAACACGCCGGCGGGCACGGTCGGGGCAAAGTCTTCGATCTTGGCAGGAGCATTCATCTCGGCGTCCGGTCCTGTAATGAAGAGTAATTCGTTCAGGTATGTTCAGGTATCAGCGAGATATTCCAAAAGGCACTGATTTGGAAGCAAATCCGTTCCAATTATAGCGCCTTTTGAAGATTGTGCGGTAATTTCGTTCGCAGACCTCAGGAGACCCGGCGCCAACTGTAGGATTTCGCGTCCGTCGAGGGTTTTGCCGTCGGCTGGTAGTGATTGTCTATGCCGGGAAGCCGTCCTTCCGCAAGGCGCTTCAAAGCCGTTTCATTGGTTACGGCAAAACTGTCGACACCACAGCGCAGCATCAGCGGCACCTGGTCGATCAGCACATCACCGACGGCGCGGATTTCCTTGCCGTATCCGAGGCGGGCGCGCAGCAGCGAGGCATGGCTGAAGGCACGTCCATCGTTGAAGGCCGGAAACGCCACCGCGACCAGCGACAGTTGTTCGAGGAATGGCTGTAGCCGCGTCACGTCGTTGGCCGGCGTGATGAGAACGCCAAGACCGCTTTCGCCCGAGGCGGCCTTTTCGATGAAGGCCTCGATGCCGAGAATGGCCTTTTCGTTCGAGCCGGCCTTGGTTTCCTCGGTCTCGACAACCCAAGGATCGTCCGTCACGAAGCCGGTTTCTTTCCAGATCTTGGTCATGTGTCCCGTATCCTTACGCCGCTTCCTGAGCATTGCCGCCATAGAGCGCATCCTTGAAAGGCTGCGGTCCGACGCGGCGATAAGCGTCGAGGAAAATTTCGGAGGTGTCCTTGCGCAGGCCGAGATAGACATTCACGATCGTCTCGATCGCATCCGTCACCTTTTCCGGCTCGAAACCCCGACCGATGATTTCGCCGATCGAGGTGTTCTCGTCACCCGAGCCGCCGAGCGTGATCTGGTAGAGCTCGGCGCCCTTCTTCTCGACGCCCAGAAGGCCGATATGGCCGACATGGTGATGGCCGCAGGCATTGATGCAGCCAGAAATCTTGATCTTCAGCTCGCCGATTTCGGCCTGACGGTCGGGATCACCGAAGCGGGTGGAAATTTCCTGCGCCAGCGGGATCGAGCGCGCATTGGCGAGCGCGCAATAGTCCAAGCCGGGACAGGCAATGATATCCGTGATCAGGCCGGCATTGGCGGTCGCCAGACCGATCGCGACGAGACCGCGATAGACGGCTTCCAGATCGGCCAGCGCCACATGCGGGAAGATCACGTTCTGCTCGTGGCTGATGCGAATTTCGTCAAACGCGTATTCTTCCGCCAGATCGGCGATCGCCTCCATCTGGCTGTCGCTGGCATCGCCCGGAATGCCGCCGATCGGCTTCAGCGAGATCGTCACCATGCCGTAGTCGGGGTTCTTGTGCGGCTGCACGTTCTGCTGCACCCAGCGGGCGAAATCCGGATCGGCCTTCTTCCAGCCGGCAAGATTGGCCCAGCCTTCGGGACGCTGGTCAAGCGGCGGCAGCGCGAAGTATGTGGAGATCGCCTGGACATCGGCCTCCGGCAGCTTGAGCTCGGTGTTCTTCAGTTGCAGGAACTCCTGCTCCACCTGGCCAGCCAGATTCTCGACACCGGTTTCATGGACGAGGATCTTGATGCGCGCCTTGTACTTGTTGTCGCGGCGGCCATGCAGGTTGTAAACCCGAACGATCGCCGTGGTGTAGGACAGGAGATCTTCCTGGGGCAGGAAGTCGCGGATCTTCTTGGCGATCATCGGGGTGCGCCCCTGCCCACCGCCGACATAGACGGCAAAGCCGATGTCTCCGGCCTCGTTCTTCTTCAGGTGGAGACCGATGTCATGAACCTGAATGGCCGCGCGATCACGCTCGGCGCCGGTGACGGCGATCTTGAACTTGCGCGGCAGATAAGAGAATTCCGGATGAACGGAAGACCACTGGCGCAGGATCTCGGCATAGGGACGCGGATCGGCGACTTCGTCGGCGGCAGCGCCGGCGAAATGATCGGCGGTGACATTGCGGATACAGTTGCCGGAGGTCTGGATCGCGTGCATCTCGACGGAGGCGAGCTCGGCGAGGATATCCGGCGTATCCGACAGTTTCGGCCAGTTGTACTGGATATTCTGGCGCGTGGTGAAATGGCCATAGCCTCGATCGTACTTGCGGGCGATATGGGCCAGCATGCGCATCTGCTTGCTGTTCAGCGTGCCATAGGGAATGGCGACGCGCAGCATATAGGCATGGAGCTGCAGGTAGACGCCGTTCATCAGCCGCAGCGGCTTGAACGCATCCTCGGCAAGCTCGCCGGAAAGACGGCGCGTCACCTGATCGCGAAACTGCTCGACACGGTCGGCAACGAAGGCATGGTCGAATTCGTCGTAACGGTACATCGGTCTTCTTTTCCTCAAGCCGCGTGGACGGGGCCGCTCAGGCCCTTGTAACCAGGCGCATAATCGATCGTCGGCCCCTCGGCGCGAACGCGCTCGCGCAGGCGCAGCGGCCGCAGCACGCCGTCCACTTCTTCAATGTCAATCACGTTGACGTCAACCACCTTATTATCCGCGAATGCAGCTTTTCCGGTGGCTTCAAGGGCCGTCACGGCCTCGGCATGGCGCGCGACAAACGCATCCTGCAGGGATTCCACCCACTGGCCGGAGGCGTCTAGCCAGACGGAAATGCCATCGGACAGGCGGTTTGCGGTCAATACCTTGTCGGCCATCTCAATTCCTCACTTCGTCAGTCTGTTTGCGCAACGCATCGGTCGAAACGGCGGCGTCGATCGCCCTGCCCGTGACCAATGGCTGCGACCGTTCGAAATTCGCGCCGGCCACGGCATCGCCGATGATCACCATCACCGGGCCGTCAAGCTCGCCGCGATGCTGCAGGCCCGGCAGGTCCTTCAGCGTGCCATGCAGCAGCTTGCGTTCGGCACGGCTGGCATTCTCGATTACGGCGACCGTGGTCTCGGCCGGCAGTCCGGCTTCCATCAAGCGTGCAGCGACGGAGGCGGCAACGGTACGGCCCATATAGACGGCAATCGTCGCACCTGAAATAGCGAGACGTGCCCAGTCGGGCAGCACATCACCGGCCAGATCGTGGCCGGTCGTGAAGATCAGCGACGAAGCGACGCCACGCAAGGTCAGCGGCAGTTCGAAATCGGCAGCGGCCGCAAAGGCCGAGGTGATGCCGGGCACGATCTCATAGGTGACACCCGCCTCGCGCAGCGCCGCCATCTCCTCGCCGGCACGGCCGTAAACCAGCGGATCGCCGGATTTCAGGCGAACGACACGCTTGCCGTCCTGGCCGAGGCGAACCAGCAACTGGTTGATGTCGTCCTGCGATTTGGAATGGCAGCCCTTGCGCTTGCCGACCGAAAGACGCTCGGCATCGCGCCGGCCCATGTCGACGATCGCCTGCGGCACCAGCGCGTCATAGACAATCACGTCGGCTTCCATCATCACGCGCTGGGCGCGCAGCGTCAGGAGGTCCTCGGCGCCCGGACCCGCGCCGACCAGCCAGACATGGCCTTTGGCGCGCTCGGCGGCGTGCAACAGTTTCGATGCTTCACGGCGCGCTTCCGCGACATTGCCGAGCGCCACCTGATCGGCGACAGCGCCGGAAAAGAAGCGACGCCAGAACACGCGACGCGATACGCCGCGTGGCAAGAGCCGATCCGCCACATCGCGATAGGCCTGCGCCAGCGTGGCAAGCGCGCCGAGCGACGGAGACAGAAGCTGATCGATCTGCGCGCGAATCATCTGCGCCAGCACGGGGCCGGCACCTTCCGTGCCGATGGCAACGGCGACGGGCGCGCGGTTGACCAGCGCAGGCGTCATGAAATCGCAGAATTCGGGCTGATCGACCGCATTGGCCGGAATTTTTTGCGCGCGGGCTGCGGTAACGATCACACGGTCCTGTGCCGCGTCGCCGGTAGCAGCAAAGACCAGCGTGGCGCCTTCGACCTGGGATACCTCAAAGGCCTCCCTCACAAGCTCGATATTGTGCGTGGTCAGGAAGGCGGAAAAATCGGCTTCGGGCTGATCGGCATGGGCGACGATGCGCGCTTGTGTGTTCATCAGCAGCCTGACCTTGGCAAAAGCCTCGTCGCCATTGCCGAAAACCGCCACACATTTTTGCGCAACGCGGAAGAAGGCCGGAAAGACGGTCAGTTGCTCAGTCATGGGTCGGGAATCTGATCCTGTTACAGGTTCTGCGGAATATCCCTTTTATAGAGGGAAAATTGAAGAAACAGAAATTCCGATGCCTTTGCAGAGGGATATTCTTTTGCTCGAACGCAGCACAATTTGAGCAAATATCACCGTCTACGGCGTCCCCTGTTCCAATGCAATGCGAACCCGGATGCGGCATTGCGCAGTGCCGCCCACATCCGTTAAATGCAGCCATCGCAATTGCCGGAGCCACAGAACATGAACAATACCGACCTCGCAGGTCGTCTGCTTTCCGTCATCGAGGCCGATATCCTGCCGCTGACGGAAAAGGGTGTCACTGCCGGAAACAAGATTTTCGGAGCGGCAATCCTGAACAAGTCGGACCTGTCGCTCGTGGTTGCCGAAACCAATAACGAGACAGAAAATCCACTCTGGCACGGCGAAGTCCATGCGCTGAAGCGCTTTTACGAGCGCGCGGAGAAGATGGACACGAAGGACCTCGTTTTCCTCTCCACCCACGAACCCTGCTCGATGTGCCTTTCGGCGATCACCTGGGCGGGCTTCGACAATTTCTACTATTTCTTCACTCATGAGGATTCACGCGATGCTTTCGCCATTCCGCACGACCTGAAAATCCTCAAGGAGGTCTTCCGGCTCGAGCCGGGCGGTTATGCGAAAACCAATGCCTTCTGGCGATCATCTTCGATCGCGGACCTCATCGCGACGTCCGACGAGGCGGCAAAGCCGGCCCTACAGGCGCAGGATGCGAAAATCCGTGCGCAGTATCAGCACCTGTCCGATGCCTACCAGTCCGGCAAGGACGACAATGCCATTCCGCTGAATTGAACTCCATGCAGCCCTCGCAGAACATCACTCGCCTCATCGAGATCATGGAAGCCTTGCGTCAGCCGGAAACCGGCTGCCCCTGGGACATCGTCCAGACCTTCGAGACCATCAAGCCCTATACGCTGGAAGAAGCCTATGAGGTTGCCGATGCGATCGAGCGCAAGGACATGGACGATCTCTGCGACGAATTGGGCGACCTGCTGCTGCAGGTGGTTTTTCACGCACGCATGGCCGAGGAAGCCGGCGATTTCGCCTTCGGCGATGTGGTCGAGGCGATCACCAAAAAAATGATCCGACGCCATCCGCATGTCTTTGCCCGCTCGGATGCCGATACGCCACAGGCGGTCAAGCTGCAGTGGGACGAGATCAAGCAGGCGGAAAAGGCGGAGCGTCGCGAAAGACGCGCCCGTCGCGGCCTGCCGGAAGACACCAGCAAGGGCCATCTCGGCTCGGTCCAACGCAGCTTTCCGGCACTCGTGGAAGCCCTGAAGCTGCAGGAGCGGGCGGCACGAGTCGGCTTCGACTGGTCCTCGCCCGAACCGATCCTCGACAAGATCGAAGAGGAAATCGCCGAGCTGCGCGAGGCGCTCGCCTTAAACGACAAGGCGAAGGTTGCCGACGAACTGGGCGACCTGATCTTCGCCGTCGTCAACATCGGCCGCCATGTCGGCGCCGATCCCGAAATGGCGCTGCGCGGCACCAACACCAAATTCCGCCGCCGCTTTTCGCATATCGAGACGACGTTGGAGGAAGGCGGCGAAAGCCTGGAAGCGGCGACGCTGGAGCGGATGGAAGAGCTATGGCAGGCGGCGAAGGCGATCGAGCGGCGGCTGAAGTAAGGCCACGCCGTTACGGAAACCGGAAATTTCGAGATCGAGGAGACCTACCCCCCTCGACCGCGATCGCCGCTACCAATCCTCTTTCGCAGGCTTCGGACCATTGCCGAGACGCCGCTCCAGCTCTTCCGCCTCGTTCGGCGTCATGCGCAAATCAAGGCTGACGGAGCCGTCTTCCATGTCTTCGCGGCCATCGACCATCGTGTGCTGGTAGATCCAGGACAGGAGCTGCAGCTTGGCCGGTGGCAGCACGACGGTCGTTTCCGTCAGGACGCCGGAGAGCCGCTTGTTAATCTCGTTGAGGAGATGATCGACGCCCTCGCCCGTAACCGCCGAAAGCGCCACCGTGCTCTCGCTGTTCTCCGCCTTTTGAACGAGGCTGATATGCGCCTCCTCGCCGAGCAGGTCGATCTTGTTCCAGACTTCGAGGATGCGTTCGGAGCGTGCCTTCTCGTCAATCCCGAGATCGTCGAGAATACCGATCACGTCCTGTGCCTGCACCGCATTGTCGGGATCCGAGAAGTCGCGGACATGCAGGATCAGGTCCGCTTCCAGCACCTCTTCCAGCGTTGCGCGGAAGGCGGCGACGAGATGGGTCGGCAGGTCCGAGATGAAACCGACCGTGTCGGAGAGAATGACCATGCGCCCGTGCGGCAGCTTCATCCGCCGCAACGTCGGGTCGAGCGTGGCAAACAGCATGTCCTCGGCCAGCACGCCGGCGCCGGTGATGCGGTTGAACAGCGTCGATTTCCCAGCATTGGTATAGCCCACCAGGGCGACGATCGGGTGCGGCACCTTCTTGCGCTTGGCGCGATGGAGCTGACGGGTGCGGCGCACCTGTTCCAGTTCCCTCTCGAGCTTGACGATCTTTTCCTGCAGCAGTCGGCGGTCGGCCTCGATCTGGGTTTCGCCCGGACCACCCATGAAGCCCGCGCCACCGCGCTGACGCTCAAGGTGGGTCCAGCTGCGAACCAGCCGGCCCTTCTGGTAGTTGAGATGGGCGAGTTCGACCTGCAGCGTGCCTTCCTTGGTGGAGGCGCGGCGGCCGAAGATTTCAAGGATAAGGCCGGTCCGGTCGATGACCTTGCCGTTCCATTCCTTTTCGAGATTGCGCTGCTGCACCGGCGTCAGCGGATGATCGATGATCACCAGGCCGGCATTGTGCTCGCTGAGCAGATGGCCGATTTCCTCGATCTTGCCTGAGCCAAGCAAGGTCCCCGGCTTCGGCTGGGCGACGGGCACGATCATGCCGTGCACGACGTCCAGATCGATGGCGAGCGCCAGACCGATGGTTTCCTCGAGTCGGCTCTCGTCGCTGCGTGTCGACGGGGCGGCGATGATGTCGGCGCTCTGCTTCCCGGTCTTCTTCAGGACCGGGACGATGACGACGGCGCGCATGTCATCGCGGAGCTTTTCGAGCTCCGGAATGATAGACGCCGATTTTGTATCACGTTTGGTAATCTACTCTGTATCCCGTCAGGATGCGGATTCTTCGCTCTCGAACATCTGCATCGGCTGTCCCGGCATGATTGTCGAGATCGCATGCTTGTATACGAGCTGGGAGTGCCCGTCACGCCGCAAGAGGACACAGAAGTTGTCGAAAGACGTGACAACGCCGGTGAGTTTCACACCATTGATAAGAAAAATTGTCAGAGATATCTTCTGCTTGCGGACGGTGTTGAGAAAAAGATCCTGCAAGTTCTGAGAACGTTCCGCCATAGCGCCGCTTCTTTCTTATTGTCCGGTCAGATTTAACCGGTTGATTATACGATCTGAATATCCCGAATGCCGCGAAAAATCCTTCCCGCAGGCATCGCCCCGGATTTGGTATCAAATCACGGTCTTTTCCGCAATGTCGAAAAAGGCTTCGCGAATTTTCTGTGACACGCTTCCCGGGTGCCCATTGGCGATGGTTTTGCCGTCCACGGCCACAACCGGAAAACAGATGCTGGTCGCCGCGGTGATGAAGACCTCGCGTGCCTCAAGCATCTCCTCGATAGTAAAGGCCTCCTCGACGATCTCCATGCCGAGCGCCGATGTCACGTCCTTCAGCGTCGTGCGGGTGATGCCGCACAGGATGCCATGTTCGGCATGACGCGTGCGCAACCGGCCGTCGCGATCGACGATCCAGACATTGGTCGCCGCTCCTTCCTTCACCGTGCCATCAGCATCAACGAAGATCGCTTCCTGAGCGCCCACTTCCCTGGCCGTCTGGCGTGCCAAAACATTCGGCAACAGCCCGACCGACTTTATGTCCACCCGGTCCCAGCGGTTTTCCGGCACCGTAATCGCCCGGATGCCGTTGGCATTTTTTCCGGCAATGACCGAAGCATCAGTTCGTTTCGCCGTGACGACTACCGTGGACGGCGTGCCATCCTTCGGGAAGACATGGTCCCGCCGCGCCGTGCCGCGCGTCACCTGCAGGTAGAAAAGCCCGTTGCGAACCCTGTTGCGGCGCAGGACCTCGCGGATGACGATCACAAGTGCCGCCCGCGTCATCGGCCAGTCGATGCGCAATTCACTCAGCGATCGGTCCAGCCGGTCGAGATGGCGTGTCAGATCGACGATTAGGCCGTGGCGGACCTCGCAGACCTCGTAGACCCCGTCGGCAAACTGGAAGCCTCGGTCCTCGATATGGACGCCGGCATCCGCATGACGCTGATAGGCGCCGTTGACATAGGCAATTCTCGTCATCGAAAAGGTTGTTCCAGGTTAGAGGGTCAGACGCCGAGCGATTTCAGCTTGCGATGCAGCGCCGACCGCTCCATGCCGACAAACTCCGCCGTGCGCGAAATATTGCCGCCGAACCGGTTGATCTGCGCGATCAGGTAATCCCGCTCGAACATTTCGCGCGCCTCGCGCAGCGGCAATGTCATGATGTGCTGGTCGCCCTGCGCCGAAATCTTCGGCAGACTGTCGCCAACCTCGCTCGGCAGCATGTCGGCAGAGATCGCGGTATCGGGACCGTCGCTACGGGCGAGGATCATCAGCCGCTCGATATTGTTGCGCAACTGGCGGATATTGCCCGGCCAATCATGCGATTGCAGAACCGCGAGCGCGTCGTCACCGATCTTGCGCGTGCGGATGCCCGCCTGCTCGCTGATCTGGCGCATGAACATGTCGACCAGGAACGGAATATCCTCCCGCCGTTCAGCCAGCGCCGGCACACGCACCGGAATGACCGCGAGGCGATGATAGAGATCCTCGCGGAAGGCGCCTTCCGCGATCTGGCTTTCCAGATTATAGGCCGTGCAGGAGATGATGCGGACATCGACCTTGACGCGCTTGGAGCCGCCGACGCGCTCGAACTGCTGGTCGACCAGCACGCGCAGGATCTTGTTCTGCGTCTCGCGCGGCATTTCGCCGACTTCATCGAGATAGAGGATGCCACCATGGGCTTCCTCAAGCGCGCCGGTCTTGCGCGGCTGTCCCGGCGTACCCTCGGTGCCGAACAGCGCGATTTCCATGCGATCCGGCGTGATCGCCGCCGCGTTCAGCGCCACGAACGGGCCGGTGCCGCGCGACGATTTGCGGTGGATCATGCGCGCCACAAGTTCCTTGCCGGAACCGGACGGGCCGTGGATCATGATGCGGCTGTTGGTCGGCGCCACCTTTTCGATCGTCTGCCGCAATTGCGAAACCGCGACCGACGTGCCGATCAGTTCGACGGGATCACCCGAGCGCTTCTTCAGCTCCGACACTTCCCGCTTGAGCTTGGAATTTTCGAGCGCGCGCTCGGCGATCAGGATCAACCGGTCGGCCTTGAACGGCTTTTCGATGAAATCATAGGCGCCACGACGGATCGCCGAGACGGCGGTTTCGATATTGCCGTGGCCGGAAATCATCACCACCGGCAGGTCAGGATAGCGGCTCTTGACCTCGTCCAGCAACGCCAGGCCGTCCAGCCGGCTGCCCTGCATCCAGATGTCGAGAAACACCAGACGCGGCACGCGATCACTGATCGCAGCCAGCGCGCTGTCGCTGTCGAATGCGGTGCGGGTTTCATGCCCTTCGTCCGAGAGGATACCCGAAACGATCTCGCGAATATCCTCCTCGTCGTCCACAACCAGAATGTCAGCCGCCATGGGAAGTATCCTTATCCTGTCTGTCTTCGTTGCCGCCGGTTTGTCCGGTCGGCGGCAAGAGAATGCGAATCATGGCGCCCTGCCCGTGGTCAAAATCGGTGGGCGCATCATGCAGTTCCAGTTGTCCGCCATGATCCTCGATGATCTTCTTGACGATCGCGAGACCAAGGCCCGTGCCCTTTTCCCGCATCGTCATATAAGGCTCGAGAATGCGATGGCGATTCTCCGTCGGCAGGCCGCGACCGTTGTCGATGACATCAACAACGAACTGCCCATTCGTTTCATTCAGTCGCGAGCGCACCATCACCTTGCGTTCGCCGCGAACGGCATCCGCCGGCAACGCTTCGATCGCCTCGACAGCGTTCTTGATGAGATTGCCGAAGGCCTGTCCCAGCATGCGGCTGTCGAACGTTCCGTTCAGCGGCTCGTCACCGAAATCGCGGATGAAGGAGACGTGATTGTTGCCCATCTCTCGCAGGAAGACCGCGTCCTTGAGGATGCCGCGCAGATCGGCGTTCTCCTTGGTCGGTTTCGGCATGCGCGCGAAACCGGAGAATTCATCGACCATGCGGCCGATATCCTCGACCTGGCGCACGATCGTGTCGGTGCATTGGTCGAACACCGTCCGGTCGTCCTGGTTGATCTGCTTGCCGTAACGGCGTTTCAGGCGCTCGGCCGACAGCTGGATCGGTGTCAGGGGATTCTTGATCTCATGGGCGATACGGCGGGCAACGTCTGCCCAGGCGGTCGAGCGCTGAGCGATCACCAGATCAGTAATGTCATCGACGGTGATAACGTAGGAATCCTTGGCATCGTGCGATTCCTCCCGCGTTACCTGGACATTCAGCGTCCGCTCGGTGCCGCCGCGCATGATGTTGATCTGCTTGCGGTAATCGTTGCGGTGACGGCTGGCGGCCTCGTTCAATACCTGCTCGATTTCCGGCGCCACGTCGGCCAACCGTTCGCCTACGAGTTCCAGCGTCGAGCGTGACAGGAAATGTTCCGACGATGGGTTGGCGATGGTGATCCGCTGGTCGTCCTCGACGCCGATGACGGCTGCAGTTACACCGGAAAGCACCGCCTCGATGAAGCGACGGCGATTGTCCATCTCGTCCTTGGCTTCGAGGATCTGGTCGCGCTGCGTGCGGATTTCCGCGATCATCTTGTTGAAGGTGTGCGACAGGCTGCCAACGTCGCCATCGACCGCATGCACGGGCACGATCACATTCAGATTGCCGCTCGCGACACTGTCGGCCGCGCCGATCAGCAGTCGGATCGGCCGGACGATCCGGTCGGCCACCGCGATCGCGGTCCAGATCGCCGCCAGAAGCACGATCAGCGCAAAACCGAGATAGAGAACCCCGAAGGCCAGTTGGAGCGATGTCCGCCCGGCTTCGAGATTTTTGTATTCGGCGGTGTTTTCCTCCATCAGCCGCATCGAGCGCATGACCTTTGGGTCAACGGTGCGGACGGTATAGAGATAGGCGCCCTGGATGTTGTCGATCGGGATGATCGCGCCAACGAGATTGGTCACCCCCGGCGGAATGAGCGTTGGCTGACCGGAAACCGTGCTCAGAAGAGCGTCCTTCGGGATCGCGGGCAAGGGGCGCTCGGTCGGGATATTGGCCTGCAGGATGGGTGATCCGTCGCCGCGCACAAGGAAGGCGCCGAGCATGCCGCGCCCGCGTGCCTGCCGTGTCATCAGTTCGATGAAGCCGGTGCGGTCGAGACTGTAGAGCTGCCGGTTGCGCTCCAGGTCGTTGGCCATGGAAACCGTCTGGCCCTGCAGGTAGCTGGCGTTTTCGAGAACATAGGCTTCGGCGACATCCAGCGACGAACTGACGATCGACTGGGTGCGTAGCGAGAACCAGCGGTCGAGGCCGACATCGAGCGTGATGCTGGCAAAAATGGCGACCAGGATGGCCGGCGTGATGGCGACGATCGAAAACAGCGCGACGATGCGCACATGCAGGCGCGCCGCGGCACGACCACGGCTACGGGCCTTCAGAAGCCGCGTGATCTCGCGTCCGATCAGGAACAAGAGGCCAATGACGAACACCGCGTTGATCGCCGCCGAACCAATGACGACATTGGTTTCCGGCCTGATCGGCGTCAGACCGAGCAGGATGAGGAGCGAGATGATGGCACAGGCCAGCGCGCCGGTTGCAAGCAGCAATCCAGGAAGCGCGAAAGAGGCGCGCCGGTCGTTACCGGACGCAACAATCTCGTCTTTCGCCAGCGGAACAATCAGCCCTTCGGCCATCAGCAATGCATCCCCCGAGCCGGCATCGGCTGTTGGACGATGGCAGGCTTTCCAAGCTTCGTAGTCAAGAAACGGCCGCGCCGAATCCGGTTCGCCGCACGCATAGTACGCGCCGGTGATCGGATCGGACCGTCGATGATCCCTGGAGACTCAATCGACGCCCGTGTGCTTTCTAAGCAACATATTGTGGCGAAAATGCAACGCTTCTTGGCACGAAGTCAAGCGCTGCGTGAGCTGCGATAAACGGATACTCCCAGTTCCCGGATCTTCTTGCGCAGAGTGTTCCGGTTCAGGCCGAGCAGGTCGGCGGCCTTGATCTGGTTGCCACGCGTCGCCGTCAGGGCTGCGAGAATCAGCGGATATTCCATCTCCGCCAAAACCCGGTCATACAGGCCTGCGGGTGGCAGTCCGTCGCCGAAACCGCCGAAATATTGGCGCATGTTCTCCTCGACCGCCTGCGAGATCGACATCGAGCCGGATCGGCTGGACATCTTCTCGATCGGGCTGTCGGGAATGTCGGAGCGCAGCTCGGTTTCGATGATCTCCTTGGAGATCACATCCTGTGGATAAAGTGCGGTCAGGCGGCGAACGACGTTTTCCAGCTCGCGGACATTGCCCGGCCAGGGATGCGCCTTCATCAGTTCCAGCGCTTCCTGGTCGAATCGCTTGACATCGAGCCCTTCCTTTTCCGCCTGCTGGACGAAATGGCGGACGAGATCGGGAATATCCTCGGCCCGGTCACGCAGTGGCGGCAGCCGCAGCGGCACGACGTTCAGGCGGTAATAGAGGTCCTCGCGGAACAGTCCCTGGTTGATCGACTGCTTCAGGTCCTTGTTGGTCGCCGCGACGATGCGGACGTCGGAGCGGATCGGCGTACGGCCGCCGACGGTCGTGTATTCGCCCTGCTGCAGCACGCGCAGCAGCCGGGTCTGCGCATCCATCGGCATGTCGCCGATTTCGTCGAGAAACAGCGTGCCGCCCTCGGCCTGTTCGAAGCGGCCGGTGGAGCGGTTCTGCGCGCCGGTGAAGGCGCCCTTTTCGTGGCCGAACAGTTCCGATTCGATCAGGTCACGCGGTATGGCCGCCATGTTGATCGCCACAAAAGGGCCGTTGCGGCGCTTGCCGTAATCATGCAGCGCACGCGCCACCAGTTCCTTGCCGGTGCCGGATTCGCCGGTGATCATCAGTGTAAGATCGGTCTGCATCAGGCGCGCCAGCACACGGTAGATTTCCTGCATGGCGGCGGAACGACCGACCAGCGGCATGCCGTCCTGCGCATCGTCCTCCTGCTTGACCGGCTTGCGCTTCGGTTCGGCCAGAGCCCGGCCGATGATGGCGATCAGTTCGGTCAGGTCGAAGGGTTTCGGCAGATAGTCGTAGGCACCCTTTTCAGACGCCTTGATCGCCGTCATGAACGTGTTCTGGGCGCTCATCACCAGCACCGGCAGATCCGGCCGCGCCTTCTTGATGCGTGGCAGAAGGTCGAAGGCATTCTCGTCGGGCATCACCACATCTGTCACGACGAGATCGCCATCGCCAGCCGAAATCCACCGCCACAGCGTCGCCGCGTTCGAGGTGATGCGGACGTCGTAACCGGCGCGGCTGAGCGCCTGGTTGAGCACGGTGCGGATGGCAGCGTCGTCGTCGGCAACGAGGATGGTTGCGCCAGTCATCGGGATTGTCCTTTTATCGTGGTCGGTAGATCGCTATCTTCGGCCGTCGGTCCCTTGGACGCGGGCATCAGGACGCGAAACGTCGTGCGGGTCGACTGGCTGTCGCACTCGACGATACCCCCGTGGCCGCCGATGATCTTGGCGACGAGAGCAAGGCCGAGGCCGGAACCGTTGGTCTTGGTGGTGATGAAGGGATCGAAGAGATGCGGCAAGAGGTCGGCCGGCACGCCCGGACCGTTGTCATGTACGCAGAACTCCAGCGGCAGCGAAATCTTTTCGCGTGTCCCGGCAACTGACAGGCGGATGCCGGGTCGATAGGCAGTGGTCAGCAGAATCTCGCCGTCCGGCCTATCCGCAACGGCCTCGGCGGCGTTCTTGATCAGGTTGAGGAAGACCTGGATCAGTTGATCACGGTTGGCATACACTGGCGGCAGCGACGGGTCGTAATTCTCGGTGATGCGGATCTTGCGGGCAAAGCCGGCCTTGGCGACGGCCTTTACATGATCGAGCACCGAATGGATATTGACCGGATGGCGATCCACCGGCCGTTCGTCGGAAAACACTTCCATCCGGTCAACCAGCGAGACGATGCGGTCCGTCTCGTCGCAGATCAGCCGCGTCAGCGCCCGGTCCTCGTCGTTGACCGAGGTTTCCAGCAACTGCGCAGCCCCCCTGATGCCGGAGAGCGGGTTCTTGATCTCGTGCGCCAGCATCGAAGCAAGACCCGTCACCGAACGCGCTGCGGCCCGATGGGTCAGTTGCCGGTCGATCTTGTCGGCCATCGAGCGTTCCTGGAAGACGACGACAACGGAGCCGGGTTCGGAAAGGACCGGAGCAACATACAGGTCGACCAGTTTGTCGGCTCCAAGGCGCGGCGAACTCAGGTCGACACGATATTCGTTGACGGCGGCGCGGCGCTCGCGCACCTGCTCGATCAGCGTCAGAAGCGGACTTCCGAACGGAATGAAAGCGTTGATATCGTGACGGGAGAGATAATTGGCGCTGGCGCCGAAAAAGGCTTCCGCCTCCCAGTTGGCGAAGACGACGAAACCCTTCTCGTCCACCAGGATGACCGGGTTCTGGATGGCGTTCAGCACCGCCATCGGCAATGAATTGATGGCTCGCTTGTCGTCGTCACCGATCTTGTCGGTCATGCGGCGTCCTTTTCTTCGTGCCGGCCGGGCATCGCGGTGATGGCTGCCACCGTGCCGGCAAGGACGGCGTGTGGATCGGTCGATGTCATGATCGCCGCCTTGTCCTGCGGCGAAAGATGCGGCGCGAAAAGACCAAGATACCAGCCGATATGTTTTCGCGCGTGACGGAGCCCGGTATCGGGGCCGTAAAATTCCAGCATCATCGTGTAGTGCTCGGCGACGATGTCCGCGATTGCAGCCGCATCCGGATGCTTGACAGCACCAGCCAGCACGCCGGCATGCCACGGACGTCCCTGGCTGGAGCGGCCGATCATCACCGCGTCGGCACCGGAGCGGCGCAGGATCTCATCCGCATCCGCTTTCGTCGCGACATCGCCATTGGCGATGAGCGGCACGGAAATCACGTCGCGCACCGCCCGGATCGCGTCCCAGTCAGCCTTGCCGGTGTAGAACTGCATACGCGTGCGGCCATGAATGGTGATCATCTGCACGCCGGCCTCTTCGGCGCGCTTGGCGATCAGCGGCGCGTTGATCGAACTCTCGTCCCAGCCCAGCCGCATCTTCAGGGTCACGGGGACATTGACGGCCTTGACCGTCGCCTCGATCAGCGACAATGCATGATCGGGATCCCGCATCAGCGCCGAGCCGGAATAGCCGCCGGTCACTTTCTTCGCCGGGCAGCCCATATTGATATCGATGAGGGCGGCGCCATTGTCCGCGACGATCTTGGCGGCTTCCGCCATCCAATAGGCTTCGCGCCCGGCAAGCTGCACCATATGCGGATCGATGCCGGAACTTTTCAGGCGCGCCCAGCTTTCCGACGCATTGCCGACCAGTTCGCGGCTTGCTACCATTTCGGTCACGACCAGACCGGCCCCATAGCGCCAGGCCAGCTGCCGGAACGGCAGGTCCGTCACGCCCGACATCGGCGCAAGCACGACACGGTTTCGAAACGTGAGCCGCCCAACCCGGAACGGCGATGACAAATCCGGTATCTGCAAATGATTATCTTTCGGGCACATACTTATGCTGCACTATTTTTAGACATAGTTCTTGAGCTTGCCAAGCGTTTTCAAACGCGCGCGACAAAATTCGATGGACAACTGGCCAAGCCCCGCCCTTCACGGTACATCACAACGAATTCAGGCGGTGCGCCACGGCAATGGAGTTCCGGTGCTCTGGAACCATGATTGAACAGGCGGGCCATCCGTTTGTTCGGTATCCGATCCGAACAACGGCAGATTTGCGGGAAGCCATACAGAAGATGCAGGCAAAAGAACAGTTTTCCTGTGGCGTGGTCGTTGTTGCTGCAGGCCGCGGCGAACGCGCCGGCTCACTCAGCGACGGGCCGAAGCAGTATCGCCCGATCGGCGGGCGGCCGGTGATAACCCGTGTGCTCGACGCCTTTTCGACCTGGCCGCAGGACAAGATCATCATCGTCGTCATCCACCCGGATGACGAAGCGCTGTTCGAACGCGCACGCGGCCTCGTTTCGAAAAATGCCGAGGCCGTCCGTTTCGTCCATGGCGGCCCGACCCGGCAGCTTTCCGTGCTGGCCGGATTGAAGGCGCTGGAAGGCACGGGCATTACCCATGTGATGATCCATGACGCCGCCCGCCCCTTCGTCGATCACGCGCTGCTGGATCGTTGTCACGCGTCCCTTGTCGGTGGCGCCGAGGCAGCCCTTCCTGCCATTGCAGTCGCCGATACGTTGAAGCGGAGCACACCGGACGGAACTGTCGCCGAGACCGTGCCACGCGCAAGCCTTTTCGCTGCGCAGACGCCGCAATGTTTTCGCTTCGCGCCCATTCTGGCGGCGCACGAACGTGCGGCGTCATCCGGCCGATCGGACTTCACCGACGATGCCTCGATCGCGGAATGGGCCGGCATGTCCGTCGCCCTGATCGAAGGATCGGTCGACAACGTCAAGCTGACAATCAAACGGGACATCGCCATGGCAAACGAAAAATGGAACCGTACCGCCCTTCCCGACGTGCGCACCGGCAACGGGTATGACGTCCACCAGCTGGTCGATGGAGACGGCGTGACGCTCTGTGGCATCGTCATCCCGCACGATCAGACGCTGCTTGGCCATTCCGATGCCGATGTCGCGCTGCATGCCCTGACCGACGCCCTGCTCGCCACCTGCGGCGCCGGCGATATCGGCGATCATTTTCCACCGTCCGATCCGCAATGGAAGGGCGCGCCGTCGCGCATCTTTCTCGAACACGCGGCGAAAATCGTTCGCGACAATGGCGGAACGATCATGAACGCGGATATTTCCCTGATCGCCGAGGCCCCAAAAGTCGGCCCGCACCGCCAGGCGATGCGCGAGAACCTCGCCTCGATGCTCGGCATTTCGCTGGATCGCTGCTCGGTAAAGGCAACCACCAACGAGACGATCGGCTTTGTCGGCCGGCGCGAAGGCATCGCCGCGATTGCCACGGCAACGGTCGTCTACGCGGGACAAGAGACATGAGCAATTGGCCGCGCGATATCGAAGACAAGGCGAAAGCGCTGATCTCAACCTTTTCGGAACGCGGCCTCAATGTAGCCACGGCCGAATCCTGCACCGGTGGGCTAATCGTCGGCGCACTGACGGAAGTCCCCGGTTCATCCGTTGTGGTCGATCGAGGCTTCGTCACCTATTCCAATGACGCCAAGATGCAGATGCTCGGCGTCGATGCAGCGACACTCGCAGCCTATGGCGCCGTCTCGCGCCAGACCGCGCTGGAAATGGTCGCCGGCGCGCTCGCGCATTCGCGGGCCGATATCGCGGTCGCCGTCACCGGCATTGCCGGCCCCGGCGGCGGATCGATCGAGAAGCCTGTCGGTCTCGTGCATATTGCCGCCTCTGCCCGCAGCGGCGGCGTGCTTCATCGCGAAATGCGCTATGGCGATATCGGCCGCGATGCCGTTCGCCTCGACACGGTTCGGACCGCGCTCGCCATGCTGGAAGAAGTCGCTGGAAGTTCGGACTGATCAGGCTGCCGGTGCATAGATCGTGTCGGCACGCTTTTCGAAAGCCTCGGAAAACATCCGGAAGGCCCGGTCGAACATCGACCCCATGAGAGCACCGAGGATGCGGCTCTTGAACTCGTAGTCGATGAAGAAGTGAACGGAGCAGCCGTTCCCGGCCACATCCTCGAAGCGCCAGCGATTGTCGAGATATTTGAACGGGCCATCGATATATTTGACGTCGATGATCCGCTCCGCCTTGTTGAGCAGAACCTGCGTGGTGAAGGTCTCGCGGATCGCCTTGTAGCCAACGGTCATGTCGGCCAGAAGCAATTCCTTGCCGTCCCGTTCCTTGCGGGAACGAACGATCAGAGCCTCGCAAAGCGGCAGGAATTGCGGATATTTTTCCACATCCGCGATCAGATCGAACATCTGGTCGGATGTGTGATTGACGGGCCGGCGGGTTTCGAACTGGGGCATGAGGCTGAGATATTCAATGCTCTGATCAAAAACAAGATGGCATGATGCCTCATGTCCGATCAGCAGCTGACTACCGTAACGTTAGCGGTACCAGCACCTGCGTGACGCTACGGTAGCAAGGTCAACACACGCCAACATGCTCAAGCAGCTTTCGTGTTTCGACATGCGACCTGACGATCAGCACCGGCACGTCGGGACCATAATCCGCCAGCTTCTGCTCGATCTCCGGACTCTCGGTTGTCTCGAAATTCCAGATATAGCGCAGGAACTCTCCCGACAGCCGCTCCGGGCAGCCTTCGGCCATGTCAGGGCGGGTCCGGCCGCGATATTTCAGCCAACGCATTACGACGCCGTAAAGCGAAACATGGCGTGGTGGCCGCATCCAGAGGACCAGATCCGTGCGCGGCAGGCGTAGTGGCAGCGTGCCCGGGCTCGTTCCATCCATGATCCAGCGCGGCTGATCGACAGAGCGCTCGATGATGGCGAGAGCCTCCGCCCTCGACCGTTGGATCCAGCCCGGTAGCCAGAAAACATCGCGATCCATGGATATGTAAGGGAGTACGAACCGGGTCGAGAGCAACTGCGCCAGAGTGCTCTTGCCGCTTCCGGAGCAACCGATGATCAGAACCCGCTCGGCCTTGCCAAGCAGCGCAGCAGCCTCGCCGGCATCCGCCAGATATCGTGCCATTCAGCCTCCGAAAATGAAAAAGCCGCGGTGTTTGCGTCCGCGGCCGTTCAATGTTGCGGCTGGATTATTCCGCCGCCGCGAGAAGCTTCTTTTCGCGCGCGGCCCTGAGTCGGGCGAAATCGTCACCGGCGTGATGCGACGAGCGGGTGAGCGGGCTCGAGGCCACCATCAGGAAGCCCTTGGTGTAAGCGACGGTCTCGTAGGATTTGAATTCGTCCGGGGTGACGAAGGCTTCGACCTTGTGGTGCTTGCGGGTCGGCTGCAGGTACTGGCCGATCGTCAGGAAATCCACATCGGCGGTGCGCAGGTCGTCCATCAGTTGCAGCACTTCGTTGCGCTCTTCGCCGAGGCCGACCATGATGCCGGACTTGGTGAACATGGTCGGGTCGAGTTCCTTCACCCGCTGCAGAAGCCGGATCGAATGGAAATAGCGCGCGCCGGGGCGCACGGTCAGGTAATTGCCCGGCACCGTTTCCAGATTGTGGTTGAACACATCCGGCTTGGCGGCGACGACGCGCTCCAGTGCACCGGGCTTCTTCAGGAAGTCGGGCGTCAGGATCTCGATTGTCGTCGACGGCGATGCGGCGCGGATGGCAAAGATCACCTTTTCGAAATGCTCCGCGCCGCCATCGTCGAGGTCGTCGCGGTCGACCGAGGTGATGACGACGTGCGACAGGCCCATCTGCTTGACGGCCTTGGCGACGTTTTCCGGCTCGTCCTGATCGAGTGCGTTCGGCTTGCCGGTGGCAACGTTGCAGAAGGCGCAGGCGCGCGTGCAGATCTCGCCCATGATCATGAATGTGGCGTGCTTCTTGTCCCAGCATTCGCCGATGTTGGGGCACGCCGCCTCCTCGCATACCGTGGTGAGGTTGAGGCCGCGCATCAGCTCGCGCGTTTCATGATAGGTTTTCGAGACAGGCGCCTTCACCCGGATCCAGCTTGGCTTGCGCTG
>NZ_DATJDJ010000038.1:0-79509 GCF_035497515.1 Pararhizobium sp. | reverse complement strand
GGCGTTGCCGGCCTGAGCGGGTGAACTGTTGGTTGCCATCTGATTATCCCGCGAATGCAATCTTCAGAGCGGCAAGCAGACAGAGGCCGCCGACGATATAGGAAAAGAAACCGTTGAGGACGAGAAGCGAGAGCTTCAGGCCTTCGGAATGGAAATAGTCCTGGATGATCTCCTCCATGCCGAGCTTCATGTGGATGATGCCGGCAAGGATGGTGAGCACGGTGATCACCGAGACGAAGGGATTGGCAAGCGCCGCGATCACCTCTTCATAGGGCCGTTCGGCATAGGCGATCAGGAAGACCACGTAGAACAGGATGAGCGGCACCAGCGCCAGCGACGTCGTGCGGACGCGCCAGAAATGCTCGGTGCCGGATTTGGCCGAGCCGAGCCCGCGAACCTTGCCCAGTGGCGTGCGCATATCCATCAGCAAAATCCCTTAAACGAACAAGAACACGGCTGCCCAGACGAGCAGCGTCAGGACGACCGAGGCAACAAGATTGCCGACCGCCAGCTTGTTGGCGAAATGCTTCTCGTAGCCCATTCCCACATCCCACATGATATGGCGCAAGCCGCCGAGAAGATGATGGATGAGTGCCCAGGTATAACCAATCAGCACCAGCTGGCCGATGATGCTGCCGAACAGCCAGTTGACCCGGTCGAAGTGCTCGACGCCGGCGGCGGCCGCGATCAGCCAGGCGGCAACAAGGATGGTGCCGACATAGAGCGCCGCGCCGGTAATGCGGTGCAGGATGGACATGGCCATCGTCGGCACGAATTTATAGATTTGCAGATGCGGCGAGAGCGGCCGGCTTTTGGTGACATTCGTCATCTGAACCTCACGGAAGAACCGGTCGAACGTCCAAAAACTGGACTATTTTTCTCCGGTATTGCACCTGATTGTGCACAATTCAGTCTGCCGACGTTTAATCACCATATTGATGAACGACAAGTGTGTTTGCAGTGCAAAATGATTTTAATCGATTAGACGGAACCATGGCATCGCGACTGCGGAAAACTTTGCCGCGTTAACGATAGAACCTGAAAAATCGACGAAAATCGTGACTTTTGCGCCCCGCTGCCCCAGATTGCTTCTTAAGGATTTGTTAAGAGTCATCCGGAGGAGCCGCGACATGCGTGCATTCACCTTGCTCAATGCGACGAAAGTCTCGATCACCACACTTGCCTTGGTCGTCTCGCTGACAGGATTCGCGGACGCCCGCGACCGTCACGGCGACCGGAACCAAAACCACAATCGACGGCCACATCATCAGCAGCATCGCGATCGTAGCGAAACGCTGTCGGGCGTCACCGTTGGCCACCGCCATCATGACAGCGATCGTCACGGCGGCAAGAACCGCCTCGTCGGTCGCACCGATTACCACCATCGCGAACAGCGTTTCGCCCATAATCGCCGCCCGAACCGCCGGATCATTCTGCGCGAATATCGCGGCGATAACCGGAACGACTGGGAACCAGCCTATCGCGAGGGGACGGGCGGTGCCTATCTCGGTGGCCTGTCTGCCTGGCGCGACCCCGGCAACGGCACCTATTTCAGCTCCGAGCGCTACGGTTATGACTACGGATATCAGCCTTACGAGGACAATAGTGGATATCCCGACCATCGGGCCAAGATCATCCACGTGAACCCGTCGAGCGCCGGGCGCGCCTGCTCCTGGGAATCCGGCGTCTGCGTCATCCGCCGCTGACGGACGAGCCGGCAAAGCGCCAGACGGTGGTCTTCTTGACCTCGCTGTCCTCCAGCGCCCGCGTCACGGGAACCTGGTAGGTCGCCAGCATTTCCAGGCGGTCGCGCGGGCAATAGGCGCGGCCGGGATCGCCGACGAGGACGTCGGCACCCTCCTCCACCAAGTCTGAAAACCAGGGAACCAGCCGGTCGGCAAACGCCTTGTCATAAAAGACATCCCCTGCAAGATAGACATCCGCTTCGCGTCGATTGCCGATGATATCCCTAGCCGACGAAATCGCATCCACGCCGTTCAATTCCGCGTTGAGGCGGATCGCCGTCCCCGTCCACGGATCGATATCGACCGCCAGCACGCAAGAAGCCCCCGCCTTCATCGCCGCGATCGCCACCAGCCCCGAGCCCGAGGCAAAATCGATCACCCGCTTGCCGGCGACCAACTCCGGATGATCCAGCACATGCCGCGCCAGTCCCTGCCCGCCAGCCCAGGCAAAGGCCCAGAACGGCGGCGGCAGGCCGATCTCCTCCAGTTCCTCCTCAGTCTTCAACCACAGTTCATGCGCCTCGCCCGCCAGATGCAGCCGGATCTCCGGCACGTGCGGCGGCACCATGATGTCGGTGTTGTCGCGGATGAACGTTTCGGGATCGGTTTTCACGGGGTGTGGTTTCCGGTTGAAGAGGCTTCCGTGGCGTGAATGCCCCTCACCCTAGCCCTCTCCCCACCCGCGGGGCGAGGCGACAACAGAGGTTGCGGCTTGTTCCTTCTCCCCGTCAAAACGGGGAGAAGGTGGCCGACAGGGCGGATGAGGGGCTCATCGACGCGCTACCGAGGCGGATTATCCAGCCCGCCCAGCCGGCAGATTTCGAGATACTCTGCTTCCGTCACCGGCTGCACCGAAAGCCGCATCGAGGTCACCAGCGCCATCGTCTCGAATGTCGGATTGGCCTTGATGTCCTTTAGCGAGATCGGCACCGGCAGATCGCAGACGGCGCGGATATCGACGCAGTCCCAGCGCGCGTCGCCTTCCGCCGTCGAATCCGGATGCGAGAGCGCGCAGACCTCGGTGATCCCGACGATCTCCAGACCCTCGTTGGAATGGTAGAAGAAGCCCTTGTCGCCGATCTTCATGGCCCGCATGTTGTTGCGCGCCAGATAGTTGCGCACGCCGGTCCATTCCGTGCCCTTGTCGCCGGCATCCTTTTGCATGGCCCAGGACCATTTGAACGGCTCGGACTTGTAAAGCCAGTACCCCACCTCAAGCCTCCGGATTGTTGAAGACCCAGTTCCAGGGCTTGATATCGACATGGGCGAACAGGCCTGCCTTGGCGTAGGGGTCTTCGGCGGCGATCGCACGGGCCTCTTCGATCGTCTCGGCCTTGATCACAACCAGGCTGCCGTTCGGCTTGCCGGCATCGTCAAGAAACGGGCCGGCGACCTTCAGGACGCCTTTGGCGTTGAGGTCATTGAGGAAAGCCACATGTTCCGGGCGGGTGTCCATCCGCAGTTGCAGGGCATTCGGCTTGTCGGTGCACAATACGGCAAAAAGCATGATTTTCTCCTGATGATTATTCCTGCGTGATCGGCCGGGACATCAATTGCTCCAGCGCCGTCCTCACGTCCATTTTTCCATCGATGATCGCGGCCACCGCCTCGGTGATCGGCATGTCGATCTCAAGCGTGCGGGCAACGTCGGCGGCGACCGTGGCTGCGAACGCGCCTTCCACCAGCTCGCCGCTATGTCCCCGAGCGCTGCCGCTGCGGCCAAGCGCGATGCCGTAACGCAGGTTGCGCGACTGATGGCTGGTCGCCGTCAGCACGAGATCGCCAAGCCCCGAAAGCCCACGCACCGTATCCGCCGCGCCACCGCGCGCCGCGACAAAGCGTGACATTTCGGCAAGCCCGCGCGAAATCAGCGCCGCCCGGGCCGAATCACCAAGACCGGCGCCCTCGACGATGCCGCAGGCAATCGCCAGCACATTCTTCAACGCGCCGCCGAGTTGCACGCCGATCCGGTCGGCCGACGGATAAAGCCGAAACGTCGCACCGGACAGCGCCTCCGCAAGGCGCGCCGCCCGTTCCATGTCACCAGCCGCGATCACCATCGCGGTCGGCAGGCCCTTGGCGATATCGGCGGCGAAGCCGGGACCGGAGAGCACCGCGACATTCTGCTGGTGCAGCTCTTCCCCGACGACATCCGTCAGCAGCCGGCCGCCGGCGCGTTCCATGCCCTTGGCGCAGATGACGACATCGGCACCCTTGCCGATGAAGCTTCGCAGCGAGATGCCCGCCTCGCGCTGGGCCTGCGACGGCATGGCAAACAGCACGATGCCGGCGCCTTCCAACACTGTCGGGTCGTCGGTGACGGTGAGTATTCCCGGCAGGTCGATACCCGGAAGCGCGCTGTCGTTGCGGCCGGTCTGCTTGAAATCCTCGACGATGCTTTCGCGCCGCGCGAGCAGCGTCACAGGCACTTTCCCGGATGCGGCGGCGGCGGCGGCCAGCGCCGTTCCGAAGGCGCCGGAGCCGACGACGACGATACGATCCGTCTGCGCAATCTCTGTCATTCTCAAGCCTTCGCTCCCCGCTTGCCGAACCCGATCAGGGCCTTTGCATCCGCATCCAGCGGCCAGCGCGACCGTGGCGCGACATCGAGTTCATCGGCCGGCAGACCCGCCGCCATGCGCTCCGCACCAGCCCAGGCGATCATCGCCGCATTGTCGGTACAGAGTTGCAGCGGCGGCGCGATGAAGCGGAAGCCGTTCCTGTCGCAGAGTTCCTGCAGCGTCGCGCGCAGGGTCTGATTGGCCGCGACACCACCGGCAACAACGAGGGCCGGATGCTCAACGGTATCAGCAAACTGCTCCTTGAACCGTGCCAGCCCCCGGCCGATGCGGTCCTTCAGGGTGCGCGAAATCGCCTTCTGGAAGGAAGCACAGATATCGGCGATATCCTGCTCGGTCACCGGCGCGATCGACTGCGCCGCCTGCCTGACGGCCGTCTTCAGGCCGGAAAAGGAAAAATCGAGCCGCGCCTCGCCGACCAGCGGCCGCGGGAAAGCGAAACGATCCGGGTTGCCGCTTTTTGCCGCACGCTCGACGGCCGGACCACCGGGATAGGGCAGGCCGAGCAGCTTTGCCGTCTTGTCGAAGGCCTCGCCGAGCGCATCGTCGATCGTCGTGCCCCAACGCTCGTAGACGCCGACATTCTTCACAAGGATCAACTGGGTATGGCCGCCGGAAACCAGCAGCATCAGATAGGGAAAGGCCAGCCCATCCGTCAGCCGCGCCGTCAGCGCATGGCCCTCCAGATGATTGACCGCATAGAGCGGCTTGCCGCTCGCCCGCGCCATCGCCTTGCCGGTCATCAGCCCCACCAGCAGGCCGCCGATCAAGCCGGGACCGCTGGTGGCGGCAATGGCATCGACCTGCGACAGCGTGACGCCGGCACGCAACAGCGCTTCCTCGACCAGCGTATCCAGCGCCTCGACATGGGCGCGCGCGGCAATCTCGGGCACGACGCCGCCATAGACACTGTGCTCCTCCAGCTGGCTCAACACCACGTCGCCAAGGATTTGGCCACGACCGTCCTCGTCACGCAACACCACCGAAGCGGCGGTCTCATCGCAGCTTGTTTCGATGCCGAGAATGCACAGGCGGGCGGACATGGGGCGGTTTACTCGAATATTGCGGTCGCGGGGAAAGGCGGATACAGGAACTCTACGTATAGGGAACTCCGGTAACAACGGATCGCAGTGGATGCAAACAAAACCTTTCCGGATCGGCACGCGGGGCAGCCCGCTGGCATTGGCCCAGGCCCACGAAACGCGGGACCGGCTGATGGCGGCGCATGGCCTGCCATCCGAAATGTTCGAGATCGTCGTGCTCTCCACCATGGGCGACCGGATCACCGATCGCTCGCTGTCCGAGATCGGCGGCAAGGGTCTTTTCACCGAGGAACTGGAGGACATGCTGACCTCCGGCGGGCTCGATTTCGCCGTGCATTCGTCCAAGGACATGCCGACCAAGCTGCCTGATGGACTGTTTCTTTCCGCCTACCTGCCGCGCGAAGATGCCCGCGATGCCTTCGTCGGGCGCACTGCCGCGAAACTGCTCGACCTGCCGCAGGGTGCCACGATCGGATCGTCGTCGCTGCGTCGCCAGGCGCTGATCAAGCGGCTGCGCCCGGATATTGAGGTTGTCATCTTTCGCGGACAGGTCGATACACGGCTGCGCAAGCTGGCGGAAGGCCAGGTGGATGCGACGCTGCTGGCCTTCGCCGGCCTCAAGCGCCTCGGCAAGGAGGACGTGCCGACCGAACTGCTCGATCCCGAGACCTTCCCGCCGGCACCGGCGCAAGGGGCGATCTGCATTGAAAGCCGAATCGGCGACGAGAAGGTCAATGCCCTGCTCGAAGCCATCAATGACATCCGCACCCATGAGGCGGTGACCTGCGAACGCGCCTTCCTCGCCACGCTCGACGGCTCCTGCCGCACGCCGATCGCGGGTTACGCGGTCTCGGATGGCGAAACCCTCCGCTTCTCCGGCATGATCCTCACCCCGGATGGCAGCCAGTCTTTCCGCGTCACGACGGAGGGCAAGGCATCCGACGCCGAACAGCTCGGCGCCAGGGCCGGCAACGATATCCGCATCGACGCGGGACCGGACTTCTTTTCGAGCTGGACCTGAAAGATGCGCGTCCTTGTCACCCGGCCGCAACCGGCAGCGGCGGCAACGGCGGCAAGACTGGAGGCACTGGGGCACGAGGCCATTCTCCTGCCGCTGATGCAGGCGATCCATGACCCAAAGGCCGCTATGGAGGCGCTGACGCAGCCGCATACGGCAATTGCCGTCACCAGCGCCGAGGCGATCCGGGCGATGACTGCCGACTTTGGCAGTGACCTGACGACACCCATCTATTGCGTCGGCGCAGCGACCGCCGACATTGCTCGGAAATCCGGATTCCGGGCCGTCATCGCCGGATCGGGGACCGGCGCCAGCCTTGCCAACCTGATCATCCGCGCCTCGGCGACACGTGACGGAGCCGGGCTTCTCTACCTCGCCGGCCGCCCCCGATCACCGCATTTCGAAACCGCACTTGCGCAAGCCGGAATCGCCTTTCGGGTTGCTGAGGTCTACCGCATGCAGCCGATCGAATACCAGCCGGACGACATCCGGGCATGGCTGGCTTTAAAGCCGCAGGCCGTCCTGTTCTATTCGCAGGAAACCGTGCGGCGATTCTTCCGGCTCGTGCCCGCATCGATGCTCACCGATCTCAGGAATATCCGCCTGCTGTGCATGAGCAGCCAGGTCGCGGACGCCGTCCCGAACGGGTTGGGCCAGACGGCCATCGCCGCAACGCCCAGCGAAGGCAGCCTGCTGGCACTTCTCTGAACCCGCCATCGAGCCGTCCGTTGCCAAAACGCGTCATGGCGCAGGCAAGGAATTGTCGCTTGGGGGCTTTCCCTATCCCTAGTCCGTGTCTAGGTTTAAGCTGAGACGTGCCTTCAGTTCATGCGATAACGGAAAGAGATCATCATGGGACCGGAAAATCCTCCGCGCCGCTCGAAGTCCGACCAGGAACCGTTGACGATCGATCTGGAAGCCAACACGGCCCCGACGGATGACACCGTGACGGACGGCCCGAAGGCGGAGCGCCAGGCCCCGACCCAGGCGGCAGATGACGCGCGCCCTGTGGACATCGAAGAACTGGTCAGCGTCGAAGAGCCCGTAGAAGCCGCGCCAGTGGATGAGGACGCCCGCGCCGATGCCGCAGCCGCGGCTTTCGCTGAAGAACCCGCGGCCACCTACGCCGAACAGCCCGCCGCTTCCGCACCGCCATCCTACCAGCGCCCCTCGAATGCCGGGCCGCTGGCAGCCGGCATTCTCGGCGGCCTGATTGCCCTTCTTGCCGCCGGCGGCCTGCAATATGCCGGCGTCCTGCCGGCGCTTGGCCCGGCAACCGACAACAGCACGATCGAGCAGAGCCTGTCGGCCGATATCGAATCGATCAAGGCGCAGCTGGCGGCCGGATCGTCCTCGTCGCAAGCCACCGATCTCGGCCCCTTGGAAACCCGTATCGCGGCGCTGGAAAAGAGCGCAGCCGAAGGCGGCCGTGACACGACCGCCGATGTTTCCGGCCTCGATGCCCAAATTACCAACCTGACCGGCGAAATCGCCAACCTGAAATCGGCTCTTGCCGATGCGCAGCAGTCGACGGAAACGGCAAAGACCGAGCTTTCGACCCGCATCGACGCGGCGGAAAAGAAGATCGACGAGCCGGCCAGCGACGTGCAACTGGCCCGCGCCATCGCTGTCACCGCGTTGAAGACCGCGATCGACCGGGGTGGTCCGTTCCTGGCCGAACTCGACGCCTTGAAAAGCATCGCCGCCGCCGATCCGGCCGTGACCGGCCTCGCCAGGGATGCGGCGATCGGGGTAACACCCCGCGCCGACCTGACACGCGACTTCCCGGCAACGGCCGACGCCATGCTCGAAGCCACTGAGCATAGCGACCCCAACCAGGGCATTTTCTCGCGGCTGATGGACAGCGCCACCTCCGCCATTCGGGTCCGCCCGGTCGGCAGCGTCGAGGGTGAAGGCCCGGACGCCGTCGTCGCCCGCATCGAGGACAAGCTGGTGAATGGCGACCTGAAGGGCGCCAGCCTCGAATGGGAGGCCCTGCCGGAACCGGCAAAGGCGGCCGGCGCCGATTTCAAGACCAAGCTCGACCAGCGTATCCGGGTCGAGGGACTGATCGACGCGGCTGTTTCCGGCGCCGTGACGGCCAACCAGGGCTGAGGAAGACTTCATGATCCGCATTCTGTTCTACGTCCTCTTCGTTCTGGTCCTCGGCGCAGGCTTTGCCTGGCTGGCGGACCGGCCCGGCGAATTGTCGCTGATCTGGCAGGGGCAGCGCATCGAGATGAGCCTGATGGTGGCCGCGACGCTTCTGGCCTCGCTGATATCAGCCATCCTGGTCGTCGTCTGGCTGCTGCGTGTCGTCTGGCTGTCGCCGCATTCGATCTCCCGCTATTTCCGCGCCCGCAAGCGCGACCGCGGCTACCAGGCCCTGTCGACCGGCCTGATCGCCGCCGGCGCCGGCGATTCGGCGCTGGCCCGCAAGATGACCGCGCGCACCCGCGGCCTGCTGAGCGCCGATCAGGAACCGTTGATCCACCTTCTTGAAGCGCAGACGGCGCTGATCGAGGGCAAATATGACGATGCGCGCAAAAAATTCGAGCTGATGGCGGACGACCCGGAAACCCGGGACCTCGGCCTGCGCGGCCTCTATCTCGAGGCCAGGCGGCTGGGGGCCAACGAAGCGGCCCGCCAATATGCCGAACGCGCCGCCGACAAGGCCCCGCACCTGCCCTGGGCGACGCTCGCGGCCCTCGATTACCGCAGCCAGACCGGCCAGTGGGACGAGGCGATCCGCTTGCTCGACCAGAGCCGCGCCGCCCATGTCATCGACCGCAAGGAAGCCGACCGCAAGAAGGCCGTGCTGCTGACCGCCCGTGCGGCCGAAAAACTCGAAGCAGACCCGAAGGGCGCCCGCGATGATGCGCAGGCCGCCCTCAAGCTTTCCGAAACCCTCGTGCCGGCCGGCCTGATCGCCGCCAAGGCGCTGTTTCGCGAGGACAATCTGCGCAAGGCCGCATCCATTCTCGAAAAGCTCTGGAAACATGAGCCGCATCCGGAAGTGGCGAGGGTCTATGTCCGGGCCCGCAGCGGCGATTCGGCCATCGACCGGCTGAAACGCGCCAACAAGCTGGAAGCTCTGAAGCCGAACAATGTCGTTTCGCTCGCCACCGTCGCGGAGAGCGCGCTCGAAGCCCGCGAACTGCAGCTTGCCCGCGCCAAGGCGGAAGCCGCCGCCCGTATCCAGCCGAGCGAGAGCATCTTCCTTCTGCTCGCCGATATCGAGGAGGCCGATACCGGCGATGACGGCCGCATCCGCCACTGGATGAATCAGGCGCTGAAAAGCCCGCGCGATCCCGCCTGGACCGCCGACGGCGTCACCGCGCCGGAATGGTTGCCGGTCTCCCCGGTCAGCGGCCGGCTCGATGCCTTCGAATGGAAGATGCCGGTCGCGCGGATCGCCGGTCCGGTCGAGGAAGGCAGCATCGATATCGCCGACGAAGCCATCCGCAGCCTGCCGCCGGTGGCTCTTGCCCATCACCGCGAGGAACCGATCCAGAAGCTCGCCGAAAAGGTCGTCGAGACCCGGGTCAAGGCAGCCGCGCCGGTGAAGGCCGGGGAGATCGCGGAAGAACCTGCCGTCAAGACGGTCGCCGTGCCGGCGCCGGCGGAATCGGTCATCGTTCCACGGACGGATAAGGCCGGCACGAAGCCCACGCCGGCAAAAACCGACGAGCCCGTGGTCGAACCCTTTTTCGGCCGTCCGCCGGATGATCCGGGTGTGCGCAAGGATAGCGCCAAATCCGTGGAAACGATCGCCGTTCCGGCCCCCACCGAATCGGTCATCGTTCCCCAGACGGTGAAGACCGAGACGAAGCCCGCGCCGGCAAAGGCCGACGGATCCGTCGTCGAGCCGTTCTTTGGCCGTCCGCCGGATGATCCCGGCGTCCGCAAGGACAGCGCCAAGCCCTTGGAAAAGACGACATTCCGACTGTTTTGAAGACCGAACCCGATTTTTAACGGATCCCCATGCTCGAACGATTTCGCAGCTTTCTCGACAGCCTGACCGGCAACGGGCCTTCCGCCATCGCCCCGGGGGATCCCCGCATCGCCGTCGCCGCGCTCTGCATCCAGGTGATGGAGGCCGATGGGGAGGTCCATGAGAAGGAGCGCAAGAAAATACGCTCGATGGTGAAGGACCATTACAAGCTCGACGACGCATCGCTCGACGCGCTGATCGTCGCCGGCGAGGCGGCCGAGAGCCAGGCGATCGACTATTTCCGCTTCACCTCCGACATCAAGCGGCATTTTTCCGAGGAGCAGCGGATAGACCTGATCGGCATGCTGTGGGAAATTGTCTATGCCGATGGCAAGCGCAGTGAAATGGAGGATCATGTCATCTGGCGCATCGCCGACCTTCTGGGCGTTTCCGGACGGGACAGGATCATCAAGCGGCAGGAGGTCGCCGCGAAACTGGACGTGGTGGAGGAGAAGACTGCCGAACAGGAAAAATGACATGCTTTTCGACGACCGCATGTTCTATACGCGCGAGACCGACAAGCCGGTCCTGATCGTCCTGCATCAGGAACGCTCGAGCCCCGGCCGTGTCGGCCAGCTTTTGCTGGAAAAGGGGCTGGGCCTTGACATCCGCCGCCCCGTGCTCGGCGATCCCTTGCCGGGGACATTGGAAAAGCATGCCGGCGCCATCGTCTTCGGTGGCCCGATGAGCGCCAATGACGACGAGGACTATGTCCGCCGCGAGATCGACTGGCTCTCCGTGCCACTCTCCGAAAACAAGCCCTTCCTCGGCATCTGCCTCGGCGCGCAGATGCTGGTCCGCCATCTCGGCGGCATCGTCGCGCCGCATCAGGACGGCATGACCGAGATCGGCTGGTATCCGCTGCACATGACCGACAAAGGCCGCGCGCTGATGGAATGGCCCTCCATGGTCTACCAGTTCCACCGCGAAGGTTTCGACCTGCCCAGGGGCGCCGAGTTGCTCGCCTCCGGCAGCACCTATCCCAACCAGGCCTTCCGCTACGGCGAAAACGCCTGGGGCATCCAGTTCCATGGCGAACTGACGCGCGTGATGATGCATCGCTGGGTCGTCCACGGCGCCCACCGCTTCGACCTTCCCGGCGCCCAGATCGGCCGCGCCCATCTTGAAGGCCGTATGGATTACGACGCCCCGCTCCGCGCCTGGATGGACCGTTTCCTGACGCATATCTTTCAGCGGCAGGGTGAGAAGGTTTCGGGGTGATCGGTCTGGACTGCAGGCTCCTAACAAAGATTGTTAGTCCTTGTGAACTCATGCCACAATATTCGGTATGAAAGCGACCAGTATGCGAACCCTGACCGTATCTCTTACCCCGCGCCAAGCGGCGATGATGCAAAGCGCCGTTGCGAAGGGCAGCTATGCTTCCAATAGTGAAGTCGTACGTGATGCGCTGCGATCGTGGGAGCAACGCGAGGAAGTTCGGGAGATAGAGCTGGCCCGCCTGAGGAAGGCCTATGACGACGGCATGGCCAGCGGCGAAGGCCGCGAGGTCAGCGCCGATATGCTTCTAGCGGAATTGAAGACGGAAGCTCGCAAGCGTGGCTAAATACATTCTCAGCCCGCGTGCCGAGGAAGACCTGCGCGATATATGGCGCGCCATTGCGAGCGAGCTGCGGATGCTTTGCTGCGGCGGATACTGGACAAGGCCCGACCTGGCCGCCCGGCGTCCGGATACGGGCTCGCCACGGCCGGAACTCAGTCCCACAGCCCGGATTCTGATCGAGGGACGCTACATCATGATTTATGAGCCGGTGCCTTACGGTATCTTCGTGGTCGCCATTGTCTATGGTGCCCGCGACGTGGAAAGCTGGCTTGACTGACGCAGGGGGGCAGGCTTCGCAATCGCCTGAAATCTCACCCCCTCTCCCCCGGAGCATCCAGCGAATCAATCTTGCGCAACTGCGGGAAACCCAGGGCCCAGATCACGGCGACGGCGAGCGTACCGACACCACCGATAACCACGGCCGGGACCGCGCCGATGACATGCGCCATTGTTCCCGCACGGAACTCGCCAAGCTCGTTGGAGGCGCCGACGAAGACCATGTTGACAGCGTTGACGCGGCCGCGAACGGCATCCGGCGTCCACAGCGCGATCAGCGTTTCGCGGACATAGACCGAGATCATGTCCGAGCCGCCCATCAGCATCAGTGCCGCGATCGACAGCCAGGCGACGTCCGACAGGCCAAAGATCACCGTGCCGATGCCGAACAGGGCGACGCCGGCAAACATCAGCACGCCGGCATTGTGGCGAATCGGATAGGCGGCAAGCGTGATCGCGACCGCGATGGCGCCGATGCCTGGCGCGGCGCGCAACAGTCCAAGGCCGAGCGGACCGAGAACGAGGATTTCGCTGGCGAAGACCGGCATCAGTGCCACGGCACCGCCGAGCAGGACGGCGAAGAGATCGAGCGAGATGGCGCCGAGCACAACTTTTTCGGAGCGGATGAACCTGAAGCCGGCCAGGACGGAGGTCCAGTCACGCGGTTCGCTGAGGCTATGCTGCGCCGGCTTTTCGATCATGCCGACGAGAACGGCCGACAGGATGAGGAAGACAAGCGCGACCGAATAGGCAACAACCGCGCCGAGCCCGTAAAGCAGGCCGCCGGCGACCGGACCGAGGATGGCCGCCGTCTGCCAGGACGAGGAATTCCAGGCAATCGCGTTCGACAGGTCGCGGGCCGGCACCAGATTGGGGGCGAGCGACTGCACCGCCGGCGCCATGAAGGCGCGCTCGATGCCGAAGACGACGAGAATGGCAAAGACCGGCCAGGGCGAGAAGGCGTCGGCGATGGTCAGGCCCAGAAGGGCCGCGGCGCAAAGCGCGCTGATGACCATGCAGATCGACACGATCATGCGCCGCGAATGCCGGTCGGCGACCGATCCGGTGATCAGGATCAACAGCAGCGACGGCAGAAACTGGAAAAGGCCGATCAGGCCAAGATAGAGCGTGTTCTGCGTCTGCTCGTACATCTGCCAGCCGACGGACACGCTGATGATCTGGATGGCGAAGGAGGCAAGGAAACGCGCGAAGAAAAAGCGCGCATAGGAAACATGCCGGAAAGCGGCGAACCGGTCGGCACTCTGGATGACGGACATGCGGCGATCTTTCGGTAGGCGGACAAAACGTCAGGCCCGCCGTATTAAACATGTTTCTGCCCGGTGCAAAGCACGGACTTGCCGGTTAACTCGTCAATGTCTACATGTCTCTCAACAACGAATTGGAGACCGGCATGCTTGCTGTCATTGCGACCCTGAATTTCATCATCAACATTGCGTGGTTTCTGATCATTGCTTCGGCGATCTTTTCCTGGCTTTACGCGTTCAACGTAATCAACGTGAACAACCAGGCGATCAACATGATCGGCCGCTCGCTCTATCAGCTAACCGAGCCCCTATACCGGCCGATCCGCCGGGTGCTTCCGGACATGGGCGGCGTCGACCTGTCGCCACTGGTGGTGCTGGTGATCCTCTATTTCATCTGGTACTTGCTCAACACGACAGTCGCCGCGGCGCTGCTGAGCTAAGCTCAGCCTGCAAGAAGCTCCTGAATTCTCAATAAAAAACCTCCGGATCGCGACGATCCGGAGGTTTTTGTTGTTCTGCGCCGGCGGCAAGACCGACGCTGAAATTACTTGCTGGCCTTGGCGCGCTCGATCGCTTCGACGATCAGCTGCTGGGCAACGGTCGAATCCTTCCAACCGTAGATCTTGACCCACTTGCCGGGTTCCAGATCCTTGTAGTGTTCGAAGAAATGCTCGATCTGCTGCAGGGTGATTTCCGGCAGGTCGGTATAGTCCTTGACCTTGTCGTAGCGCTTGGTCAGGTGATAGTTCGGCACGGCGACGATCTTTTCGTCCTTGCCGGAATTGTCTTCCATCATCATCACGCCGATCGGGCGCACGTTGATGACGCAGCCCGGAACCAGCGGACGGGTCGAGGCGATCAGCACGTCGATCGGGTCGCCGTCTTCCGACAGCGTGTGCGGCACGAAGCCGTAATTGCCCGGATAGGTCATCGGCGTATAGAGGAAACGATCGACGACCAGCGTGCCGGCTTCCTTGTCCATCTCGTACTTGATCGGATGACCGCCAACCGGAACCTCGACGATGACGTTGATATCTTCCGGCGGATTTTTACCAATCGAAATTGCGTCGATACGCATGAGCTTTCTCCCACGGGCCAGTTGTTCGGATGGCAAGTCCGATAAAGTGAAAGATGCCGCGGCGCAACATCCGCTTTCGGTATGGCCGGAAAAATGCGACGCTGGGGTGAATATTCCATGCCGCCGGATCGTTGCTTCGACAAAGGGGAGCGCCCATGAAAACGTTTGTCCACGCCCTGCCGATCCTGCTGGCCCTGCCGATCCTGTTGGCCCTGCCGACCGCGCCGGCCTTCGCCAATGACAGCGCCTACACGGATCTCGACACCGACCGGTGCAAGACCCTTGAGCAGGAGGAAGAGGGCGCAAGCATCGTGCTCGAATGCAAGGGGTTGAAGGACCAGCCGGTGATCTACAAGGAAGGCGATCTGCGCCAGGCCGTTCTGTACGGTAAGGTCAGCAAGGCCTATATTGACGGCACCTACGAGACCTTCGGCCCGTTCAACTATACCGGCCGGCGGATCGAATGGCGGCTCGACCGGAAGGGAACTGCGTTTGCCGCGATCCAGCGCTGGTTCATCTCAAACTCCGGCGCCATGGAGGCCGGGCCGGCGCCGGCCGATACCGGCCAGGTTCTCGTGGTGTCGAAGGTGGCGGGCGATGACGGCAAGAGCTGCGTCGTCGGCTATGTCGATGCGCTCGCCAATCCGGATCCCAACAGGCTTGCGCGCGACATCGCCGACACGCTGGCCAATGGCTTCCGCTGCGGAACCGACACCCCCACCTTTCACGGCGTCCGCGGCCCGCATGCCGCCGATCCCATGCGGTCCTTCCTGACACCGTGACGGTGTTTCGAAGCCGCTCACTCCCAGATATAGCCGACTTTCTTCAGGCTCTTCTCGCCGAAATCTTCCATGCCCTCGCACATGTCGCGGCCGCCGGCCATGCGGAAAAAGCGGTCGGCATGGTGGCTGTCTTCCAGGCACCAGACGACCAGCCCTTGGCAGCCCAGTGATTTCAGCAGGTTCTTCGCTTCCCCGAACAGGATGCGGCCAAGGCCGATGCCCTGATATTCCGGACGCAGGTAGATTTCATAGACCTCGCCTTCCTGCTGCAAGGCGCGGGCGCGGTTGAGGCCGAGCGTGGCATAACCGGCGATCACGCCGGCTACCTCGATGACGAGCAAGGTGGATGGCCCGCGCGTGGCCTTGCGCCACCATGTATAGTCGCGCCGGCTGACCATCTGGGTCAGGGGTCTGTGCGGAATGAGGCCGCTATAGGCCTGCAGCCAGGAGACCCGATGTACCTCTGAAATGGAGGCAGCATCTCTCGGCTCGCCGGGCCGCACCTCGATGGATAATGTTTTCATAGCGCAACTCTAGACCGATGCCGTACGAACAGGAATCCCAGCGCAACCTCAAGTCCTTGCTAACTCACAGGCTACATGTGGGGACAATGGTCAAAATTTAACGCTTTTTTAACTTTTCGGGCAAGCGGCAAAAAGTGCGCCGCACAACAAAAGCGTCCCAACCCTCGAAAATCGCTGTGAAATCTAGGCGAATCATCTCGTTGCGCCACGCATATCCTTGATTTTCCGATGTTTTTGGTGGTTTGCACCGAGCGCGCAAAAAGCCGCGCCGTCCTCATAAAATGTGACGACGGCATGGAACTTTTCGCATGGTCACGCGTTTGAACACGTCTGGTCCCATCGCAGCGTTTGCGGGTCGGGACCAGCTCCTCATCAGGAAGTAGGGCGTTTCGCGTGCTGGTCAACCGTCAGAGACGAAATCCCGAAAACACGATCGACTTATCGTTCAGCGGCACACTCTCGTGCCCGTCATGGAGTAGCCGATGAAAACCCTCTCAGCAGACAGGCGCATGATCAAGATCGCCATGGCGGCCCCCTATCTCGAAAGACATGAGGAGCACGCGCTGGCGCTGGCATGGAAAGACCACCAGGATCAGGACGCCCGCAACAAGATCGCCATGGCCCATATGCGGCTGGTGATCTCGATGGCCTCGAAATTCCGTAATTTCGGCCTGCCGATGAGCGATCTCGTTCAGGAGGGACATATCGGCCTTCTGGAAGCCGCCGCCCGGTTCGAGCCGAGCCGCGAAGTTCGCTTCTCCACCTATGCGAGCTGGTGGATCCGCGCCTCGATGCAGGATTACGTGCTGCGCAACTGGTCCATCGTGCGCGGCGGCACCTCTTCGGCACAGAAGGCGCTGTTCTTCAACCTGCGCCGCCTGCGTGCCAAGCTCGCCCAGGGCGACCGCCAACTCACCGCCCGCGCCGTGCATGAGGAAATCGCCACGGCGCTGGGCGTCAGCCTTGCAGACGTGCAGACCATGGATGTCCGTCTCTCAGGCAACGACGCCTCGCTGCAGGCGCCGATTTCATCGGGCGACGCCGACAGCGGAGAACGGCTCGACCTTTTGGCCTGCAACGCTCCCCTCCCCGACGAACAGGTTTGCGAGATGATCGACGGCGAGCGCCGGCGCGTCTGGCTCAGCCACGCACTCTGCCAGCTGAACGAGCGCGAAATGAAGATCATCAGCGCCCGCCGCCTTTCGGAAGACAGTGCCACCCTGGAAGAACTCGGCGCCGACCTCGGCATCTCCAAGGAACGCGTCCGCCAGATCGAAACACGGGCGCTGGAAAAACTGCGGGCAGCACTGGTGGCGGAAGCCCCGGTGCTGGCCAGCATGCCGCATTGAAATATGCGACAGTATAATCAATCAAAGCCCGCTCACGCGGGCTTTTTTAGTTTATCTGGCGCAAAGACGGGTGCTCGATTTCTTTATGGCAGGTGTTGATATCATTTAGATTGATGCGACATCATGAATGTGAACATGGAATTATGACGATGCCCGCGGTCACCATTCGAAACTTGCCAGAAGCGACACATCGTGCACTCAAGGCGCGGGCGGCTTTGCATGGCCGCAGCACCGAGGCGAAAATTCGCGACATTATTGAAGGTGCCGTTCGCCCCCAGGCGCGTGTTAGGCTCGGCTCGGAACTGGCAGCGAACGGATTCGCGCCCGCGCAAAAACAGTTGGGTTGGCAATCACTCCGGCCGATGGTTACATTGCGGCAACGGCGGCGGCCCACGGCTTCATGGTAGCAACCCGTGACACTGGACCATTTGAGGCGGCGGGAGTGCCGGTCATCAATCCCTGGACCACCAGCTAGCCCCACCTATTCCGAAATGATCTTCACCTTGTCGCCGGGCTTGACCGTCGAGGTTACCTGCATCGCGTTGATCAGGCGGAAGAGATCGAGCTTGCGGTCTGTGCCCATCATCCGCGACGACAAAGTCGCCAGCGTATCCCCGGGCTTGGCGGTGAGGATGCGGATGCGCAGCGGCTTGAGGGCGGCGGCCTCCTGCGGCGTCATGCGGCGGAAAGAGGCGCGCAGGGTTTCGGCCGTTGGTTCGAGGCTCGGGGCACCCTTCGGCACGGCGGTGAGGAAGCGGTAGATCTGGGTATCGATGCGGATGACCGTGACGTCGAAATCCCAGCGCTCGGCCGAGGCGCGTGCAGTCGCGGCCTCGAGACCGTTGACGGTGATGGCGTGGATCGTTTCGGGCTGCAGGCCAGTGACCCAACCGCTGCCGATATAATCGGTCAGGCTGCGCTTCTGCGTATCGGCGACGCCGTCGAAACGGATGGCGGTTTCGCCCGGCCCCGTTGCCAGAACCGCTTCCGCCTTGTTATCGATCTGGAAGCCGGCGGGCACGTCGAAGCGGATGCCGAGTTTGCCGTGCAGGAAGGTCTGGCCACGGACATAGCCCTCTTGCGGGCTGTCGCCATAGAGCAGGCCGTCGATCCCTGCGAGATAATAATCCCGGCCACGATCGCCGACCGTCCCTTCCGCCCCGAAAGCGCGGGCATGGCGGCGGGCGAGATCGACGCGCTGCGGCGCGCTCGGATGGCTCGACAGGAAGTCCAGGCTCTGGTCGCTGTCCGGGTCGACCGAGGAGAAGCGGCTATAGGCCGCCATCGAATCGAGGAAGCGTGCTGCCGCATAGGGGTCGTAACCCGCCTCGCCCAGCATGCGAACGCCGATCACGTCGGCCTGCAATTCCTGGTTTCGCGAAAACGCCGCCAGCCGCAGCTTGCCGCGCGCCAGCGCCTGCTTACCGGCGAGATCGCTGGAGAGAACCTCCGACACGACGCGGCTGGCGATGACTTCCGCCTCCTCGCGCTGCTGCCGCTCGATGCCGTGATTGGCGGTGACATGGGCCATCTCGTGGCTGAGCACCGCCGCCACTTCCGAGGCGTCGTTCGCCAAGGCGAGAAGCCCGCGCGTCACGTAGAGATAACCGCCCGGCAGCGCGAAGGCGTTGATCGCCGGCGAGTTCAGGATGGTGATCCGATAGGATTGGTCCGGATTTTCAGAGACCGCCGTCAAGGCGCCGGTGATACGCGCAACCAGTCGCTCGGTCTTGGCATCCTGGTATTCGCCGCCATAGCTTGCGACGATGCGCGGATGCTCGCGGGCGCCGACCTTGGCGCGCGGATCGTTCTTCTGCACTTCCTCGACGATCTGCGGATTGGAGGAGGGCGAGACGCTCGGCTCGTAGCTCTGCTCGATCGCGGTCTGGCAGCCGGAGAGCAGCAGCATGCCCACAAGGGCCGCGACCATGTGAACACGCAGGCCGGAGCGCTTCTCCGCAGATTGCCTATCCGTGCGTGTCCCTGTCGTCATGCCTCAGCTCGTTTCCAGTCTTTATGCAGCCCCGCGAAGTTCCGGCTAAGACCGCGCGGAAATTCTTGTTTTTACAGCCACGTACATAGGCCCGGCGACCGTTTCAGCAATGCCTGCTGTAGCCTATTCGCGCTACGCGTGCCTAGCTTACATGCATAGAAATAGTTGCCCCGTTGTATCCCGGCAACGCACACGCGAACGTGACCGCAACCGGCATCCAACGCCCGTCGCATGGGCCGGCGTTCAAATTGTGGCAAAAAGCATCGCAAGCGATGCTCACCGGCCGAGAAAGCGCGTGACGGCTGGAAGATCGCGGTGGGCGAGGAAGGTTTCCGTCGGCTCGTGCAGCAGGATACGGCCCTCGTCGAGGAACAGGACACTGTCGGCGAGCGCACGGACATCATCAGGGTGGTGTGTGATGATCAGCATCGTATTGCCCTCCTGGCGGTGCAGGTCGAGAAGCAGGCTGCTCATGCCGGCGCGCAGACCCGGATCGAGCGCGGCGAAAGGTTCGTCGAGCAACAGGATCGGCTTCTTGCGCACCAGCGCGCGAGCCAGCGCCACGCGCTGGCGCTCGCCGCCGGACAGCGTTGGCGGCAAACGCTTGGCGAAACCATCGAGCCCGACACGGCCCAAGGCGGCTGCGATCCGCGCACGCTCCTTGACACCGAGCTTCAGCGCCGGATCGATGCCGAGCCCGATATTGGTGGCGACATCCAGATGCGAGAACAGGTTGTGCTCCTGGAATATCACTGAAACCGGCCGCTCGGCCGGGTCCCGCCCGGCGACGTCCTCGCCGAGGATATCAACCCGCCCGGCATCCGGTATCTCGAAGCCGGCAATGACATTCAAAAGCGTTGACTTGCCCGAGCCGGAAGCGCCTGTGACCGCGATGATCTGCCCCTTCGGCAGGGCGCAATCGAACCGCAGTTCCGTCTTGTCGAACCGCACCAGCACATTGCGCAGGTGGACGGCGGGGGCCGTTCGATCGGTTTCAGGCGGCATCCCGTCTCCTCTTGTCGTCTTTTTCGCTCGCCGGCGTCCCGGCGATCGTCAGCATCAGGCAGATGAGACCGAGAAGCAGGGCGAGCCCCGCCGCATCGGTGGAGCGATAGCTGCCCATGCGACTGTAAAGCAGCCATGGCAGCGTCACCATATCCTGCGAGCCGAACAGCGCGACGGCACCGAGATCGCCGAGCGACAGGGCGCAGGCAAAAGACAGCGCCATCAGGAACGGCTTGCGCAGGCCCGGCCAGTCGATGACGCGCAGCCGGTTCCAGCCGCCGAGCCCGAGGCTTGCCGCAAGCCGGCCGGTGCGGGCCGCATGCGTTGCCATGGCCGACTCCAGTATGCGGTAGACGAAGGGCATGGCCATCAGCATGTTGATCAGGATGACGAGAAGCGGCGCAAACAGCGCGACATCGCCGAAAGGCCGCAACAGCAGGAACCAGCCGGCACCCAGCACCACCGGCGGCACCAGCAGGATCAGTGAGGTGCTGGCCGAAATGCCGGCGGCAAAGCCGCGCAAGAGACCCGCCGGATGCCGCGACGCCAGCGCGGTCTGGCGCGCCCGGATCATCACCGCCGTCGCGACGACACAGAAGAAGCCGGAAACAACAGCGATGACGAGGCTGGTGAGGAAGGCCCGCCGAACCAGCGGATCCGTCACCAGCTGTACCAGATCGGAGCGCAGCCCGGACGACACGACGGAAGCAAGAGGCAGCACGAGAAACACAACGGCAAGAGCAATCACCAGTCCATCGCCGATCTTGCCGAAACCACGGCGACCGTCGAAGCGGCGGACCATCCGCCCGCCGCCATGCCCTTCGTCCGCCGTTGGCGTCAGCATGCGGATGGCGATCAACAGCACCGCCGTCATCGAAATCTGCAGCATCGACAGCGCAATGGCGCGTGGCGGATCGAAATCGAAACGCAGGGCCTGGTAGATCGCCACCTCGATCGTGCTTGCCGCCGGTCCGCCGCCGAGCGTCAGCACCAGCGTGAAGCTGGTGGCGCAGAGCATGAAGATCAGGCCCGCGATACCTGGCAGGAGCCCGCGGATCGCCGGCCATTCGATAAAGCGGAAGATCGACAGCGGCGGCATGCCGAGATTGGCGCCGACCAGCCAGTATTCACCGGGAATACGCTCCAGCCCGACGAGCATCAGCCGCGCCGCCAGCGGCATGTTGAAGAAAACATGGGCTATCAGGATACCGGACAAGCCATAAATGCTGACCGGCTGCGCGAGCCCCAGCCAGGCAAGCCCGGAGTTCAGCATGCCCTGCCGCCCCCAGATGCCGATCAGCCCCAGCGCCGCCACCAGCGCCGGCAAGCCGAGCGGCAGCGCCATCAGCCGGATGACCCAGACCCGGCCGGGAAAAGAAAGCTGCCGGGCCAAGGCACGTGCCACCGGAATAGCAAAAAGAATGGACAGGAGCGTCGAAAGCGAGGCCTGCAACAGCGTGAACCGGGCAACACGCCAGACATAGGCATCGAAATAGGCGCCGTCATTGGCTGTTCCCGGTTCGTCGAAAACCAACAGCGCGCCGGCCGCCAGGCACACGAACAGCACGATGCCACCAAGGCACATCGCCCCGGCGGCAAGCGTGAAACGTCTCTCGATGCGGTCTATCATGATGGTTTTATGGTATTTCCGGTGACAATTCCGAGGTTGTCGCCGACAGAGCGGGCAGTTTCTGCAACCTCAAAAAGCCGCCCTTGAACCTTGTCTCAATTGATGCTCATCGCCGACAGCCACTCGTCGATCCAGGCCTTGCGGTTGGCCGCAACCTCGTCGGACGACATGAGGAACGTCTTTGCCGGATTGACCAGCTTGCCGAAGGCATCCGGTAGCGGCTCCTTGCCGGCGGCGACCGGCATCATCCAGTTGGTGGTCGGGATGATCGACTGGAAGTCCGGCCCCGTGACGAAGGACAGGAAGCTCTTGGCGAGCGCCGGGTCCTTGGCATTCCTGGTCATGCCGGCCACTTCGATCTGGATATAATGCCCTTCCGAAAAGGCGGCGGCCTGATAGCGATCGGTGTTTTCGGCGACCATGTGATAGGCTGGCGAGGTCGTGTAGGACAGCACCATCGGCGCCTCGCCCTTGGTGAACAGGCCATAGGCCTCCGACCAGCCGGGCGTCACCGTCAGCACGCGGTCCTTGAGCTTTGCCCAGGCCGCGCCCGCCTGATCGCCATAGACCGATTTTACCCAGAGCAGCAGGCCGAGGCCCGGCGTCGAGGTGCGCGGATCCTCGATGACGATCTTCTGGGAAGGATCGCCCTCCACCAGTTCCTTCAGGCTCTGCGGCGGCTCCTTCAGCGTCTGCGTGTCGTAGATCACGGCGAAATGGCCGTAATCATAGGGAACGAACGTGTCGTCGCTAAACCCACCCGGTACCTTGACCGCCGAAAGATCGAGCCCGTGCGGCGCAAAGAAGCCGGTCGCCTTGGCTTCCGAGACGAGGTTGGTATCGAGACCAAGCACCACATCCGCCTTGGACGCCGCCCCTTCGAGTTTCAGCCGGGTCAGAAGCTCGACGCCATCGGCGACGCTGACATACTCGACCTTGCAGGCGCAGGTCTTCTCGAACGCCTCGGCCACCTTGGCGGCCGGCCCCCATTCGCTGGTGAAACTCTCATAGGTATAGATCGTCAGCACCTTGTCTTCGGCGCGGGCGGAAAACGAGATGGAAAGAGCAGCCAGTGCCGCCATGAATGGAAAAATTGCCTTGCGCATCAGCGCCTCCTTCAAATCCAAAAATTGGGAATAGGGCGCTGAACCGTGCCGTCTAATCCCTCCGCCGGTACAAACCGGATCAGGTTCTTCGGGTTGGCTGGTGACAGCCTCTCAGCCGAACGTCCGAAAGGACGAGCGGCACCCCGTTAGAGCAGGAGGAGATTTAGACGGGAGGGATATGCTTGGCAAGGGGGTGGCAGCAGTCAGTACTATCGACCAAATGGGTTTCTACCGGTCAGGTATCTGGACTCGCCGTTATCACCCAAAATAGATTGGTAGAAACGGAAGAACCGATCGCTCCGATAGGGGATTGTGCTGCGTGTTCAAATTTCTCAAAAATCTTTTCAGCCATGACAGTCAGAAGACTACTCGGCCAAACCCATCTCCCTACAACGTCTACACACGTGATTTCGACTCAACGATCTCGGCCAGTGCGTTGCAGGACGTGCTTGGACGCCTCTCGCCCGAAGATTCATCGGTGCTGGAGCAATCCTGGCACATTTTCGAAACGTCGCTGATGGCATGGCGGATGGAGTGCGGCCTTAAGGCTATAGAAGCTTCGCAGGAGATTGGAGAGTTCGTCAGAAGGATCAACTGGCTGATACAGTAGTTTCGTTATTGATTGACCATTCAGGCTCAATGCGCGGACAGTCGATCATCATGGCCGCCGCGGCTGCGGACATCGCGCAGAATTTCTTGCGACAACTGGGCTGCAAAGTCGAGATCCTCGGGTTTACAACCTCGAGCTGGAGAGGCGGAAAGTCACGTATTCGATGGGAACGTAGCGGAGAAATGGAAAAGCCGGGGCGCCTGTGTGACCTGCTTCACATCGTTTATCGTTCAGCTGCCGACACCCGCATCTCCAGCTTGAACTACGGTCTCAAAAATATGCTACGGCCTGACCTTCTAAAGGAAAACGTCGATGGGGAAGCGCTCGAATGGGCTTCCGAGAGACTGTTCAAACGGGATGAAACGTCAAAGCTTCTGCTTGTGCTCTCTGATGGAGCGCCGGTCGACGATTCAACGCTAAAGGCCAACGGGCCCTACTATCTCATTCGACACCTTGCTCAGGTTATTTCAAGGCTTGAGAGCGACGAGCGGATTCATCTGATGGCCATTGGATTGGGTCATGATGTTGGGAAATATTACAAGATAAGCCATCGGATAGATAGCTCTGACCAATTTGGCCTTGGGATAATCGATCTGCTGAAAAACGACTTGATCAATCTGAACCGAAATTCCGGCGAAAAAGACTAGCCGCCAAGGCTCGTCAGCAGCGGCGAGCCTTGGCGGCTAAATCTACGTTCTTCTCACCCCACCGCCTTCTGCGGCAACCTGACCGCCTTCAAACTCACCGCCGAAACCAGCGCGATCAGGGCGATCCCCGCCGCCGTCAGGAAAAGCGGATGGAACGCTGCCGTATAGCTTTCGGCGACAAGATGGCGGGTGGCTTCCGGCAGGGTCGAGAGCACGAGCGGGGTCAGTTTCTCGATATCGGCGACGCCCGGGATTGCGGTCGTACCGCGTGCCAGGCTGCCGGCGATGATGGCACCGTAGATCGAGATGGCGATCGAGGCGCCGCCCATGCGCGACAGGGTGATGGCACCGGTCGCGGCCCCGACATCGCTGCGGGCGGCAAGGTTCTGGACGGCGACGATCGGCACCTGCTGGCCGAAGCCGACGCCGACGCCATGCAGGCCCATGACGGCGCAGATCAGGAAGAGCGGCGTCCCGGGCTGGACCTGGGAAAACAGCACAAGTGCCAGCAACATCAGGCTGGCGCTGATGATCGAGAACGGCTTGTAGCGACCGGTGATCGAGATCAGCCGGCCGGCCGTCAGCGAACCGCAGACGATGCCGCCGGTCAGCATGATGAACATCAGCCCGGCAACGGACGGCGTAAGACCGGTCGTGGTCTGCAGGAACAGCGCATAATAATTAACCATGCCAATGCCGATGGCGCCGCTCGCCAGCGAAATCACCAGCATCAGGCTGAAGGTCGGGTTGGAAAACAGGCTGAGCGGCACGACCGGTTCCGGCGCACGGCGTTCGACGAACACCCAGGCGACGGCCGAGGCGATCGCGATCGCCGCAACGGCAAGGCTGCCTTTTGACACGAGCGCGCCAAAAAGTTCGGCGCTGTCGCCCAGAAGCACGATGCAGGTCACGGTGATGGCGAGCAGCAGCGCGCCGGCATAATCGATCTTCGGGCGGCGGGTCGGGCGACGATAGGGCAGGAAGAAGAGCAGGCCGGCGATCACGGCGGCGCCGATCGGGATGTTGATCAGGAAGATCGAGCGCCAGCCGAACAGGTCGCTCATCGTGCCGCCCAGTACCGGGCCGATGGCGCCGGATGCCATCAGCACCAGGCTGGAATAGCTCTGGTAGCGGGCGCGCTCGCGCGGCTCGAACAGGTCGGCATTGATGGAGAAGATCGACACCATGATGCCGCCGCCTCCCAGGCCCTGCAGCACACGCGCCGCGATCAGCGTGTTCATCGAGGTCGCCAGGCCGCAGGCGATCGAGCCCAGCGTGAAGATGGCGATCGCCGTGATCATCACATATTTGCGCCCGAACAGGTCGCCCAGCTTGCCGTAGACCGGCATGACCGCGCAGGTGGCGAGCAGGTAGGACGAGCCGATCCAACCGAAACGTTCCATCTCGCCGAACTCGCCGACAATGGTCGGTAGCGCGGTTGCGACGATCTGGTGGTCGAGCGTCGCCATGAACAGCGCCGTCATCAGGAAAAAGAAAAGCGTCAGGCGGAGCGCATGGCTCGAAACGAGCGGCGCCGGGGTCACGTGCATATCCATGGGAAAGGTTCCGGTTGGTTTCGGCAATTTATGTGCTGTCAGCATATAATTGTCAATAGCACATTTATGACAACAGCAGATCGCGCTTTCTAAGCGGCCAAACACTTGCTATGCTCGGCATCATGGAACATGCAATGACACAAACCGAACCTGACCAGTCCGAGATGGAGGCGAGCCGCGCCTCGATCGGCCAGTCGATGGGGCGCTGGCGGCTGATGGTCGGCCGGCGGGTCATGGCGCGGCTCGCCATCGACACCATCGCGCCAGGCCTGGAACTCACCCATCTCGACGTGCTCGACGCCGTCTGGCGCGCCCGGTCCGAGGGCGAGGTTACGGTCGGCACCATCGCCGAGATCATGCGCATCGATCCTTCCCGCGCCAGCCGCATCGTCGCCGACATGGTGGCGCGCGGGGCGCTCCGTCGCGAAGCCTCGCAAGCCGACGCCCGCCGCATCATCGTCGTCATGACCGAGCTTGGTACCAAGCTGATCGGCGAGATCAAGGCGGTCAAGCGCGGCGTCATAAAAAGCATTCTTGCCGACTGGCCCGAGGACGACGTCGGCGCCTTCGCCCACCTGTTCGACCGCTTCGTCAGCGATTTCGAGACGTTCTACCAGAACCGCGAAAATGCCGGGCGGGGGTCGGGGACGTAAGGCCAGACCAATTCCACCCCTTCCCCTCATCCCCTCATTTACGCTATGGCCTTGCGGCATGGACCAAAGGGCTTTTGCAATCTTGATGGGCGGCGCGCTGGTGCCGACGGGGCGGCTGGCGGCGCAGCTTGATGGCGTGCGCGTCATTGCGGCCGATGGCGGCATGCGGCATGCCCGGGCGCTGGGCCTGACGCCCGAACTCTGGGTCGGCGATTTCGACTCCACTCCGGATGCCCTGATTGCCGAATGGCCGGACGTGCTGCGCGAGCCCTACCCGCCCGCCAAGAACGAGACCGACGGCGAGATCGCGGTGGCGGCGGCACTGGAGCGCGGCGCGAAAAGGCTGATCCTCGCCGGCGCGCTCGGGGGCACACGCAGCGATCATGCCTTCATGCACCTGCTCTATGCCGCGAAACTGGCCGAAGACGGCATCGACGTGCTGCTCACTTCCGGCGATGAAGAGGCCTATCCGCTGCTTCCCGGCCACCGCGCGATCGACCTGCCCAAGGGCAGCCTGTTTTCCATCCTCGGGCTCGATACGCTGACCGGGCTGTCGATCAAGGGCGCCCGTTATCCGCTCGAAAATTTCCATCTGCCGTTCGGCTCCTCGCGCACGATTTCCAACGTCGCCGAGGGCGCCGTCCGCTTCACCCTTTCCTCCGGCCGGGCGCTCATTCTCGCCCGCCCGCAAGACCTTTCGGGAGCCTGACCATGGCGCCGCCCATTCTGAAACTCGACGACATCTTCCTGTCCTTCGGCGGCACGCCGCTCTTGGCCGGCGCAAACCTGCAGGTGGAGCCGGGCGACCGCATCTGCCTCGTCGGCCGCAACGGTTCGGGCAAATCGACCCTGATGAAGATGGCCGCCGGCCTGGCCGAGCCGCAATCCGGCGAGATCTTCCGCCATCCCTCCACCACCATCCGCTACCTGCACCAGGCACCGGATTTCGACGGTTTCTCTACCGTACGCGCCTATGCGGAAGCCGGCCTTGGCCCGAGTGACGATCCCTACCGCGTCGCCTACCTGCTCGAACATCTGGGCCTCACCGGCGACGAGGACCCGAACCAGCTGTCGGGTGGTGAATCCCGCCGTGCGGCGCTGGCCCGCGTCCTGGCGCCGGAGCCGGATATCCTGCTGCTCGACGAGCCGACCAACCATCTCGACCTGCCGACCATCGAATGGCTGGAGGGCGAACTGATCAAGAGCCGCTCGGCCCTCGTCGTCATCTCCCACGACCGCCGCTTCCTCGAGAAAGTCTCCAACGCCACCGTCTGGCTCGATCGCGGCCAGTCGCGCCGGCTGAACCAGGGCTTTGCCTTCTTCGAAGCCTGGCGCGACAAGGTGCTGGAAGAGGAAGAGATCGAGCAGCACAAGCTCGGCAAGGAGATCGAGCGCGAGGAACACTGGCTGCGCTATGGCGTCACCGCAAGGCGCAAGCGCAACATGCGCCGCCTCGGCGCGCTGCAGGATTTGCGGGCGAAACATCGCGGCCATAACGGCCCGCAAGGCTCCGTCCAGGCCACCGTCTCCGATGCCCGCCTGACCGGCAAGCTGGTGATCGAGGCAGACCAGATCACCAAGACCTATGGCGAGCGCTCGATCGTCGCCCCCTTCTCGATCCGCGTCCATCGCAGCGATTGCATCGGCCTCGTGGGCCCGAACGGTGCCGGCAAGACGACGCTGCTGAAGATGCTGACCGGCCAGATCAAGCCAGACAGCGGCTGGGTCAAGCTCGGCACCAACCTTGAGATCGCCACGCTCGACCAGCGCCGCGAGGACCTCAACCTCGACGATACGCTCGCCCATTACCTGACCGATGGCCGCGGCGACAACCTGCTGGTCAACGGCGAGCAGCGCCATGTCACCGGCTATATGAAGGAATTCCTGTTCCAGCCCGAACAGGCCAGAACCCCGATCAAGAATCTCTCCGGCGGCGAGCGCGCCCGGCTGATGCTGGCGCGCATCCTGTCGCGCCCGACCAACCTGTTGATCCTCGACGAACCGACCAACGACCTCGATATCGAGACGCTCGACCTGCTTCAGGAAATCGTCGCCGGCTTCTCCGGCACCGTCATCCTCGTCAGCCACGACCGCGACTTCCTCGACCGCACCGTCACCTCGACCATCGCGCCCGCCAACCCGGAGGCGCCGGACGGCCGCTGGATCGAATATGCCGGCGGCTATTCCGACATGATGGCCCAGCGCAAGGGCGCCGCTGACGAGAAGAAGCGCACCGAGAAGGCCGAAAAGGCAAAGATTGGCGACACCGGCCCAGCCTCTGCGTCCACCTCAAAGGCGAACAAGGGAAAGCTCTCCTTCAAACAGAAATTCGCGCTGGAAAACCTGCCGAAGGAAATGGAAAAAGCCGAGGCCGAGATCGCCAAACGCGAAAAGGAAATGGCCGACCCGAATTTGTTTGCAAAGAACCCGGCCCGGTTTTCGGCGCTGGCCGCGGAGATGGAGAAGTTGCGGGGGGCGATTGCGACGATGGAGGAGGAATGGCTGGAGCTGGAGATGCTGCGGGAGGAGATTGAGGGGTAGGGTCGAGAGGGCGATGAGGCTACCGCGCAAACCGCCGCGCGCCGGCCACGCACATGATTACGGCGGCGGTCACGCCAAGCATGCTCCATGTCACCGGCTCGTGTAGCAGCGTAGCCGCGAGCGCCAGGCCGAAGAACGGTTGCAACAGCTGCAACTGGCCCACGGCGGCGATGCCGCCCTGCGACAGGGCGCGATACCAGAAGATGAAGCCGATGAGCATGCTGAACAGCGAGACATAACCAAGGCTGACGAAGGCCGGTGCTCCGACATTGGCAAATGTAGGTGGCATGAGGAAAATCGTGATTGCGAGCATCAGCGGCAGCGACAGGACCAGCGCCCAGCAGATCACCTGCCAGCCGCCGATCGTCCGCGACAGCCTGCCGCCCTCCGCATAACCGAGACCGCAGACGATGACAGCCGCCAGCATCAGCAGATCGCCGACCGGGGATGCGCCGAGGTCGCGCGTTGCCGCAAAGCCGGCGACGAGCAAACTGCCGAGGATGGAGAAGAACCAGAAGGCCGGCTTCGGACGCTCGCCGCCCCGGATCACGCCGAAGGTCGCCGTGGCAAGCGGCAAGAGACCGATGAAGACGATGGAATGGGCCGAGGTTACATGCTGCAGCGCCAAGGCCGTGAGCAAGGGGAAGCCGACCACCACACCGCCAGCGACGACGACCAGCGACGCGATCTCCCCGCCGGTCGGCCGCTTCTGCTTCAGGAGGATCAGCAGGAGCAACCCGATGGTCCCGGCGATCGCGGCTCGGGCAACCGTGAGGAAGACCGGATCGAAATCCATCACGGCAACACGCGTGGCCGGTAGCGATCCGCTGAAAATCAACACGCCGAGAAATCCGTTGAGCCATCCGGCCGTCGATCGATCCATGTGTCCGTCCCCTGCTTCGATAGGTCAATATCCTCCTCGCCCCCTGTTCCCACCAGTGACAGTCTGATACAGTTTTGCAAAACTGTTATGGATCAGATGGCAATACAGATGATTGACGACAACAAGGGACGCACGCGGGTCGTGATGGTCATGGAGGCGATCCGGCAGCGTATCGCCGGACGCACGCTGACGCCGGGCGCCAAATTGCCATCCGTCAGGTCTCTGGCCGCCACGCTGAAAGTCTCGGTCTCGACCGTGGTCGATGCCTATGAACGCCTTGTGGCGGAAGGCGCGATCCTGTCGCGCCCCGGCTCCGGCTTCTACGTCGCCAACCACATCGCCCCTTTCGCGCTCTCGGAAACCGGGCCGAAGCTCGACCGCGCCGTCGATCCCTTCTGGGTCTCGCGCCAGTCGCTGGAGGCCGGGGAGGGTGACCTGAAGCCCGGCTGTGGCTGGCTTCCGCCCGCCTGGCTGCCCGAGGACAACATCCGCCGGTCTTTGCGAAACCTGTCGCGCGCGCCGGCATCGACCCTTGCCGACTACGCCACGCCGCTCGGCCTGCCATCCTTGCGGCAACTGCTTGCCCGGCGGTTTGCCGAGCGCAGCGTCGAAGCGTCGCCGGACCAGATCATACTGACGGATTCGGGCACGCAGGCGATCGATCTTCTCTGCCGTTTCCTGCTGGAACCGGGCGACACGGTTCTCGTCGACGATCCCTGCTATTTCAACTTCCACGCCCTGTTGCGCGCCCACCGGGCCAGGATGGTCGCCGTGCCCTACACGCCTGTTGGCCCGGATATCGAACTCTTTGCCCAGATCGTGGCCGAACACCGGCCCCGGCTCTACATCACCAATTCCGGCATTCACAATCCGACCGGCGCGACGCTGTCTCCGGTCGTGGCGCACCGGGTCCTGAAGATTGCCGAACAGTTCGACCTTACCATTGTCGAGGACGATATCTTCGCCGATTTCGAGCACATACCCGCCCCGCGCCTCTCGGCCTTCGATGGTCTGGAGCGGGTCATCCTGATCGGCAGCTTTTCCAAGACGCTATCGGCCTCGGCGCGCTGCGGCTTCATCGCCGCCCGGCCGCAATGGATCGAGGGCTTGACCGATCTCAAGATCGCCACCTCGTTCGGCGGCGGACGTCTGGATGCGGAACTGGTTCTGAACGTGCTGAGCGACGGCGGATATCGAAAGCATGTCGAGGTCCTGAGGACCAGGCTCGCGCAGGCGAGGGTCGAGGTGGCCGGCAAGCTGAAGCCGCTCGGCGTCACGCCGTGGATCGAGCCGCAGGCGGGGATGTTCCTGTGGTGCCGTCTTCCCGACGGGATCGACGCGACCGCTGTCGCCCATGCGTCGATCAAGAGGGGCGTCGTCATGGCGCCCGGCAATGCCTTCAGCCTGTCACAGGCCGCGACAGGCTTCATGCGGTTCAATGTGTCGCAATGCCTCGACCCCAAGGTCTTCGACGTGCTTGCCGACGCGTTGAGGGTCGCGCGTTAAACCTCCACGCCGAGCGATTCCGCTGATATCCAGAAGACGGATTCTTCCGCTTCCGCTGTCTGCAGCCAGAGGAATTCCAGATGCGGAAACTCCTCTTCGAGGATTTCGCGTCCGGTGCCGATCTCGCAGATCATGCCGCCGCCGGGATTGAGGTGATCGGCCGCCTGCGCCAGGATTGTGCGGACGAGATCGAGACCATCGACGCCGCCGTCATGGGCCATGGCCGGTTCGGCACGGAATTCCGCCGGATAGGCGTCCATCGCGGCATGATCGACATAGGGCGGGTTGGTGATGATCAGGTCGTATTTCTTGCCCGCCAGCGGCGCGAAAAGGTCGCCCTGATACAGGGTCACCTGGTGCTCGACCTCATGCTCGGCGACATTGATCTTCGCCACCTCCAGCGCGTCGGGAGACAGGTCGACCGCTTCGATCGCCGCCCCGGGAAAGAATTTCGCGGCAAGGATCGCGAGACACCCGGAGCCGGTGCAGATATCGACGGCGCTTTCGACGCTCATCGGATCGGGCAGGAAGGACGAACCCATCTCGCCACCATATTCGTTGAACAGGATTTCGCCGATATGCGAGCGCGGCACGATCACTCGCTCGTCGACATGGAAGCGGATGCCCTGGATATAGGCATGGCCGGTAATGTAGGAGGTCGGCTTGCGGGTGGAGACGCGTGCCTCGATCCGCTCGGCCAGCAGCTTGCGCTCCGGCGTCAGCAGGCGGGCGTCGAGAAAGGGGTCGAGCGTATCGATCGGCAGGTCGAGGCTGTCGAGCAGCAGGAACGCGGCATCATCGACCGCCGTCGTCGTTCCGTGGCCATAGCTCAGCTCCGCCGCGTTGAAACGGGAAATCGCATAGCGCCAATAGTCGCGCAGGGTGACGAGTTCACGCGCAATATCGTCGGTGTTCACCATGGTCTCGCTTCCAAACGTTCGCCGCGTCGCTTATTTGCCGTTGATGAACGGAAGGTGCGGCGATAACTGCACTCGGGTTAAGCTTCGCTCTAGAATGGCAAGGGCCGGCAGGTCAACAGCCGGCACGTTAACAGCTGGTAAGGGCGGGCTGGAAGGATAGTGGATGAAACAGGGTCGCAAAGGACGCAATGTCAGCGGAAACCGCAAGGCCGAGCCGGTTTCCGGCGGCAAAAGGGTGACGCTGCCCCGCGCCTTGTCGAAACTCGGCTTCTGCTCGCGCACGCAAGCGGAGGAGATGATCGCGGCCGGTCGCGTCACGCTCAGCGGACGGGTGGTCACCGATCCCGGCACATGGGTCGATCTTTCCAGCGCGACGATCGCCGTCGATGGCAAGACGGTGGTGGCGGAACAGCCGGTCTACCTGATGCTGAACAAGCCGCGCGGCCTTGTCACCACCCGCCATGATCCAGAAGGACGGCCGACGGTCTTCGATTGCCTGAAGGATATGGATCATACTTACCTCTCGCCAGTCGGCCGCCTCGACAAGGCGAGCGAGGGCCTGCTGCTCTTTACCAACGACACGGAATTTGCCCAGGCCCTGCTCGATCCGCAGACCCATGTCTCGAAGACCTATCATGTCCAGATCGACGAGATCGCCGACGAGGGTCTGATGGAGGCCCTGATGCGCGGGGTCCGGCAGGATGACGAATTCCTCAAGGCGAAATCGGCGCGCGTGCTGCGCGAAGGCGGCCGGAATTCCTGGCTCGAGATCGAGCTCGGCGAGGGACGCAACCGGCAAATCCGGCGCATGCTGGAAGCGGTGAATATCGCCTGCCTGCGCCTGGTGCGCGTCGCCATCGGTGGCCTTGTCCTCGGCGATCTGGAGAAGGGTGCCGTCCGGGCGCTGACGGATGATGAGATCGGCAATCTACGCCGGCTTTCCGGCATGAATTGACCTATCGACGGCCAAGCCGCGAGACACGACCGTGCCACAGCACGATGCATGGAACCACCAGCAGTTCCATGCCAAGCCCCAGCAGATGCCCGATCGAAGGCATGCCTGCGATGACCAGCGACGAGAGCCGCGCCAGTCCGCCGCAAAACGTCAGAATGGCCAGGAGCCGGATGCGCTCGGTCTTTTTCTCGATCGCAGGAATGCAGGTGTACCAACCGATGCCGAAGGCGAGGAACAGGCCGGACAGGAACCGAACGTGACTGTCGAGATCGGCAGGATCATTTTCGATGCCGAGAAAGCCGGCGCCGGTCATGACGCCGCAAAGGCCCGCAAACACCGGCAGGAGCGCGAGAACGGCGATCGTCACCTGCAACATCCGGCGCTGCCGGAAGTCCGCCGGGCTGATCTGATAGGCAAGACTTGTCATGGCATGTCCTCCTGAGACATCGGGAGTACGTGGCGCACTGACCTGGAGTTTCATCATGGAATTACACATCGGCGTGAACGCGGCGCCGGCAGGCAAACAGGTCGTGCGCACCGACATTGATTTTCGCGCCGGGTGGCGCTATTTAAGCATCTCGTGGTGATTTGGCCGGCCGGCTTGCAGCCACGTTAAATAAGTCGCTAAAGGGCCGTGCATGCGCAAGCAAGCGGGGCCGGTAGCGATTCATCGTTGCCGGTTTTTTTGTGCCGGCTTGTCCGCCTGTTCGTCTGACCGAGTGTTGTCCATGCCCATCAAGATTCCCGATACGCTGCCCGCCTTCGAAACCCTCGTCAAAGAGGGCGTGCGGGTGATGACCGAAACCATGGCGATCCGCCAGGATATCCGCCCGCTGCAGATCGGGCTGCTCAACCTCATGCCGAACAAGATCAAGACCGAAGTGCAGATGGCGCGCCTTGTCGGCGCCTCGCCGCTGCAGGTCGAGCTTTCCCTCATCCGGGTGGGCGGCCACAAGGCGAAGAACACGCCGGAAGAACACCTGCTGGCCTTCTACGAAACCTGGGAAGAGGTGAAGCACCGCCATTTCGACGGCCTGATCATCACCGGCGCCCCGGTCGAGATGCTGGAATACGAGGACGTCACCTATTGGGGCGAGATGCAGGACATCCTCAACTGGACGCATACCAATGTCCATTCGACGCTCAACATCTGCTGGGGGGCCATGGCGGCGATCTACCATTTCCACGGCGTGCCGAAGCATACGCTGCGGGAAAAGGCCTTCGGTGTCTATCGCCACCAAAATCTCAATCCGTCCTCGCCCTATCTCTCCGGCTTCTCCGACGATTTCCAGATCCCGGTGTCGCGGTGGACCGAGGTGCGCCGCGCCGATATCGAAAAGGTGCCCGCGCTCGAGATCCTGATGGAATCCGACGAAATGGGCGTGTGTTTCGTGCACGAGAAGGCGGGCAACCGGCTTTATGTCTTCAACCATGTCGAATATGACTCGACCTCGCTGTCGGACGAGTATTTCCGCGACATCAATGCCGGCGTGCCGATCAAGATGCCGCACAACCATTTCCCGCACAACGACCCGGACCTGCCGCCGCAGAACCGCTGGCGCAGCCACGCGCATCTGCTGTTCGGCAACTGGATCAACGACATCTACCAGACCACGCCCTATGATCCGGCGGATATCGGGAAGGACAGACGGTGAGCACACATCTTGTCATCCGGCCGGTCGAGAGCCGGGACGAAGCCGATTGGCGGCGTCTCTGGAAGGCCTATCTCGCCTTCTACGAAACCGTCTTGCCGGAAGACATCTATGCCCTCACCTTCTCGCGCGTCACGAGCGGCGCGGCGCATGAATATGCGGGTTTCCTGGCGGTGCTGAACGGCAAGCCGGTCGGCCTTGCGCATTACCTGTTTCACCGCTCGTGCTGGCATGAAAACGTGGTTTGCTATCTGCAGGACCTCTATGCCGATCCCGAGATACGCGGACAGGGCATCGGAAGGGCGCTGATCGAAGCAGTGTATGCACGCGCAGATGCAGAGCGGGCTCAGGACGTTTATTGGATGACCCAGGATTTCAACGCAACCGCGCGCAAACTCTACGATCGGATCGCAGACAAGACGCCATTCATCGTTTATCAGAAGACGTTTTGAAGCGAACCGGCAGTGTTTTTCAGGCAATGACGGGTGAGGATATGCCGCCAGCGGAAACGCTGCGGTGAATTGTATGACTTTTCGGTTGCCGACCCCGGCGAAATGACGCAGGTTGCCGCCGGGGCAGTGGAGGAAAAACGGCCGTGCAGACACAGACAGATATTTTCGGCCATCTGCCGTCCGGCGACGCCGTGCATCGCGTGGTCATTACCGGCGGCGGACTGACGGCACATATCCTGACCTGGGGCTCGGTCATCCAGGATCTGCGGCTCGACGGCCATTCCGCCCCGCTGGTGCTCGGCTTCGACAATCTACAGGATCATCTGGACCATTCCCCCTATTTCGGCGCGACGCCGGGCCGCAATGCCAATCGCATCGGCGGCGGCCGCTTTTCGATCGACGGCACCGAATATCAATTGGAAAACAACGAGAACGGCGTCACCCATCTGCACGGCGGCAGCGACGGTCTTGCCAAGCGCATCTGGGATATCGTCGAACTGGCCGAGAATCGCGTCGTGCTGCGCGTCGTCGATCCCGACGGCCGCGCCGGCTATCCCGGCAATTGCACGGTCACCTGTACCTATACGCTAAGCGACGGCGGCGTGCTCAATGTTCTCTACGAGAGCAGCACGGACCGTGCGACGATCTGCAATGTCTGCCAGCACAGCTATTTCAATCTCGACGGAACCGCCGATGCGCTCGGCCATGACGTGATGATCGCGGCCAACGACTATCTGCCGACGGACGAGCGGCTGGTGCCGACGGGCGAAGTCCGCCCCGTCGAGGGAACCGCCTTCGACCTGCGCAGCATGACGTCGATGCGCCGCCAGTTGGAAGGTGACAAGATCGGCTACGACCACAATTTCTGCCTGTCCGGGGCGCGGGGGCCGAAGCAGTCGGTCGCCCTGGTCCGCAGCATCAATTCCGGCGTCTCGCTGGAAGTCCGCACGACGGAACCGGGCGTGCAGTTTTACACCGGCTTCAAGATGAACGTGCCGGTCCCGGGCCTCGAAGGCCGCCGTTACGGACCGTTTGCCGGCTTCTGCCTGGAAACGCAGATCTGGCCGGATGCCGTCAATCATGCCAATTTCCCAAAGGCCGTTCTGCGGCCCGGTGATACGCTGCGGCAGGAAACGGATTACGTTTTCACCAAAAGCTGATTGCGGCACCGATCAGACGCGTTCAGAGAGGAAAGCGACGATGACCGACACGACAAAGAACCGCGGCAAGATCGCACTTGTGACCGGCGGCGGCACCGGCGTTGGCCGGGCCATTGCCCAGGCCCTTCTCGGCAACGGCTATACCGTGGTGATCTCCGGGCGCCGCTTCGACGTTCTCCAGGCGGCCGCGCATGAAATGTCGGCTTCGACAAGCGGGACGATCCGCGCCTTTGCCGCCGATGTCGGCGATCCGCAATCCGTCGCCACCCTGTTCAAGACCGTCGCCCATGATTTCGGCCGTCTCGACCTGCTCGTCAACAATGCCGGCATGGGCCTGCCGGCCGTGCCGATGGAAGACATCACCTTCGAACAGTGGAACGCCATCGTCGCGGCCAACCTGACGGGCGCCTTCCTCTGCACCCAGCAGGCGATGAAACTGATGAAGGCGCAGACGCCGCGTGGCGGCCGTATCATCAACAATGGTTCGATCTCCGCCTCGACGCCGCGACCGCTTTCGGCGCCCTATACGGCGACCAAACATGCAGTTGCCGGCCTGACGAAATCGACCGCACTCGATGGCCGCCCGTTCGACATCGCCTGCGGCCAGATCGACATCGGCAATGCCTCGACCGAGATGACCTCGCGGATGAGCGGCGGCGTGCTGCAGGCCAATGGCGAGATCGCCAGCGAGCCGACCATTCCGGCCAATCTGGTTGCCGACGCCGTGGTCTACATGGCCGGCCTGCCGCTGAATGCCAATGTTCTGACCATGACCGTGATGGCCACCCAAATGCCCTATGTCGGGCGCGGCTGACCGGAAATCCGGCCCGTCCAAAAATAGCACAAGCATATACAATAGATTAGCATGTCGGAGCCGCTGAAGGAAGTCGAAGGGCTGATCCGGTCGCGCAAGATTGCCCATGACGGCGACCCGGCTATGACGTGGATGCTATCGAACCTGGTCGCCAAGCCCGACGCGAAGGATAATGTCTATCCCCGGAAAGAACGGCCGGAAAACAAGATCGAGGGCCCGGTGGCGCTGGTCATGGCGATGGGCCGTCACCTTACCAGCGGTTGCGACCTGCCGGCTTCCTGTGCGTCTAACGGTTCCGCCGTGGTTCCGCCGAAACACCGATAGCAATACCGTGAAACGATACCACTAATAACCGCCTGAATTTCTTAGAAAAAATGGAGCGGGTGAGGCGATTCGAACGCCCGACCCCAACCTTGGCAAGGTTGTGCTCTACCCCTGAGCTACACCCGCTCATCAACCCCGGTCCGGGGGTAGTCGGTGGACCGTGGCGTCGCTGCGTTGTTGTTTGCGGCGACGGGCGCTATATGGCCCAGCCATTTTCCAAATGCAACAGGGAAATGACGCCGGATCCGAGAAATTTTTCGAAAATGTCGCAAGACCCTGAAAACAAGGCGTTTTACCGCCTTTGCAATCGACACGATTGCGCTTGTCTGGGCTTGGCCGTAAAGCAGACGGCACTTCTACTCGCCAAGGAACAGGCCATGAGCACCGCACAGCCGAAGACGCAAGACGAATTGTTCCAGTTTCTGGACAGCCTCGGTATCACCCACCAGACCAAGCAGCACGAGCCAGTTTTCACCGTGGCCGAATCGGTGGCGCTGCGCGACGAAATCCCGGGCGGGCACACCAAGAATCTGTTCGTGAAGGACAGGAAGGACAATTATTTCCTCCTGACCGTCGAGGAACATGCGACCGTGGACCTGAAGACCGTGCACACGATCATCGGCGCCGCCAGCAAGGTGTCGTTCGGCCGTCCGGAAAAGCTGATGGAATATCTGGGCGTCATCCCCGGCGCCGTCACCGCCTTCGGCGTGATCAACGACGCCGGGCAGAATGTGAAGATCATCATCGACCAGGACCTGATGCAGGACGAGATCGTCAACTGCCATCCGTTGTCGAATGACGCCACCACATCGATCGCGTCGAAGGACCTTCTGCGCTTTATCGAGGCGACGGGACATGAACCGCTTGTCTTGAAAGTGACGTCCTGACATACGATCTTTGACGCAAGAAAGTCAGACGGACGCCGATGTCCGCGAGGAGACACGATGAGCGGCAACGACAATCCCTATTCAGGCTCCTACGGCAGCCAGATGACGGCAACGGCAAGCTATGGCGGCGCGCCGGCGGCAACACCGACGGCAACCACGCCCGTTGCAGACCTGATCAAGGAAACGACAACCGCCAACTTCGCTCGCGACGTGATCGAGGCCTCCCGCCACCAGCCGGTGCTGGTCGACTTCTGGGCACCCTGGTGCGGCCCCTGCAAGCAATTGACGCCTGTCATCGAAAAGGTCGTGACGGAAGCCCAGGGGCGCGTGCGGCTGGTCAAGATGAACATCGATGACCACCCGTCGATCGCGGGCCAGCTCGGCATCCAGTCGATCCCCGCCGTCATCGCCTTTGTCGGCGGCCGGCCGGCCGACGGCTTCATGGGCGCCGTGCCGGAAAGCCAGATCCGCGATTTCATCGACAAGGTCGCCGGCCCTGCCGTTGACGATCAGGCCGCCGAGATCGAAGCGGCGCTGACTGAGGCCAAGAGCCTGCTCGAGCAGGGCGACCTGCAGAACGCGGCAGGCCTGTTCGGCGCCGTGCTGCAGGCCGAACCGGAAAACGCCGTCGCGCTCGCCGGGCTCGCAAATTGCCTGATCACCGCCGGCGACCTGGAGCAGGCGCGCGAAATGCTGACGGACCTGCCCGAGGCGCTCGCCAAGGATGCCGGGATTATCGCAGTGCTCAAAAAGCTCGACCAGATCGAGGAAGCCCGCAAGCTCGGCGATCCCAACGCACTGGAACAGGTGCTTGCCGCCAATCCGGACGATCACGAATCGCGCATCAAGCTCGCCAAGATCCGCAATGTCGAGGGCGACCGGGAGACCGCCGCCGACCATCTTCTGCGGGTGATGAAGCGTGACCGGACATTCCAGGACGACGGTGCCCGCCGCGAGCTTCTGCAGTTCTTCGACATCTGGGGACCGATGGATCCGGCGACGCTTTCGGCGCGGCGCAAGCTGTCGTCCATCCTGTTCTCCTGACGCCACGCACGCCCTCTCTTGAGTTTTCAGGCGTGCGCTCCATCTTTTGTCGATAGGCGACAGATTGGGCCGAAATCGCCGGGAAACGCCTGAGAGCAATGGGGTGTTGCAAGACATGCAAGTTGGAAATGCACGATATCTGAAGTCTCAGGACTTGCCGGAAACGCTTCCGGTCTTTCCGCTGACGGGCGTGCTTCTGCTTCCCGGCTCGCAGCTGCCGCTGAATATCTTCGAGCCGCGCTATCTGGCCATGGTCGATGACGCCCTGACGAAAAACCGCCTGATCGGCATGATCCAGCCGTCCTTCGGCGAAATCCGCGACGAGGCGGGCCAGGCGCATGTGCAGGCACTCTGCCAGGTCGGCTGCGTCGGCCGGATCACGTCCTTCGCCGAAATGGAGGATGGTCGCTACATCATTTCGCTGACCGGCATCTGCCGGTTCCGGCTGTTCGAGGAAATGCCGCAGGTGAAGGGCTACCGCTCCTTCCGCATCGTCCCCTTTGTCGCCGACTTGAGCGGCCCGGACGACGAGGCGCAGGTCGATCGCGAGGCGCTGCTCGCCGCCTTCAAAGCCTATCTCGACGCCAACAAGCTGGAAGCCGACTGGGAAAGCGTCGAGCGGGCGAGCAACGTCACGCTGGTCAATTCCATGGCGATGATGTCGCCCTATGGCCCGGCGGAAAAGCAGGCGCTGCTGGAGGCGCCGGATCTGAAGACCCGCGCCGAAACGCTGATTGCCATTACCGAGATCGTTCTGGCGCGAAATTTCGGCGACATCGAAACCATGCTGCAGTAACGTCCTGCCCATGGAAGATAGAACCAGCCGCGTTGACCCGAAACTGCTCGAACTGCTCGTCTGCCCGCTGACCAAGGGCCGGCTGAGCTACCACGCGAGCGACAACGAATTGATCTCCGAAAAAGCCCGCCTCGCCTACCCGATCCGCGACGGCATCCCGATCATGCTGATCTCCGAGGCCCGCAAGATCGAGGATTGAGGGACCGGTCGATCATCTTACGACCGAGTTTGGCGGCGCTTACCCCCTGTCACCTTCGGTGACATCTCCCCCACAGGGAGGGAGATTGTTCTTTTCCCCAATCGATCCGAAGACAGCGGTGATCTCCCCCTTGTGGGGGAGATGTCGGCGTCGCCGACAGAAGGGGGTAAACTTCCGCGCATTCAGATATTTCCGACCGAAATGCCTGACGATCAAATCGGCAAACCACTCAACAACTTCGGCTCGCTCTGCCCGCCAAGCCCCGAAGCCTGGCGGATGAAAAACGACTTTGCCGAGGGCAGGCGGTCGACGATGCCGAGGCCGAAATCGCGCAAGGCCCGGATGGGGGTGATGTCGTTGGAAAACAGCCGGTTCAACACGTCCGTCGTCACGCCCATGCGAAACGTGTCAAAGCGCCGCCAGCTCTGGTAGCGCTCGAGCACCGCAAGCGAGCCGATGTCGAGACCGAGACGGTCGGCATCGACGATGGTTTCGGCCAGCGCCGCGACATCCTTGAAGCCGAGGTTGAGGCCTTGTCCGGAGATCGGGTGAATGCCATGGGCGGCGTCGCCGGCAAGGGCGAAGCGCGGGGCGATGAAATCGCGCGCCAGCGTCAGGCCAAGCGGGAAGGCGCGACGGCCGCCGACGACCTTCAGGGCGCCCAGCTTGTGGCCGAACCGGCGTTCCAGTTCTTCCTCGAACACAAGGTCATCGCTGGCGACCAGGCGGTCCGCGTCGCGGGTTCGCTCCGTCCAGACCAGCGAGGAGCGATTGTTGCGGAGCGGCAGTGTCGCGAAAGGCCCGGCCGGCAGGAAATGTTCCTCCGCCGTGCCCTCGTGCGGGCGCTCGTGTTCGACCGTCGTGACGATACCCGACTGGCCATAGTCGAAATCGACGGTCTTGATACCGGCGGCATCGCGCAGTTTCGAGCGCACGCCGTCACAGGCGACCAGCAGCCTTGCATCCAGCACGTCGCCGCTCGACAGCGTCAGGGAGACCGCATGATCACCGCTCTTGAAATCCTGTGCGACGGCCGATTGCCGGATCTCGATGCCAAGTTCGCCGGCCGCCCTGCGCAAGGCGCCGACGAGCGCGACATTCGGCACCATATGGGCAAAAGGGCGACCCTCGACCGCCTCGTCCTCGAAGGTAAGGAAGACCGGCCGGACCGGGTCGGCGGTGTTCGAATCGGTAATGACCATGCGCTTGATCGGCTCAGCCTCCGGCTCGATCTCGCCCCAGAGCCCGAGCACGTCGAGCATCTGCGAGGCGGCGGCGATGATCGCCGAGGCGCGCTCGTCCTTCTTCCAGGCATTGTCCGGAGCGCCATCGATCAGCGTCACGTTGAGATGCGGCGCCGCCTTCTTGACGGCTACGGCCAGCGACAATCCGACATAACCGCCGCCAGCAATCAGCACATCGATCATCTCTCGTTCTCCCTTTGCCGACCTGATTGCCCGGCACCCGATTGGCCTTGAGCATTGCCTGCCTGCTATATAGATCAAGGATGCGCCCGTTCCTACCTCTGGAACGTCCGACCGCTGGAGATTGCCGAAATGTCGCGCCCCGATGAGACCCCCGCCCCGATGCCCGCCCCCATGGATGTGCTGTTGCAGACGCTGGATCTGGAGAAGCTGGAGGAAAACCTGTTTCGCGGTCTTTCCCCGCAGGTGGGATGGCAGCGGGTGTTCGGCGGACAGGTGATCGGCCAGGCGCTGGTGGCTGCACAGCGCACGGTGAGCGAAGGCCGCTATGTGCATTCGCTGCACGCCTATTTCATGCGCCCGGGCGACCCCACCGTGCCGATCATCTACGACGTCGACCGCATCCGCGATGGGTCGAGTTTCGCCACCCGCCGCGTCGTCGCCATCCAGCACGGCAAGGCGATCTTTTCCATGTCGGCCTCGTTCCAGTTCGACGAAGAGGGCTTCGAGCACCAGATCGCCATGCCCACGGTCTCCCCGCCGGAAACGCTGATGGGCGAGCAGGACATCAAGGAGAAATTCCTGGTCAATGCGCCGGAAGCCATCCGCCGTTACTGGGAACGCCCCCGGCCGATCGAGATTCGGCCCGTTTCGCTGAAACACTATTTCTCGCGCGACAAGCTCGCACCGCTGCAGGATGTCTGGGTGAAGGCCGTCGGCTCGGTTCCCGACGAGCGCCATATCCAGGCGGCGGTGCTCGCCTATATCTCCGACATGACGCTTCTCGACACAGCACTCTATGCGCATGGCACTTCGGTGTTCGACCGCGATCTGCAGGTGGCGAGCCTCGACCATTCCATGTGGTTTCATCGCCCGTGCAAACTGGACGACTGGGTGCTCTACACCCAGGACAGTCCCAGCGCCTTCGGCGCCCGCGGCATGACCCGTGGCAGCCTTTTCGATCGCTCCGGCGTGCTGATCGCCTCCGTTGCGCAGGAAGGTTTGATTCGGAAAAAGGCACCTGAATAAAAAAACGCCACTTTTTTATTTTTGCTTATTTTTTCATCGCTTAAATTGACGATTTTTTGACATTCCCATTCCGAGCCTCTGGGGAATGTGGCGTTTCCGTGTCTTTTCATAGGCTTACCGTCCCCGCCCCAAACTGGCACGCGCCTTGAATAGCAATGCGTGGTCGTTGGCGAATTGTGCTGAGCGGCAAGGAGAGACGGCCCCGCGCCGCAGATGAACACAAGGATGGGAAACCAGATGAAAATTGTGATGGCCATTATCAAGCCGTTCAAGCTCGATGAGGTTCGCGAAGCCCTCACCGCCGTTGGCATCCAAGGCCTGACCGTGACCGAAGTGAAAGGCTACGGGCGCCAGAAGGGTCATACCGAAATCTACCGCGGCACCGAATACGCCGTCAGCTTCCTGCCGAAGCTGAAAATCGAAATCGCCGTTTCTTCCGAGCTCGTCGACAAGACCGTGGAAGCGATCGCCGCGTCGGCCAAGACCGGCCAGATCGGTGACGGCAAGATCTTCGTCTATTCGATTGACCATGCCGTTCGCATTCGTACCGGCGAAACCGACACAGAAGCGCTGTAAGTCACGGCCGTTCAGGGAGCTATTTGACAATGTCCTCATTTAAACTTTCCACATCTCTCGGACGCGCGAGCGCTGCTGCCGCAGCTTTCCTTGCCCCAGCCATCGCGTTCGCGCAGGAAGCGGCACCAGCCGCGACCGAAGCCGCCGCCGCCGTGGCCCCGGTCCCGAACAAGGGCGACACCGCCTTCATGTTCCTCTGCACCATCCTGGTCCTGTTCATGCTGGTTCCAGGTCTCGGCCTGTTCTACGGCGGCCTTGTCCGCGCCAAGAACATGCTGTCGGTGCTGATGCAGTGCACCGTCGCCGGTGCAGCCGTCATGCTCGTCTGGGTCGTCTACGGCTATTCCTTCGCCTTCGGTGGCTCGACGTCCGCCTTCTTCGGCGGCACGGCCAAGCTTTTCCTAGCAGGCGTCACCCCTGACAGCACGGCTGCGACATTCTCCGACGCGGTCATTCCGGAATATATCTTCATCATGTTCCAGATGACGTTCGCGGCCATCACTCCGGCCCTGATCGTCGGCGCGTTCGCCGAGCGCATCAAATTCTCGGCCGCCGTCCTGTTCTGCATCCTGTGGGCCACTTTCGTCTACTTCCCGATCGCCCATATGGTCTGGGATGCAAACGGCCTGCTTTTCGGCTGGGGCGCACTCGACTTTGCCGGCGGCACCGTCGTGCACATCAACGCCGGCGTGGCGGGTCTGATCGGCGCGATCATGGTCGGCAAGCGCACCGGCTTCGGCAAGGACATGATGGCTCCGCACTCCATGACCCTGACGCTGGTCGGTGCGGCCATGCTCTGGGTCGGCTGGTTCGGCTTCAACGCCGGCTCCAACCTCGAAGCGTCGGGCGGCGCAATGCTGGCAACCGTCAACACCTTCATCGCAACGGCTGCCGCCATCGTTTCCTGGTCGCTGGTTGAAACCTTCACCCGCGGCAAGGCTTCCATGCTCGGCGCCGCCTCCGGCATGATCGCCGGTCTCGTCGCCATCACGCCTGCCGCCGGTATCGTCGGTCCGATGGGCGCGATCGTCATGGGCCTGCTGGTCTCGCCGCTCTGCTACTTCTTCGTCTCCGTCGTGAAGAACAAGTTCGGCTACGACGATACGGCTGACGTCTTCGGCGTCCACGGCGTGGGTGGCCTGTTCGGCGCCCTGGCAACCGGCATCTTCGCCTCGTCCTCGCTCGGCGGCATCGGTTATGCCGAAGGCGTTACCATGGGCGGCCAGTTCATGACCCAGGTCTACGCCGTTCTCGTCACCATCGCATGGTGCGGCATCGGCTCGGCGATCCTCTACAAGATCGTCGACCTGATCGTCGGCCTGCGCGTATCCGTCGAAGCCGAGCGCGAAGGTCTCGACCTCTCTTCGCACGGCGAAGCCGCTTACCATTCCTGAGCAATTTGCGGAGCCGGCAAACGGCTCCGCATCTCTTCCCGTCGCGGTTTTGCTTCCCGCAAGACCGCATTTGGCCCGGTGTTCGCATCGGGCCTTTTTCGTTTTGGCCTTCCTCCTGTCTACCGGGCCTCCCGATTTCTAGGGAGTGACCGCCCTCACGGCCATGTTTCCTGTAAACGAAGCATCAAGGTTAATACGGCTTTAACCCTCCCGAGCTTACGGTCGAAGCATGCGCGCATTGCGATTTGAAGAATAACAGGCAGCAGGTCACCATGAGCAGAAGCAATCAGGCGGTATATGACAACCGTTCCAACCGGTTTGTGCTTTCCACATTCGTCTGGAAACAGATCGCCGCGCTGGCCGGATTTGCGCTCTTCGTCGCCCTGGGTTTCGCCGTCGCGGCCCTGTCGACCTGGAACGTCAACGACCCGAGCTTCTCCTACGCGACCAACAACGCGCCGACCAACATTCTCGGATATACCGGCGCGGCCTTCGCCGATATCTTCATGCAGTTCTTCGGCATTGCCAGCGTCGTGGCGCTGCTGCCCGTCGTCGCCTGGGCCCTCGTATTGATCACCAGCAAGCCGTTCGGCCGCATTCACAAACGTGCCGCCGCCTGGTTCGGCGGTTCCGTGCTTGCCTCGGCGGCACTCAGCTGCCTGCCGGCTCCCGTCACCTGGCCGCTGCCCAATGGCCTTGGCGGCGTGTTCGGCGACATGATCCTGCGCTTTCCCGCGCTCTTCACCGGCGCCTATCCGGCCGGAACCTTCGGCATGGTGCTTGCCACGCTCTTCGCACTGCCATCGGCCTATTTCCTGATCTACAGCGCCGGCCTGATTGGCGTGCCGGATGACGACGAGGAAATCCCGGTCCCAGCGCCGGCACCGAGCAAGGCGCGCACCGTCAGCGACGAATCGGAGGACGACGAATCGGAAGGCCTGTTCATGGTTCTGGCGGGCGCCATCACCCACATGCGCTTCACGGCCCATGCCCGCATGCGCCGCCTGTTCGGCCTCAGCGGCCGTCGCAAGCAGGCGGAACGCCATTACGACGAGCCCTATGACTTCAATACCGACGAATTCGGCACGCTGAACGAGCCCGTTCGCCCGAAGGCCATGGTGCGCTCCGAGCGGGTCGAGCCGTCGCTGGATCGCAGCGAGCGCCGTGTCGTCGCCGCGCCGCCGATCTCCGCCGACGAGGATGACGACGGCCTGCACGATACCGGCCGCCTGCCCGCCGGCATCATGTCCGACGACGAGGATGACAATATCGACGGCCCTTCCCGTTGGGCACCGATCTCGGCACCGCGCAAGCAGCCCCCGGCGCAACCTGCCGCCACCGCACGCGTCGTTCCCGCAGCCCCGCGTCCGAAGAGCGGCCAGCGCATCGACCGCGAGGCGCAGGCATCGCTGGTTACCGACGACGACGATTTCACCCTGCCGCCGCTGCATTTCCTCGCCGAACCGAAGAACGTCACCCGTGACGCAACGCTGTCGGCCGATGCGCTGGAACAGAACGCCCGCATGCTGGAAGGCGTGCTGGAGGATTTCGGCGTCAAGGGCGAGATCATCCATGTCCGTCCAGGCCCCGTCGTCACCCTTTATGAACTGGAGCCCGCACCCGGCATCAAGTCCTCGCGCGTCATCGGCCTTGCCGACGACATTGCCCGCTCGATGTCGGCGATCGCCGCCCGCGTCGCAGTCGTTCCCGGCCGCAACGCCATCGGCATCGAACTGCCGAACCAGCGCCGCGAAACCGTCTATCTGCGCGAACTGATCGGCTCCAGGGATTTCGAGACCAGCAAGACCCGTCTCGCCATGGCGCTTGGCAAGACCATCGGCGGCGAGCCCGTCATCGTTGATATCGCCAAGATGCCGCACCTGCTGGTCGCCGGCACCACCGGCTCGGGCAAATCCGTCGCCATCAACACGATGATCCTGTCTATCCTCTACCGGCTGAAGCCGGAACAATGCCGCCTGATCATGATCGATCCGAAGATGCTGGAACTCTCCGTCTATGACGGTATCCCGCATCTGCTGACGCCCGTCGTCACCGATCCGAAGAAAGCCGTCGTCGCGCTCAAATGGACCGTGCGCGAGATGGAAGAGCGCTACAAGAAGATGTCGAAGATCGGTGTGCGCAATATCGACGGCTTCAACAGCCGCGTCGAGCAGGCGCTGGCCAAGGGCGAGGTGATGAGCCGCACCGTGCAGACGGGCTTCGATCGCCAGACCGGCGAAGCGACTTACGAGACCGAAGAATTCGATCTGGCGCCGATCCCCTATATCGTCGTCATCATCGACGAAATGGCCGACCTGATGATGGTCGCCGGCAAGGACATCGAAGGTGCCGTCCAGCGTCTGGCGCAGATGGCCCGTGCCGCCGGCATCCATGTGATCATGGCAACCCAGCGCCCGTCCGTCGATGTCATCACCGGCACGATCAAGGCCAACTTCCCGACCCGCATCTCCTTCCAGGTCACCTCCAAGATCGACAGCCGCACCATCCTTGGTGAACAGGGCGCCGAACAGCTGCTCGGCATGGGCGACATGCTCTACATGGCCGGTGGCGGCCGCATCCAGCGCGTCCACGGCCCGTTTGTTTCGGATACCGAGGTCGAGGACGTCGTCAAATACCTGAAAACTCAAGGCTCGCCGCAATATCTCGACGCGATCACCGAGGAAGATGATGAGGATGGCGAAGGCGGCGGCCCGGCCGGCACGTCCAACCTCTCCGAATCCGACGATCCCTACGACCAGGCCGTGGCCATCGTTCTGCGCGACGGCAAGGCATCCACCTCCTATGTCCAGCGCCGGCTTGGCATCGGCTACAACCGGGCGGCATCGCTGATCGAGCGCATGGAGCAGGAAGGCATCATCAGTGCCGCCAACCATGCCGGCAAGCGGGAAATCCTCGTCCCCACCGAAAACGACCACTGACCACTGGCAGCGGTCCCCATCGGAGGCACACGCGGCCCTGTGGCCGATGCGGAATCACGCGGACAATCGCAAAGAAGTGCGCAAGTCACGCCTTGAAGGCGCCGCACTTGCGCTCCACATCACACTTGGAAATGAAGGAGATCGCGATGACAGACACCGTAAACGGCCACCTTGGGCAGGACAGCATGCTTGCGCCCCTGTCGCGCCGCTCCTTTGTCGGTGGCCTCGCGGTTCTGACAGCGCTTGCCGTCATCGGGCTACCACTGAAACCCGTCCAGGCCCAGACGGCCGTCGCCCAGAAGATCGCCGATCATTTCGCTTCGGTGAAGACGATGAGCGGCGAGTTCGTGCAGTTCGGCCCGCGCGGCGAACAGACCGGCGGCAAGTTCTTCATCAGCCGCCCCGGCAAGATCCGCTTCAACTATGACGCCCCCTCGCCGATGCGGGTGATCGCCGACGGCAAGTCGGTCGTCATTGGCAACCAGAAAATGAAGACCTGGGACATCTATCCGCTGTCGAAGACACCGCTGAAGCTGCTGCTCTCCGACAATATCGATCTGTCCGGCAAGACGGTACGCGACGTCAAGGAAGAGGCCGACCTGATCACCATCGTGCTCGGCGACAGCAGCGTCTTCGGCGATTCGACGATTACGCTGATGTTCGATCCGAAGACCTACGACCTGCGTCAGTGGACGATCACCGACGCGCAGAAGAAAGACACGTCGGTGATGATCTTCAACGTCAAGAACGGCATCCCGATGGACGACAAGGTCTTCCGGATCCCCTATGACGACATCAACAATCGCGGCAAGTAAGCGCGGGGCTTTCCTTCATACGGATATCGTTTCGCCGTCGATGCGGCGCGCCATCAGAATCTCGTCGATCTCCCGCCCTTCGTGGCGCATGCCAGCCGGGATTCGTCCGACCTCCGTAAATCCCTCGCGCTGGTAGAACCGGAAAGCCGCCGGATTTTCGGCGCTCAGGGCCAGTTCCAGCTGGGCGATACCGCTTTCGCGGGCATGACCGACCAGCGCGTCGAGCAGCGCCTTCGCATGGCCGCGGCCGCGTTGATCCCTTCGCACATAGACCATGATGAGCGTAGCGCGATGCGCCATCTTGCTGGCGCCCTGCCGCATCATGCCCATGATGGCGACCGGCTCATCCGCCTCGAAACTGACGAAGACATAATTGGTGATGAGCCGTCGCATCCACTCGTCATGCGGCAAAAGCTCCCAATCCGCAGCGCTGCTGGCAAAGGCGGCGGGCTCCCGGCGCAGGGCCTCCATCCGGATCGTACGGAAAATGCTCACATCCTGTGGCCCGAGATGTCGAATCATGCGGCCAATCTCCAGCCTTGATATACGCGGCGCAAGGTGGGGTTGCCGCGCGCGGCTGTCAATATCGGCAACAAATCCAATGGCCAAGCCCTTGAAAAGCTCCTATGACGAACGCGCGGATCGTCTCCGTTTCATCAGAGCCTACCCAAGGAAAGAATCACGCGCATGGCCTTGTCGATCGCGACCTGGAACATCAATTCGGTGCGCCTGCGCATGCCGCTTGTCGAACATCTGCTGAAAACCTGGTCGCCGGACATTCTCTGCCTGCAGGAAACCAAGGTGGTGAACGACCTCTTCCCGTTCTCTCCGCTGAAGGCGCTCGGATACGAGCATATCGCCATCCATGGCCAGAAGGGCTATCACGGCGTCGCCACCATTTCGCGCCTGCCCCTGCACGAACTGACGGACCGGCGCGATTATTGCGGCGTCGGTGACGCCCGCCATCTGTCCGTGGTTTTCGAGAAATCGGGCAAAAAAATCCGCCTTCACAATTTCTATGTGCCGGCCGGCGGCGACGAGCCGGACCGGACGATCAACCAGAAATTCGGCCACAAGCTCGATTTCATCGAGGAGATGAAGCTGCTGCATGCCGAAAGCGAGGCCGGTGTCTCATCGGTGCTGGTCGGCGATCTCAACATCGCGCCGCTGGAGCACGATGTCTGGTCGCACAAGCAGCTCCTGAAGATCGTCAGCCATACGCCGATCGAGACCGAAGGCCTGACGGCGGTGCTTAACAGCGGCGCCTGGGTCGATCTGATGCGCCAGCACACGCCATCGCCGGAAAAGCTCTACACGTGGTGGAGCTACCGGTCGCAGGATTGGCAGGCGGCCAACAAGGGCCGCCGCCTCGATCACATCTGGTCCTCAGCCGACCTGTCGTCGCAGCTCACCCGAGTCGATATCCTGAAGGAAGCAAGGGGCTGGGAGCGGCCTTCGGACCACGTGCCGGTGATTGCGCATTTCGATCTGTAATATGATGGGCAGGAAGTTGGTACACTCTCAACCTTGGCGCCGCATGAACTCGGCAAAAAGCGGCACGCTGAAGTCCAAGTAACCATGATCACTGCTATAAATCATCCCCTTTGAAATGATATTTGCCCGTGTCGGTCCTAAAGAATTCTGTGTGCGGCCCATCGATTGGGCGATGTCCGCCATTGCATAGGGTCCATCTCCAAGTTCAGCCATGGCTTTTACAAACTGGATCTCGGCCCTCGTCAAGCGATCGATCCTCACTCTGAAAAAGCCTTCATCAAGCAAAGCGAGCGTCTCCGCGTAAGATTGGTTCGCATCGGAAAGGGTGACTTCCGGTCCTTGCGCATCATTCCACACGACAGAACCCCATTCCTGAAGAAAGAAGGGATAGCCTTTGGTGCGTTCGACAATGGTTTGCAGTGCATCCGCCGTAATGCTTGAACCCTCTTCAACAAACGGCTTCTCTATGGCCTGCGCGGCAGATGAGGGGTCAAGTGGTCCAACGGCAGGGTATTGAAACAGCCGTTCCGCATAGGATTTCGCCTCTCCCGCCAAGCGCGCAATTTGCGGAAGACCTGCGCCGACGAGAAGAACAGGCAAGCCATCCTGCGATATCTTGTGCATTGCTACTATCAATGCGGATAGATCCGCCTCGGACAGGTATTGAACTTCGTCGATCAGAAGTATCCAGCCGCGTCCTGCCGCTTGAGCAGCAGCGCCAATTAAACTGAAGAGATCTGGTAGATCATACTGAAGGTCCCCCGTGTCAGCCAGCCCAGGTTCAGGCTCCACTCCTACCTCTATGCCAGCCACCTCGATCTTGAATATTGAGGCGAAGCTCCGTAATCCTTTCAGGCCGCGGCTTGCCAATTGTTTGGCAGCTTCCGCGCCAGACAACGATCTGATGACCTTTCGCATTTCCGGATAGAGAAGGCGAGCGAGGCTCTCGCCTTCCGGAGACTCTACTTTGGAAACGAGTAAGCCTTCCTGCTCGGCAATTCGACCGATCTCGTTGAGTAACACAGTCTTGCCTGTACCGCGCAAACCCAGCAGCATAAACGAGCGGGCACTTCTTCCTTTCACGGCCCTTCCACAGGCGACCCTGGCCGCATCCAGAATATTATCTCTGCCCGCGAGTTCCGGGGGACGACTACCTGCTCCCGGTGCGAATGGGTTGCGATACGGGTCCATGCATTTCCCCCGATACCTGTGATGTCTAGCTGTTTCTAGTGAAGTCTAGCGAAAAACAATAGACCTCACTAGAGTTATCTAGAAGGAGCGGTGAATAAAGCGGTCCTCACCGCCAGCCAAGCGCGGGCGCGACATGCTTCAGGATCGCTTCGATGACATGGGCGTTGTATTCCACGCCCAGCTGGTTCGGCACTGTCAGCAGCAACGTATCGGCTTCCGCGATTGCCTCGTCCGCCTTGAGCTGTTCGATCAACCTGTCCGGCTCCGCCGCATAGGAGCGGCCGAACACGGCGCGCATGTTGTCGATGATGCCGATCTGGTCGCCGTTCTGACCCCGGCCGAAATAGGCGCGGTCGCGGTCATCCACCAGCGCGAAAATCGAGCGAGAGACGGAGACGCGCGGCGCCCGGCTATGCCCCGCCTCTGTCCAGGCTTCGCGATAGAGCCTGATCTGCGCTGCCTGCTGCACATGGAACGGTTCGCCCGTCTCATCCTGCTTGAGCGTCGAGCTCTGCAGGTTCATGCCCTGCTTGGCCGCCCAGGTGGCGGTCGCATTCGAGGCAGAGCCCCACCAGATACGCTCGCGCAGGCCTTCCGAATGGGGCTCGAGGCGCAGCAGGCCCGGCGGATTGGGAAACATCGGACGCGGGTTCGGTTGCGCGAAGCCTTCGCCCTTCAAGAGCTGCAGGAAGACTTCGGCATGCTGGCGGCCCATGTCGGCATCCGTCTCGCCTTCCTGCGGGTTGAAGCCGAAATGACGCCAGCCGTCGATCACCTGTTCCGGCGAACCGCGGCTGATGCCAAGCTGCAGCCGGCCGTTGGATATCAAGTCGGCACTGCCTGCATCCTCGGCCATGTAGAACGGATTTTCATAGCGCATGTCGATAACGCCGGTGCCGATCTCGATCTTTTTCGTCCGGGCGCCGATCGCCGCCAGCAGGGGAAAGGGCGAAGCGAGCTGGCGGGCAAAGTGATGGACGCGGAAATAGGCGCCGTCTGCGCCGAGTTCTTCCGCCGCAACGGCGAGATCGATCGACTGCAGCAGCGTGTCCTGCGCCGAGCGTGTCTGCGATTGCGAGGAAGGGGTCCAATGCCCGAAGGAAAGGAAGCCGATTTTCTTCATGATGTTCTACCTGCTGGTGGCAATGTGTTGCCCGATAGATGGGGACGCGGCGGGAGGCGGGAAAGAGCAAAGCATGCCCTGCATCGCTCTGATGTGCGAAACACAGCGTCCCTCTCAGGAAACGTTTTACCGGAACTTCCGCGCCAGCTTCTGCATATTGCTGATCATCATCTGCAGATTGGTCTTGATCCGGGTTTCGACGACGACGGCCACTTCCGGATATTCTTCCAGCATGCGGCGAAACAGCGGCCGGTTGATGCGGATCACTTCGCTGTCTTCCTCGGCCGTCGCGGTGAACTTGCGCTCGACGAAGGAGATCATCGCCAGTTCGGACAAGAGCGTGCCGCGTCCGACGGTATCAATGACCTCGGTGCTGCCGTCGACCTGACCGCGGGTGAGCGTGAAGGAACCATTCGCGACAGCATAGGCGCAATCGGCAGGCGCCCCCTCGCGAAACAGCTGCTGGCCCCGGTTGAGCCGCCGCCGCTCCGCCCCGAAGGCGATCAGCCGCAACTTGTCGTCATCGATGCCCGCAAAAAGCGGCACGAGGGACAGAAGAGCAATATCGTCGTTCAGCGCCAAGCGACTATCCTGGATTTAGCAAGCGGGCCGGTCAGGGCACGATCTTGTAGCCACCATTCTCTGTCACCAAAATCTCCGCATTGGAAGGGTCGCGCTCGATTTTCTGGCGCAGTCGGTAGACATGGGTTTCGAGCGTATGGGTGGTGACGCCGGAATTATAGCCCCAGACCTCTTCCAGCAGCACATCGCGGGTAACGACCTTCTGGTCGGCGCGGTAGAGGTACCGGATGATCGCCGCTTCTTTCTCGGTCAGCCGGATCTTCTGGCCGTTTTCCAGCGTCAGCAGTTTCTGCCCCGGCTTGAACGTATAGGGACCGACGGTGAAGGTCGCGTCCTCGCTCTGCTCGTGCTGGCGAAGCTGCGCCCGGATGCGGGCAAGCAGCACGGCGAAGCGGAAGGGCTTGGTGACGTAATCGTTGGCGCCCGCTTCCAGGCCCAGGATCGTGTCGCTGTCGGTGTCATGGCCGGTCAGCATGATGATCGGCGGCTTGAAGCCGCCCTTGCGCAGGAGCTTGACCGCCTCGCGTCCATCCATGTCCGGCAGGCCGACATCCATCACCAGAAGTGCGATCTGCTGGGTGCGGGCCGTCTGGATGCCCTTGGTGGCCGTCGGCTCCTGCAGGATGGTGAATTCCTCATAGAGCGAAAGCTGCTCCACCAGCGTTTCGCGCAGGTCCGTATCGTCATCGACGAGAAGAATGGTGCGGGCCGACATGGGTGAAATTCCTCCTTGCGTCCGGTTTGAAACACGCTCGATCGCAGCACTTCGCAAGCAAAACGGCAGTTCACCCGTTTGTTACATATTGTGCAGTGCTATGGTGAGCTTTCAGATCACGGGCAACGCAAAAAACTGTGAGTAAAATGCGCGCAAAACCGAGAAAGGCCGCAAAACCGGCCCGCACCATCACCGTCCGGCCCAAACCCGGAAACAGAACCGGCGCCCTGGTCACCTTTGCCGGTCGCACCGAGGAAGCCGCGATCGGTCGCTCAGGCATCACATCGCGCAAGCGCGAAGGCGACGGCGCAACCCCGATCGCACCAATGCGCCTGATCGGCGGTTATATCCGTGCCGACCGCGTCACCCGCCCGCAAACCGCCCTGCCACTGCGCTTCATCCCGAAAAACCTGCTCTGGTGCGACGACCCCCGCCACGCCCTCTACAATCGCCCCGTCAATGCACCATTCACGCCAAGCCACGAAAAGATGCGCCGCGACGACGGGCTCTACGACATCTGCCTGGTGATGGACTGGAACCTGAGGAGCCGTAAACGCAACGGCGGTTCGGCCATCTTCTTCCACATCGCCAAGTCCGGCTACAAGCCGACCGAGGGCTGTGTCGCGGTCAGCCTGCCGGCAATGAAACGGCTGTTGCGGTTCATGCGACGGGGAACGGTGGTGAGGGTGACGCGATAGGGTTGGGCGGGAGGCATTAAAGCATGTCGCGCAAAACGTGCAGCGGCTTTGCGCAAAAGACATGCGCCGAATCAAAGACCTAAAGCGCGGGAAGCGGACCTGAAAGAGCGCGACGCGCTTCAGGCCGACTTGGGCGTGACGAAACGTTCTAGGTAGCCGTTTTTCGGCGAAATATCCGCCCAGCGCGTGACCGTGAAATCGATGACGGCGAGCCCAGCGGTCGGGAATTTACCACTGAGCCGTGCCATGGCATCTGCCTCTCCCGTGTTGCAGAGCAGTGCCGCCGTCTCCTCCATCTCCGGATTGTGGCCGACGAGAACGATTGTCTTCACTTCGGGCCCGGCCTCGCGGATCGCGTTTAACAGCCTGTCGGGCGTGCTGTCGTAGAGAGACGCGACGTAGCGCTCGCGGATATCCGCAGAAAAGACCCCTTGCACCAGCGCCCAGGTCTCGCGCGTGCGCCGCGCCGGAGAAACAAGGGCCAGATCAGGAATAAGCCCCTCGCGCGCCATCAAGGCGCCCATGAACAGCGCGTCCTTGTGGCCACGCTCCGCCAGTGGCCGGTCCTTGTCTGCAACGCCTTCGGGACGGGCGGACTTCGCGTGGCGAAGGAGAAGCAGGCGGAGGGCGGTGCTGGATGTCATCATGGCCATTCGATCCTCTTGCCATAGGTGCGACAGCATCTGGAGTCTGTATCGTTGGCCGCACCGGATTACGAGGATCTTCCAACGGTTGCTCAGGGCAGTGCCGTAACGATATGAGCGCGGATGGAGCCTTCAATGGCTCCGTCACCGAACTGCCGCCTCAGCGCTCCGGCGACAGTTTCAGTCACATCCTGCAGTTTTCCGGGAGCACGCGCCTCGATTTCGCCCGCCAGCGGATTGCCCTGACAATAGGCCATCGCCGCATCGAGCGCCGATCTGGCACGGCCGACGCAGTCAATCGTCTCTGCTTGCACCGAAGAAAATCCTCCGGCCCGTACATCCGCCGCGATCGCCGAAAGGTCGTGGTACCCGTGCGGAGTCCGCTCCATGAAGCGCGGCGTATCGTTCGGAAACACATCCGCCAGCGTTTGCGCGACAGTCCTAACAAACGCGTTGTTCTCGATGGCATCCCAAACACTGAAGAGATAGCGCCCTTCAGGTCTGAGCACGCGCCGGGCTTCGCGGTAGCCGGCGATCCTGTCGGGGAAGAACATCACTCCGAACTGGCACACCACAACGTCGAAGGACTGGTTGTCGAACGGTAACGCCAGGCCGTCGGCCTGCTTCCATGTGACCGGGTCATCGACGCCCTGATTGGCTATCGCCAGGTCGAGCATCGGCTGGTTGAGATCCGTGGCGACGATCCGTGTGCCGGTGCCAAGCCGCGACGCCATGGCGCGTGTCAACGCGCCCGTGCCAGCAGCAATCTCAAGCACGTCACGCGGCGCAGACATCGCAATTCGCTCCGCCATCTCCCGCGCGTAAGGCTCGAAGATCATCGGCACGAAAAGCTTCTCGTAGATCGCCGGCATGCTTCCGGCAAAAACTTTGTCTGCACCGGTCATGATGAAACTCCAAACCGCGAGGCCGCAGCAGAGTATACGCGCCCAAACGAAAAGGCGGAAGCATTGCTTCCGCCTTCGCTGAATCTGAGATCATGCCACAAGGGCGCCGGGGTCTAAACCACGAAGTCCCCGCCGAAGCTTACTTCCAATCGCGGATATCGACGAAGTGGCCAGAGACGGCGGCAGCCGCTGCCATGGCGGGCGACACCAGATGGGTGCGGCCCTTGAAGCCCTGGCGGCCTTCGAAGTTGCGGTTGGAGGTCGAGGCGCCGCGTTCGCCCGGCTTCAGGCGGTCGTCGTTCATCGCCAGGCACATCGAGCAGCCCGGTTCGCGCCAGTCGAAGCCGGCCGCCTTGAAGATCTTGTCGAGGCCTTCGGCTTCCGCCTGTTCCTTGACGAGGCCGGAGCCCGGCACGATCATCGCCGAGACGGTCGAAGCGACGGTCCTGCCTTCGACGACCTTGGCAACTTCGCGCAGATCCTCGATGCGGCCATTGGTGCAGGAACCGATGAAGACGCGGTCGATATTGATATCGGTGATCTTCGTGCCCGGCTTCAGGCCCATATAGTCAAGCGCGCGCCATTTGGAGGTACGCTTGTTCTCATCCTGGATTTCATCCGGGTTGGGAACGATGCCCTGGACGGAGATGACGTCTTCCGGCGAGGAACCCCAGGAAACGATCGGCGGCAGGTCGGCGGCATTCAGGACGACGACGCGGTCGTAATGCGCGCCTTCGTCGGTCTGCAGCGTTTTCCAGTAGGCGATCGCCTTTTCGAGGTCTTCGCCCTTCGGCGCGCGCGGCTTGCCCTTGATATATTCGAAGGTCTTTTCGTCCGGGGCGATCAGGCCGGCGCGGGCGCCGCCTTCGATCGTCATGTTGCAGACGGTCATGCGGCCTTCCATCGACAGGTCGCGGATGGCTTCGCCGGCAAATTCGATGACGCTGCCGGTGCCGCCGGCGGTGCCGATCTCGCCGATGATCGCCAGGATGATGTCCTTGGCGGTGACATGCGGCGGCAGCTTGCCGTCGACACGCACCAGCATGTTCTTGGCCTTCTTCTGGATCAGCGTCTGGGTGGCGAGCACGTGCTCGACCTCGGACGTGCCGATGCCGTGCGCCAAGGCCCCGAACGCGCCGTGCGTCGAGGTGTGGCTGTCGCCGCAGACGATGGTCATGCCCGGCAAGGTAAAGCCCTGCTCCGGCCCGACGATGTGGACAATACCCTGGCGGATGTCGCTCGCCGAATAATATTCGACGCCGAAATCAGCGGCATTCTGGGCAAGCGCCTCGACCTGGATGCGGCTTTCCTCGTTCTTGATGCCGAGATGGCGATCCGGCGAGGTCGGCACATTGTGGTCGACGACAGCGAGCGTCTTTTGCGGAGCGCGCACCTGACGGTTCGTCAAACGCAGGCCTTCGAACGCCTGGGGGCTCGTCACTTCGTGAACGAGATGGCGATCGATATAGAGAAGACAGGTTCCGTCATCCTGTTGATCGACCAGATGGTCGTCCCAGATCTTATCGTAGAGAGTCCGCGGTGCGCTCATGGCTGTGCATCCATTTGAAGAGAAAGAAAATCAGGAGAATATCCGGCAAAAAGGCGCCGGCAACCAGCCGGGGTCAGGCCCCGGCGATCAGATAAGTCGGCTGCCGAGGGCGCCGGAAACGCACGCAAAAAACCGTGCCGGCAGACGCTTGTGGTCCTGCAGCACGACGATTTTCTGCTCGTGACATCCGAATTTGGATTCCATGAGCGCGGATATAGCAGTTTTGTGAAAGACCATCAATATTCATCGCACTGAACGCGAACATCGCAACCATGGCCAGCAACGCAGGCTGACATATTCTATGTTTCTGATAGAAATAAATCCCTCGGGTAGCGGAAGCAGAATGCGTGGTGCCAGCCGACGCGCCGATGAAATGGGCTTCATCGGCATTGGCGAGTGCCTCGCTCTCGAGCACGAAGGTGATCTATGTGGTATCTGCCATTTAGGATCACGCTGACACTAAGGAAAAACCGGACTGGCTGGCAAGCCACAGTCCGGTTCCAATTCCCTGGCTAAGCAGTAAAGAGGGGGGTGGAGTTACCGCTCCGGTCAATGTATTTGGAAACTCATTTTTTTCAAGTTTTACGCTGGGTGCCTGGACACGATCCGCAACTATCTGGAGAGCGCCAGCGTAAGACTTAGCTATCCCGGTGCCCTCGCCGCAGCCGCTGCTCCAGCCGCCTCAGCCCCAGAGACAACCCGATCGTCAGGATCAGGTAGACATAGGCGACGATCGAATAGGTCTCGAAGAAGCGGAACGAACCGGAGGCATAGACCTTGCCCATCTGGGTGATATCGGCGACGCCCAGCACCGACACGAGGGAAGAATCCTTGACCATGGCGACGAAATCATTGCCGAGCGGCGGCAGGATGACACGGATCGCCTGCGGGAACACCACCAGCCGGAAACGCTGGTATGGTGAGAGACCAAGCGCCTTGGCCGCCTCAATCTGCCCCTTGTCGACCGACAGGATGCCGGCGCGAAACACTTCGGCGATGAAGGCGGAGTAACCGATCATCAAAGCGAGGATCGCCCGCCAGACCAGCGAGAGATCGCGCACAAGCATGGGCTCCATCACTCCCGCGGAAATCAGCGGCGAGCAGATGGCATTGATCAGCCAGACAAGCCCCGGTGCGCCGACGAAGGCGATGTAGAACAGGAGAACGAGGATCGGGATGCCGCGAATGATTTCAGTGTAGAATCGGGCGATCTGGCGCAGAACGTTATGTTCCGACAGCGCCATCAGCGCGATGCCGAGACCAAGCGCTGTCGCCAGTGTGAAACCGACGAGTGTGACGAAGATCGTCACCCACAGGCCGGCCGCGACGATGCCGAATACTTGGCGATAGATCCCATTGGTCGCGATGACCACGGCGAGCGCCACGGCAATCAGGGCGAGGGCGACCAGCCACCAGGGATAGTCGCCCTTCGTCGTTTGCGGAGATGCAGGCATCATCGGGCGGCGATCATTCGCCCATCTTGTAGTCGACGAACCATTTCTGGTTCAGCTTGTCGAGCGTGCCGTCGGCTTTCAACACGGCAATGGCGGCGTTGACCGGCGCGACGAGGTCCGAGCCCTTCTTGAAAATGAAGCCGAAATCCTCGGTGCCGAGCGGGCCGCCGACAACCTTCAAGCCACCGTTGGACGCATCGACATAACCCTTGGCCGCGACGCTGTCGGTCAGCACCGTGTCGACGTCGCCGGTCTTCAGCGCCTGCACGGTTGCACCGAAGGTTTCGAACAGCTTGATGCGCGGGTTCTGTTCGTTGCCGTCGAGGATTTCATAGACGGCGGTGTAGAAGGGCGAGGTCCCCGGCTGCGCGCCGACCAGCCCGTCAGCAAGGGCGCCAAACGTCTTGGCGTCGGTGAAGCGGCTTTCGTCGCCGCGCACCAGCATGAACTGTTGCGATCGCATATAGGGATCGGAGAAATCCACCTGGGTCTTGCGCTCGTCCTTGATGGTAATCCCGGTCATGCCGATATCATACTGGCCATCGGAGACCGCCTGGATCATCGCGTCCCAGGAGGTGTTCTGGATTTCCAGTTTAAAATTCAACCGCTTGGCAATCTCTTCCATCGCATCATATTCCCAGCCGATCGCCTTGCCGCTCTTCGGATCGACGAATTGAAGCGGCGGGTAGGCATTCTCGGTCACGACAACGACGGTGCGGCCCTTGAGGTCCGGCAGGTCGGCGGCGACAGCACTTGCGGACGCAAGGCCAAGCGGCGCGAGGACAAGGGCGGCGAGCCCGGCGAGAACGGTGCGGCGGGTAAACATGGATGGCTCCTGAATTGTGGCGAATGAACCTGTCACAGAAGCCGCTTAACTGGCAAGAGCACCTGCCGGGACCCCGGCTGCAAAAATGGAAAAGGCGCAACCCGCACTGACGATTCGGCGAAAAATCCTGCTCCGCCGCCGCAGAACAGCTCACGCCGTTACCCGCCCCGCTTAATGTTCGGGGCTATAGCGCTCCACCCGGATTTCGTCCGCATGCTGGCGCATGGTCACCGTGTCGTACCAGACTTGCATTTTCAGAAGCGTATCCATTTTGACTCCGAATGCTTTCTCGATCCGCAAAGCCATTTCAGGCGACAGGGAAGCCTTCTCATTAACGAGATCCGACAAAGTCGCGCGGCGCACGCCGAGAATTTCTGCGGCCTTCAGAACCGACAGATCGAGTTCATCTAGGATTTCCTCACGAATGAAAGCTCCCACATGCGGCGGTGTCATACCGATTTTTTCCATGGCTTCGCTCATCAATGATAGTCCTCCAGGTCGAGATTCGAGATTTCACCGCCTTCGAGCTCGAACGTGATGCGCCAGTTTCCAGATGCGGAAATGCTCCATGTTCCTATTCGATCGCCTGTCAGGCGATGGATGCGCCAACCCGGTGGGCCGCTTATGCCATCCATATCTGCAGCAGAAATCAGCATAGCCAGAATGTTACGCACTCGGTTGATGAGATCCGGGCGGATGCCTTTCGCATCATCGTCTTCGATGTAGCGTTTCAATCCTTTGTGTCGGACGGAGCGAATTTTCATCGCAAACAAATGTACGGTAAAGCCGTACACACATCAAGCCGGTTTTCCGGCCGATCACGCCGCCCTGTTTGCCCCGATCGAGAACGACAACGGGATGCGCGGCAATCCCGGCCCCTGTTCGAACTGCTCCTCGCCGGTTTCGATCATGCCGGGATAATGCCGCCAAGTCAGGACCTCGTGCTCGTTGAGGAAATCGAGTCTCATCCCAGCCTTCAGGAGTGCGTTGACGATATCGCTGAGCGGATGCAGCCATTCATACATGCGCTGGTGGATCAATGGCCGCTCGTCGCCGGTATAGGTATGCGTCTCCTCGAACAGCAACGGCGCCTCGACCGGCGTGCGCCAGCCATGGGTCAGTGTCAGGCGGCCATCGCTTCCGCCCTTGCACTGGAACATCTGCGGATGCCCATCGAGCAGGTAAAGACGGCCGCCGGGACGCAGGAGGTCGACGACCACTCTCGCCCATCGAAAAATGTCCGGCAGCCAATGGATCGCGCCCCAGGTGACATAGACCATGTCATAGGTGCGGTTCTCGAGCGCCGCGACTGCGTCATAGACCGACGCCTCGACGAAACGCGCCTCTGTTCCAGCTTTCCTTGCAAAATCGCGTGCGGACGCAATGGCGATGGGTGAGAAGTCGAGCCCGGTGACCGAGGCGGCGCCAAGATGCCGGAGGCTGAGCGTATCAAGCCCGATATGGCATTGCAGATGGACGATGTCCTTATCCGCGATATCGCCGATCTCGCGTGCCTCCAGCGCATGCAAGGAGGAGCCGCCGGCAAGAACCCGCTCGATCCGGTATCGGTCGGTCGGATCAGTCGCGTGCAATCCTGCCCGGTCGTCCCAGTTGAACCGGTTGGTCTCCAGATAATCGTCCATGCTTCCCCCCAAACGAAAAAGGCGGCCCGAAGACCGCCTTTGTCCAACAATTCCGAAGGAATTGAAACTTATTCTGCTGCCGGCTCGGCTGCTGCTGCAGCGGCTGCTTCTTCAGCGGCCTTGGCTGCTGCGGCTTCTGCTGCTGCCTTTTCGGCGGCCAGAGCCTGGGCTGCTGCGACCTTTTCAGCTTCCAGACGTGCCTTTTCTTCGGCAACGGCGGCCCGCTCGGCGTCGTTCAGCTTGCGGGCGCGAACGCCGGTGTCTTCAACGATACGGGCCGACTTGCCGCGACGATCGCGCAGGTAGTAGAGCTTGGCGCGACGAACCTTGCCGCGGCGAACGATCTCGACGCTCTCGACGAGCGGAGAATAGACCGGGAATACGCGCTCGACGCCTTCGCCGTAGGAGATCTTGCGAACAGTGAAGCTCTCGTTGATGCCGCCGCCCGAACGAGCGATGCAGACGCCTTCATAGGCCTGGACACGGGTACGGGTACCTTCCGTCACGCGGACATTGACGCGAACGGTGTCGCCTGCGGAAAATTCCGGCAGGGTGCGCTTGGCTTCGATCTTGGCAACCTGTTCGGCTTCCAGCTGCTGGATGATGTTCATATGTCTAACCTTCTCAAGTTCTTCTGAAACAGCCAGAGCGCCCAGCCTACCTTTTGGACCGGCCCCATGGGGCGCCGCCAGGTTTTGTTCCTCGTCGAGAAACAGGAGCGAATTCACTATTCTTTGTTTTCAGGTGACGGGATTTTTCCCGAACCGGTCGGGCGAATACACCAAACGACGGTGTTTGTCATCCCCGGGCGGCAAAAAATCGACGTGCCGCAAACCTGCGAGTGATGATTTCCGCGTCTTGCCGCTGATCGCCCCCCGGGCTATGTCCGTCGATACCATCGGGGAGGCCACATGTCCATATCGACCGCCATCATGCTGTTTGTCGCCGGCTTCCTGTCGAGCGCCGTCAACGCCGTGGCAGGCGGCGGCACGTTTCTCACCTTCGGCGCCATGACGCTGGCCGGCCTGCCACCGATCGTCGCCAACGCCACCTCCTCGATCGTGCAGTTTCCGGGCTACGTCACGTCCGCGCTTGCCTATCGCAAGGAGATCAGCGCCGACCGCCGCGAGGCGACCGTGCTTGGCATCCTGTCGCTGGTCGGCGGTCTTGCCGGCGCGCTGATCCTGCTCTCGCTCTCCAATCCGTCCTTCCGGGCGATGGTGCCCTGGCTTTTGATCGCCGCCACCGCGATCTTCGCACTCGGCCCGCTGTTGCGCCCGAAGGCGTCCATGGATGGCGCGCCCGTCGGGCCGCTCGGCATGGTCGGCCAGTTCGTCACCGCCATCTATGGCGGTTTCTTCGGTGCCGGCATGGGCATCATGATGCTCGCCGTATTGGGGCTTTCGACCGGTGGCGACTATCATCGGGTGAACGCGCTGAAGAATTTCCTCGCCATGGTCATCGCCGCCGTCGCCATCGCCGTCTTTGCCAGCGGCAATGTCGTCAGCTGGCTGCATGCCGCCATCATGATCCCCGGCGGGGCGCTGGGCGGCTATGCCGGCGTCTGGCTCGCCCGCCGCGTACCGCAAGCGCTCATCCGCGGCCTCGTGGTTGCGGTTGGGCTGCTGCTGGCGGTTTATTATTTCGTGACGGGGTGAAGGGCCTGTTGCAAAGCGGGGCTAAACCGACCCTTCACCCACACTCCCCCGCCCTCTTCAAGAGAAACGCCCGTTCCCGCTCGTTGCGGCTCAGCGCCGCCGCCTGCTCGAATGCCGCCCGAGCCTCGACCATTCGTCCCGCCCGAAACAGGAAATCGCCCCTGGCGGCCGGCAGGAGCGCATATTTCGCAAGAGCCGCGTCCTCTTCGATCCCGGCCAGCAAAGCCAGCCCGGCATCCGGGCCGAAGGCCATGCTGTGGGCGACGGCGCGGTTGAGGTCGACGACTGGCGACGGCATGATTTGGCGCAGGCGGTCATAGAGGGCGGCGATGCGGGGCCAGTCGGTCTCCTCGGCCTTGCGCGCGCGGGCATGGCAGGCGGCAAGGGCGGCCTGCAGGGCATAGGGACCATTCGCGCCGCCCAGCGCCTCCGCTCTTTCCAGTGCTGCAAGGCCGCGCCGGATCAGCAACTGGTCCCAGCGACCGCGATTCTGTTCGGTCAGTGGAATGGGCGACCCGTCCGGCGCGACACGGGCATGGAACCGAGATGCCTGGATTTCCATCAGCGCCAAAAGACCGAAAACCTCCGGCTCGTCCGGCGTCAGCCGCACGAGGATGCGGCCGAGCCGCTGGGCCTCGGCGCAGAGTGCCGGGCGGATCAGGTCCTCACCGGCGGTGGCGGCATAACCTTCGTTGAAGATGAGATAGATGACTTCAAGCACGGAGGCGAGACGCTGCTGCCGCTCCGCCCCGCGCGGCACTTCATAGGCGAGACCGGCATTTCCAAGTGTCTTCTTGGCGCGCACGATGCGCTGGGCGATGGTCGTCTCGCTGGAGAGAAAGGCCCGCGCGATCTCGTCCGTCGAGAGCCCGCCGATCAGCCTGAGCGTCAGCGCCGCCCGCGCCTCCTGCGACAGGATCGGGTGGCAGGCGGTGAAGATCAGGCTCAAGAGTTCGTCACCGACATCGTCGTCCATGGCCGCCTCGATATCCTCGATACGGGTTACGCCGTCTTCCTCGATCTCCCGGCCGATCTCCGCATGCTTGATCGCCATCATCTTCCTGCGACGGAAGCCGTCGATCGCCCGCCTTTTGGCAGCCGCCATCAGCCACGCGCCGGGATTGCGCGGCACGCCGGATTTCGGCCATTCGGACAAGGCGGTGACCAGCGCGTCCTGCGCCAGCTCTTCGGCCAGCCCGACGTCATGCACCATGCGGGCCAGGCCGGCAATGAGCCTGGCCTGTTCGATCCGGAACACCGTCTCGATCGCATGGTGGACTTCGTCTGGCGCCATGCTCCCAGCTTGGGCGTGGAACACGTCTCGCGTCAAGTCCAGTCGGGATGACTGGTAAGGCCGGAATTTGGCTGTTGAAGCAAGACGATCCTCCACACTCCGTCATACTCGCCCTTGTGTCGGGTATCCAGCGACCCGACGTCCGTCGGGTCAAAAGACTTCTTTCAGCTCAATGACTTGAGCTGGCTGGATTCCTGTGACAGGCACAGGAATGAGGGAGGTCTTAGGAGCGGCTCGCAGCCTTGTCGCGCAGGCGCTGTTCCTGCTCCGCCAGTTCCGGCGTGAACGCTTCGCCGAAATCGGCGGCCTCGAAGACCTGGCGGATTTCGATCTCGCTTGGCCCCAGCATCGGGTTCGGGCAGCGCTTGACCCATTCGACCGCCTCGGCCATGTCCTTGACGTCCCACAGCCAGAAACCGGCGACCAGTTCGCGGGTTTCGGTGAAGGGGCCGTCGATGACGGTACGGCTGGCGCCTTCGAAGGCGATGCGCTTGCCCTTGACCGAGGGATGCAGGCCCTCGCCGGCCATCATGATGCCGGCATTGACCAGTTCCTCGTTATACTTGCCCATGGCTTCCAGAAGCTCGGTCGTCGGCATGACGCCCGCTTCGCTGTCCTCGGTTGCCTTGACCATCACCATGACACGCATCGTCTTGTCTCCTCTGATTGACGGAAGCCAACGGCCTTCCTGATCATACGACGAACGGATGTCAGCGAAATCGACACGGCATCGATTTTTTTCAAAAAAGTTTTGGTCAGGATTGCAAGAGGTCCGGCCGACGCTCGACCGTCAGCCGTCGCGCCTCCGCTTCACGCCATTTGGCGATGTCGCCATGATGGCCGGAGGTGAGGACGGCCGGGATTTCCCGGCCTTCGAAGACCTGCGGCCGCGTGTAATGCGGATGCTCCAAGAGCCCGCCTTCGAAGCTTTCATGCACGCCGGAGAGATCGTTGCCCATCACACCGGGCAGGATGCGGACGATGGCGTCGAGCAGGGTCAGCGCCGCCGGTTCGCCACCGGAGAGGATATAGTCGCCGATCGACACTTCCTCGAGCGCGCGCCCATCGATTACCCGCTGGTCGACACCCTCGAAACGGCCGCAGACGATAATGGCACCGGGACCAGCGGCCAGTTCGCGCACCCTTGTCTGCGTCAGCGGTAGTCCACGCGGGCTCATCAGCAGGCGGGGGCGGTCGTCTCCGGCCGAGGCATGGTCGATCGCCTTGGCCAGGATATCGGCCCTGAGCACCATGCCGGCGCCGCCGCCGGCCGGCGTGTCGTCGACGGTCCGGTGCCTGTCCTTGGCAAAATCGCGGATCTGCAGCGTATCGAGCGACCATTGTCCGCGCTCCAGCGCCTTGCCGGATAGCGAATGGCCAAGATGGCCGGGAAACATGTCCGGATAAAGGGTCAGGATCGTCGCGCGAAACGGCACGGCCTACTTCGCCTTCGGCTTGAACTGACTGGTTGGATCCTCTTGTTTGTCGTCGGTGAGGCCGGCCGCGCGCGCGTCGACCAGAAGCGTACCGGCTTCGAGATCGATTTCCAGCACCGACCATTCGGTGAACGGGATCAGCACCGGGCGCTTGCCGGGGCCTTTCAGCTCGAGCAGGTCGCCGGCGCCGAAATCGAACACGCCGGTCACGGTGCCATAACTCTTGCCGTCGGCATCAAGCGCTTCCAGCCCTTCGAGATCGGCATAGAAGAATTCGTCCTCGTCGAGATCGTCGTCCGGCAGGTTGTCGCGTTCGACGTAAAGCTCAAGGCCGTTCAGAGCCTCGGCGGCGTTGCGGTCGTTGATGCCGCGGAAGCGGACGATGACGACATTCTTGGATTCGCGCACTTCCAGGACTTCGAACGAACGTCCGTCCTGCGCATGAAGATGACCGTAGTCGCCGATCGCCGCCGGCTCTTCCGCGAATGACTTGACGCGAACCTCGCCGCGCAAACCCTGCGCACCGCCGATCGTCCCCATATGGACAGGATTGTTGAGTTTGCTCATCGCCGGCTCGATCTCCAGAGTGTGCCATCCAAATAAACGAAAACGGGCGGCATGGAAACGCCGCCCGTCTTGAAAGATGCAGTGTCGCGCAGCTTATTCGGCAGCAGCAGCAGCGGCGTCTTCGGCCTTCTGCTTGGCTTCGGCGGCGCGCTCCTGGGCCTTCTTGCCCGGCAGGCCCTTGGTCGGGTTGCTGCGGGTTTCGCGGGTTGCGATGCCGGCTTCGTTGAGGAAACGCAGGACGCGGTCGGTCGGCAGGGCGCCGTTCGACAGCCAATGCTGGATGCGCTCGTTGTTCAGTTCAACGCGCTTGGCATCGTCCTTCTTGAGCATCGGGTTCCACGAGCCGACCTTTTCCAGGAAACGGCCATCGCGCGGCGAACGGACGTCGGCGATAACGATCTGGTAGAACGGGCGCTTCTTGGAACCACCGCGGGCGAGACGAATTTTCAGTGCCATGTCATTTACTCCTTGAGAATTTCAACCGCCCGAGGCGGCCTTTTTGTGTATTTTTAAAGCTGCTTCCTTGGGATTGATCTGGTCCGAAAACCGGTACCCACTTTTCGGGATCAATCCTTGAGATCGGCAGCGATGGCTTCATGATGCCGGATGACTTCGTGGATGATGAAGTTCAGGAACTTCTCCGCAAAATCCGGGTCCAGATTGGCATCCTTCGCCAGATGGCGGAGGCGTTCTATCTGGTATTCCTCGCGCGCCGGATCCGCCGGCGGCAAACTGTGTTTGGCTTTCAGCACGCCCACCGCCTGGGTGCAGCGAAACCGTTCGGCCAACATGTGCACGAGCGCCGCGTCGATATTGTCGATCGACTGACGGTAGCCCGAGAGTTCCTGTCTGACTGCTGGATCAACCATAAAGATCCAATCCTCACTTCTTCTTCGGCAGACCGGGTAGGCCCGGGAATCCGCCACCGAGGCCCGGCAGCTTCATGCCGCCGCCGCCCAGACCCGGCAGACCACCGGGCATGCCGCCCTTGCCGAGGCCGGCGGCCTCCGCCTGCTTCTGCAGGGCCTCGAGCTGCTTGGGGTCCATCTTCGACAGGTCGGGCATGCCACCCATACCCCCAAGCCCCCCCATGCCACCAAGGCCCATCTTGCCGGCAAGGCCGCCCATCATCTGCTTCATCATGCCGCCCTTGCCCTTGCCGCCCATCATTTTCATCATGTCGGCCATGGAACGGTGCATTTTCAGCAGTTTATTGATTTCGGCGGCATCCGTGCCGGAACCCGCCGCGATGCGCTTCTTGCGGGAATGCTTGAGAATATCCGGGTTGGCGCGCTCGGCCTTGGTCATCGAGGAGATGATGGCCATCTGGCGGCCGAACATCTTGTCGTCGAGACCGGCAGACGCCATCTTGTCCTTCATGCCGGCCATGCCGGGCATGAGACCCATGATGCCGCCCATGCCGCCCATCTTCTGCATCTGGCCCAGCTGGTCGGCGAGATCGTTGAGGTCGAACTTGCCGGTCTTCATCTTGGCGGCCATGGCCGCCGCCTTTTCGGCGTCGATGTTCTCGGCGGCCTTCTCGACCAGCGAGACGATGTCGCCCATGCCGAGGATACGATCGGCGACGCGGCGCGGATGGAACTCCTCGAGTTCCGACATCTTTTCGCCGACGCCGATCAGCTTGATCGGCTTGCCGGTGACGGCGCGCATCGACAGGGCAGCACCGCCACGGCCATCGCCGTCCATGCGGGTCAGCACGAGGCCGGTGATACCGACGCGTTCATCGAAGTTGCGCGCCAGGTTGACGGCGTCCTGCCCGGTCAGCGCGTCGGCGACCAGCAGGATTTCATGCGGGTTCGAACGCCGCTTGATCTCGGCCATCTCGATCATCAGCGGCTCGTCGATATGGGTACGGCCGGCGGTGTCGAGGATGACGATGTCATGGCCGCCCAGCTTGGCAGCCTGCACGGCACGCGCCGCGATATCGGTCGGCGATTGCCCGGCGATGACCGGCAGCGTATCGACGCCGGTCTGGACGCCCAATTGGCGAAGCTGCTCCTGCGCTGCCGGACGGCGCGTGTCGAGCGACGCCATCAGGACCTTCTTCTTGTCCCGCGTCTTCAGGCGAAGGGCGATCTTGCCGGTCGTCGTCGTCTTGCCCGAACCCTGCAGACCGACCATCATGATGACAACGGGGGCGGCGGCATTGAGATCGACCGGCACGCCTTCCGAGCCGAGCATGGCGATCAATTCGTCATGGACGATCTTGACGACCATCTGGCCGGGCTTGATCGACTTCAGGATTTCGGCGCCGACGGCCTTTTCGCGCACCTTGTCGGTGAAGGAACGGACGACTTCCAGCGCGACGTCGGCTTCCAGGAGCGCACGGCGAACCTCGCGCAGGGCAGCCGCAACATCGGCTTCCGACAGCGCGCCACGGCCGGTCAATCCATTCAGGATTGACCCAAGGCGGTCCTGGAGACTTTCAAACATCGCTTCATCCTTGTCGTTTCATGGCTTCTTGTTCTGCGCCTGTCTTTCTCGGCTTCGCCTCGAAAGGGACATGCGCGGATGCCCGAAACGTTGTGCTTTTCCTTGACGAAAACAAGACGCAAAGCCAAAAAGCACCCGAGGGCGCAACGCGCTGTCGGGTGTTGACCTCCGGGATCTCCGCGAGGGGTCCGGGTCGGCGGCTACAAGTCTTGTTCTTGTCGCAGATTGCGGGCGGTAAACACGATATGGCCGGGAAAGTCAAGGATCGCGGCTGATTTTGCGGCACTCGCGGCCGGATGCCCTTACAAAGACTGGTAATGCACACCAGATCACCTCGACAGCTTCCATCGATCGGTTCCCCATGACACTGACCCCACCCAGCCGCAAACCGCGCAACCCCTATTACACCGGCTCTGTCTCCGATCATTTCGACGGCACATATTTCTTCAATCCCGGCGGTGTCGTTCCGGCCGGCTTTCGCGATCTCATGCGCTGGCAGTTCGGTGGCGGCCGGGTCGCCTGGCCGAAGCGGGCGCCGAGCCCGTTTCCAGCCGCGAAGCCCGACGACCGTGTCGATGGCGAAGGCCTGCGCGTCACCATGGTCGGCCATGCCTCGCTGCTGATCCAGGTCGCCGGCCTCAATATCCTCACCGACCCCGTCTGGTCGCCGCGCACCAGCCCGTTTTCCTTTGCCGGGCCGAAACGCGTGGTCGGACCGGGCATCGCCTTCGACGACCTGCCGCCGATCGATATCGTGCTCGTCACCCACAATCACTACGACCATCTCGACTTGAGGACGTTGAAACGGCTGCACGAGGAGCATGGTCCCCACATCGTCACCCCACTCGGCAACGACACGATCATCCACCGCGCCATCGCCGAGGCCAAGATTTCCGACATGGACTGGGGTGAGCAGATTGCCTTCTGGGATGACGTCACCATCGACTGCGAGCCCTGCCATCACTGGTCAGCACGCGGCACGCGAGACCGGCGCATGGCGCTCTGGTCCGCCTTCGTCATCACCACGCCTGCCGGCAAGATCTACCATATCGGCGATACCGGCTTTCACGATGGCGTCAACTACCGCACCGTGGCCGAAAAACACGGCGGCTTCCGCCTCGCCAACCTGCCGATCGGCGCCTATGAGCCGCGCTGGTTCATGAAGGGGCAGCACCAGAACCCCGAAGAGGCGGTCAAGGGCATGCGGCTCTGCAACGCGGCTTATGTCGCCGGCCACCATTTCGCGACGGTGCAGCTCACCAACGAGGGCATCGAGGATCCCGTCCGGGCACTGGCGGTGGCATTGAAAGAGGACGGCGTCGATCCCGACCGGTTTCACGCACTCAGGGCCGGCGAGGTTTTCGACGTGCCAGTGGTTTCGCCGGTTACCTAATCACGCGAAGCAAGACACGGATCGAGAACCGCATGTTTCCGATCCTGCACTTGCAGCGCGCCCGCCAGAACCACCTGGTCGCCGACCTTCATGCCATTGTCCGAATAGGTGACGCACATGACACGAATGTCGGTGTCCGGACAGACCGCGAGATACCAGAGGACCTTGTCGGTGTGAACAAGGGTCAGCGGTCCGGAAATCCAGAGATCGACCCGGTCGCGCGAGGGCTTGAAGCCATCCAGAGTCTTGCCGATGGTCTCGCAGGTCGCGATTTCGGGCGGCGTCCCTTCGGGCCCGACAAGTCCCGGCCGGCCGGGATAGAGATCGTCCTGCGAAAAAGCCGGGCTGCCGAGCGCCGACACGGCGGCAGCCGCGACAAGGGCAATCACAGCACGGCGGCGCCCCGCCTGCTCAAATCGATCATTCATCTATGATTCTCTTCCCAGAAAACTGTTCCGCTCGCGTCTCTAGGAAACCAAAGTGGCAAGATTATTCCGCAGCTCTTGACGGCCGAGCATCAACGACGCCGCATTCTCCCTCGTCCCCAGCGAGGAGACGTGCGCCCCTCACCCCTCCGGAAACTCCCGATACTGCGTCAGATCGTCAGTAATCTCGTACCGGGGCGCCTTGGAGCCGACGAAAAATGGGCCGTCGGGCGGATCGTCGGCGCATCCACAAGTCTCCCCATCGGGACATGGTCATAGGCCCCGTCCCTCACCACCGAATGGACCAGTGCCCCGCAATGACCACCGCTGGGCAGAAGAGGAACCCCCTCCGATGCGAGATCACCCCCACTGGTAATTTCCCCCCGTTTCCGCCATATACAGCGCACAAACGATGGAATGGACGTCATGAGCAACACGGTCGAATTCGCTGTCATGAACGGGCTTGGCAACAAGATCCTGGTCGTCGACATGCGCGGTCGTGCCGACAAGGTGACGCAGCAGGCCGCGATTGCGCTGAATGCGCATCCCGACACCGCCTTCGACCAGATCATGGCGATCCACGATCCGAAGACCGAGCGCACCGACGCCTGGATCGACATCCTCAACTGCGACGGCACCAAGGCGCAGGCCTGCGGCAATGGCACGCGCTGCGTCGTGCAGGCGCTGGCCGCCGAAACCGGCAGACGAACCTTCACCTTCCAGACCGTCGCCGGTATCTTGAATGCCCAGGAACATGCGGACGGGACGATCTCCGTCGATATGGGCATGCCGGTCTTTGCCTGGGACAAGATCCCGCTTTCGGAAGAGTTTTACGATACCAGCCGGATCGAACTGCAGATCGGTCCGATCGATGCGCCGATCCTGCATTCGCCCTCGGTCATGTCGATGGGCAATCCGCATGCGATCTTCTGGGTCGACCGCGACGTCATGTCGTTCGACCTCGAACGTTTCGGACCGCTTCTCGAAAACCATCCGATGTTTCCCGAGCGCGCCAATATCACGTTGGCTGAGGTCACTTCGCCGTCATCGCTGCGGACCCGCACCTGGGAACGCGGCGCCGGCCTGACGCTCGCCTGCGGCTCGGCCGCCTGCGCCGCCGCCGTTTCGGCCGCCCGCACCGGAAGGACCGGCCGCACCGTGACCATCGATGTCGCCAGCGCCACCCCGCCCGGCATCCTCACCGTCGAATGGCGCGAGCGTGACGATCATGTCGTCATGACCGGGCCCGCCGAATGGGAATGGTCCGGCATGGTTGATCCGGCAACCGGCCTCTGGTCACGCGACCCCGACAGCCAGCAGGCGGGAAGCGCCGCGCTTTGAGCGGCGTCGATGTCATAACCTTCGGCTGTCGCCTCAACACTTACGAATCCGAAGTGATGCGGGGAGAAGCCGAAAAGGCGGGGCTGAACAACGCCATTCTCGTCAACACCTGCGCTGTCACGGCGGAGGCCGTGCGCCAGGCCCGCCAGGCGATCCGCCGTGCGCGGCGCGACAATCCCCATGCCCGCATCATCGTCGCCGGCTGCGCCGCGCAGACGGAAAAGCAGGCCTTTGCCGAGATGCCCGAGGTCGATGCCGTGCTCGGCAACGAGGAAAAGCTGAAAAGCGCCTCCTACCGATCCCTGCCGGATTTCGGTGTTTCGGCCGAGGAAAAACTGCGCGTCAACGACATCATGAGCGTGCGCGAAACAGCGCCGCAGATGGTCAAGCTGATCGAGGGCCATGTGCGCGCCTTCATCCAGGTGCAGAACGGCTGCGACCACCGCTGCACCTTCTGCATCATTCCCTATGGCCGCGGCAATTCGCGCTCGGTGCCGATGGGCGCCGTCATCGACCAGGCCCGCAAACTGGCCGAAGGCGGCTATCGCGAGATCGTGCTGACCGGCGTCGATGCGACCAGCTATGGCGCCGACCTGCCCGGCATGCCGACGCTCGGCCTCCTGGCCAAGACCTTGCTGAAGCAGGTCCCCGAAATCCGGCGCCTGCGCCTCTCGTCGATCGACAGCATCGAGGCGGACAGTCACCTGATGGACCTGATTGCCGACGAGCCGCGCTTCATGCCGCATCTGCACCTGTCGTTGCAGCATGGCGACGACATGATCCTGAAGCGGATGAAGCGCCGGCATTCGCGCGCCGATGCGCTGGCCTTTATCGCGGATGTCCGCAGGCTCCGGCCGGACACGAGCTTCGGCGCCGATATGATCGCCGGTTTTCCGACCGAGACCGAGGATATGTTCGCCAACGCGATGAGCCTCGCCGAAGAAGCCAACATCGCCCATCTGCACGTCTTTCCCTATTCGCCGCGCGAGGGAACGCCGGCTGCCCGCATGCCGCAGATCGACCGGGCACTGGTGAAGGAGCGCGCCGCCCGGCTGCGCGCCACTGGACTTCGGCTGCACAAGACCCATCTTGACAGCATGATCGGAACCCAGCAAAGCCTGCTGGTCGAGAACAATGGCTTGGCGCACACGGAAAACTTCACGCTCGCCGCAGTCCCCGGACTCAAGCCAGGCGATATGATCGAAGCCGTCATCACCGGCCACGACGGCAGGCATCTCACTCTTCAACTGACGGCCGCCAGAGCGGCCTGACTTTTACGGATACCCAATGGCGCTGAGCTTTCTGAAAAAGGTCTTCACCTTCGGCAAGGACAAGCCGGTGGAAGACGCGCCCGCGGCCGATACGGCTGCCGAACAGGCTGCGGCCGCATTCAGCCCCGAGGAAAACCGGGCGATCGACGCCGAACTCGAGCCGCATTCGCGTACCGAAGACTTGCCGCTCGCCACCGACCCTGTCCTGCCGCAGGAAATGGAAACCGCCGGCGGCCCCGCCGCCGATACGGCCGACACGCTGGAATTCGAGACGGAAGCGGCCGACGGCGAGGACGAGGCCGCCGCCATCCTGCCCGCCGTCGAAGAGACCGGCGATATCGGCTTGGTGCCACTGTCGCTGCTGGAAGCGGAAGCAGCTGCTGAAAGCGAAACGTCCGAGGCGGTCGAAGCTGCGATACCCCCCTCTGTCCCTTCGGGACATCTCCCCCAAAAGGGGGGAGATCAGGTGGAGGCTGACGTCGCTTCAACGCAAACTGACACAATTGATGAAGCGCAGGAACCTTCCGCGAGTCTAATCTCCCCCCTTGAGAGGGAGATGCCCGACAGCGCAGAGGGGGGTAAGCCTGCCTTCGTCGCGGAAGCCAATGAAGAGCTCCCGGCAAAGACAGAACCAGAGACGACGGCCGAAATTGCCCTCCCCAAGGGCTTCGCCACCGGCCGCGCCGCGCCAGAGCCGCAGCCGGAAACGCCGAGGCAGAAACTCACCTGGTTCCAGCGCCTGCGCCAGGGCCTGTCGCGCACCTCGTCGCAGCTCACCGGCCAGATCACCGCGCTCTTCACCAAGCGCAAACTGGACGACGAGACGCTGCAGGATCTGGAAGACCTGCTGATCCAGGCCGATCTCGGCGTCGAGACGGCATTGCGCGTCACCGACACGCTGGCCTCCGAACGCTACGGCAAGGACGTGACCGGCGAGGACGTGACCCGCATCATGGCCGCCGAGATCACCAAGGTTCTGGCGCCTGTCGCCAAGCCGCTGCAGCTCGATCTTTCCCACAAGCCGCATGTCATCCTCGTCGTCGGCGTCAACGGCACCGGCAAGACGACCACGATCGGCAAACTTGCGGCAAAACTGTCAGGCGCCGGCCTCAAGGTCATGCTCGCTGCCGGCGACACGTTTCGCGCAGCCGCTATCGAACAACTGAAAATCTGGGCCGAGCGGACGAAATCCGACATCGTTTCTTCGAAGCTCGGCGCCGATGCGGCAGGCCTCGCCTATGAAGCTTTCGAGCAGGCCCGCCTGAAGAAGGCCGATGTGCTGATCATCGACACCGCCGGTCGCCTGCAGAACCGCACCGAACTGATGGCCGAACTGGAAAAGATCGTGCGCGTGCTGGGCAAGCTCGATCCCGATGCGCCGCACACCGTGCTGCAGACGCTGGACGCCACCACCGGCCAGAACGCGCTGAACCAGGTGGAAATCTTCCGCAACGTCGCTGGCGTCAACGGCCTGATCATGACCAAGCTCGACGGCACGGCGCGCGGCGGCATCCTTGTCGCGATATCGGCCAAGCACAAGCTGCCGGTCTATTTCATCGGCGTCGGCGAGGGGGTCGACGACCTTGAGCCGTTCGAGGCCAAGGACTTCGCCGAGGCCATTGCCGGAATTGCCCATTGACCCCCGTAGTTTTGCCTTTTTGCTGATGTTATAGAGGCGGAAGGGTTGTCAACACTCCCCGTCATCCTCGCCCTTGTGGCGGGGATCCAGTGCGGCGCGTCCGCGCCGCGAGAGACTCTCTTTGACGCGGCAGACGCCGCGTCGCTGGATTCCTGTGACGGGCACAGGAATGACGGCGTAGTTGGCCACACGAAAACATTGGTGCAAGGCACTTTAGGGACGACAGCATGTCATCGATCGAGGCGGCCAAGCCGCGCAAGGAAATCAGCCCGCTGCTCAAGATGGTGCTGGAACTCGGGCCGCTGGTGGTCTTCTTCTTCGCCAATTCGCGCGGCGAATGGCTGGGTCGGCATTTTCCGGCACTGACCGAACTTGGCGGCCCGATCTTCATCGCCACCGGCCTGTTCATGGCGGCGACCGCGATCGCGCTGACGGCCTCCTGGCTTCTCACCCGCACCTTGCCGATGATGCCGCTGATCTCCGGCGTCGTCGTCTTCGTCATGGGCGCCTTCACGCTCTATTTGCAGAACGACACGTTCATCAAGATCAAGCCGACCATCATCAACACGCTGTTCGGCGTCATCCTGCTCGGTGGCCTGCTGTTCGGAAAATCGCTGCTCGGCTATGTCTTCCATACCGCCTTCAAGCTGGACGAGGACGGCTGGCGCAAGCTGACCATCCGCTGGGGTATCTTCTTCCTGTTCCTCGCGGTGCTGAACGAAGTCGTCTGGCGCAATTTCTCGACCGATTTCTGGGTCGCGTTCAAGGTCTGGGGCACGATGCCGATCACCATTCTGTTCACGCTGTCGCAGATGCCGGTGATCATGAAACATTCGCTGGAACAGGACACGCCCGCGTGACGACACTGATCCCGGCGGAAAATCGCGCGCCTCGCGCAACGACGATCTGGCTGATCGCCTGCGCCGCCGTCGTGCTGGCGCAGATCATCGCCGAATACTGGGCCGGCCGCACGCCGATCTGCACCTGCGGTTATATCAAGCTGTTCGAACCTTTGGTGAACAGTCCCGGCAATTCCCAGCACCTGGCCGACTGGTACACGCCGTCGCACATCATCCACGGCTTCCTGTTCTATGGCCTTGCCCATTTGACGATGCGGCGCAAGCCGCTGGCGGCCAAGCTTTTTCTGGCACTGGTCATCGAATCCGGTTGGGAAATCCTTGAGAACTCGCCCATCATTATCGACCGCTACCGCACCGCGACGATCTCGCTCGACTATTACGGCGACAGCATCCTCAATTCGATGATGGATACGGTCTTCATGGCGCTCGGCTTCCTCTTCGCCGCCCGCGCACCGGTCGTCGTCACCGTCGTCATCGCCATCTTTTTCGAACTTTTCACCGGCTGGCTGATCCGCGACAACCTGACGTTGAATGTGCTGATGCTGGTCTATCCGCTGGATGCAGTGAAAGCCTGGCAGGGCAATCTCTGATCCCTCCTCGTGGGATCAGGAAACCCGAACGGTAATCGTATCGACGCCATCCACGTGCCCGACCATTTCGTCGCCCTTGACGACGCGCCGACGCCGGCGGGCGTGCCGGAGAAGATCACGTCGCCAGCCTTCAGTTCGAACAGGCGCGAGAGATAGGCCACCATTTCCGGCACTTTCCAGAGCATCTGGTTGAGATCGCCGCTCTGGCGCAGCTCGCCATTGACCTTCAGCCAGATGGCACCAGCGGCCGGATGTCCCACCTCTGATACCGGATGCAGGACGCTGCAGGGCGCCGATGCCTCGAAAGCCTTGGCCGTTTCCCAGGGACGTCCGGCCTTCTTGGCCTCGGCCTGCAGGTCGCGGCGGGTCATGTCGAGACCGACGGCATAGCCGAAGACATGGTCGAGCGCGCTTTCGACGGGAATGTCGATGCCGCCCTTGCCGAGCGCGACGATCAGTTCGATCTCGTGATGCACGTCGCTACTTGCGCTGGGATAGGGGAAATCACGTCCCGGAGGCACCAGCGTATCCGGGTTCTTCTGGAAGAAGAACGGCGGCTCCTTGTTGGGATCGTGCCCCATCTCGATGGCGTGATCGGCGAAGTTGCGGCCGACACAATAGATGCGGTGAACCGGAAAGAGTGCATCCGTCCCGGCGACCGGCATGGTCGGGGTCGGCTCGGGCGCGAAGACATAGGCGGTATTGTGGGTGATCTGGTTCATTCTCGCATTCTTTTCTCGGCCATCCTTCCAAGGCGGAACTCAGGCCTTCGGTTGTGTCCGGCCTCAGTTGGTGACGGCCATGGCCTTTTCGATTGCAGGGTAAAGGCCGTTTTTCAGGCTGCGGTCGTCGAACGGCCCGACGCGCTTGTAGACGATGGTGCCGCTCGCATCGACGAGATAGGATTCCGGAATGCCATAGACGCCCCAGTCGATCGCCGCCTTGCCGCGCGGATCGACGCCGATGGCGGAAAAGGGATTGCCGAGTTCGCCGAGGAAGCGCAACGCGTTCTCCGTCTTGTCCTTGTAGTTGATGCCGACCACCGTCAGACGAGGATCCTTGGACAGTTGGAGGATGAGCGGGTTTTCCTCGCGGCAGGGCACGCACCAGGACGCCCAGACATTGACCAATGTCAGCTTGCCCTTGATGGCGGCATCGGTAAGCGGCGGCATGGCGGCGCCGTTGAATGTCGCGCCCTCGAGCGGCGGCATGGCAAGCGCCGGCGCCTTGGTGCCGATCAGGGCGGAGGGGATTTCGCTGATATTGCGGCCCGAACCCAGCTGGCTCCAGAAGATCGCCGCAAGCGCCGCGAAGATGACGAGCGGCAGCGCCGCAAGGATGAACCGCACCTTGCCCGGGCGGGCGCGCTCCGGCTCAACCGGCGTTTCCATACTCATTGTGCATCTCCGGATGGCGCCGAGCGGCGGCGGATGCCGGCTGATTCGAGCGCCTGCAATTCACGGCGGCGCGACCGGCCATCGACCAGCACCCAGAGGATAAGGGAAAGCACGGTCACCGCGGCAATGCCGTAGCTGACAAGGACATAGGCCGTATGGGTCATCATGGCGTCAGGCCTCCCGGCCGGCGCTGCGGGCCGCCTGCCGGCGCATCGAGGTCACCCGGCGACGCCAGATCTCGTTGCGCATGGCGGCGATATGCAGGGTGAAGAACAGAAGCGTGAAGGCGATCGCCATCACTAGGAGCGGCCACAGAAATTCCGGATCGATCGTCGGGCCATCCAGCCGCATGACGCTGGCCGGCTGGTGCAGCGTGTTCCACCATTCGACGGAAAACTTGATGATCGGGATATTGACGAAACCGACAAGGATCAGCACGGCCGAAACCTTGGCCGCCCTGGCCGGCTCGTCGATCGCCCGGTTGAGCGCAATCAGCCCGAGATACATCAGGAAGAGGACGAAGACCGAGGTCAACCGCGCATCCCAGACCCACCAGGTGCCCCACATCGGTTTGCCCCAGAGCGAACCGGTGACCAGAGCCAGGAACGTAAACGCAGCACCGATAGGTGCCGCAGCGCGGGCGGAAACGTCGGCCAGCGGATGGCGCCAGACCAGCGTGCCGAGCGCCGAGATCGCCATCACCGTGTAACACATCATCGACAGCCAGGCGGACGGCACATGCACATACATGATGCGCACCGTTTCGCCCTGCTGATAATCGCCCTCCGTGGTGAAGGAGAGATAGAGGCCGACGGCAAACAGCAGCGCCGTTACCCCGGCAAACCATGGCAGGACACGTCCGGCCAAGGCCAGGAACCGGGTGGGATTGGCAAGATCGCTGAACTTGCGGATGGCCAGACTGTTTTCGCTCATGATGGTTCTTTAACGCGTGGCGCCATTGGCTTCAACGTCCACATTTCGTCTGCGGCCCTTGGTCACTCATGAAAAAGTTGTGAATGACAAATTCACAACCAAAAACACCCTTTCAGATTGCACGATATATGATTGTATTAGCGAGTTATTAACCCATAATAATACTGAGAGGGCAAAATTCCATGAGGCGATTGTTCATTCTATTTCCACTTTTGCTGACCGCAAGCTGCACAATCACAGAAGACGATTTTCCAGCAACACTTGAATCCATGAATAGCTCATTGGCCTCAGATAGGGCAGCCGAAGTCCGGATGATCACCGACATACAAGACGCCGATCGGCGCCTGCTTTTTCTATCGGCCGGAGAGTATAGTTGCGGTGATCCGCAAGATACGCGCCTGAAAGAATTGGTGAGGTCCGAATTTCCCGACACTTATGTCAATAAGCACTACAACACAGCATGGAATGAAAGCATCGCCTTCATCAGCACATATGCCGACTTCCTGGATAATTTCGCCAAAACCAACGCCGCGAGCCAGGCGAAGTTAACCGCCGTCAACGAGGCCGCCGACTCTCTCGCTGCGATCATACCGGCCGCCGCGCCGTTGGCGACGTTGGCGAAGCCGGCGGTCACGACCGCAGGCGCTTTCCAAGGCGCGGTTGCTGCGGCTCAGGTCCGCAACGAAGCCGCCCGGTTGAGTAC
>NZ_DATJDJ010000037.1:0-2132 GCF_035497515.1 Pararhizobium sp. | reverse complement strand
GCGCCTTGGTCGGGATGCAGCCCCAGTTGGAGCAGATGCCGGCCAGATGCTCGCGCTCGACCACGGCAACCTTGAGGCCCAGCTGCGCCGCGCGGATCGCCGCGATATAGCCGCCGGGACCGGAACCGATAACGATGACGTGGCTTTTCTCATAAAGAAGAACAAGGTCGATATCATCTGGGGCGAGGCGAAACTCACCAAGGCTGCCTCTGGTACTCAATTGGGTGAGATCGTCGTTGCCAAGACCACCAAGACCATTGTCCAGCCGCAGGGTCCGATCCCGAAGAACACGCTGGGCGAGGGCACCTATACCGCCAAGCACATCATCGTCGCCACCGGCGCCCGCCCGCGCGCATTGCCGGGCATCGAGCCGGACGGCAAGCTGATCTGGACCTATTTCGAGGCGATGAACCCGGATGCTATGCCGAAATCGCTTCTCGTCATGGGCTCCGGCGCCATCGGCATCGAATTTGCCTCGTTCTACCGCACCATGGGCGTCGAGGTGACGGTCGTCGAAGTGATGAGCCAGGTCATGCCGGTCGAGGACGCGGAAATCTCCGCCTTCGCCAAGAAGCAGTTCGACAAGCAGGGCATGAAGATCATCCTCGATGCCAAGGTAACGAAGGTCGAGAAAGCCGCCAACTCCGTTACGGCCCATGTCGAGAAGAAGGACGGCTCGATCGAGAAGATCACGGCTGACCGGATGATCTCGGCCGTCGGCGTCCAGGGCAATATCGAAAACCTCGGCCTCGAAGCACTCGGCGTCAAGACGGATCGCGGCTGCATCGTCATCGACGGCTATGGCAAGACCAACGTGCCGGGCGTCTATGCGATCGGCGACGTCGCCGGCCCGCCGATGCTTGCCCACAAGGCAGAGCATGAAGCGGTCATCTGCGTCGAGAAGATCGCCGGCCTGCCAAACGTCCATCCGATGGACAAGCTGAAGATCCCGGGCTGCACCTATTGCAACCCGCAGGTCGCGTCCGTCGGCCTGACGGAAGCGAAAGCCAAGGCCGAAGGCCGCGACATCCGCGTCGGCCGCTTCCCGTTCGTCGCCAACGGCAAGGCGATCGCGCTCGGGGAAGACCAGGGCATGGTCAAGACCATCTTCGACAAGAAGACCGGGGAACTGCTCGGTGCCCATCTGGTCGGCGCCGAAGTGACCGAACTGATCCAGGGCTTCGTCGTCGCGATGAACCTCGAAACCACCGAAGAAGACCTGATGCACACCATTTTCCCGCATCCGACGATTTCGGAAACGCTGAAGGAAAGCGTGCTCGACGCCTATGGTCGTGCGCTGAACGCTTGAACGTGTCAGGGCTCGTCTCCATTTCGAAGAACAGGCCCCTGACGGCCTGAAGGAAAGTGAAAGCCAAGATGGTCACCATTCTCGACCGCACCAATATCGAGATCGACGCCAAGCGCGTCCGCCATCCCGAAAAGGCCCACAAGCCGGACACCGAGATGCTGCGCAAGCCGGAATGGATCCGCGTCAGGGCACCGACCTCAAAAGGCTATGCCGAAACCCGCGCGATCGTGAAGGAGAACAAGCTCGTCACGGTCTGCGAGGAGGCAGGCTGCCCGAATATCGGCGAGTGCTGGGACAAGAAGCACGCGACCTTCATGATCATGGGAGAGATCTGTACGCGCGCCTGCGCGTTCTGCAACGTCGCCACCGGCAAGCCGAATGCGCTTGATCCCGATGAGCCGGAAAATGTCGCCAAGGCCGTCCGCGAGATGGGCTTGTCGCATGTCGTTGTCACCTCGGTCGACCGCGATGACCTGGCTGATGGCGGCGCCGAGCATTTCGAAAAGGTGATCTGGGCGATTCGTGCTGCCTCGCCGGCAACGACGATCGAAATCCTGACGCCCGACTTCCTGAAGAAGCCGGGTGCGCTGGAGCGCGTCGTCGCCGCCAAGCCGGATGTGTTCAACCACAATCTGGAAACGGTGCCGGGCAATTACCTGACCGTGCGCCCCGGCGCGCGCTACTTCCATTCGATCCGGCTTCTGCAGCGGGTGAAGGAACTCGACCCGACCATGTTCACCAAGTCCGGCATCATGGTCGGCCTCGGCGAAGAGCGCAACGAAGTGCTGCAACTGATGGACGACCTGCGCACCGCCGATGTGGA
>NZ_DATJDJ010000036.1:0-6648 GCF_035497515.1 Pararhizobium sp. | reverse complement strand
CATCGCGCCACGCCTCATTGTTGGTGCCGATGGCGTCTGGTCGCGTATCCGCAATGAGGTTCAAGGCGCTGGGAAAGCGATGTTTTCCGGCAACACAGCCTGGCGCTTCACCTTAGGTGAGGCCGACACCCCTGCTGCCCTGGATTTTACCAAAGTAACCGCCTTTCTCGGTGGCGGCGCCCATCTCGTCGCCTATCCCCTTCAAAAGACGCGCAGCTTCAACATCGTCGCGATTGCCGGTGGCCGCGATACCGGCGAAGTGCAAGATGTCAAGCCGGCTCCTGAGAGCACGCGAAGCGCGTTGGTCGGTGCCTTTCGCGGCTGGCATCCGCAACTTGTCGACATTCTCCGCAATGCGGGTTCTAGCACTCTGTGGCCACTCTATCAGGTTACCGACGGTGCTTGGTGCCAAGGCGAAGACGTGGTGCTGATCGGCGATGCGGCCCACGCCATGATGCCCTTTGCAGCCCAGGGTGCCGCGATGGCGATCGAGGACGCGTTCGAACTCGCCTCCTTCGTTGCCAGGGGCCTGCCTCTCGCCGCCTTCGCCGCCCACCGGAAAACGCGGATCGCCCAAGTGCGTTCACGCGGCGCGTTCAACCGTTTCGCCTATCATGCCCGTGGTCCGATCCGGATCGGGCGAGACCTTGTTCTGTCGATTCGGCGGCCGGAAAGCCTGGCCGCCGATTTCGATTGGCTCTACGGCTACGAGCCGCAGGACTGAGTTGTCAGATGGCGTTGGCAGCCGCGAACCCGGCGTCGATGTCCCTGCGAAGGTCGGCCACATCCTCAAGCCCGATCTGCAGGCGGATCACCGGCCCTTCGCTCGGCGCCTTGCAGATGCGGCGGTCGGAAAGCCCGACATGAACAGCAAGGCTTTCATAGCCGCCCCAGGACCAGCCGAGGCCGAAGATCGACAGCGCGTCGAGAAAGGCGTGCGCCTTCGGCTTGAACTGTTCCGGACCATCCACCTTCAGTACGAACGAGAAAATGCCGCTCGAGCCGGTGAAATCGCGTTTCCAGAGATCATGGCCCGGAAAGCTAGGCAGCGCCGGATGCAGAACGCGGGCGACATCGTCGCGCTCCTCCAGCCAGCGGGCAATGGTCATCGTGCTCTCCTGATGGCGATCCAGTCGCACACCCATCGTGCGCAGGCCGCGCAGGATCTGGTAGCTATCATCCGGAGCGCCGCAGATACCGAGCGCGATATTGGTTTCGTGCAACTGCTCCCAGTGCTTGGCATTGGCCGAAACCGTGCCCATCAGGATGTCCGAATGGCCGGACGGATATTTGGTCGCGGCATGGATGGAGATGTCGACGCCGTGGTCGAGCGGCTTGAAATAAAGCGGCGTCGCCCAGGTATTGTCCATCGTCACCACGCAGCCATGACGATGCGCGGCTGTCGTGATCGCCCGGATATCCTGCATCTCGAACGTGTTGGAGCCCGGCGCCTCCGTGTGCACCAGCCTGGTGTTCGGCTTGATCAGGCTTTCGATGCCGGCGCCGATCATCGGGTCGTAATATTCGACGGTGACACCCAGCCGTTTCAGCATCGTGTCGCAGAAATGCCGGGTCGGAAAATAGACGGAATCGACGATCAACGCATGATCGCCGGCCGATAGGAAAGCCAGGAATGGAACTGTCACCGCCGCCAGCCCGGATGGGACAAGGATGGTGCCGGCAGCCCCTTCAAGCGCATCGATCGCCTCGCACAGGGCATCGGTCGTCGGTGTGCCGCGCGTGCCGTAGGAATATTTCTGGCCCCGGGTCTCCATCGTCTTGGCATCTGGAAACAACACGGTGGAGGCGTGCACAACGGGTGGATTAACGAAGCCATGATAGTCTGACGGCGAATTGCCGATATGCGACAGCCGCGTGTTCACGCCCGCGCCGGCGAGGAAGTCTTTCTTGTCATTCATGTGAAGATCCGTTTGGGAAGGTCCGATTGTGCGATGTCACGATCCCGCACTTTTCCGCGCGCTGCGCCGAAGGGTCAAGGGACTTCGGCGATCAAGGCCCATAAATCGCGAAAACGGCGGCTCTGGTGGTTTTTTAAACAGAAAACTGCATTTATCCAAAAACACTGCCTAAACATGTGGCGTCGCTCGCGATTATCACAGCACGGCCTAGAAAATCGGCGACATGTCTTGACCCTGCGCTGTTTTGAGCATGAGATAGACAGTACTCGCGCCAGGAGGGTGGCGGGGGCCGCGCTTGCGCCGGACACGGGCAGCGGGTGTGGGACGAGAACAAAGACAACAGAAAAAGGTTCTAAAAATGGCAAAAAGAATTCTGACAGCGCTGATCGGCGCGGCCGTCATGGGGATTGGCAGCCAGGCATCCGCCGGCACACTCGACGATGTCAAGGCGAAGGGTTTCGTCCAGTGCGGCGTTAACGGTTCGAACCTGGCGGGCTTCGGCGCGCAGGATTCGTCCGGCACTTGGGCAGGCCTGGACATCGACTTATGCAAGGCCGTGGCTGCCGCAGTTTTCGGCGACGCCACCAAGGTGAAGTTCACGCCCCTGTCGGCAAAGGACCGTTTCCCAGCCCTGCAATCCGGCGAAATCGACGTGCTGGCACGCAACACCACCTGGAGCACAAGCCGCGATTCGCAGCTTGGCTTCGACTTCCGCGCCGTCAACTACTATGACGGCCAGGGCTTCATGGTGAAGAAGGAATTGAACGTGAAGTCGGCCCTCGAGTTGAGCGGCGCCTCGATCTGTGTGCAGTCCGGCACCACGACCGAACTCAACCTCGCCGACTATTTCCGTGCCAACAACATGGAATTCAAGCCGGTGGTTTTCGAAGCCCAGGACGAAGCGGATGCCGCCTACAATGCCGGCCGTTGCGACGCCTATACCACCGACGCTTCCGGCCTCTATTCGATTCGCCTGAAGATGGCCAACCCGGACGACCATCTGGTTCTGCCTGAAATTATCTCCAAGGAACCGCTCGGCCCGGCCGTTCGCCAGAACGACTCCAAGTGGTTTGACGTCGTGACCTGGTCGCACTATGCCATGGTTGCCGCGGAAGAATTCGGCATTACCCAGGCCAATATCGAGGAAATGAAAAAGTCTGCCAATCCGGACATCAAGCGTTTCCTTGGCGAAGAAGCTGATTCGACGCTTGGCGCCGACCTTGGCCTGCCAAAAGACTGGGCCGTACAGATCATCAAGGCTGTCGGTAATTACGGCGAAAGCTTCGAGCGCAACATCGGCGAGGGTTCTCCCCTGAAGATCCAGCGTGGCATCAACGCCCTGTGGAACAAGGGCGGCCTGCAGTACGCACCACCGATCCGGTAACGCCAGCGACTTCGGGAAGGCGGACATCCCGCCTTCCCTCACTGTTTAGAACACCCGGAAAAAAGGGTGACAGAAACGACAGGGGACATTTTCAATGGCTGTGACCGACGCCCGAGTCCAGGGCGGTGACGACCGACCCACGGTATCGCTGCTTTACAATCAGACCTTCCGACGCATCGTCTACCAAACATTGACGATCGTCATTATCGTGCTTGTTATCTTTTTTGCATGGACAAACGCACTCGACAATCTCCATCGCGCAAACATGACCTCGGGCTTCGGCTTCCTCAACAGCCGCGCCGGTTTCGACGTCGCCCAGTCGCTGATCACCTATTCCAGCGATTCCACCTATTTTCGCGCGCTACAAGTCGGTCTTCTCAACACCTTGGTCATCGGCGTCTGCGGCATCATCACGGCGACGGTCGTCGGACTGCTCATCGGCATCGGGCGACTGTCCCATAACTGGCTTATTGCGCGGCTTTGCACCGTCTATGTCGAAGTGTTCCGCAATATTCCTCCGCTGCTGGTCATCTTTTTCTGGTATCTCGGCGTGCTTGCGCTGCTGCCGTCAATCCGCACCATTTTCCAGCACGTACAGGACAATCCGGGCGCAATTTTCTTCATCTCGAACCGCGGCATCTATATGCCCGCGCCGATCTTCGGCGAGGGTTTTGCCGAAGTTGTCATCACCTTCTTCGCCGGCATCGTCGCCGCGATAGCATTCACCATCTGGGCCAACAAGCGCCAACTCGCGACCGGGCAACGCCCGCCCGTATTATGGGTCAATCTTGCACTGATTGTCCTTCTGCCGCTGGCGGCATTCCTGGTCCTCGGCATGCCGCTCAGCTTCGATTATGCCATCCCCGGATCGTTCAACATGCGCGGCGGCATGGTCATTGGTCCGGAATTCCTGGCACTTTATCTTGCGCTGTCGCTCTATACAGCTTCGTTCATTGCCGAAATCGTGCGCGCAGGTATCCGCGGTGTCGCCAGGGGCCAGACGGAGGCATCTTATGCGCTGGGCCTGCGGGCCGGCCAAGCCACCCGTCTGGTGGTCCTGCCGCAGGCGCTCCGGATCATCATTCCTCCTCTGACCTCCCAATATCTCAACCTGATCAAGAACTCTTCGCTTGCCGTGGCCGTCGGCTATGCGGATCTGGTCGCCGTGGGCGGCACCATTCTCAACCAGTCAGGAAAGGCTATCGAAATCATCGCCATCTGGATGGCGACCTATGTCACCATCAGTCTTGTAACGTCACTGTTCATGAACTGGTTCAATGCAAAAATGGCACTGGTGGAGCGCTGACATGAGCACCAATCTCGCCTTTGTTCGCAATGATTTCCTGCCTGCGCAGCAACCGCCCCATGCCGGCTCGACCACTGCGGGCTGGCTGCGGAAGAACCTGTTCGCGACACCCAAGGACAGTATCCTCACGGTGATTGCAATCATCGCGATCGTTACTCTCCTGCCGAAAGCTCTCGACTGGTTGTTCCTCTCCGCCATCTGGGTTGGCGCCGACCGTACCGCCTGTCTCACTGTCGATCAGGGCGGCCAACTGGCCAGCGGCTGGAGCGGCGCATGCTGGGCCTATGTCAACAACCGCTTCGGCCAGTTCATGTTCGGATCTTATCCCAAGGCCGAACTGTGGCGGCCGCTGCTGGTGCTGTTCCTGTTCGTGGCGTTGCTGATTCCGCTCCTGATCCCGAAGGCCCCGCGAAAGGGCTTGAACGCGCTTCTGCTGCTGATCGCTCTCCCCATCGTGGCCTATTTCCTGCTGCTGGGCGGCTGGTTCGGACTGCCCGAGGTCGAGACGACGCTCTGGGGCGGCCTGATGGTGACCTTGATCCTGTCTTTCGTCGGGATCGCCGTGTCCCTGCCGCTCGGCATCATGCTGGCTCTCGGACGCCGTTCGACGATGCCGGTGCTGCGCAGCTTCAGCATCGCCTTCATCGAGCTAATTCGCGGCGTGCCACTGATCACCGTCCTGTTCATGGCCAGCGTGCTGCTGCCGCTGTTCCTGACGCCCGGCAACAATATCGACAAGTTCCTGCGCGCCTTGGTCGGCGTCTCGATTTTCGCCTCTGCCTATATGGCGGAAGTGATCCGCGGCGGCTTGCAAGCCATACCGAAGGGACAATACGAGGCGGCGGACGCGCTGGGGCTAAACTATTTCCAGATGATGTACTTCGTTGTTCTGCCGCAGGCGATCAAGCTGGTCATTCCGGGCATCGTCAACACGTTCATTGGCATCTTTAAGGACACCTCACTGGTGACGATCATCTCGATGTACGATCTGCTCGGCATCGTGAAGGCCAGTTTCGGGGATTCGGGCTGGCAGACACCGGTCACGCCCCTTACGGGCTTGATCTTCGCCGGCTTCGTCTTCTGGATATTCTGCTTCGGAATGTCACGCTACTCGGCCTTCATGGAACGTCACCTCGACACCGGCCACAAACGATAAGATATAAGGGGAAAAATCTCATGGCAAACGAAGCCACACCGCTGAAAGTCGAAGTGTCGTCCACCGACGTCGCCGTTGAAATCGTCAACATGAACAAGTGGTACGGAGACTTCCATGTTCTTCGCGACATCAATCTCAAGGTCATGCGCGGCGAGCGCATCGTCATTGCCGGTCCCTCCGGCTCCGGGAAATCGACGATGATCCGCTGCATCAATCGGCTGGAAGAACACCAGAAGGGCAAGATCGTCGTCGACGGCATCGAACTCACCAACGACCTGAAGAAGATCGACGAAGTGCGCCGCGAGGTCGGCATGGTGTTCCAGCATTTCAACCTCTTCCCGCATCTGACTATTCTCGAAAACTGCACGCTGGCGCCGATCTGGGTGCGCAAGATGCCGAAGAAGCAGGCCGATGAAGTCGCCATGCACTTCCTCAAGCGCGTCAAGATCCCCGAGCAGGCCCACAAATATCCGGGGCAGTTGTCCGGCGGCCAGCAGCAGCGCGTGGCGATCGCTCGTTCGCTCTGCATGAATCCGCGCGTCATGCTGTTCGACGAGCCAACCTCGGCGCTCGACCCGGAAATGATCAAGGAAGTGCTCGACACCATGGTCGGCCTTGCCGAGGAAGGCATGACGATGGTGTGCGTCACCCATGAAATGGGCTTTGCCCGGCAGGTCGCCAACCGCGTCATCTTCATGGACCAGGGCCAGATCGTCGAGCAGAACGAACCGGCCGCCTTCTTCGACAATCCGCAGCACGAGCGCACCAAGCTGTTCCTCAGCCAGATCCTGCATTAAAGAATGTCGCGCTAAAGTGTGCAGCGGTTTTGCGATAACGACATGCACAAAATCAAAGACCTAGAGCGTCGGAAGCGAATCTGAAA
>NZ_DATJDJ010000035.1:0-5100 GCF_035497515.1 Pararhizobium sp. | reverse complement strand
TTCGCCGATAGCCTTCTGCGTGCCGTAGCTGGTCAACGGGGTCAGGCAATGATTGTCGTCGATGATATCGGGCAAGGGTTCGCCGAAGACGACGATGGACGAGGTGAAGACCACCTTGGGGCAATAGGGGCGGTCCTTGCCGGCGAGGCGGATCGCCTCGAACAATGAGCGCGTGCCATCGAGATTGACGCTGTAGCCCTTTTCGAAATCGGCCTCCGCTTCACCCGACACGACGGCCGCCAGGTGGCAGATAAGGTCCGGGCGAGACTGAATCAGCCGCTCGGCGGTGCCCGGAAGCGAAAGATCGGCGGCGACGGTTTCGATCTCGCCGTCGAATGCAGGCTGCTCCGGCGCGACGATATCGGCCAGGACAAGGCGGCGGATCGGCCGACCCTGCAGGGTTGTTTTGGCGACGAGCGATTGGACGAGCTTGCGGCCAAGCATGCCGGCGGCGCCAATAATCAGTATGTTCATGTCAAGCAGGCTCCTTGTCGCCATCCGTGACGGTGAAGGGGGCCGCCGCTTGGGCATTTTTCCCTTCATCGACCGCAAGGCTGGTATCGTGGATGCGCAGAATATGCTCGGAGAAGGCCGCAGCCACGGCGTCCGGATTGCGCATTTTAAGTGCGCGAACGATGAACCGGTGGTCCTCCAGGCTCTTTTCGATGGCGCCGGGCTGGGCCATGGCAATACGGCGATGGTCGAGCATATAGGTGTAGAGATCGACCACGAAATCGGCGAGCAGCCGGTTTGGCGACGCATAATAGATCGTCAGATGGAATTCCCGGTCGCAGATGAGAAAGCGGACCGGATCGTTGCACGCCATCTGCTGGGCAGCGATCGAATCCTCCAGCCGCCTTATATCGTCGTCGCTCAGATGCTTGGCCGCATCGGCGACGACGGCGGTTTCCACGAGAAGGCGGGCGGCGTGGACGGCGTCGAGGCTGTATCCATTGATCGATGTGGGGTTGGTGACGCCGATCCTCTGGGCGCCGACTTCGACATCGACCCTTGCCACCCGCGTACGGGCGCCCTGGGAGACCTGGACGATACCTTCGGATGCCAGGCGCTGAACCGCGCCGCGCACGGTCTCGCGGCTGACCATCAGCATGGTCGCCAATTCTCGCTCGCTCGGCAGTTCGTCTCCGACCTGCAGGATGCCTGAAGCGATCAGGGAAACGATCTTGTCCCGGATCATTTCCTTGGCCGTCTGTTTGTGGATCGTTTCGTGTAGAGGGGAAAGCGGAGTTGCCATTTGCTCACCGACGCTGGACTAGTTAATGGACCAGTTAAACGATTGTTCTGACGCTGTCACCTGAAAAAATAAAAATTGCGGCAGTAGGATGGGCTGTTCAGGAGGGCGCTTCCCGAAGGCGGCGTCCCGATCACCGCCCGAAATCCTGGCTAACGACGGATGAGGCGTTTTATAAAGTCATTTATTTTCTTATAGTTAGGAATATTATTGGCGAATGAAAAATCTGAACGTCAATTTTCTCGGAGGCGTCGGTCATCCGTGCTCGAAATATTCAGTCCCCATGAGGGTGGTTTTATCTATGGAGGAGAAAATTTACTGGTCTGCTGTAAGTACCAGTTGACAAGCGAATACCGGACCAATAGCGTGCCGTAATCGCAGCGAAAGGGCATGCTCTTTCAGTCTGTGGCTGGTTCTTGGAGGAGCCGCAAAACAATTGGGGGACCGTTCATGCGCCTGTTCGCAAGAAGCCTGGCTGCCGTGCGCCTTGGAGCGTTGTCGTGAGCATTGCCGATCATATCGCGCTGCCGGCCGACAAGGGTGTCCCTCGTGCCGTTCTTGTGGCCCGTGGCGTCACCAAGTCCTTTCCCGGCGTGCTGGCGCTCGACAATGTCGATTTCGATGTGCGGGCGGGAGAGGTGACGGCCCTTCTCGGCGAAAACGGTGCGGGAAAGTCCACCCTCATCAAGATGATGGCCGGCTTCTATGCGCCGGATGACGGCGAGATCACGGTCGATGGCGCGCCTTTGCATGCAGACCCGTCCTCGGCCCACCATATCGGTGTTGCGACCATTCACCAGGATGCGCATCTGGTGCCGGCCATGTCGGTGGCGGAAAACATCATGCTCGGCCGATGGCCGACCCGCTATGGTTGGGTGCAGATGAAGCGCCAGCGCGCGAAGGCGGCCGCCGCCCTTCTGCGGGTCGCCCCGCATCTCAATCCCTCCACCCCTGCCGGTCGCCTGTCGTCGGCTGACCAGCAATTGGTCGAGATCGCCCGGGCGATCTCCGAGGATTCCAAGGTCCTCATCATGGACGAGCCGACGACCTCGCTCTCGCCACCGGAAATCGACCGCCTGTTTGCAGTCGTCGATGATCTGAAAAGCAAGGGCATGAGCATCGTCTTCGTGTCGCATTGGCTGGACGAAGTCTTCCGGATCGCCGACCGCGTCACGGTTCTGCGCGACGGCCGACTGGTCGGCAGCCGTCCGATCTGCGAGCTCGACCACGACAAGGTCATTCGCATGATGGTCGGTCGTGAGGTTCGCGATACGATTCTCAGCAAACGCCCCATTGGCGACGTGGTGCTACGGGTCAGCAATCTTTCGCGCCAGAACGTGCTCAGCGATATCTCCTTCGACGTCCGTGCCGGCGAAATCGTCGGCATGTCCGGCCTTGTCGGGGCAGGGCGCAGCGAAGTTGCCTCGTGCATCTTCGGCATCGATCCCTATGACAGCGGTTCCGTCGAGATTGCCGGGGAACCGATCCGGCCGAATGATCCGAAGGCCGCCATCGAGGCTGGAATCGGCCTTGTTCCGGAAGACCGCCGCCGGCAGGCCCTGGTCGGGCTGATGAGCGTCAAGAGTAATGTAACGCTCAGCCTGCTCGATCGCATCTCGAGTTTCGGGTTTCTCAGCATGGCCCGGGAGCAGGAGATCGCCGATCGCGAGATTCGGGCTCTGTCCGTCAAGACACCGTCATCGAGCACGCGTGTTTCAACGCTCTCGGGCGGCAATCAGCAAAAAGTGGTGCTGGCCCGATGGCTGGCGCGCAAGCCGAAACTGTTGATCCTCGACGAGCCAACAAAGGGCATCGATGTCGGGGCGAAATCAGAAATCAGCGAGCTGATCCTGCGATTGGCCGAAAGCGGCATGGCCATTCTGCTCATCAGTTCGGAATTGCCGGAAATATTGACGCTCACCGATCGCGTGCTGGTGATGCGCTCCGGCCGGATTTCCGCATCGCTGACACGGGAAGAGGCGACCAGCGAAACGATCATGAGCTTTGCCACGACAGGCTAACCGCGTCATCCGGGCGGGCGCTCGGATGAAAGAATATTCTAATATTGGCGCCTGCATGTCTGCATCCGGAGGATGCGCGCGGCACCAAGGCGAGGAGAACGACGAATGGCAGTGGAGAACGCACCTATGACCGATCTTGTGCCCCGGCGATCCGGAGGGCTTTCGTCGCTGCGGGGTAAATTGTCCTTCATCGACCTGATGCAAAGCCTCGGCCTGATGGCGGTTATTCTTTTGGGCAGCGCGGTGATGAGCACGCTCAGCCCGGTCTTTGCAACCATCCGCAATATCGAGAACGTGCTGCAGTCGGCAACCATCATCGCGGTTGTCGCCATCGGCCAGACTTTCGTAATTCTGGTATCCGGCATCGATCTCTCGGTGGCCTCCGTGCTGGTTCTGTCGTCGGTCCTTGCCGTCGGCCTTGTTCAGTTCCAGGGCTTTTCGCCTGAGATTGCCATCCTGGCCGCACTCGTTGCCGGTCTGGGCGTCGGCCTGATCAACGGTCTTGCGGTGACGAAGCTGCGCATACCGGCGCTGATCGCAACCCTGGCAACGATGACGATCGCCCGCGGCCTTGCCTATATCTATTCCGGCGGTACCAACATCGCGCCAGTCCCGCGCATTTTCATCGAGCTTCAGGCAAGCCGCGTTTTCGGCATTCCGGGCGTGATCGTGCTGACCCTGGTTCTGGCCGCCCTTGCCCAGATCGTATTGTCGCGCACCCGCTTCGGCCGGTCCGTCTATGCAACCGGCGGCAATCCGCTCGCGGCAAGGCTCGCCGGTATCAAGACCGAGCGCGTGATCATCGCCGCCTTCATGATTTCGGGCCTGATGTCTGCCGTCGCAGGTCTCTTGATCACCGCACGCTTCGAGGCGGGCGCGGCAACCGCTGCGCAGGGACTGGAGCTTGCCGTCATCGCCGCGGTCGTCATCGGCGGCGTCAGCCTGTTTGGCGGCGAAGGCAATATAGGCAGCATGCTGCTCGGGGTCCTGCTGCTCGGACTGGTGCAAAACGCCGTCAACTTGCTGAACGTGCCGCCGAACTGGGACTCGGTGGTGAGCGGACTGGTGATTGCAGCGGCCGCGGCGCTCGATGTCTACCGGAGAAGCTATCTGGAGGCTGGAATGCGCAAGAAAGTTATCGCGACCAAGGCGGGCAAGCAACCCAAGCCGTCCTAGCAGAACAGCTCGGCAAGCCCGTCCAGGCGCGTTCCACAGCACCGCGCGGCTTGTCCTTGAACGTGCCTTTTCGTGACAGCATCGGCAACAGGACGCATCACCGCAAGCGGTTATGCTCGGGTTCTCCTTGTCTGTCGTTCGGGAGAAGTGGTCCAATTGGGAGGAGAAAAACCATGGATATCAACAGAACAATGACGACGACAAGACGGATGTTTCTGAGCCTTGCTGCAGGTGCCGCAGCACTGACGATGGGAAGCGCGGGTTTCGGCACGGCTGCCCTTGCGCAGGAAAGCGCGTTGAAAGGCAAGAGCCTTGCCTATATCGCTTTCGGCCTGCAATACGAATACCAGGTCACGCTGGTCGAGCACGTCAAGAAGCTCGCTGCTGAAAAGGGCATGACCATTTCCGTCTATGACGGCAAGGGCGATGCTAGCACCCAGACGACGCAGCTGCTCGACGTCGTCAGCAAGCAGCCTGATATCATCCTTCTAAACCCGGTGGATGCGACCCTGTTGCAGGGTGGCGTGCGCAAGGCGAATGAATCGAAGATTCCGCTGTTCATGCTGGAAAACCTGCCGCCCGAAGGCGAATGGGTTGCCTATAATACATTCGACGACGTTGCCGGCGGCGCTGCCGCTGCCGATGCCGTGG
>NZ_DATJDJ010000034.1:0-3228 GCF_035497515.1 Pararhizobium sp. | reverse complement strand
TCAGGCCCCCGCAACCACACACACTTGTAAATTCTCCCGCTCGGGAAACCGAACCAAAAGCTCCTCAGCATAACGCTCGAGGAGCTTTTTGCGTTCAGCATCCGTGGCGAGCTCGCTAGACGCAATGAACCGCCCCGAGTTTGCCGGAGACCGTTTGGTTTAAGTTATGCGGCCAAGGCTGGTGCGTCCAGCGCTGCGTAATATCGTTCTTCGGCTTCGGCCGGAGGAATGTTGCCTATGGGCTCCAGAAGGCGGCGGTTGTTGAACCAGTCGACCGATTCCAGCGTGGCGAACTCTACGGCTTCGAAGTTTCGCCACGGTCCTCGCCGGTGGATGACCTCGGCCTTGTAAAGACCGTTGATCGTTTCGGCGAGAGCGTTGTCGTAGGAATCGCCAACACTCCCGACAGACGGCTCGATGCCCGCCTCTGCCAACCGCTCAGAGTAGCGAATGGACACATATTGCGAGCCGCGGTCGGAATGATGAACCAGTCCGCCACGGTGGACGGGCCGCCGATCATGAAGCGCCTGATCGAGGGCATCGAGCACAAAGCCCGCATGGGCAGTCCGGCCGCCCGCCAACCGACGATGCGGCGAGCGAAGGCATCGATCACAAAAGCCACGTAGACGAAACCCTGCCAAGTCGCCACATAGGTGAAATCAGAAAGCCAAAGCATGTTCGGCGCGGGCGCGAAGAACTGCCGGTTCACCCGGCCGAGCGGACATGGCGCAGTCTTGTCACTGACCGTCGTGCGGATCGGTTTGCCGCGAATTATGCCCTGCAACCCCATTGCCCTCATAAGCCGAGCGACTGTGCAGCGGGCGATGTCGTAACCCTCCCGTTGCAACTGTCGCCAGACCTTGCGCACGCCATAGACCTGGAAGTTCTCGTTGAACACCCGGCGTATCTCGACCTTCATGGCAATGTCGCGTCGAGCGCGGGCCGACAGTCGGTCCACATCCGTGCGCTTGGCGATGACCTCATAATAGGTGGACGGGGCAATCGGCAGCAGTCTGCAGATTGGCTCGACCCCGAGCACCGAGCGGTGTGCATCGATAAAGGAAATCATCGCTTCAGTGGGCGGTCGAGCTCCGCCATCGCAAAATATGCAGAGGCTTTCCGCAAAATCTCGTTGGCCTGACGAAGCTCGCGGTTCTCCCGCTCCAGGGCTTTCATCTTCTCCGCAACGTCACTCGGCAAACCCGCACGCTTGCCGCTGTCCACCTCCGCCTTCTTCACCCATTCATTGAGCGCATCAGCCGAGCAACTGATCTTGGCGGCTATGGAAGACACGGCCGCCCACCGCGAAGGATGCTCTGCTTCATGCCCGACAACCATTCGAACGGCGCGGGCGCGGACTTCAGGAGAAAACTTGTTTGTCGTCTTGCTTGTCATAGACCCTACTTCTCGCGAGTTGGGGTCTCCGGCAAACCCGGTGCGGTTCACACGGTCAAAACGCGCCTAGCATGATCTATGTTGGCAACTCATCTTCGGGAGAGCCCTCGCGACACATCTCGATCGAAAAAGGAGCAGGTCGCAACGTATGAGGTAACGGGAATTATCGGTTTATACTTTGCGTCCTCCATGGCGCGCAGGAATGGCCAGGCATTTTTCCAGCCAGTTGGACTGTTGGATTTGTTGGCGGCAAAGAGCGTCAGAATTGCATCAGCCGACAGCGTGATGCCCCACGAGATGACCATCGCCGATGTCAGCCAGCTTCACGCGTTCGGGGCCTTCGCCGACCTTCCAGACAGGGCTCGGAATCTCGCCGGATAGTCTCAAGCTTGCCTGACGCTCACGGCGCGGATCCGGCACCGGCACCGCGGCAAGAAGGCGCTTCGTATAGGGGTGCTGCGGATTGCCGAACAGTTGCGCGCGCGTTCCCATCTCAACGATCTGGCCGAGATACATCACTGCCACGCGGTCGGAGATATTTTCCACCACTGCCATGTCATGGCTGATGAAGAGATAGGTGACGCCGCTTTCCTTTTGCAGATCGCGGAGAAGATCCAGCACCTTTGCCTGGATCGACACGTCGAGGGCCGCGACGCTCTCGTCGCAGATGATCAGCTTCGGCTTCAGGGCAAGCGCACGGGCGATGCAGACGCGCTGGCGCTGGCCGCCCGAGAACTGGTGCGGGTAGCGGTTATAGACGCCGGGCGACAGTTCGACCCGCTCGAGCAGTTCGCGCACGCGTGCCTTCTGCTCGGTGGCCGTGCCTATGCCGTGTATGACCAGCGGCTCGCGGATCAGTTCGCCAACAGTCATCCGGGCATCAAGTGCCGCCATCGGATCTTGGAACACGATCTGAAGATCGCGCCGGATGGCCTTCCGGCCCTTGCTGTCGAGATCGCTCAGGGCCTGGCCGTTGATCTCGATGCGGCCCGTGTGCGGCACAAGTCCCACCAGCGCCTTCGCCATGGTGGACTTGCCGCAACCGGATTCACCCACGAGAGACAGCGTCTCGCCGCGGAAGATTTCCAGCGAAACATGCGCGACGGCATGGACGCGCGCGGCGACACGGCCCAGCAAGCCCTGCCGGATCGGAAAGTTCACCGACACATCGTCGTAGCGCACGAGGACGTCCCGCTTTTCAAGCTCAGGCCGGGTGGCGCCGGCGCCGATGCGGGGGACCGCGGCGAGGAGGTCGCGGGTGTATTGTTCCTTTGGCGCATCGAACAGATCGACGGTCGATGCGGTCTCCACCATCCTGCCCTTGCGCATGACGATGACGCGGTCGGCCATTTCGGCGACAACGCCCATGTCATGGGTGATCAGGATGACGGCAGTGCCGAGTTCCTTCTGCAGATCGCGCAGGAGGGCGAGCACCTCGCGCTGCACGGTCACGTCCAGCGCGGTCGTCGGTTCATCGGCAATAAGAACGGCCGGCCGCAGCGCAATCGCCATGGCGATCATCACGCGTTGGCGCATGCCGCCTGACAGTTCGTGTGGATATTGCTCGAGCCGCTTTTCCGGCTGCGACAGACGAACGGCCTTGACCGCCTCCAGCGCACGGGCGCGGGCCTGTGCGACGGACAGCGGTTCGTGGGCACGAATGGCCTCGACAAGCTGTCGGCCAATGTTCATGACCGGATTGAGCGCGGTCATCGGTTCCTGGAAGATCATGGCAATGCGCGCGCCGCGAATGGCCTGCATCTTCTTTTCGGGCAGTGTCGTCAGTTCCTCATCGCCGAACCGGATGGAGCCGCCCGTTACCCGGACTGCCGG
>NZ_DATJDJ010000033.1:0-148141 GCF_035497515.1 Pararhizobium sp. | reverse complement strand
GCTCCGCTCCTCGCGCTCGGAGACCGCGACGGCATCGCGCAGGCGTGTGGCATCGTCGGGAAAATCCGACATGCCGGCGACGGGATCGGTTCCCAGCCGCCCGATGAAAGCGCGCAGCATCGCGGCAAAAGCATCCTTGTTTGCGATGCTGTCCTTGAGGGCATGGCTGATGGCGGAGATGGCGTGGGCGGTCTCGGTGCGGATACCGTCCGCCTCGATCGCGGCAAAGCCGGCCAGGTGATGTTTGATGCCGATCTGTTCGAGCTGGTTTTGTGCCGGATGGGCGCCGAGCCCGACGAAATCGCGTGTCAGCTTGGGATTGTGACCGGACAGGGCTTCGTAGAACAGCTCGTAGTTGCGCGGGAAGGCGGCGACACCGGCTTTCGCCATGGTCTGCGCGACCTTGAGCAGGATTGCGGCATTTTGCGAATGATTGCCGTCGTTCCGAGTTTTTTCCGCCATTGCATTCCCCACGAAATCGTCTGAAGCGCGATCGGTTGCAGGAAAGGGTTCATACCCTGTCGGGATTAAAAGACCGTCAAAGCGTGGTTTCAACGTGACACGGCTGGAGATCGGGCCATGGCGGCGTTGTCGGTCCAATCTCGTGCCCTATATCCCGGTGGGTCGGAGAGGCGGACCGCATGAACGGAGACAGCAGCATGAAAAGCAGCGGCGCTCGGGCTGGAGGGCGGCCCCGTGTCGGCTAGGGTCTGGATTCGCACCAAGGAACCGGACCAGACCAGCGCCAGCTTTCCGGAACTGTTCTTCGACCTCGTCTTCGTCTTCGCGCTCGTCCAGCTTTCCCATACGCTGGCGGAGGATTTCAGTTCGGCGGCGGCGTTCGAATCGGTGCTGCTGGTGCTCGCCATCTGGTGGGTGTGGATCAACACGACCTGGGTGACCAACGTGCTGCATACGGGCCGCGAGCCCGTGCGGCTGATGCTGTTCGGGCTGATGTTCGGCGGCGTCCTGCTGGCGCTGGCGTTGCCGGAGGCCTTTGCCGGACACGGAATGATGTTCGCCCTGATCTATTGCGCCATGCAGGTCGGGCGCTCCCTGTTCACGCTCTATGCATTTCGCGGCGTGGACGACGCATCGTTCATGACTTTCGTGCGGATCACGATCTGGTCGCTCGTCTCCGCCATCTTCTGGATCGCCGGCGCGATGATGGAACTGGAAGGCCGGATACTCTGCTGGAGCCTCGCGCTCGTGATCGACTACCTGTCGCCCGTGCTGCGCTATGCCGTTCCGGGGCTTGGACGTTCGCCACCCGAAACGCTCGATATTTCGGGAGAGCACATGGCCGAGCGCTGCGCCCTGTTCGTCATCATCTGCCTGGGCGAAACGATCCTGACGACCGGACGGAACACGGCCGAGCACATGAATTCCGACATGACATTTGCGGTGTTCTGCGGCGCGTTTCTCAGCACCGGCTGCATGTGGTGGATTTATTTCCATCACGGGCAGGAGAGGGCGGCCGACACGGCGGAAACGACATCGCGTCCTGAAAGCGTCGCTCACAATCTCTTCACCTACGGCCATCTGCCGATCATCGCCGGCATCATCCTCACGGCGGTCGGCGAGGATTTCAGCCTGTCACACGCGCGCGAAGAAAGCTCGTTGAAATACGCCATCGCCATGATCGGCGGACCAGTGCTGTTTCTGGCCGGCGCTATCTGGGTGAAGATGACGGTCGCGCGGCAGGTCCCCGTATCGCATCTGACCGGCATCGGGCTTCTGGTGGCTCTGGCGGCGCTCGTACCGTTCAGCGCGAACTATGCCATCCAGCTTGCCGCCACCGTGATCCTGCTCGTCGTTGCCGTCTGGGAATATCTGGCGCTGAGGCTCGGCAGGGGCGCTACCGCCTGAGCGGTGGCGCAAGGCTTTCAAAGAGCTGCCGAAACGATCTGCTTGGCGCTGGGAGGCATCGCGACGAAAAGGGAGGACAGGTCCCGCCAGCCATCCGGCTTCTGGCCGGAAACGTTTTGCGGCCAATGGCAGACGCCGTCGCCGTGAATATAGCCGACCCAGCGTTGCTCGTCCTGATTTTCGAAATGCAGGACCGCCAGCTTTCCAGCCTCAAGAGCCTCGATCGGATACCAGTCCATGACGCGCCGTCCTCCACGTTTCAAATCGAAACGGATGCTGAAGCATCTGACTTGCTTCAGCCTTGCGGGGATGTTTGTGTGGAGGCAAGAGGCGAACGATTTCCGACGGGTGAGTCAGTCGGCGTAAGCTCGCCCCTCCAGCGTCCGCAAAAAGTAACTCATATCCAGCCCCAGGCTCGGCCCGCCCAAGGCCGTCAGCGTCATATGGCACTGGCCGCGATGGTGGGTCTGGTGGTTGAAGAAATGGGCGAGTGGCGGGGCGAGGCGCTGGGTGACCGGGGTGGGGTTGCTGATCGGGGTGTAGGTGAAGCGGCCGGCGAGGTCCGCCTCGGTGAGGCCGGCGATCCAGGTGAAGATGCGGTCGTCCTCGGCGGCGCGGGCGGCCGAGAGGTCGGCGAAGGTGTCGTGGAGAATGGTGTCGAGCGTCTTCGGGGCATCGCCGGTGCCGGTGAAGCGCTTCATCCAGATCCGGTCGGCGGCGAGAACGTGGTTCAGCGTCGCGTGCAGCGAGCCGAAGAAGGCGCCCTTGTTCTCGCGGTACCGCGCGTCGTCGAGATTGCCCGCGGCAGCGTAGATCATCCGGTTTGCCCAGCGATTGTAATCGGCAAACATCCGGTAATGGTCGAGCATGGAAATTCCCCCGTTTGCCGCAGTCTACTGCGTAACTCCTTAAATCGGAATCGATTTAAGGATAAAATTATGCTGCATATTTAAAGCGTTACAACGGACTTTGCGCGTCATATTTGACACGCAAAGGCCGTTGTAACCGGAAAAGGCATGCCGGTGGGTGATGTCATTCATGAAATTTACTGATTTGATTGTGACGCCTGCCTCGGCTCTGAATGGCCTCCACATCAAAACATCCGGACAAGGACAGGACATGAACCGTAAACTCTATGCACTGTGCGGCGCCGATCGCAGCCGTCCGTTTTCCCCGCATGTCTGGAAGACGGCGCTGTCGCTGGCCCACAAGGGACTGGATTATGAGACGCTGCCCGTCGGTTTCACCGAGATTCCGACGATCGAGAACGGCGCGACGAAGATGGTGCCGTTGCTGCGCGATGGCGACACCCTGATCAGCGACAGTTTCGACATCGCCGTCTATCTGGAAAAGACCTATCCCGACCGTCCCTCGCTGTTTGGCGGCCCCGGCGGCCAGGCGATGGCGCGGTTCATCGAGAGCTGGTCGCAGCTCACCCTGCATACGGCGCTGGTCAAGGTCGTGGTGCTCGACATCCATGATCGGCTGGCGCCGGTGGATCAGGCCTATTTCCGCTCATCGCGCGAAGCCCGGTTCGGCACGACGCTCGAGGCTGTCGTCGAGAAGAACGCCCAGGCGGAGCTCGCAGCCTTTGCCGCCCGGCTGGAACCGATCCGCGCGACGTTGAAGCGCCAACCCTTCATCGGCGGCGAGACGCCGCTGTTTTCAGACTATATCCTCTTTGGTCCGCTGCAATGGGCGCGCATTACCTCGCCGATGGCGATTCTGGCGGCGGGCGATCCGGTCACCGACTGGTTCGAGCGCTGCCTCGATCTTTATGACGGCATCGGACGCTCCGTGACAGCAGCGTGAAACTTCGCCTGTCCCCCTTGTTTTGCGCGGCATTGGCGGCTATTGAACCGCCAAATTCGCGGAAAAAGCCCCGATTTATGTAAACCAAGGGAATTGAGACAATGGCGATTGAACGCACCTTTTCGATGATCAAGCCGGACGCCACCAAGCGCAACCTGACGGGCGCCATCACCAAGATGCTCGAAGACGCCGGCCTTCGCGTCATCGCTTCCAAGCGCGTCTGGATGAGCAAGCGCGAAGCCGAAGGCTTCTACGCCGTTCACAAGGAACGTCCTTTCTTTGGCGAACTGGTTGAAGGCATGACCTCCGGCCCGACCATTGTTCAGGTTCTCGAAGGCGAAGGCGCCATCCTGAAGAACCGCGAAATCATGGGCGCGACCAACCCGGCCAACGCCGACGAAGGCACGATCCGCAAGACGCACGCACTGTCGATCGGTGAAAATTCGGTCCACGGTTCGGATGCCCCGGAAACCGCTGCCCAGGAAATCAAGTACTGGTTCTCCGACACCGAAATCGTCGGCTGAATCTATCCGTGAGGGTTTCGGCCCGAAGAGATTGAAATATTTGAAGAAGCCGGGGCGGAAACGCTCCGGCTTCTTCCATCATGCGTGTCCCGATCCGTCGGGGGAACTCCCCAGCCATTCTTGTTCAGTCAAGGCAAGTCGCCGTTTCGAAATGCTCGGGCGCCTTGCCATCCTTGAAGACGGCGGGGTTCTTGTCATAGGCGGGCCCGACGACCAGGGCCTGTGCCGGCAGGATGGTCTGATCCAGGCTGGAAACGACGTCGGTCTTCAGCGTCTGCAGGACGGCGCCGTCCGGCCCCTTGACCTCGATCGTCACGGCATAGGGCGTTTCCTTCTTCACGCAGGTGACGTCGGGACTTTCCAGCACCACCTTGTCCAGCTTGGCAAACAGCTTGCGATCAAGCTTTAACGGATCGCCGCCGGACGGATTCTCGAATGTAGCCACAACCGTGCTCCCTTCCGGAACGGGCTCTGTCTTCTTCAAGGTGATCATGTAGGTGGCGTAGGCGAGACGATAGTTGAAGACGAACATCTTGCCGGTCAGTTCGAGCGGGTCCGGCCCGGTTTCGCGCTGGCAGGCGACAAGCGCGGGCAGGGCGGCGATAAGGGCGACGGCGATCAGGCGCTTCCCACGAAAACCGGTCATGCACTCAATTCCTTCTTCTGGCGGTGGTAGTGCCGGCTGGCCTTCACCCGGTTGCCGCAAACGGTCATGTCGCACCAGGTGCGGCTGAGGTTGCGGCTGCGATCGAGGAAAAGCCATTGGCAATTGGGGCAGATTTTCAGGCGTGCGGGCTCGCCTGATGTGACGAGCGTCAGGGCAGAACGGGCGGTCGCGGCATCGAGGGCGGTCGGCACCGTGTTCAGCGGATGGCGGCGGATGAGCGATGACGCGGCATCCAGCAGATCGGCGAGCCACTGGGAACAAGGGTTGCCGAGCACTTCGGCACGAAAATGCCGGTCGGTGGTCTCGCGCAGATGCAGGAAGGCGGCGCGATTTTCCGGCGCCACTGGTTCCAGCGGCCCGAACAGTATCTTCTCCGCCGAGAAGCGCGTGGCGGCCGCGGCGAAATCGGTTAGCCCCGCCGGATCGGCATAACGGTCGATCCGCCGCGCCGGATCAAAGCGCAGGACCACGGAATTGGCGACGTCGAGAGCGAGCGCGCCGCCGGCAAATCGGTGTGGAGTCCAGGAAAAAGTCACGCCATAATCCTAACTGGTAAAACGTATTTTACCAGTTATAATGATTTTGTCACCAGCCGGATTTTCCATGGCCTATTTTTTCCAGCAGCTTGCCAGCGCCTTGCCGATCGCAGCACTGTATGCGCTGTTGGCATTCGGCTATTCCATCGCCTTTTCGGTGACGCGGCGGGCCGACCTGACCTATGGCGCGCTGTTCGGCTTTTCCGGTCAGATCTTCCTGCTGTTTTCGGATTTCGCCTGGAACAGGCTCTGGCTGGTACTGCCGCTGGCTCTGACGGTCGGGGCGCTCATGGCGCTGGTCTATACACTCGGCGCCGGCGTTTTGATCGGCCGCTCCGTCATGCGCCGGCTGGTGGAAAATTCGGCGAACACGGTGGTCGTCGCCTCGCTCGGCGTGGCGCTGGTGCTGATGGAACTGTCACGGCTGGCGGCCGAGACCCGCAGCCTGTGGCTGCCGCCCTTCCTCAACACGCCGGTCATCCTCTGGCCGGATCCGCAATTTCCGGTAATGCTGACGCTGATCCAGCTTTTCAACACGCTCTTGATGGTCGCGCTTGTGACGGGCGCGCACGTCTTCCTGGCGCGCTCGGCCTGGGGCCGGTCCTGGCGGGCTGTTTCGGACGATGCGGGCGCCGCCGCCTTGTGCGGTGTCGATGGCGGCCGCATCTTTATCGCGGCTTATGCATTCTCGGCGCTGCTCGCGGCCATCGCCGGCATTCTGGCGACATCCTATTACGGCACGATGGATTTCGGAGCGGGTATCGTCTTTGGCGTCAAGGTGCTGTTCATCGCGGCGATCGGCGGACAGACGGCGCCCTTGCTGGCAGCGCTCGGGGCTGCCGCCATGGGGCTCGGTGAAACGCTGTGGAGTGCCTATGGCCCGATGCTGTGGCGGGATTTTGCGATCTTCTCGTTCCTGGTCCTGCTGCTGGTGCTGACGCGCAAGGAGCAGGTCCAGCCCTGATCAATTCTTCGTCCATCGCTCTTTGGCGCTATCGTCGGCATCCTTGGCGATCACCCAGTCGCGCGGCCCGCCATCCGCTGCATGTTCCTTCTTCCAGAACGGAGCCGAGGTCTTCAGGAAATCCATGATGAAATTGGCGCCGTCGAAGGCGGCCTGCCGGTGTGGCGAGGCGGTGATGACAAGAACGATATTTTCGCCCGGCGCGATCGTTCCGTAGCGATGGATGGCAACGACCGCCTGCAGGCCGAATCGGCTGACGGCCTCGTTGCAGATCCGGGTGATCTCGGCTTGCGCCATGCCGGGATAGTGTTCGAGCTCCAGCGCGCTCAGGGTACCCGCCTCGTCACGGCAGAGGCCGGAAAAGGTGACGATGGCGCCGATATCGTGGCGACCGGTCGACAAGGCCCGCACTTCTGCGGCAAGATCGAAATCATCGCGCTGGACGCGCACGACGACAGGCACGCCGGTCATGGTTCTCAGCCTCCGGTCATCGGCGGGAAAAGCGCGATCTCGCGCGCACCCGCGATCGGTTCGCGGTGGTCCACATGTTCCTGGTTGATCGCCACCCGGATGACATTCTCATGTTCGAGTGCAGCCTCGTATTCCTCGCCCAGCGTCTTGAGGTGGGACAGCAGGTCGCCGGCCGTGACGACGTTGTCCGGCAGGTCGAGTGTCTCCTCCGCCCTGCCGATCCGCTCGCGTACCCAGGCGAAATAGACGAGGTTGACCGGTGCCATCAGTCGACCATGTGCTTGAGGCCGGCGCGGAAATAGTCGTAGCCGGTGTAGATGGTCAAAATGGCAGCGATCCAAAGCAGGGTGATGCCGATTTCCGTCGTGTAGGGCAGGACCTTGTCTCCGGCGGGCCCGGCGAGCAGAAAGCCGAGCGCAAGCATCTGCACCGTGGTCTTCCATTTGGCGATTTGCGTTACCGGGACGCTGACTTTCAGCGCTGCCAGGTATTCCCGCAGGCCGGAAACGAGAATTTCGCGGCACAGGATGATGATCGCCGCCCACAGCGACCAGCCGGCAATTGTCTGTTCGGTGTCTGCCGCCATCAGCAGCAGGCAGACGGAGATCAGCAGCTTGTCGGCGATGGGGTCCAGCATCCGGCCGATATTGGACGTCTGGTTCCAGATGCGGGCGAGATAGCCGTCGAGGAAATCGGTCAACGATGCGACCACGAAAATGCCGAGCGCCGCCCACCGGGCAAAATCCGAGCTTTGAAGTTTGCCCTCGAGAAAGAAGCACAGAACGATCATCGGAACCGCCAGAATGCGGCCGTAGGTCAGGAGATTGGGGATGTTGTAGGCAGCAGGCGTGGAGGACATGGATTCGGTTTCTCTGCGAGTTCTTGGCTACAGATGAATGACTTTGTGACAGCAACGTCAACCGGTCTTTGATCATTCTGCCGTGATTGTGGCGGAATTCATCTGAACGCACGGTGAACCGGCCTTCGCGCGTCCGTCGTTAAAATGATCGGGTTCGCCGGTTGCGGGCGATGGAACCTTCGTTATGTATGGTACGTTGACAAAATTGTTCAAGCGCAGATTATTTGCATGTCCGAAGCTTCCACACTGACCGATCGCATTTACGAAGCCGCCGTCATACCGGAGCTTTGGTCGGACGTCTGCACCAGCCTGGCGGCGGAGGTGAACGCGTATTCGGCCTGCCTGCTGACGATCGGCTCGGATCAGCGTATCGAATGGATCTGTTCGCCGAACATTCACGAGGCGATGACACGCTATTCCCGCAGCGAAGTGCGTTTCCAGAACGTCCGGCCGGAGCGCTCGCTGGTTTCGTCTCCATCGGCGTTTTCGCGCGATATAGACGTGATGACCGCGCAGGAAATCATCGACGATCCCATCTACAATGAATTCCTGCGGCCGATCGGGCTCGGCTGGAGCATGGGGGCTGTCTTTCGGGAACCATCCGGCCATACGCTGATCTTCGATTTCATCGGGAGGGAAAGCGACGGACCGTTTTCGACAGCGCGTGTCGATCGTCTCAACAGCATGAAGGGCGATCTCGCGCGCGCCGCCTTGATTTCCTCGCGCCTGACGTTTCGCCAGGCAGAAAACATCAGCTCCACGATGGCAATGCTCGGTCTCCCCGCAATGGTTGTCGGCGAGGACAATCGGGTGCTCGTGATGAATGAGGGGATGGAAGGCCTGACGCCACGGATCCGCACCGGCGCGGCAAACAAGCTGTCGCTGGAGAACCCGGCGATCAACACACTGGTGCTGAGCACGCTCGACCAGTTGCGAATGGCCGAGACGGCCAAGGTTCAGTCGATCCCGCTTCCGGCCGTCGAGGATCACCCGGCGCTGATTCTGCATCTGCTGCCGGTGCGCCGTCAAGCGCGGGATATCTTCTCAAGGGGGCTCGCTGTGATGATCGCGACGCCCGTCGGTTTGGCCGGCCCGCCGGACCTGCGGGTGCTGAGCGGCCTTTTCGACCTGACCCCCGGCGAGGCCCGCGTCGCCCGTGAACTGTCGTCCGGCACCAATCTCGAAAGCGTCGCCGCCACGCTCGGCCTTTCTCTCGAAACAGTGCGCACCTACCTGAAGCGGATCTTCTTCAAGACCGGCACGCGGCGGCAGGCGGAACTGACGCACCTCCTGTCCGGCCTCGGACGCGTGGCCGTCTGAACCCGGCGAGATTGCTATTTCGCGCCATCCTCATGGAAATGGTCGTAGACCAACCGCGCCACGGCTTCCGAAATGCCCTCGACGGCGCGCAGGTCGTTGATCCCGGCGCGTGAGACGGCCTTGGCCGTGCCGAAGTGATGGAGCAGGGCGCGTTTGCGGGTCGGGCCGATGCCGCCGATCTCGTCGAGCGGGTTCTTGACCATTTCCTTCTTGCGCCGGGCCCGATGCGAGCCGATGGCGAAGCGGTGGGCTTCGTCACGCATGCGCTGGATGAAGTAGAGCACAGGATCGCGCGGCGGCAGGGTAAAGCCGTCTCGGCTGCCACCCGGCGGGAAGAAACGTTCGCGACCGGCCTCGCGGTCGACCCCCTTGGCGACGCCGATGGCAACGACGCATTCCTCGATGTCGAGTTCCTTCAGGATCGCTCGTACCGCGGTCATCTGGCCCTGGCCACCATCGATCAGGATGACATCGGGCCAAGCGGGAAAGGCGCTGTCTTCCGTTACCTCGATGCTGCGGTCGGGCTTGCCTTCTTCCTTCAGCAGGCGCGAGAACCGCCGGGTCATCACTTCCTTCATCATGCCGAAGTCATCACCGGGCGTGATGTCGGTCGATTTGATGTTGAATTTCCGGTACTGGCTTTTGACGAAGCCTTCCGGCCCCGCCACGACCATGCCGCCGACGGCATTTGTGCCCATGATGTGGGAGTTGTCGTAGATCTCGATCCGGCGCGGAATGCGGTCGAGCTTGAAGGTCGTTGCCAATCCTTCCAGCAGGCGGGACTGGGATGCGGTCTCGGCCAGCTTGCGGCCATGCGCCTCACGCGCATTGGCGACGGCGTGATCGACCAGATCCTTCTTCTCGCCACGTTGCGGCACGAGGATCGACACCTTGTAACCGGATTTCTCTGTCAGGGCCTCGCCAAGCAGATTCTGTTCCTCGACGGTTTCGCACAGCAGGATTTGTCGCGGGCAGGGCTTGTCGTCGTAGAACTGCGCCAGGAACGCGCTCAGCACCTCGGCAGACGTCAGCGTCGGGTCTGCCTTGGGGAAATAGGCGCGGTTGCCCCAGTTCTGGCCGGTGCGGAAGAAGAAGACCTGGATGCAGGAGACGCCGCCCTCGTGATGGATGGCGAAGACATCGGCCTCCTCGACGCCGGAGGGGTTGATGCCCTGATGGCTCTGCACATGCGACAGCGCCGCGAGGCGATCGCGATAAAGCGCGGCTCGTTCGAAATCGAGATTTTCGGAGGCCTCGCTCATGGCCGTCGCGATCGTCGCCTTCACCGCCTGGCTCTTGCCGGACAGGAAGTCGTTGGCCTCGCTCACCAGTTCGGCATAGTTGGCATCGCTCACTTCATGGGTGCAAGGGGCGGCACAGCGCTTGATCTGGTGCAGCAGGCAGGGGCGGGTGCGGCTTTCGAAGACGCTGTCGGTGCAGGTGCGCAGAAGAAAGGCGCGCTGCAGCGAATTGATGGTGCGCCCGACGGCGCCGGCCGAGGCGAAGGGGCCGAAATAGCTACCCTTGCGGCTACGCGCGCCGCGATGCTTGTAGAGCGCCGGGGCCCGGCTGTCGCCCGTCACCAGGATATAGGGAAACGACTTGTCGTCGCGCAAAAGCACGTTGAAACGCGGCCGCAAGCGTTTGATCAGGTTGGCTTCGAGCAGCAGCGCCTCGATTTCGGTGCGCGTGGTGACGAATTCCATATTGGCGGTTTCGCGCACCATCTTGGTCAGGCGGTTGGAATGCAACCGGCCCTGCGCGTAGTTGCTCACGCGCTTTTTCAGGTTGCGCGCCTTGCCGACATAGAGCACGTCGCCGGCCTCGTTGAACATGCGGTAGACGCCGGGGCTGTTGGGCAGACGCTTGACGAAGGCCTGGATCAGGTCGGCGCCGCGCAACCCGTCGGGGATCGCGCTGGTTTCCGCCCAGTCGACGATGGGCGCCGGCGCTGCGGCATCCGGCGTCTCGATCAGGTCGTCATCATCGCCGGCATTCTCATCGTAAAGAATGCCGCCATCGTTGGGCACGCGCCCGTTCATTCCACTATCTCCAAAATATCCGGCGTCTCCCAGGCGAGATGCTGGCCGCCATCGAGAGCGATCATCTGGCCGGTGACGGATGGCGTCTCGAACAGGAAGCGGATCGTCCGCCCGAACTCATCGAGCTTCGGTCCTTGTTTCAAGATCAATGCGTCCGTCTGCTTTTCGAAGTCATGCCAGTTCTGCCTTTCGTTCGGCAGGGTCGGGCCGGGTCCGATACCGTTGACGCGGATGGTCGGCGCCAGGGCTTGCGCCATTGTTTTCGTCGCGGTCAGGAGAGCAGACTTCGACAACATATAGGAATAAAATCTCGGATTGGGAGCCCAGACGCGCTGGTCGATGATGTTGACGATCAGGCCCGAATGCCCGGCCGGCAGTTGCGCTGCGAAATCACGGGCAAGCAGGGACGGAGCTTTGACATGCAGGGCGAAGTGCCGGTCCCAGACCGTCTCGTCAAAGTCCTCCAGGCTGTCCTTTTTGAACAGGGAGGCATTGTTGACGAGGAGGTCGATCGGCCCGAGCGCCGCGACTGCTTGCTCGATCACGGTGAAGGCAGCGGCTGTCTGCGAGAGATCGGCGATGACGACTGCCGCCTTGCCGCCTTGTGAGCGGATGTCGCAGGCCAGCGCCTCGGCGTCCTCGCGCGACGTATCGGCGTGAATGGCGACGGAAAAGCCATGGGCGGCAAGATCCTCGACGATCGCCTTGCCGATGCGCCTTGCGCCACCGGTTACCAGCGCTGTTTTCAGGGAGGTCCGCAAAATATTTTTCCTGCCGCGATTCGAAATTCGTGTGTCCGGCAAGGATATAGGAGCCGGGCCGATAATGCGAAACGGGCTCCACGCATTCGTTTCGGAAAAATTAATGGAAAGGCGATAAATTGAATTGTTTTTGAGCGTTATAGTATAAATTGCGTTAATCTGATTTTGTGGTTAATAAACACCCTGTGGCTACAAAGCAACATCACATTTCGGCCCTGCGCTTGCCACTAAAATTTCACAATTTGGCTCTTGAGAATCCGCATTTGGCCGCCAATTTCTCTGGCAACCGGGCGGGGTTAATTGAAATTTGCCCGATGTATCAGACAGGGACCGCAAGGGTCCGGGACATCGGTTCGAAAGGAGACTTTAATGCGTATTCTCATCACCACTCTCATGGCGTCTGCCGTATCGCTCATCGCCTTCTCCGCAGTTCAGGCCGCGGACGCGATCGACGAAGTTCCGGCTGCTCCGGCTGCCGAATATACCGAGCCGGCCGTCAAGAACTGGTCCGGCGCCTATGTGGGTGGTACCGCCAACTGGGCCCATGGCAATTTTGACGCCAATGGCGATCGTTCCGCCGCCGGTTTCGGTGGCGGTCTCTACGGCGGCTACAACATGCAGAGCGGCCAGATCGTTTACGGTGCCGAAGCTGATGTGAACTACGGCGACAACGACAGCAGCAACGGCAACGTCGGCCTTAGCCAGCGCGCCAACGGCTCGGTCCGTGGTCGCGTCGGTGTCGATCTGAACCCGGTTCTCGTTTACGGCACGGCCGGTGTTGCAGCCTCGAACGTCAAGGCCGCGCGGGGTGGCAGCTCGGACTCCAAGACGTTGCTCGGCTGGACCGCCGGTGCCGGTGCCGAAGCCTTCGTGACCGACAACGTCACGGCGCGCGTCGAATACCGCTATTCGGACTACGGTTCGAAGGACTTCAGCCTGAATGGCGGCAAGGTTTCGTCTGGCTACGACGAACACAGCGTCCGCGTCGGTATGGGCGTCAAGTTCTGATCCTTCAGACCATGAATGAGAAAAAGGCCGGAGCGATCCGGCCTTTTTGCTGTCTGGCGATTCGAACGCGTTTTTCAAAGCTTGAACTGGGCGTGATCGGGGAAGAATTTTTCGAATTTCTGCGTCCAGTTCTTCAGTTTCGGCCGGCCACGCTGCCATTCGCCGGTAAAACGCAGCTCGATGTAGCGCAGCATCGCGGCCATGGCGAAATGGCCGGCATGCAGCTTGGCGGCGGTCTTCGGCATGTTGGCGTTGAGGTGATCGAGCGCCCGCGTGACCTTCTCCCACTGCCGGTCGATCCAGGGTTGGTGGATCTTTTCCGGTGGATGGAAACGCTTCTCGTAGACGATCGCCAGCAGAGAGTCACAGATGCCGTCGCAGAGCGCTTCCAGCATCTCCACCTCGGTGCGCTTCTGCGCATTGCGCGGATAGAGCTTGCCCTTGGTCTCGCGGTCGATGAACTGCATGATGACGCGGCTGTCGAAGATGGCCTTGCCATCCGCCGTGATCAATGTCGGGATCTTGCCCAGCGGATTGTTGCCGATCAGGTCTGGCGGATTGGCATTGGTGTCGGTCAGTACGCTCTTGACCGTCAGGCCGGCATGGTGGGCGGCCATGCGCACCTTGTTGGAATAGGGCGAGGAGGGGGAGTAGAGGATTTTCATTGACTGTTCTTTCTCCAGACGAATAGGGCGCGGGGTGGTCAGGGCGTGGCGGGCAGGCTGAGATTTTTCATCTTGCAGCCACCCCGGTCAATCTCGCCGCAGGCGCGAAAACCGAGATCCTTGGTGAAACAGATCCGGACTTCCTCGACCTGTCCGGCCGAGCAGCCGACCGCAATCGCGTTGGCCTGCAGGCCGGGATTGGCCGTGGTAAGCCGGGTTTCGATGTCGGCTGCGCTGGTCCGCTGCTGCGAGCGTACGGTTTGCAGCGAGGCGGGAATGCTCACCCGCTCGCGTGCCGCCCGCAGGACCGCGAAATAATCTTTCTGACTCAATCCCGAGCAGGAGCCGTGCTTGCGCCATTCGTGGCCGATCAGGCCCATCGACGGCATGATGTCGAACAATGTTCGCCCCAGGGCGTCCGGCACACGGTCCGGTTCGCGCGTGCGGCAGAATTCCGGATATCCGCGTTCGTTCTGCGGCCAGAGGCCATGCACGATGAAACCGTGGCTATTTTCGACCGCACATTGCTGCGAACGGCCGCTGGGATCATTTTCCAGGCACCAGGTCGGCGACCAGGAGAGCGAGAGCACGTAGAAATCAAAGCCGCTGCCAAGCGGGACGAATTTTGTGTTTGACGGTGCCCTGGCTGTCGAATTGCCGGCAATCGGAGTGGCCGTTACCGTGTTGGCGTTCTTTTGCGGTGGCTTCTGTTCGGCCTGGTCATCATTGCATGACGCGAGGATGAACAGGCTGAACAGGACCGGGACGAGGCGGCGCAGATCAGAAAACAAGCGGATCACCGCAAGGAAGCGCATTGCGCACCATGGACATGCCAGGGATCAAGACCGCTCAGGCAATACTCGATATTGGAGCCGAACCCGGCAAAACCCCAGCCACGCTCGATCAGATACCAGAGCGGGCGTTTGCGCCCGTCGCTGGTGAGCACTGTCGCGCGGCAATATTCACGTTCGACCGGCCGCGTCTCGTCGCGCAGCTCCAGCCGCTTTTGCCTGATGTCGAAGACATCGGCGATGGTGATGTCGCTCCTCAGGTAATTCTCGGCCTTGTAGTGGAAGTTCGAACGAATGAAGCCCAGGACATCGGCATTGCCGCAAGCGATGCCAGGGGTGGCTCCGGCCACGCCGACCCGATCGACGGCCATGACCGGCGTCGTTGCGGACGCAGCAAGGGCAAGCGAAAGAAGTGCCGATCGCGCAAGCATTCCTGTCATGACCGTCCCCCGAAATTGCTTTGGCCATTTGCAGATTGCGTCTGACGAAGGCGGACCGTCAAGCCCCGTCAGTCGCGCTCGATCGTTTCCTCGCCGCGCAGCCAGAAGACGCGGGCCGACGCGTGGCGGTCCTGCTTCAGTCGGTCCTTCAGGAAGGGCAGGATCACGTCGAGTTCTTCCTTCAGCGTGAAGGGTGGGTTGACGACGATCAATCCAGAGCCGGAAAGCCCTGTCGTATCGCGATCGCTGCGCACCGACAGTTCGGCGCAGAGCATTTTCGGGATTTCCAGGGCCTTCAGCGCCTCGTGGAATTCCTTGATCGGCGCGCCCTGCTTCAGCGGATACCACAGGCAGAACGTGCCGCCGGCAAAGCGGCGCCAGGCCTTATGCAGGCCGTCCGCCAGCCGTTCGTATTCACCTGATATCTCGAAGGGCGGATCGACCAGCACGATGCCGCGCTTCTCCTTCGGCGGCAGGTGCGCACCGAGCGCCAGCCAGCCGTCGAGCTCGGTGATCCGGCTTTGGAAATCGCCATCGAACAGGCGGTGCAGCGTCTCGTAATCGTCCGGATGCAGTTCCATCGCCGAGAGGCGATCCTGCGGCCGCATGAGCATACGGGTCAGCTTCGGCGAGCCGGGATAGAGCGTCAGGGCGCCGTCCGGATTGAGGTCGCGCACGGCGGTGAGATAGGGCTCGAGGATCGCCTTGGCTTTCGCCGGGATGTCGGTGTCGAGAATGCGGCCAATGCCGTCGCGCCATTCGCCGGTCTTCTGGGCTTCCTCGCTGGAGAGATCGTAGAGGCCGATGCCGGCATGGGTGTCGAGGACGCGAAACGCCTTGTCCTTCTGCGCCATGTAAACGACCAGTCGGGCGAGCACCGCGTGTTTCAGGACGTCGGCGAAATTACCGGCGTGGTAGATGTGACGGTAATTCATTCGCGTCCCTTATCGGCCCGATGAAAGTTTGAAATGCGTTGGCGTGGGGACTTTGAGACCCTGCCGCGATGCAATATAGAAAACCCATGAACGTTGCGACCCCTATCAAGCCAGAAAAGTCCGTCGGCCATTCGGTCTGTCCCCACGACTGTCCCTCCGCCTGCGCGCTCGAGATCGACCTGACGCAGGAAGGCCGGATCGGCCGGGTGCGGGGAGCGAGCGCCAACAGCTACACATCCGGCGTCATCTGCGCCAAGGTGGCCCGCTATTCCGAGCGCATCTATCATCCCGGCCGCCTGATGGTGCCACAGCGTCGCAAGGGCGCCAAGGGCGAGGGCGGTTGGCAGGACGTGAGCTGGGAAGACGCGCTCGACGAGATCGCCAATGCTTTCGTCAAGGCCGAGCAGCACCTTGGCTCGGAAGCCGTCTGGCCCTATTTTTACGCCGGGACGATGGGACAGGTGCAGCGCGATTCCATCGAGCGGCTGCGACATGCCAAGCGCTATTCCGGTTTCCTTGGCTCGATCTGTACCAGCCTTGCCTGGACCGGCATGTCGATGGGAGCGGGCGGTCTGCGGGGGCCGGACCCGCGCGAAATGGCGAAGTCCGATTGCGTCGTCATCTGGGGCACAAACGCGGTCTCGACGCAGGTCAACGTCATGACCCATGCGATCAAGGCCCGCAAGGACCGCGGCGCCAGGATCGTCGTCATCGATATCTACGACAATCCGACGGTCAAGCAGGCCGATATGGGGCTGGTGCTGAAGCCCGGCACCGACGCGGCACTGGCTTGTGCGGCGATGCATATCGCGTTCCGTGACGGTTACGCCGACCGCGCCTATCTGGCGCAATATGCCGATGACCCGGAGGGTTTGGAAAACCATCTGAAGACCCGCACGCCGGAATGGGCGTCCGCCATCACGGGTCTGCCGGTCGAGGATATCGAGGCTTTCGGCAAGCTGATCGGCACGACGCCGAAAACCTATTTCCGCCTCGGTTACGGCTTCACCCGCCAGCGCAACGGCGCCGTCGCCATCCATGCGGCAGCCTCGGTGCCGACCGTGCTCGGCTCGTGGAAGCACGAGGGGGGCGGGGCGTTTCATTCGAACAACGACATCTTCAGGTTCGACAAGCGCGAGCTGATGGGCACGGCCATGCTCGATCCGGATATCCGCATGCTCGACCAGTCGCAGATCGGCCGCGTGCTGACCGGTGATGCCGAGGCGCTGCGCCATCGCGGGCCGGTGACGGCGATGCTTATCCAGAACACCAATCCGGTCAATGTCGCGCCGGAACAGCGGCTGGTGAAGCGCGGCTTCCTGCGCGATGATCTCTTCGTCGCGGTGCACGAGCAGTTCATGACCGACACGGCCAAGGTCGCCGATATCGTCCTGCCGGCCACGATGTTCCTCGAGCATGACGACCTCTATCGCGGTGGTGGCCACCAGCACATTCTGCTCGGTCCGAAGGTCGTCGAGCCGCCATCGACGGTGCGCACCAATCTTTTCGTCATCGAGGAACTGGCAAAGCGTCTCGGTGTGTTCGACAGGCCCGGTTTTGGCCGCAGCGAGCGTGAACATATCGACCGCATCCTGGTCAACCATGGCACGGATTTCGAAGGCCTGAAGCGCGACAAGTGGATGGACATCCAGCCGGATTTCGAAACGGCGCATTTCATCAATGGCTTTGGCCATGCCGACGGAAAATTCCATTTCAAGGCGGACTGGACAGGGCAGGCAGCCCCGAACAAGCCGCCGAAATCACTGGGCGCCTTCGGCCCGCATGCGTTGCTGCCGGAGTTTCCCGATCATGTCGATCTGATCGAGGTCGCCGACGACGAACATCCATTCCGGCTGGCGACGTCACCGGCCCGGTCGTTCCTCAACTCGACTTTCGCCGAGACGCCGTCATCGGTCCAGAAAGAGGTCCGTCCCGAGGCGATGATCCATGTGGAGGATGCCAGAGCCGCCGGCATCGTGGATGGTGATATCGTACTGATCGGCAATGAGCGCGGCGAAATCCGGCTGCATGCGAAGATCGGTGGCGGCGCGCGGCGCGGCGTGGTGATCTGCGAAGGACTCTGGCCGAACGACGCGCATCTCGATGGTGAGGGCATCAACGTGCTCACCGGCGGCGATGCGGCAGCTCCCTACGGTGGGGCGGCCTTCCACGACAATCACGTATGGATGCGCAAGGATTGAACGGCGAATGACGAAATTCGAGAACGCAAAGATCGAAGTCCTGAAAGACGAGACGCTTTCGAAAAACTGGTACCATCTGCGCAACGTCACCTTCGACTATACCGGCTCGAACAGTGTGACGAAGACGCTGAAGCGCGAGGTTTACGATCGCGGCAATGGCGCGAGCATCCTGCTTTACGATCCCAAGCGTGACAGCGTCATCCTCGTGCGGCAGTTCCGCATGCCGGCGCACCTCAACGGTCATTCCGGCTGGCTGCTGGAAACGCCGGCCGGGCTTCTTGATGGGGATCATCCGGCCGAGGCGATCCGGCGCGAGGTGATGGAAGAGACCGGCTATCTGGTGACGGATGTCCAGCCGGTTTTCGAGGCTTTCATGTCGCCCGGCGCGGTGACAGAGACCATCCATTTCTTTGCGGCGATCATCGACGTGACGGTGCGCGCCGAGGACGGCGGCGGTGCAGACCACGAGGACGAGGATATCGAAGTGCTGGAAGTGCCGCTCACTGAAGCCATGGCGATGATCGACAGCGGCGAGATTTGCGACGGCAAGACCATCATGCTGTTGCAATGGGCGGTGCTGAACAGGGAACGCTTGGCCGCTGCTTAAAAAACAAGAAGCGGAATGCCCTCGGTGATTGCTGCCTGCTGCATTTTCTTGTCCAGTGTTGCCAGTGCTACACCTTCGGTCAAAGCCAGGGCGAGATAGGCCGCATCATAGGCCGATAGTTGATGTTTTCGCGCAAGCCGGATTGTCACGGCTTCGTCACCGTCGCCCACGATTTTGATCGGCAGTTGCCGCAGGCGAATGAGGGATGTCAGCACATCCTCACCGGGAATGCGTTTCCGCTTCTCCGCAGTAAGCAGAACGCTGCGCAATTCATGCGGAAGAAGATCAGGCGCCAGAGCCGCTTCGCTTATGAGTTGGTCCATCGCCGCTTCAGCAATTTCATGCTCCTCATCAGGCAGGAACCATATTGCCGCGACCGACGCATCGACAACGAAGGCGGCCACTACTTGCGGCCTTCATCACGCCATTGAAGAATTTCTTCCAACGATACAGGTTTACGCGCGGCGCGTTCTTGACGCATCAGCCGGATTAGATTGGAGCGCTGTTCGCGATCATTGATCGGAACCAGGCGGGCTACAGGTGCGTCGCCACGGGCAATAATGATTTCTTCACCTGCTTCGACGCTGACAAGGAGTTCGGACAAATGTGTCTTGGCTTCGGCCACCTTGATTGTTCTGGTCATGGCCATGCTCCAATGAAAAATTTACACATACAAATTAGGCGCGGATACCGAGTTGGTCAAGCGGTTGGCCAAGTCGGCATCTGCGTCCGGCGTGCGTTCTTTGGCGTTTCAGGACGAGACGTCCGCCACAGCCGCGTCGTCACTGTCCGGCATCCGTACCGTGCCTTCGGCAATCAGCCGCAGGGCCGCGGGATAGGTCCGGTGTTCCTCGACCAGAACCCGGGCGGCCAATGTCTCGGCGGTATCGTCGGCAAGCACCGGAACTTGCGCCTGCAGGATGACCGGGCCTTCGTCCATACCCTCGGTAACGAAATGCACCGTGCATCCGGCAGACTTCATGCCGGCGTCGATGGCGCGTTGGTGGGTGTGCAGGCCGGGAAACAGCGGCAGCAAGGAAGGGTGGATATTGATGATCCGGCCCTCATAGGCGTTGATGAAGGTGGCGCTGAGAAGCCGCATGTAACCGGCAAGGCAAATCACGTCGGGTGCAAGCTCGGCGAGTTGCGCCAGTATGGCCGCCTCATGGCCGTCCTTGCTGTGATAATCCTTGCGGGGAAAGGAAAACGTCTCGATCCCCAGCGCCTGCGCCTTGGCGAGGCCGCCGGCATCGGGCTTGTCGGAAATGACCGCGATGATCTGGGCCGGAAAGTCCGGTTCCGATGCGGCCTTTACCAGCGCCAGCATGTTGGAGCCGCCGCCGGAAATGAACACCACGACCCTTTTTCGGATCGTTTTCGCGTCGTCCGTCATAGGGCGAGCGTGCCCTTGTAGATCGTGCCGGTCGCGCCTTCCGCGCGGGCCACCATCCGCCCCAGGGCAAACACGGTTTCGCCCTCGGCCGTCAGCACGGCCGTGACCTTGTCCGCATCGTCCGCCTTGACGACAGCGATCATGCCGACGCCGCAGTTGAAGGTGCGCAGCATTTCGTTGGCGGCGACGCCGCCGGTCCTGGCAAGCCAGGAGAAGACGGCCGGTGCCCTGATGGCATCGAGGTCGATCTCGGCGGCGAGATGCGTCGGCAGCACGCGCGGAATGTTTTCCGGGAAGCCGCCGCCGGTGATATGCGCCAGCGCCTTGATCTTCCCGGTCTCGCGGATCGCCTTCAGCAGTGGCTTCACGTAGATGCGGGTCGGCGTCATCAGGACATCCGCCAGCGTGCCGTCGCCGAAGGGCGCGGGCGCATCCCAGGCGAGGCCGGACAGCGCGACGATCTTGCGGACCAGCGAATAGCCGTTGGAATGAACGCCGGAGGAGGCGAGGCCAAGGATGACGTCGCCTTCTGCGATGTCGCCTGTCGGCAGCAACTGGCCGCGTTCCGCCGCCCCGACGGCAAAGCCGGCGAGGTCGTAGTCACCGCCCGCATACATGCCCGGCATTTCGGCGGTTTCGCCGCCGATCAGCGCGCAGCCGGCATCGCGGCAACCGGCGGCAATGCCGGCGACGATGGACGCGCCCTGGTCCGGATCGAGCTTGCCGGTGGCGAAATAATCGAGGAAGAACAGCGGCTCGGCGCCTTGGACGACAAGGTCATTGACGCACATGGCAACGAGGTCGATGCCCACCGTGTCATGCTTGTCGGCGTCGATGGCGATCTTGAGCTTGGTGCCGACGCCGTCATTGGCGGCGACCAGGACCGGATCGGTGAAACCCGCGGCCTTCAGGTCGAAGAGGCCGCCGAAGCCGCCGATCTCGCCGTCAGCGCCGGGACGCCTCGTCGAGCGCACATGCGGCTTGATCTTTTCGACCATGAGGTTTCCGGCATCGATATCCACACCCGCATCGCTGTAGGTCAGGCCATTCTTTCCAGGCTCGCTCATGGCTCGCTCTCCGCTGCTCGTCATATTGGGATTGCGATTGGCATGGCGGTGCGGCGAGTGCAAGCCGATTGCCACTATAAGTCCCGATTTTTCACCGTTTTGCCCTGTTACAAGTGCCCTTTTCCGCCGCAGGCTTGACCATGGTCGGTGGCACATCCTATCTCCAGCGGTGGAAGCTGCGTGGCACCGCGCAAGCGGCAGGATATCGGAACGGCGGCATGGTCAACAAACTGAGCGGCAGCGGGTTGCAGCGCCAGATCATTTTCTGGCTGCTTTTCTTCGCCGGTTTCATCGCCTTCCTGATGGTCTTTTCGACCATTCTCCTGCCGTTCATCGCCGGCATGGCGCTCGCCTATTTCCTCGACCCGGTCGCCGACTGGCTGGAGCGGCGGGGCCTGAGCCGGCTGATGGCGACGGTCGTCATCCTGATCGGCTTCGTTGTCGTCTTCGCCCTGTCGCTGGTCGTCATCATCCCGATCGTCTTCACCCAGGCGTCGGAATTCATTGCCAAGATGCCGGGCTATGTTTCCATGCTCCAGTCATTCCTGACCAGCCCCGATACCGCCTGGCTGCCTGATTGGGTGTCCGGCCAGATGGACACGATCAAGCAGAACTCCGCCAAGCTCCTGGAGCAAGGGGCCGGGTTCCTCGGCACGCTGTTCCAGCAATTGTGGAATTCGGGCATGGCGCTGCTCGACATCCTCTCGCTGTTCATCGTCACGCCGGTCGTTGCCTTCTATCTGCTGCTCGATTGGGATCGCATGGTCGACCGGGTCGATAGCTGGGTGCCGCGTGATCATGTCGCGACCGTCCGCCAGATCGCCCGCGATATGAATACGACGATCGCCGGTTTCGTGCGAGGGCAGGGCTCGCTCTGCATCATTCTCGGCCTGTTCTACGGTATTTCCCTGACGCTTGCCGGGCTCAACTTCGGCCTCTTGATCGGCCTGTTTGCCGGAATGATCAGCTTCGTTCCCTATGTCGGTTCGATGGTTGGCCTTGTTCTTGCCGTTGGCGTGGCACTCGTGCAGTTCTGGCCGGACTATCTCAACATCGGCATCGTGGCGGCGATCTTCTTTGCCGGTCAGTTCCTCGAGGGCAATATTCTGCAGCCGCGGCTGGTCGGCAAGAGCGTCGGCCTGCATCCCGTCTGGCTGATGTTCGCCCTTCTGGCGTTCGGCGCGCTGTTCGGTTTCGTCGGGCTGCTGGTCGCCGTGCCAGCCGCCGCCGCGATCGGCGTGCTTGTCCGCTTCGGTATCGCGCGTTACCTTGACAGCACGCTTTATCATGGCCACCGCCACATCCTGACGATCGAGCCGGAGCACAAATATCCGGAAAAGCACCCTGAGTAAGCGCATGATCCGCAAGTTCGAACAGCTGCCGCTCGCTTTCGAGCATGAGCCTCAGACGGGGCGTGACGACCTGCTCGTGTCCGAGCGACTGAAGGCAGCCGTGTCCGTCATCGACAGCTGGCCGCGCTGGCCGTCGCCCGTCGTCATCCTGGCCGGACCGGTGGGATCCGGGAAATCGCATCTGGCCTCGATCTGGCGGGAAAACAGCGGAGCCGTTGCCATTCATCCGACCGCGGGCAGCAATGCCGCCGAGATCGCCGCGGCCCATCCGGTCCTGTTCGAGGATGCCGATCGCCAGGGGTTCGACGACCGGGCGCTTTTTCACGTGATCAACAGCGTGCGGGAAAATGGGCAGAGCCTGTTGATCACCAGCCGCCTCTGGCCGATGTCCTGGCCGGTCGAGCTGCCGGACCTGCGCTCGCGCCTCAAGGCGGCGACGGTCGTCGAGATCGGCGAGCCGGACGACGAGTTGCTGGCCCAGGTTCTGGTCAAGCTCCTTGCCGACCGCCAGCTCGCTGTGGATGATCGCCTGATCGCCTATATCGTCGCCCGGATGGAGCGTTCGCTCGAAAGTGCCCAGACGATCATCGAGCGCCTTGATCACCTGGCGCTCGCACGCGGCACGCGCATCAACCGTGCACTGGCCCTTGAAGTGCTCAACAGTATTGGAAAGACACGCGAAATCGATTGACTGTCACAGTTCCGTCGTCAAACTGGGGTAGCTGCTGCAAGAAAAGCAAGAAATGCGGGTCGGGGACAATGGATACAGCCACATCAGCAACGAACATCAATATGCCGGTGGCCGACGAAATTGACCTGCTGACCAGCCCGGAACGCTTCATCAATCGCGAATTTTCCTGGCTGCAGTTCAACCGCCGCGTTCTGGAAGAAACGCTGAACACGGCCCACCCGCTGCTTGAGCGCGTGCGTTTCCTGTCGATTTCGGCCGCCAATCTCGACGAATTCTTCATGGTGCGCGTTGCTGGCCTCGAAGGCCAGGTGCGCCAGGGTGTGGTGGTCCGCAGCCCGGATGGCAAGACGCCGGCCGAGCAGCTGGAAGACATCCTGAAAGAAATCGACAACCTGCAGATGGAGCAACAGGCCTCGCTTGCCGTCCTGCAGCAATATCTCGCCAAGGAGGATATTTTAATTGTCCGCCCGGTCTCGCTGTCGCCGCAGGACCGGACCTGGCTTGCCAATGAATTCGATCAGGCGATCTTCCCGGTCCTGACGCCGCTGTCGATCGACCCAGCGCATCCGTTCCCGTTCATTCCCAATCTCGGCTTCAGCATGGGGCTGCAGTTGGTCAGCAAGCACGGTCGTGAGCCGATGACGGCTCTGTTGCGCCTGCCTGTGGCGCTCGACCGCTTCATCCGCCTGCCGGACGCCAAATCGGCCATCCGCTACATCACGCTGGAAGATGCCGTCAGCCTGTTCATCGAGCGGCTTTTTCCCGGTTACGAGGTCAAGGGCTCCGGCACCTTCCGCATCATCCGCGACAGTGATATCGAAGTCGAGGAAGAAGCCGAAGATCTCGTTCGCTTTTATGAAACCGCCTTGAAACGTCGCCGCCGCGGTTCGGTGATCCGCATAGAGATCGATTCCGAAATGCCGCTGGAATTGCGCCATTTCGTCGTTTCGGAGCTCAACGTCCCGGAAAACCGTGTGGCGGTTCTGCCAGGGCTTCTCGCCCTCAACACGCTCTCCGAGATCACCAAGGCGCCGCGCGACGATCTGCGCTTCGAGCCGTACAATGCGCGATTTCCCGAACGCGTCCGCGAACATGCCGGCGACTGCCTTGCCGCCATCCGCGAAAAGGACATGGTCGTCCACCATCCGTATGAGAGTTTCGACGTGGTGGTCCAGTTCCTGCTCCAGGCTGCGCGCGACCCTGACGTTCTGGCGATAAAGCAGACGCTGTACCGAACCTCGAACGACAGCCCGATCGTTCGCGCGCTGATCGACGCGGCCGAAGCCGGCAAGTCCGTGACGGCGCTGGTCGAATTGAAGGCACGGTTCGACGAGGAAGCCAATATCCGCTGGGCGCGCGATCTTGAACGCGCCGGGGTGCAGGTCGTGTTCGGCTTCATCGAACTCAAGACCCATGCCAAGATGTCGATGGTCGTGCGCCGCGAAGAAGGCAAGCTTCGGACCTATTGCCATCTCGGCACCGGCAACTACCACCCGGTTACTGCCAAGATCTATACCGACCTGTCGTTCTTCACCTGCAATCCGAAGATTGCCCATGACATGGCCAATATCTTCAATTTCATCACCGGCTACGGCGAACCGGAGGCGGGCATGAAGCTGGCGATCTCGCCGCACACGCTGCGACCACGCATCCTCCAGCATATAGGCGAGGAAATCGTCCACGCGCAGGCCGGCCGTCCGGCCTCGATCTGGATGAAGATGAATTCGCTGGTCGATCCGGAAATCATCGACGCGCTCTACCGGGCCAGCCGTGCGGGTGTGGAAATCGATCTGGTGGTGCGCGGCATCTGCTGTCTGCGGCCGCAGGTGGCCGGGCTGTCCGATCGTATCCGGGTCAAGTCGATCGTCGGCCGCTTCCTTGAGCATTCGCGCATCTTCTGCTTTGGCAATGGCCATGGGCTTCCATCCGAGCATGCGCTCGTATATATCGGCTCGGCGGATATGATGCCGCGTAATCTGGATCGGCGGGTGGAGACCCTGGTGCCTCTTATCAACCGGACCGTGCATGAACAGGTGTTGTCGCAGATCATGTTGGGAAACCTCATAGACAACCAGCAGAGCTACGAAATCCTGCCGGACGGAACGTCGCGGCGTATGGAAGTGGCCCGGGATTCCGAACCGTTCAATGCGCAAGTCTACTTCATGACCAATCCCAGCCTGTCGGGGCGGGGCGAGGCCTTGAAATCCAGCACGCCCAAGGTAATTGCCGGCTGGAAAAGCGGCCGCGGAAGATAAAACAGGATGGCATGGTAGAATCTGAAGCCCAGGGGCGTTTGCCTGGAATTGCCCCGGTCTCCGTCGTGGACATCGGGTCGAACTCGATTCGCCTTGTGATCTATGAGGGACTAAGCCGTTCTCCAGCCATCCTGTTCAACGAGAAGGTGATGTGCGGGCTCGGCAAGGGCATCGATGCGACCGGCCGGATGGATGCCCAAAGCGTCGAACGGGCGCTGAAGGCGCTGCACCGGTTCAGGGCCCTTTCGACACAGGCGCGTGCCTCGACGGTTTTCGTGCTGGCGACGGCCGCCGCCCGTGATGCCTCGAACGGGCCGGATTTCATTCGCCGTGCGGAAATCATCCTTGCCCAGAGGATCCGCGTGCTGACGGGCGAGGAGGAGGCTTATTTTTCGGCACTCGGGATCGTCAGCGGCTATCATGGACCCGATGGCGTCGTCGGCGATTTCGGCGGCGGTTCGCTGGAGCTTGTCGATCTGGCCGGCACCCGCATCGGCAAGGGCATCACCCTGCCGCTCGGCGGCATCCGCCTTTCCGAACATGCCGGCGGATCCATCGTCAAGGCGCGCAGCCATGTGCGCCGCTACCTGAAGGACGCGCAGGTGCTCCGCGATTCTGGCGGGCGAACCTTCTACGCTGTCGGAGGCACCTGGCGGGCGATCGCCAAGCTGCATATGGAAACGCGCAATTATCCGCTGCACATGATGCAGGGCTATGAAATCTCCTTCGAGGAGGCCATGGCCTTCCTGCCTGAGGTGATCGAGCCGAAGGACCCGAAGGCGCCCACCTATGCCACCATTTCCAAGAGCCGGCGCGGCCTGATGCCGTTCGGCGCCATCGCCCTGCAGGAAGCGATCGCGCAGATGCGGCCGGCGCGCATTTCCTTTTCGGCGCTCGGCGTGCGTGAAGGCTATCTGTTTTCGCTGCTGACGGCGGCGGTGCGCGCCCATGACCCGCTGCTGACGGCAGCGAGCGAGCTTGCCATATTGCGGGCCCGTTCGCCTGAACATGCGCGTGAACTTGCCGAATGGACGGGCCGGGTGATGTCGCATTTCGGTATCGGGGAGACCGAGGAGGAGAGCCGTTACCGTCAGGCCGCCTGCCTGCTTGCCGATATCAGCTGGCGCGCCCATCCCGATTATCGTGGTCTGCAGGCCCTGAACATCATCGCCCACAGCACCTTTTCCGGCATTACCCATGCCGGTCGCGCCTATATCGCGCTGGCAAACTATTACCGGTTTGAAGGCTTGAACGACGACGGCGCCACCGAGCCCCTGGCGGCCATCGCAACGCCGCGCCTGCTCGAATTGGCAAAGCTGCTCGGCGGCCTGCTGCGCGTCGTCTATCTCCTGTCGGCATCGATGCCGGGCATTGTCCGTCATCTCGACATCCGCTCGTCATCCGCGGCCGACCTCGACCTGGAATTCGTCATCCCGGCCGCCTGTTCGGAATTCGAGGGGGAAAGGCTGGACGGACGGCTGCAGCAATTGGCGAAGCTGACGGGCAAGCGGATCGCATTCCGGTTTGTATAAGTTCGTGAATCCCGGTGGTTTTTGCCAAGAGGGCGGTGGTAGAGCCGGGCTCCGGCGCGGTTTATGATGTGACCGCATCGAAGGGCGTGGTCGCCAGCCTTGCCAAGGCCCCGATCAACACCAACGAAGCAAAGGGGACACCTTTGATGGTGCGCCTTTTACTCGGCCGGTATCCGCAATTCGAAGGGCGCGATGACCGGCGCAAGCTTGCGTCCGGCAAGCGCCATTACCCCCAGCGCCTGCCCGCGTCCCTTCACGGCATGCGTGCCGAGATCTTCGAGCGAGAATGTGTCAGGCACGTTCATGCGTTGGGCGAGATCGGTCGAAATCAGCACCTGCTGGTTCAGGGATTTGCACAGCGCCTCAAGCCTTGAGGTCGTGTTCACCGTGTCGCCGAAATAGGTGATCTTGTGCCGGTCGATGCCGATTTCGGCGGTGATGATGGGCCCGCCGTGCAGGGCCGCCCGCAGACGCGGTACCTGGCCGAACTTCTTCTGCCAGGCTTCCGCATTGGTCTCGATGTCGTCGAGAATGTCGAAGACACAGCGGATACAGCGCGCATGCTTGACGCCGCGCGCCAGCGGCCAGGTGACGATCGCGGCATCGCCGACATAATCGTCGATCGCGCCATTGTAGCGGCGTACGGGTTCGGCGAAGGCGGCGAACAGGGCTTTCAGGAACTGCTGGGCGCGAAGATCCCCGTGCCTTTCGGCATAGGAGGTGGAATCGGCGAGATCAATGAACAGGAAGACCCGCTCTTCCTTGACCGGCGCTCGGTAGCGGCTGATCAACATGCTGGTGAAAATATCCCGGCCCAAGAGGTCGCGGACCCGCAGGATGAAGACGATCAGGGCGCAGACGGCGAGAGCATACAGAAAGACATCGAACGGCATGACCAGCAGGTCGATTGCCGAACGCGGCTTCAGGAATCCCAGCCAGGAAAGAAGCGCGGCTGCGACGGCATAACCGGCGCTCATCAGGATTTCATAGATTATCAACGCGGCTGCGATGAAGGCGACGGTCGGGAGCTTTTCGATCCGTCTGTAGAGCGGGCGAAGGAAGATGCGGCGTTCGAACGAGATCATCGGCACGCCCATGGCGACCGCGAAGATCGCGCCGATGATCAGGGGTTCGTTCGGGAAAACCACCAGGCTGTAGAGAACTCCGCTGAGCGCCATACCAAGCGTGATCAGCAGCCAGTTCTCTGTCGGGGATATTTCTCTCATGATTCCAGCTCCGCTCCCCCGGTGCTTACAGGCATTGTTCCATTTGGGCGGGGTGCGTCAAGCGATTTCGTGTAACTGTTCATGGCTGGCTCAAGAGGCTGGCCCAGCGCCCGGGCGTCATTCCATGGGTTTTCTTGAAGTGACGGGTGAAATGCGCCTGGTCGGCAAAGCCGGTTTCAAGCGCGATTTCGACCAGGCTCCGGCCGCTGCCGATCATGTCGCGCGCCCGCTCCAGACGCCGCATGACGAGGTAGCGGTGCGGGCTGGTGCCAAGGCTCGTGCGAAAATGCCGCGCCAGCGTGAAGCGGTCGAGGCCGCTCACCTTTTCCAGTTCGCCTGACGTCACCTGCCGTTGCGAATGGGCCTGCAGGTATTCGCAGGTGCGGCGGATGGCGTTTGCGTCCGACTTGCCGTTCGCCTTTCGCTTGGCGCTGTCGCCATGGCGCAGCAGGCCGTCGGCAACGCGGGAGAGGATGTCATCCAGATGCAGATCGCCGATTTCGCCATCCAGATCCAGCATGGCACCGGCAAGGCTTTCGGCAAAGGCGCGATCGGCAACGACCGGGGAGGCGACGAAGGGCAAGCCATCGCGACGATCGCCCAGTGCATCGATCAGCATTTCCGGCGGCAGGTACATCATCCGGTAGCGCAGGCCTTCTTCGGTCGCGGCACCGCCGTCATGCAGTTCGTCGGGATGCAGCACGATGACATTGCCGGGCTGGCTGTAGCGCACGATGCCGCGATAGCGGAAGGTCTGCACGCCGCGCAGCGTCAGGCCGAGCGCATAGGTGTCGTGGCGGTGCGGCTCGAACGCGTCGCCGTGGAATTGCGCCTCGATCCGGGCGATTCCGCCGGAGACGGGCGCGATGCGAATGCTGTCGTTTGCCATGCACGAACGTTCAAGATTGCTCTTGCCGGCGCAGGCTATGGAGCCTTCCGACGTTACAAGCATCCTGTTTCCAAGAGTGGAGTTGACATTCATGTTCGAGACCAAATTTGCAATCGTGTTGCGCGAAGACCTGCCCGTCTGGCAGAAGCTGAACGTGACGGCGTTCCTGACCAGCGGCATCACCGCGCAAAAGCCCGGCATTATCGGCGAAGCTTACCGCGATGCCGATGGCAACGTCTACAATCCGTTGAGCATCCAGCCGATCATCGTCCTGTCCACCGACCAGGAAACGCTGGGCAAGATCCACCGGCGCACGCTGGAGCGCGAGATCACGTCATCGCTCTATATCGAGGAAATGTTTTCAACCGGCCATGATGCGGCGAACCGGGCCGCGTTTGCGCAGTTCGGTCCAGCCGATGCCAAGGTCGTCGGAATTGCTGTTCATGCAGACAAGAAGCTGGTCGACAAGATCACCAAGGGCGCTAGGATGCACCCCTGATGTCACCCGATATCAGAGTTCGACCGCCTCGATCTTGCGATCGACGAAGCGCAGGGCAACTTCGCCGTTGATCAGCTTGAGGGCGGTTTCGCCGAACAGTTCGCGCCGCCAGCCCTTGAGAGCGCCGACATCGGCATTCGGACCCTCCGAGGCGATGCGCTCCAGATCTTCGCTGTTGGCGATGATCTTGGCGGCGACGCCCTGTTTTTCGGCGATCAGCTTCAGCAGCACCTTGAGCATTTCGCTGGCGGCCTGAGCACCTTCGGGAGATTGGCTCTGGCGCGGAACCTTCGGCATGTCGGCCTTCGGCATCTCGACGGCGGCATTGACGGCTTCGAGGATCGCCGTGCCGGCGGCTGACCGTTCCCAGCCCTTCGGAATGGTGCGCAGGCGCGACAAGGCTTCCACGTCCTTGGGCTGTTGCTGGGCGATCTCGTAGAGGCCGTCATCCTTTAGAATGCGGCCGCGCGGCACATTGCGGTTGCGTGCCTCGCGCTCGCGCCAGGCGGCGACCTTCTGCAGCACGGCTAGTTCGATCGGCTTCTTCAGCCGCATCTTCAGGCGCTGCCAGGCATCGTCCGGATGAATATCGTAGGTTTCCGTGGCTTCGAGGATCGACATTTCCTCGGTCAGCCAGAGCGAGCGGCCTTCGCGCTCGAGTTCAGTCTTCAGGTGCAGGTAGACGTCGCGCAGATGGGTGACGTCGGCCAGCGCATAGTCCAGCTGCTTGTCCGACAGCGGCCGGCGGCTCCAGTCGGTGAAGCGCGAGGACTTGTCGATATGGACGCCCTTGATGCGGCTGACGAGCTGATCATAGGAGACGCTGTCGCCGAAGCCGCAGACCATGGCGGCGACCTGCGTGTCGAAGATCGGGTGCGGGATCAGCTTGCCGAGATTGTAGATGATTTCGATGTCCTGGCGCGCGGCATGGAACACCTTGATGACGCTGGTATCGGCCATCAGCTCGAAGAAGGGCGAGAGGTCGATATCCTTTGCCAGCGGATCGACGATGACGGCGATGTCGGGTCCGGCCATCTGGATCAGGCACAGTTGCGGCCAGAAGGTGGTTTCGCGGAGGAATTCCGTGTCGATTGTCAGGTATTGCCCTTCGGCCAGCGTTTTGCAGGCGGCGGCAAGCTCAGCAGTTGTCTCGATCATCAAACTTCAATCACTGTGGCGGAAATGGGGCGTTAAAACTCACCCGATGTATCTCTTCATGTCCGGTGTCACAATCGAAAAAGCTCAGGCGACCCGGAAATATCCGGTCATTCCGGTCTTCTGGTGCTCGATGATGTGGCAATGGAGCAGCCAGTCGCCGGGATTGTCGGCGACCAGGCCCAGTTCCGCCTGTTCGTCCGGCTGGAGCAGTATCGTGTCGGTGGGCGGCGGCAGGATTGTGCGAGTATTGGACTTCAGGATGCGGAAGGTCATCCCGTGCAGATGGATCGGATGGGCGTGCGGCGTGCGGTTGCGCATCTGAAGGATATAACTCTTGCCGAGTTTCAGGTCGGAGAGGGGCGCGACGGGATCGGCAGTGTCGCCCGGCCACGGAACCTTGTTGATGGCCCAGAACGTGTAACCGATCGTGCCGCAGATGCTGGGTGAGGGCGCGTGCTCGGCCGTCGCGGTGAAGTCGAGCGGGATGCGCTCGGCTGTCGACAGATCGGCCTCGGCGATCGGGTTGGCCGGCAGCGGCCTGACGTCGCGAATGTCGCGCTTCAGCGATTGGCCGGTTGCTGTGATCGAGGCGATCGTGAACGGGTTTGAGCCGCGAAAATTGCCGAGCCTGACTATCGTGCCTTCATCGTCCGGCATGCGCACGACCAGTTCGACGCGCTGGCCGGGTCCGAAATCCAACCGCTCGAGCGGAAACGGCGCCTCGACCGGATTGCCGTCGAGCGCGACGACCATTGCTGCCGCGCCCTCGATGCCGAGTGTATAGATCCGGGTCACATCGGTTGCCGCCAGACGAATGCGCACGAGGCCGCCGGCCGGCGCCTGATGCATGGGTTCCTGCTGCCAGTTGGCGGTGCGCACGGTGCCATAGGTGCCGCCCCGGGCGGCGTCGCGCGGCTTGAAGGGGGCCAAGAATTCCCCGCCCTTGCCCAGCCGCCAGTCGCGCAGGTTGAGCACGATCTCGGTATCGAAAACGGGGTCGTCCGGATTTTCGACGACGATCATTCCGGTCAGGCCGCGGCCCATCTGGGTCAGCGTGTTGCAGTGGGGATGATACCAGAAGGTGCCGGCGTCCGGCGGCGTGAAGGCATAGTCGAAACCGTCGCCGGGATAGACATAGGGCTGCGTCATTTCCGGCACGCCGTCCATGCTGTTGACGATCCTCATACCGTGCCAGTGGATGGTGGTCGGCTCGTCCAGCGCATTGAGGAGCCTGGCGGCAAAGGGCTCACCCTTCTTCATCCTGAGGACCGGCGGCACGCCGGTTGCCATGCCGTCCCCCAGACCGTAGGTCATGACTTTCTTCGTAATGCTGTCGGTCGTGAGCCTCGCCTTGGTGAACTGCGCCTTCACAAGCACCGGAGTGGGAGCGGCGATTCCGTTGCGGGCGGCAAGGCCGGCTCCGAGCGAGAACGAGGCGGCAACGGCGGCCGATCCCTTCAGAAGCGTGCGGCGGCTGATGATCGGCATGGTCTGGTCCTGGGTGGTGTGGCAGTGCAGCGTTCTTAAACTTGATGGACGCATTCAGCAATTGGCAAGGGGTCCATTCAAGACCGGCATCTTGCCGCAGCCTTCAGACATCCTTCTTCTCGCTGGGCGTGGCCGCCAGCTTGTTGAAGAAGGCGGAAGTGCGCAGCAGGTTGCGAAAGCGCATGGTGCGCTGGCCGGTGGGGACCGCGCCGCGCGCCATGATGCGCTGCAGCGTATAGGCCATGAATGCGGCGAGGACCGCGGCAGTATAGATGAACAGCGCCTGCGGCCCGAAGTGATCGAGCATGGCGGAGGCAAACAGCGGGCCGATGATGGCGCCGAGCGACCAGAAGAACAGCGTGCCGGCCGAGACCAGCGCGTGCTGGCCTTCGGCGGCATGGTCATTGGCATGGGCCGAGCAGAGCGAATAGAGCGGCATGGCAAAAGCACCGAAGACGAAGATGCCGACGAAGTTCAGCCATTCGTTGCTGCCGGCGGCAAAGGCAAGAAACAGCCCGGCGAGCAGCGAGCCGAACGTGGCGATGAGGATGATCAGCCGGCGGTCAAGCCGGTCGGAATAGATGCCGAGCGGATATTGCAGCACCACGCCGCCGATGATGCCGACGCTCATGAACGTGGCGATCGCCGTGATCGACAGGCCGATGCCATCGGCATAGATCGGGCCGAGAGACCGGAAAGTCGAATTCGTCAGGCCGACGACGATGCAGCCGACGGTCGCCAGCGGCGAAATGTTCCACAGTGCCTTGACGTCGAACTTGATGGCCTCCGGCACGCCGGGGCTGGAGCGGTCGGCAAGCGAGATCGGCACGAGCGACAGGGTCAGCGCCATCGACACGATCGCAAACAGCTGGAAGCCCTCGACGCCGACGGTCGGGATCATGTATTGGGCCGCGGTGACGGAGCCGAGATCGACGAGGCGGTAGAGCGACAGCGTCCGTGCGCGGTTGGAATTGGTCACGCGGGCGTTCAGCCAGCTTTCGACGGTGGCGAACAGGCTGGCGAAACAGATGCCGGCGACAAGACGCATGGCGAACCAGAACCATGGATCGATCCAGAGGACCATGGCGATCGAGGCGGCCGAAGCGATCGCCGCCATCGCCGAGAAGGTGCGGATGTGCCCGATCGAGCGCAGGATGCGGGTCACATAGATGCAGCCGATGGCAAAGCCGATATTGTAGCCGGTGCCGACAAGGCCGATGACCGAGGTCGAGAAGCCTTCCTGCAGGGCACGCAACGAAATATACGTTCCCTGAAGCCCGTTGCCGCCGATGAGAATGCCTGCGGTGACGAGGAGGGGAATGAGCGGACGAATCTGGGACATGAAGATCGGGTATCCGGACGGACGCGACTCCATGCCTGCGTGCCGAGCTCCATTCTTAGCGGCAGCCGACCGGCAAAAACAGTCACGAAAATTGATGCTCCATTCTATCCAGGCATGGATTGCCGGAGGTGAGTTCGGCCCGGTGGCGATGTTTCGTGGCTGGCGGGAACCCCGCGCCGATACGCGCGGCCTTGACAAATCGGCCCCATCATGCGCTTTTCCGCCCGATTTTGACGCTGCCGCAGCGCGCTTTGGCGTGGCCGCGCGGCCCTCGGTTCCAGGATAATATCATGCATCGTTACCGCAGCCACACTTGTGCCGCTCTCCGCAAAGCCGATGTCGGCCAGACCGTCCGGATTTCCGGGTGGGTCCACCGTGTCCGCGATCATGGCGGCCTGCTGTTCATCGACCTTCGCGATCACTACGGCATGACGCAGATCGTCGTCGATCCCGACTCGCCGGCCTTCAAGACGGCCGAAACCGTGCGCGGCGAATGGGTCATCCGCATCGATGGCACAGTCAAGGCGCGTTCCGACGAGACCGTCAACAAGCAGATGGCAACCGGCGAGATCGAACTGTACGCGCAGGAGATCGAAGTACTCTCCGCTTCCAAGGAACTGCCGCTGCCGGTGTTCGGCGAACCGGACTATCCGGAAGATATCCGCCTGAAGTACCGCTTCCTCGACCTGCGCCGGGAGACGCTGCACAAGAACATCGTCAAGCGCAGTCAGATCATTTCCGACATGCGCTTGCGCATGAACTCGGCCGGCTTTGCCGAATATTCGACGCCGATCCTGACGGCCTCGTCACCGGAAGGCGCACGCGACTTCCTCGTGCCGAGCCGCATTCATCCCGGCACCTTCTTCGCGCTGCCGCAGGCGCCGCAGCAGTACAAGCAGCTTTTGATGGTGGCCGGTTTCGACCGCTACTTCCAGATCGCGCCGTGCTTCCGCGACGAAGACCCGCGTGCCGACCGCCTGCCTGGCGAATTCTATCAGCTCGACCTGGAAATGAGCTTCGTCACCCAGGAAGACGTCTGGGATACGATGGCTCCGATCATGACCGGCGTCTTCGAGCAGTTTGCCGAGGGCAAGCCGGTCACCAAGGAATGGCCGCGCATTCCCTATGACCAGGCCATCCGCAAATACGGCTCCGACAAGCCGGACCTGCGCAACCCGATCGAGATGCAGGCCGTCACAGACCATTTCGCCGGCTCCGGCTTCAAGGTGTTTGCCGGCATGATCGAGCGCGATCCCAAAGTCGAGGTATGGGCGATCCCGGCCAAGACCGGCGGTTCCCGCGCCTTCTGCGACCGCATGAATGCCTGGGCACAATCGACCGGCCAGCCGGGACTTGGCTATATCTTCTGGCGGAAGGAAGAAGACGGCACGACTGCCGGCTCCGGCCCGCTCGCCAAGAATATCGGTCCGGAGCGCACGGAAGCGCTTCGTACGCAACTCGGCCTTGAAGCGGGCGACGCCTGCTTCTTCGTTGCCGGCGATCCGGCAAAATTCTACAAGTTTGCCGGCGAAGCCCGCACCAAGGCCGGCGAAGACCTGAACCTCGTCGATCGCGAGCGGTTCGAACTGTGCTGGATCATCGACTTCCCGTTCTATGAGTGGAGCGAGGAAGACAAGAAGGTCGATTTCGCCCACAACCCCTTCTCGATGCCGCAGGGCGGACTTGAAGCGCTGCAGACGCAGGATCCGTTGACGATCAAGGCCTACCAGTATGACGCAGTCTGCAACGGCTTCGAAATCGCCTCGGGCTCGATCCGCAACCAGTCGCCGGAACTGATGGTCAAGGCGTTCGAACTGGTTGGCCTGTCGCAGACGGATGTCGAGGAACGGTTCGGCGGCATGTACCGCGCCTTCCAGTACGGTGCGCCTCCGCATGGCGGCTGCGCCTTCGGCATCGACCGCGTCGTCATGCTTTTGCTCGGCGCCAAGAACCTGCGCGAAATCACGCTGTTCCCGATGAACCAGCAGGCGCAGGACCTCCTGATGAACGCGCCTGCACCGGCCATGCCGAAGCAGTTGGTGGAACTGTCGCTGCGCGTCATCCCACCGATGAAGAAGGACTGACGCGCTTCATCCAGACCGAATATACCCTGCGGCCGCTCTGATGCGGCCGCAATGCTTTCAGGCGGACCCCGCCGGGATGCGATTGTCGAGAAAATACCATTGCTCGATATGGGCCCGGACGATCGGCTCGATCACCGCATTGATGAAGACGATGTCGTCCATCAGGGTGTCTTGCCTGTCATCGACTGGTGGAAGGCTGAAGGGCTCGACGCAATGGAAGACGAAGCGCGCCTGGTGAGTGCGCACACAATAGATCGGGGCGATCTTTGCGCCGGTCATGCGGGCGAGCCGGGCGATCACCGCCATGTTGCATTCGGTTGTCGGGGGGCGGCCGAACAACGGTCCGCGCACGACGCCGCGAAAACCCTCGTCGCAGAATTGTACGATGACGCCGCCGGATTTCAGTTCCTTGAAGGCAGGGCGGATGCTGGCATATCCCGAGGGCAACAGCCTGAGCCCAGCCTTGCTCCGGACCCGCCTGGTGATCCAGTTGCGGCCCCGTTGCGGCGGCGGCGCGAAATTGACGTTCGGCACGACACCCATCTCGACCAGTTCCGGCGCCATGATTTCCCAATTGCCGAGATGCATGGCGGCAAGGATGACCGGACCTTTCCCGACGGCTTCGAGCATCTTCTCGGCCCCTACGCGCTGAACACGCCGGGGTCTGGCGGCGGCAATGCGCATCAGGACCGAATATTCCGCCACGAACCGTCCCTGCGCATCGCAATTGGCGACGAACATGGCGTCGCGCTGAGCATCGGTGAGATCCGGGCGTAACCGCGCCAGATTGGCGCGCGCCCGCTTTTCCTGCTGCTTGAACTGACGCGGAATGGCAAAGCGGCTGTAGCGGGCGCCGAGATCCGAGCAGGCATCGATCGGCAGGATCATCAGCGCGAAATAGACGAAGATATCCAGCGCGTTGCTTGGTCCTTCCTTGAACCAGTACCGATAGAAGTCCTGCCTGCCTGCCCGCCCACGGAACAGCGCGGCGAGGCCGGGCCGGGGCGTGTGTCCCTCGTAGACCCAAACCTTGCGCTGTCCGACCTTTCCTTTCGCCACCAAACCATTCCTCCTAACGACGATGCAGCGTCACCGGCATTCCCCCGCGCGGCCGCAAAGTCAACTGGTAAACGGCCTCGACCTTGTGTCCGTCCTGCATCCGGACGCGGAAGCGCTGGGCGATGACGGCGAGGCAGAGAATGGCCTCGGTCAGCCCGAATTGCAGCCCCGGGCACAGCCGCGGCCCGCTGGCAAAGGGGATATAGCTGTAGGGCGCCGGACGGCGGCCCTCCAGGAAACGCTCGGGGCGGAACTCGTGGGCCTTGGGAAAGAGCGCCTCGGTCCGGTGCAGCAGCCAGGGAACGATGAGGATCAGCGAGGCGGGCTTGATCTCGAACTCCCCGATCCGGTCGGATCCTTTCGCCTGCCGCGCGAGGATCGGGACGGGCGGGTACAGGCGCAGCGCTTCCTCGACCACGGCACGGCACCAGTCGAGTTGCGGCACATGCTCGATCGTCGGCACGCTGTCCCCGCAGACGCGGGCGATTTCATCATGGACGGCTTTTTCCACCCAAGGCGCGCGCGCGAGCAGATACCAGATCCAGGTCAGTGTCGCGGCGGTGGTTTCATGGCCGGCCATGAAGATGGTCGCCGCCTCGTTGCGCAAGGCCACGACGTCGAGCTTCAGTTCGGGATTGCGTTGCTGGCGGCGCACCAGCAGGTCCAGCATCGAGCGATCGTCGCCGTTGCCGGCAATATGGTCTTCCACCACCTTGTCGATGACGCGATGGATCCGGCGGATCGAGCGTTTCATCGACGGTGTGCCGAGAAGCGGCAGCCCTTCGTCGAAGCCGAGGAAATACCCAAGGTTTACGGAATCGACCAGCGCCTGGTAGCTGGTGAAGCCTTCGGTCACGTCATTTGCGGCGTCCGGCCCCAGATCGTTGCCGAAGACGCTGCGTGCGATGATCTCAGCCGTCAGTCCCGCCATTTCGTGAAGCACGTTGACGCTGGCCCCTTCGCCAAGCGAGCGCCAGCGTTCGGTCAACTCGACCGCCGTGTTGGTCATGATCCCACCGAAGGCCGGCACGCGGTTCTTGTGGACGATATCCGCGACCAGCGCGCGGCGCTGCTTCCAGGTTTCGCCATCGGAGATGAACAGGCCGTCGCCGAGCAATTTTTCCAGCGCGCGCCGCAGCTGCGGGCTTTTGCGCTCAAAGTTGTCATGACGCGTGGCCACGACATATTTGATGGCGTCCGGCGCATTGACGACGGTGATCCGCCGGTTGAAGATCCGCATCGTCCCGACGCCGACGTCATAATGTTTCTTGCGAAAGATCGCGAGCAGATTGGCCCGCGCTTGCAGCAGCAGTTTGATCTGCTGGTTACCGGGACTGTCGTAGTAGGCAGGATGGGTCGGCTCGAATTGGCGCCTGTTGCTATTCAGTCGCTCGATCGATGCATTTTTCGGGTTAAGCCAGTCGAAAAGCTTGCTCAAACGTCCCCTCCGCCGTGAATCTGTTCATAAGGGATCGATGCGCAGCGCATCGACCATCCTGCGGTCAGGCATAAGGGACGTTGATTCGATCAAAAATAGCAGGACCCTGAAGCTGTATTGAAGATGGCATGTCAGGCGGCAGCAAGTCGAGAGCTTCGGCAACCTTTCCGTCTGCAAAGCAGAGGATTTCCAAGGCTTTTCATATCTGCAATTTGCCTGAAAAGAGCCTTCAAAGCGGCGATATTCCGCGCGCAATCGGCCTTGATGCACGCTTACCGATAGTGAGCCGGCACGTACCCAGCCGGTTTCAATGTCTGGGGGTTTGGACATGACCGATACCGATTCGAGCCCGGAAGGCCCTTCCGGAGAACCGCAGCCCGCCTTCATTTCTCAATCACCCGACAGAGCAGGCACGGTTCGCACCGTACTATCCTCGCCGGGGATCAAGTTCATCATGATCGGCTTCATTTCGATGGCGCTTCTCATTCCGACGCTGCTCGTCTGGGGGCTCGTCGAGGAGCGTGGAAAGCGCGCCGAGGAAGTCTCTGCCCGGATCGCCACCGGATGGGGCGGGCCGCAGATCCTCAATGGCCCCTATCTGGCCGTTCCTTTCGAGGTCAACCGCAATCAGACCATCGATGGCCGGATCGTCTGGCAGACCGTCACCGAATGGGCGCTGCTGATGCCCGACACCCTGAACGTCGATACCAGGCTGGCGACGGAAGAGCGCAGGCTGTCGATCTACACGCTGCCGGTCTACAATGCGAAGATCAACGTGACCGGTCGCTTTCCCCCGAATATGACGGAGGATCTCCGGCAGATCGAGGGTAAGCCGGATCTCGACCGGGCCATGCTGGTCATGAGCATCGCCGATATCACCGGTATCCGCTCGGATGCGGGTGTTCGCATCGATGGCGGCGCCCTGATGCCGTTCGATCCCGGCATGAAAGCCATTTCGTCCGCCGTGCCCGGCAATTTCGACAAGTACAGTTCGCCGGTCAGGCTCGATGGCGGCGTCAATCGCCCGATCGGTCGCACGCTTGTGGAGAACGGCTTCACATTCGCGATCGATCTTTCGCTCAACGGTTCGGGCAGCTTCGCGATCGCGCCGGCCGGCCAGACGACACGCTTTTCCGCCGAGGCGAACTGGCCGCATCCGGGCTTTGAAGGTCTGTTCCTGCCGGAGGAGAAAACGATCGACGACCACGGGTTTTCCGCCAAGTGGACGATCCCCTATCTCGCCCGCGGCGTTGATCGTGTCGTCACCGGACCGGTCATGCCGCTCGCCAACAGCCTGATGACGGTCAACATGGTGGAGCCGGTCAAGTTCTACCAGGTCGTCGCCCGGACGCTGAAATATTCGATCGGTTTTTTCTCCGTGGTTTTCCTGGCGGTCTTCATCATCGAACTGAAGAGCGCCCGCAAGGTCCACTGGGTCCAATATGTCCTGACCGGACTTGCGCTGGTTGTCTTTTACGTTCTGCTCCTGGCGCTGGCCGAGCATACCGGCTTCGAGATCGCCTATGTGCTGGCTTCGTTCGCGACAGCCGGACTGATCTCGACCTATGTCGGCTCGGTGACGGGTAGCGTCCGGCGCGGCGTGGTGCTGGCTCTGGTGCTCGCGACGGCCTATGCGATCATGTATCTGATCCTCAGGGAAGACGAATACGCGCTTTTGGCCGGAGCGCTCATCTCCTTCGTGACCATCGCCGCGACGATGTTCTCCACCCGCAAGGTGGATTGGTCGGGGATGTCCAAGACGGGCTGAGGGGCGCGATTCCACCAGTGGCATACGAGGAAACCCGGCGTCGTTCACGGGTTTCCTTTTGCCGTCCACTCTCCGTGAATGAAAGCACGAAGGCGAAATCGGGAACTTTCTCCGGGCCGGTCTGTTGTTAGGGCATCAGAAGCAAGGAGAAAGAACATGCGCAAGACACTCATGCTGGCATCCGTTGCCTTGATGGCGCTGTCATCGACCGCCTTTGCCCAGAGCACCGTTATCGTTGAAGAACCCGTCGTGGTCGATCCGGGCGTGACGAACTCGACCGTCGTGGAAGTGCCGGGCGAAGTCCGCACCTATGTCCTCGACCAGTCGACGCCGTCGGTCGTCTATGACGGGGATGTCGTTGTCGGCACGGCGTTGCCCGATACCGTCGAACTGCATGTGGTGCAGGGATATGATGGTTATGCCTACACGGTGGTCAACGAGCGCCGGGTCATCGTCGATCCGCAGACGCGCTCGGTGATCCAGGTTCTGAATTAAGCCGACCTCAAGAAAATGCCCGGGCGTCGAAGAGATGCCCGGGCATTTTGCCGTCTTGCGTGACTGAGATCAGTCGTTCGCGGTGACCTTGACGCCGAGAACGCTCGGAACCGTGTTCGGAGCACCCATGGCGGCGCCAATGATCATCGGGAAAGGAACCGGTTGTGCCGGCTCGGCCGAGATCGTCAGGCTCTTCGGCGCGTCGAGATAGGCATTGACGGCCGTCGAGACCTGGTTCTGGAGCTCCGGCACGTTGAGCTGCGCCATGATCAACGGCACCATGCCTTTGAGCGACTGGGCGAGCTGGTCGCCGCTGACACCCTGCTGCCCGCCGATATAGTCCAGAGCGCGCTTGGTGATCGTCGCATCGTCGAAACGGACGGAGGCGCTGTTGAAGGTCAGCTGCTGGACCAGCCCCATCATCGCAAGGCCGAGCGCCTGGTTGGCCTCTTCCTTGTTCGGATTGGCTTCCTGCGCCTTCATCGCTTCCTGGAGCGATTTCATGAATTCCAGCGTGTAGCCGGAGAAATCGAAGGCAAGCGCGAGGCGGCCGACATTGGCGAAGTCGAAGGCATATTCCTCGAGCGAAACGTTGCCCGTGGCGATTTCCCAGCTTCCCTTGGCCGTCATTTCGCCAGCGAGCGTCTTCAGTCCCAGCTTTTCGATGGCGTCCTTGGCCTTGGCGTCCTCGACGTCGGAAAGATCGGCCTTGATGCCGGAGAGCGTCGCATCGAAATCAAAGCCCGCATCGCTTTCCTGCTTCGTCAGGTTGGCTTCGGACTCTTCCATCGAGAAGACCTGCTTGCCCTTGGCGGTCACGGTGACCGGGCCGGTCGAGGCGGATTCATACAGGAGGATGTCGTTGACGGTTCCGCCATTCGGATTGCCAGGAATGGTCAGGCCACCGAGCGAAATGTCCTTGGCGGTGAAGGCGACATCGTCTTCCTTGGTATCGACATCCGGCAGGCTGACGGTTTCGACATAATAGCCGCCGTCATCGTTTTCCTCGACGCCTTCCAGCGTCACTTCGCCCACTTTCAGGTCCTTGCCCGGTGCGGCGGCGGACTTGACACTGACGCCGGTCAGCGTGACGGTCGTACCGTCGACATTGACGCCTTCATAGGCAATCGTCGCGCCGCTGGAGCCGGACGCGGCATTCAGCTTGGTGACGAGGTCGGCACCGTCGAGCGCGAAGGCCGGGCCGGAGAGGCCGATAAAGGCGGCGCTTGCCAGCATCAAACGGAGGTTGCGGGTAGGCATCATAAGGCGGTTCCTTTGTTGTAAAGGTTTAATTTCGAAGGCATTTCTAGTACGGATTAAGGCCGAAATATATTCGAATCCGATCGTTGAGTCATGTTTTGCAGCGTGTTCATTTTGGGGGTAAAGGCGAAGCTGAGAATGCGTGCCGCGTTTGTTTCGCGACGCCATCGATCGCATCCTGGATGTATGTCGTATCGGAAGGCCCCTCATGTTTCTGCATGTATGATCTTTTGTTTACGGGTCGCTGAAACAACCTCGGGAGCGGTTAGCACGACGACAACCACATCGGGTAGCGCGCGTGACTGCTTTTGCAGCGGGCGGTTAATGAATGCTATCCCTCCGCAAGCCCGGTTCTCCACAGCGCAATGCCCTGCAATCCTTGCTGTTGCGGGTTTCTTGGGGTAGCAAGAATGCATGGGACAGAGCCTTTTGCCGCCGTCTGGCGGAGACGACAATATCCAACCGGTTGACCTCAAGGCGGCGCTGGAAGAGCGTTACCTTGCCTATGCGTTGTCAACGATCATGCACCGCGCGCTTCCGGATGTCCGCGACGGGTTGAAGCCGGTCCATCGCCGCATCGTCCATGCGATGAGCGAAATGGGGCTGCGCTCGAATTCGTCGTTCAAGAAATGCGCCCGTATCGTCGGCGACGTCATCGGCAAGTTCCACCCGCATGGCGACCAGTCGGTCTATGACGCGCTGGTGCGCTTGGCGCAGGATTTCTCGCAGCGCTACCCGATCGTCGATGGCCAGGGCAATTTCGGCAATATCGACGGCGACAGCGCCGCTGCCTACCGATACACAGAAGCCCGCATGACCGATGTCGCGAGCCTCCTGCTCGAAGGCATCGATCAGGACGCCGTGGATTTCCGTCCGACCTATAACGAGGAAGACCAGGAACCGGTCGTCATGCCCGGGGCCTTCCCGAACCTGCTGGCCAACGGCGCATCCGGTATTGCAGTCGGCATGGCGACATCCATTCCGCCGCACAACGCCCACGAACTGTGCGATGCGGCGCTGCATCTGATCAAGAATCCGTCGGCCACGATCGAAGACCTGATGTTCGATCCGAACAATCCGGAGCGTGGCGGCATCGAAGGCCCCGATCTCCCGACCGGCGGCATCATCATCGACAGCCGCGAAAGCATTATCGAGGCCTACAGGACCGGCCGGGGCGGTTTTCGTGTTCGCGCCAAATGGGAAGTCGAGGATACCGGTCGCGGCGGCTATCAGATCATCGTCACCGAAATCCCCTTCCAGGTGCAGAAGTCGCGGCTGATCGAAAAGATCGCCGAACTGCTGCTCGCCCGCAAACTGCCGCTGCTGGAGGATGTGCGCGACGAATCCGCCGAGGACGTCCGGCTCGTGCTGGTGCCGAAGAGCCGCTCGGTCGATCCGACCATCCTGATGGAATCGCTGTTCAAGCTGTCGGAACTGGAAAACCGCATTCCGCTGAACATGAACGTTCTGTCCATGGGACGCGTGCCCAAGGTGATGGCGCTGAACGAGGTTTTGCTGGAATGGCTGGATCATCGCCGCGAGGTGCTGCAACGCCGGTCGCGCTTCCGGCTGGCTGCCATCGACCGCCGCCTGGAAATCCTCGGCGGTTATCTGATCGCTTATCTCAATCTCGATGAAGTCATCCGTATCATCCGCGAGGAGGACGAGCCCAAGCCTGCGCTGATGGAGCGCTTCACGCTCACCGACCTGCAGGCGGAATCGATCCTCAACATGCGGCTGCGCTCTTTGCGCAAGCTCGAAGAGTTCGAGATCCGCACCGAGTTCGACGCGCTTTCCAAGGAGAAGGCGGAGATCGAGTCGCTGCTGGCATCCGACGACAAGCAATGGCAGACGGTTGCCTGGGAAATCGGCGAGGTGAAGAAGAAATTCGCCAAGGCCACAGAGATCGGCAAGCGCCGCACGCTGTTCTCCAACGCCCCGGTAGCCGACCTCGAAGCCATCCAGCAGGCGATGATCGAGAAGGAACCGATCACGGTCGTGATCTCGGAAAAGGGCTGGATCCGCGCGCTGAAGGGCCATATTTCCGATGTCTCGACGCTGCAGTTCAAGGAAGGCGACGGGCTGAAGCTGTCGTTCACCGCCTCGACGACGGATCGCATCCTCGTCGTCACCACCGGCGGCAAGGCCTATACGCTGGGCGGCGACAAGCTGCCGGGCGGACGCGGCCATGGCGAACCGCTGCGCATCATCGTCGATATGGAAAACGACCAGGACGTGCTGACCGCCTTCGTCCACGATCCCGCGCGCAAGCTGCTGGTGTCATCCGCCGCCGGCAACGGTTTCGTCGTGCCGGAAGCCGACATGGTCGCCAATACCCGAAAGGGCAAGCAAATCATGAACGTGGCGATGCCGGACGAAGCCAAGCTGGTCATCCCGGTCAAGGGCGATCATGTCGCCATCGTCGGCGAAAACCGCAAGATGCTGGTTTTCCTTCTGGCACAGATCCCCGAAATGGGTCGGGGCAAGGGCGTGCGCCTGCAGCGTTACAAGGATGGCGGCGTCTCGGACATCCGCTGTTTTGCGATTGCCGATGGCCTCACTTGGGCCGACAGCGCCGGCCGCAGCTTCACGAAGTCGAAGGACGAATTGATCGAATGGCTGGGCGACCGCGCAGCCGCAGGCAGGGCGGTGCCGAAGGGCTTTCCGAGGAGCGGCAAGTTTACGGGGTGATGGGGAGTTCCAGCGATGCGCTATTGCGTTTTAACGACGGAGTCGCGCAGGAAACGAATAATCTCCCCTTCCTCGATCTCGCCTGCGGCAACGGATAGAACAATGGTGAAAAGACCGCCGTCGCTGGTTTCGATCTCGTGGCCGTTGTCCATCAGAAAGACACCGGCCGCAACAATGGCAATGTGCTTGTTTCCATCGATGAACGCATGGTTCATCGCCAGCCCGTAAAGATAGGCGGCGGCGAGTTCCACGACATCGCCGCAGCCATAGGCGGCCTTGTTGACGGGGCGAGCGAGGGCGGATTCGAAACCATCTTCGTCCCGTAACCTGAAAGCACCGCCAAACCGCTCGATCTGGAGGCATGCAGCTTTTCGACAATCGGGCGATCGAGGACGCTGAATCGCTCATTCGGCCAGCTTTTTCAATGCGACCTTATACGTGTCCATGAAACGGCTGGCATGTTCCAGTTGCCGCGCAAAAGCTTCATCGACCGGTCTCATCTGCAGGGTGCCGTTTTCGGTGGTGACCTCCATCTGATCTCCCGCCTTCAACCCCAGGCGGTCGAGCACTTCCTTCGGGATGATCACGCCTTCCGAATTGCCGATCTTGCGAATGGTGACATTCATGGTTGCTCTCCGAGGTTATAACAGCATTACAACATCGGTTGACGAGGGCTGTAACGGCCTGTCAGTGGAGTGGCGGTGGAACGGAAAGGGCGGTGCGTTGCCGCATCTGCCAGACTGAATGCCCGACCAAAGCGAGGATCAGCACCGCGCCGCCGATAAGCGTCTGGCTCGTGGGGCTTTCCAAAAAGACGATCCAGACCCAGATCGGGGCGAGGATGGTTTCGAGCAAATAGAACATGCCCACCTCCGGCGCCGACAGGTAACGCGGGCCGGTTGCAAGGCAGAAGAAGGCGAGCGGGATCATCACGAGGCCGTCGAACATGATCCAGCCCGGATGGGCGATCTGCAGGCCCTCGGCCGGAGACAGGATGTAGCCGACGACGCAGGGGATGATAGCGGTGGCGAGCGGAACCAGTCCCATGTCCTTGCCGCTCGCCCGGCTGACGGTGATGGCGCAGGCGAGCATCAGGGCGGAGCAGACCGCCATGGCGTCGCCGAAGAAATTGCCGCTTTTCAGGCCGTCATGGACGATCAGGCTGACGCCGAAGACCATGATCGCCATGGTCAGCAGCGTGGCATTGGAGGGGCGTTCTTTCAGGAAAATCCAAGAGAGCACCGCCGCGAACATCGAGGTGAAGGCGACGATGAAGACGACATTGGCGGTGGCCGTATTGAAGACGGCGAGCAGGAAGGTGAAGCTTCCGAGACCATAGAACAGGCCCGCCAGCAATCCGGCCGTGCCGGGAACCAGCGCGATCTTGCGGCCGAGCATCTTGTTCAGCACGATCCAGGCCAGCAGCGCGACGCAGAAGGTGCAAAGGCTGCGAAGGGCGAGAAGCGACCAGACTTCTCCATCGGAAGAGCGGATCAGCGGAATGTCGAACGAGAGGGCAAGGCCGCCAAGTCCGGTGATCAGAAGCCCACGGCGGTGGTGGGCAGCGTCGATTTTATGGCTCAAGTCTCAGTCCGATTCAGTGGCTGCGCTTTCCTCTGTATAGCGCTCCCACCCCTGGGCCATAAGGTGCTCTTGCGGCAAAAACTTTGTTTTATAGTCCATCTTGCGCGAGCCCTTGACCCAATAGCCGAGATAGACATGCGGCAGGCCGCGTTCCTTCACCTTGCGGATATGATCGAGGATCATGAACGTGCCGAGCGAACGATCCGACATGGTCGGGTCGAAATAGGAATAAACCATCGACAGGCCGTCACCCATCTTGTCGGTCAGTGCCGCGCAAATCAGCGGCCCTTTTTCGCCACCAATGCCGTCGCCCTCGACCTTCAGCCGATATTCGATGATCCGGGTGTTGACGTGCGTATCCTCGACCATCATCGCATAGTCGAGCACGGACATGTCCGACATGCCGCCTTTCTGGTGACGATGGTCGAGATAACGGCGGAACAGGCTGTATTGTTCGCTGGAAGGCTCGGCCGGATATTCCGTCGAGACAATATCGCGATTGAGCGCGAGAATGCGGCGCATGGAGCGTGTCGGCACGAATTCGCCGGCAACGATGCGCACGGAAACGCAGGCGTGGCAGCTTTCGCAAGCCGGGCGATAGGCGATGTTCTGCGAGCGGCGGAAACCGCCTTGCGTCAACAGATCATTGAGTTCGGGAGCACGCTCACCCACCATATGGGTAAAGACTTTCCGCTCCATTTCCTGCGGCAGATATGGACAACTGGCCGGTGCGGTCAGGTAGAATTGTGGAGACGGTGCAGTTTGTGTGTTCATCAGGTGCGGAAATCGCTCTTCATGGCCGCTTCGAAAACATTAGCATGGCGCAAGAATGAAAAAGGTCAATCGAGACTTTTTGAACGGCAGCGTTGCAATGCGATAAACCGATTTTTCTGCATTTTCCATGGGCAACTTCATATGGGCGACACAAGCCCGCCCATGCCCTTTCCGAATCAATAGCTGTCGCTGCGAACCGTCACCGTGCCGATCAGCAGGTCATGCAGCAGGCGGCCGCGATCGGTAAACAGCCCGATCAGCAGAACCAGCGGCGTCAGCAGTGCATTGGCGATCCAGAAGATAACTAGATGCACGATGGCGGTCAGGAAATCCATCGGCCGTCCATCGGTGCGGGCGATCGCCAGACCCATCATGCGCATGCCTGGCGAAGCCTGACCGCTACCGCCGACGGTCAAGCCGAAATAGAACATGGCCAGACCGGCAAACAGGATGGGATAGAGAAAGAAGCCCAGCCCCAGCGTCAGGATGCCGAGGAAGAACACGACGACAGCCGCCGGGATCCAGAGAAGGGCGACGATCGCATAGTCGATGACGAACGCAATCACCCGCCGGCTGAGCACGCCCTGATAGGCACGCCAGTCGCTGCTGGGGATCCGAAGGTTTTCGTCACGAAAGGTCATTGCATGTCTCCATGTTCGATGGATCGCATATGGGAAGCACGGGCCTGGAAATCAAATGGATGCGTGAAATTACGTCTATCGCTGGCATTCACCGCATTGCGGTCAGGTGCAGCCATACCGTTTCAAGCTCATCATAGCCTCCGCCCGACGCTTCTTCGAGGTCGACACGCTCCCATCCGCAAGGTGCATATTGGGCCAATAACCAATCCGGTGAGGGATAATTGTAGTAACGGTCGAGGCCGTCGCGGCCTTCCGCCGTTCCGGCCTTGAAGCTCGCATAGAAAATCCCGCCGGGTTTCAATGCATCATGGATTCGGGATATGACGCCAGAAAGTTCTGGTCTCGGTGTATGCAACAAGCAGGCATTGGCCCAGACGCCATCGTACATCCTGGTTTCGCAGAGTTGATCGAAAGCCAGAACCGCGACGGGACGCTGCAAAAGGGTTTCCGCGTGTCGCGCCATTTCGGGCGATCCGTCTGTTGTCGTGACATCGTAGCCGCGCGACAGCATCCTGTAGCTGTCATGACCGCCACCACATCCGAGTTCGAGAATTTTCGCGCGTTGCGGCAGCAAGGCAAGAAAGTCATCCAGCCGCCCAGCTTTCGAGCCGCTGGATCTGGACGCATAGGTTTCCGCTTCCCTCGCGTAGAAATCAAGCGTGACCGGATCGCAGCTGTTCACGACCGCTTCGCCAGGATACGCGCCACGTCCATGGCGAAATAGCTGAGGATGCCGTCGCAGCCGGCGCGCTTGAAAGCGAGCAGGGTTTCGAGCATGACGCGCTCGCCGTCGATCCAGCCATTGGCGGCGGCGGCCTTGATCTGCGCATATTCGCCGGAGACCTGGTAGGCGAAGACCGGCAGGCCAAAGGCTTCCTTCATCCGCCAGCAGATGTCGAGATAGGGCAGGCCGGGCTTGACCATCAGCATGTCGGCGCCTTCCTCGACATCGAGGGCTGCATCCCGCATCGCCTCGGTGCCGTTGGCGGGGTCGATGTAATAGGTCTTCTTGTCGCCCTTCAGCAGCCCGCCGGTGCCGATCGCCTCGCGGTAAGGGCCGTAGAAGGCAGAGGCGAATTTGGTGGCGTAGGACATGATGCCGACATTCTGGTGGCCGGCCGCGTCCAGTGCCTGGCGGATCGCGCCGATGCGGCCGTCCATCATGTCGGACGGGGCGATGATGTCGGCGCCGGTGTCCGCCTGCATGACAGCGGCTTTTGCGATCTGGTCAACGGTCTCGTCATTGACGATTTCGCCGTCGCGCAGGATGCCGTCATGGCCGTGGCTGGTGAACGGATCGAGCGCCACATCGGTGATGACGCCGATATTCGGCACGGCCTTCTTGATCGCCCGCGTCGTCTCGTTGATCAGATTGTTGGCGGCAAGGCTGTTGGAGCCGGTCTCGTCGCGCAGCGACATCTCGATATTCGGAAAGGTTGCAAGAGCCGGAATGCCGAGATCAGCCGCTTCCTTCGCAGCCTCGACCGCCTTGTCGATGCTCATGCGGTTGACGCCGGGCATGGCAGCGATCGGCTCGACGATGCCGGAGCCGGGAACCACGAAGATCGGCCAGATCAGGTCATCGACCGTCAGTCGGTTCTCCTGCACCATCCGACGCGTCCAGTCGGCCTTGCGGTTGCGGCGCATCCGGCGATGGCCGGTGATGAGGTCAACGGCATTGGTCTTGTCGGTCATGTCATCGTCTTTCGATCAGCTTGGCGTGTGGTCGCGGTTTATCATGAGCGACCAGCAAAGGAAAACGCTTCAGGTGCGGCGTTTCATCATCATTTCGAGAAGAGGAGTTGATATCTTTGGCGCCGGTCGACGGCACCGCCACGGGCAAAAAGTCATTTCCTGGGAACCATTTCCGCCATCTCAGGTTTTGGTCTCGTCTTATGGAGCGCTCGACAACGTCACCGATGAGCGGTGATTGGAGGCCTCCGCACAGAGGAGAAGACAATGAATATCGCAGTTAAGATTGCTCTCGCCGCGGCACTTTCGGCAACGTCCCTTGGCGGTTATGCCTATGCCCAGACGACAGGTTCCGTCACGCCAATGGCCGACGACATGGTTACGATCGTCAATGTCGGCGAAGAAACCAACGCAGCCACGGACACGTCGTCGATCCCCGCGACCTATCGCAATCCGTCGCCTGAAACGATCACCAAGGCGCAGGCCGAAATCCAGAACGACCCGGGCCTGATGGCAACACTCCAGGCCAAGAACGTGATCCTCGAAAACGTCATCGGCATCCAGACGGCGGCCAATGGCGGCAAGATCGTTTACTTGAAGTAAACTTGAACTCACAAAGGGGGTCTCGCATTCGGCAAGGCCCCTTTGTGATTATGAAGTGATTCAAAACGTTTTGACATTGGCGAACCGTTCATCGCCCCGAAAGCCCGGCTTGGCAAAGCCGATGCTCGCGACCTATTCTCCGCGCCATGACACTTGATTCTGTCCAGGTACCCAAGCTCTCGCTGACCGAAACGATCTTCGGCCTGTTTCTGCGTCTGGTCGCGGTATCCTGCTTCTGGTTCGGCCTGAACTACTGGGCGATGCTGATCGGCTTTTCGTTCGCCGGCGCCGGGCGGTTTGATTTGCTGCCATTGCCCTGGCGGGTGGCGGCCACATCACTTGCCGTCGTCTATCCCGTCGCAGCACTCGGACTGTGGCTGCTGGTGTCCTGGGGGCCGGTTCTCTGGGTCGTGGCGGCGGCGACCGAAGTGGTGATGTTCGCGATCTACCCGCATGTCTTCGGGACCAAGCCGCTGCTGCTGATTCTGCATTCAGCCGTGGCTCTCACCTTCGTTCTTTTCCGTGCCGCGATCCTGTATCAACGGGCCAAACAGGCCAAGGCTGCAAGAATTGATTTACCTTGAGACAAGGGCTGTGGATGGTAAGGCGCTGTTAAGGCTGTAGTTTAAGTCGAATTTTATACGTATTCGATAATGTCTACCTCAAGGCGGGAGAGAACATACACCGCCAAACAAAACAGTGAGGCAGTCATCATGAACACGAAAATGAAGCCGCAGGTCGTTGCACACAAAGATCCCCACGAAGACGCGATCCGCTCGCTCTACATGGAATCCCTTCACCTCGTCGAACGTCTTCACCGTCGCCTGCTCGACGTCGTCAAGGACGAATTCGACCGCTCGGGCCGCTCCGACGTCAACGCCGTCCAGGCCCTTCTCCTCTTCAACATCGGCAACTCGGAACTGACCGCCGGTGAACTGCGCTCGCGCGGTTACTATCTCGGCTCCAACGTATCCTACAATGTTAAAAAGCTGGTTGACCTCGGCTTCATCAACCACCAGCGCTCGCGCATCGACCGCCGCTCGGTCCGCATCAGCCTGACCGAAGAAGGCCAGGAGATCGCCGAGACGGTCGCCAAGCTCTATGAACGCCACATCGGCTCGATCCAGAAGGTCGGCGGCATCGGCACCGACGAGTTCGGCCAGATGAACAAGCTCCTGCAGCGTCTCGACCGCTTCTGGAACGATACCATGCTCTACAAGCTTTAAGCGCGGCCACGCGCGGGGCAGATCGTGATGGATTGCTGACGGGTGCGCGAGGAGCGCACCCGTTCGCGCGTCTGGAGGCCGACTACTCCACCCGCAACACGTCCTCGGCTCGGACGTCCTCGCGACCGGTCAGTCCGGACCCGCTGTGCCGCCACTCGAAGTCGCCGCGATCATCGCCGTTTTCCTCAGTCTTCAACGCCTGCACTGTGACCTGGCTGTCTGCCTCGATGATGCCGTTGTGGATCTCTTTCAACTCGTTGAGGTTGATCCACTGCGACACGGAAACGGTGCCGGTGTCGCCCTCGTTCTTGACGTAGATGACGAATGCCATAGGCCTTTTCTCCTTCGTTTTGAGTGGTGGGTGCGGACCGGCTTCGCTAGTCCGCTAGTCCGCTAGTCCGCTGGTTTCGGTTGGATCGGTACGGGCGGGGAGACCGCGATGATGCGCGCCTGGGCCTCGACCATGGTGTTGAGGCCGGCCGGAGCGACATCCAGCGCGGGTTCCGCTCCGCCGGCCTTGGAAAACAGCCAATCGAAATCGAAGCGGCCGTCGCAGGTCGGGCGCGGCGAATGCAGGAGCGAGACATCGGTCCAGAATTCGCCGGCACCCGCGTCTCCCTCCGCCGCCAGGCTGACGAAAAAGCCGGGATTGTGATTGTCGGCGCCGAGCAAGCCATGTTCATTGTCCGGCGCCGGATGTTGGGCTGGCACTGTCTCGCCGTCCGACATCAGCATCGCCGACCGATAGGCCAGCTTGGCAGCGGGCTCGCTGCGCTCGATACACAGTTCCATGCCGATGGCGAACGCCGCGTCGGAATTTCCCAACGGCGCGGCAATGGCGTGCCGCACAAGACCGCCGTCGGTGCCTCCGTTGCCATAGGCGAGGGTGATCCGAAGCGTGGTGAACTTTCGCAAATGCTCGGGCTGGCCGGCAAAGCGAAAGAACAGTCGTGCGGATGCAGGGCCGCTCTCCGTCCCGAACCCGGTGGCGACAAGGTCGAAATAGGCCTTGAGATAGGTCTCCGGTGCCGGAACTTCGGAACTGCAAAGGATCGCCGCCGGCGTTTCGAACTCGACGATGCGCAGGCAATCCTCCTGACCTCCAATGCCGGAAAGGTGTGCTGATCGGCGCCCTAGGAGCAGGGCCGAGCGGCTGTATTCCTCGACGGGCCGACCGGGTTCACGGAGATATCCGGTCGTCAGCACCGCCAGATGCCTCTGAACATGCAAGGGGTAGGGCTTGAGCAGGGTCGAAGAGCACAGCCAGGTTTCGCCAATGCCGCTTCGCGCCAATGTCAGCGTCGACTCCGAGGAATCGATATTGCCGAGCAGATCGCGTGTCGGCAGTTCGCGCAACACGGGAGTGGAGGTGGCAAAGTCCGGGGAATAGGTGATGTCGAAATTGCGTCCCATGCGCGTCCAGGCGAGGAAGGTCGCGGCACTCGCCATCGTCGACCGGACCTTGGCACCGGAGGCCTTGAGCGTAACCGTGACCGGTCCCTTTGCCGCGCCCGGTTCGCCCGCGTCCTTCGGATTGGGTTTCCGTTCCGGCGGTCCCCACTCGAAATTGCAGATCAGCAGCGGCGTGTTGCTGCGACCGCGTCTGACATTGCCCTGGTTTTCCTTGGGAATGACGAAGACGGATGTGGAATAACGGCCGGGCGCAACGGGTTGGTGCAGGATGCTCAGGTTTTCCGCGAAACCCCTCTCCCAACGAGCGATGACAACGTCCTTGTCCGCCGCGCCCGCCATGCCATCGACCGCCGCCTTCATCGTGTGGACAAAAAAGACCGTCCCATCGAAGGTCAATTTCAACAACGGCGCATCGATGCCGTGGGCGGTGTAGCCCAGCAGCTCTTTGGATGGCGCCAGGACGGGATCGGGATCGATCCACCAGCAGCGTTCCGCATCCAGGCTCGACGGGTCGGACGGACGATTGTCGATCGTCCAGTTCGGATCGATGTAGCGACGCATCGAGATGCCGAGGAAATGCTCTTCGAGATTCTGTTCCTCGCCACTCAACTGCACCGGCGAAAGCGAGATCATCGAATTGGGAAAGGCCGGTGCGGGTGCATTGACCTGGTCGAAAGTCAGTCCGATCGGCCCCTCCGCGTTCAGCGCCATGCCGAGCGCCGCATTGGCTTCGGTGGGCCGGTAGGAGAGGCGTGGATCGGGGCCGATCTCCTTGCGTGAGTCGAGAATCTCGACCGTCGCGTCGGTCATGCCCTCGAAACCATATCCGAAGCCGGTCTTGATCTCGGCGGCGATCCGGTCGGCGAGGCCGCCGCGCGAGAAGGGCGGTTCCTGCAGAATGGCCAGCACTGGCGGGGCGCTCGGAATACTTCCGTCGTCCCGTGGCGCCGTTGTCAGCGGGATCAGAGCGCGCTGTTGCGGTCGGGTGAGCAGCATGCGCGAGAGGTCCGCCAGCATGGCGACACGCAAGATCCAGGCCTCCGCCGGCGTCCGGCGCGTTTCGCGACTGGTGTTCCAGGCCTTGACCTCGCGATGTGAAACCGCCTTCAGCGCGCCGGCATAGCGGGAGCGAAGGGTGAAACGATGCCGGAAGATGCTTGCCGATGGCGCTTCCCAGAAGTGCTGTTCCAAGACGGTTCTGGAAGGAAGTGGCAGCAGCCGTTGTGTGACGGTCTGTGAATCGATGTTCGGCCGGTCGAAAAAGGCTTCCTGTTCGAACCGGGACAGCGAATGACCGTCGGTGATCGGCTGTTCCTTCAGCGGCATGACGACGTGCGATGCCAGGGCGGGCTTGTCGGACAGGGCGTTTTCATCGCGGAAGTGCAGGGGATCGATGTGATGATAGATTGGCCGGCCACTTGGCCTCCAGCGCTGGGTCGTCACGTCGATTTCACTGAGGAGGCGCCATTGGCGGGTCCGCTTTGCCTTGTCGGGGGCCGGAAGCTCGGCCCGCGTTTCAAGATCGTAGCGGCGGGTGCGGTCGATCGGCCGCACCGCTACCATGTCCCCGGCGAGTGCGATGGCCGGCTTGTCGGCAGGCTTCAATTTGTCGGAGAGATCGATTTCCGGCATGCCGTTCAGCATGGTCTCGATGCGCAGGGCGAGCGACGGGAAGGCGAGGAAAACGATCTTCGTGCCGGGCTGGACGACGGCGCGCGACGCATGCTGGTGCAGGCCGTTGTGGAAGACGGCGGGGTGCGGACCGGACGGATCGAAGTGCCGGTTTGCAACCAGCGCATCGATCGACAGTCGCGCCGCGATCCCGGCCGGAACGCCTGCGCGCAATCCGCCGGCGGACAGGCCGAAATCGCCTGATGTCAGCGACATCGTGAATGTGAACGCCGTCTCGATCGGCTGGAAGACGACGCTCATCAGCAACTGTGGTGTCCAGAGCTGGTTGGGCTTGATCGTTTTTGCGATGGCGAGAAGCGTTTGCCCGAAGAAGATATCGGCATGGACAAACGATGAGGATGGGGCGGACGGCCCCAACTGGTCCTGGATCGCCAGTTCGACGCGCAGCCCGTCCACGGCGGGATCCGGCAGGCGGTCGAGCGCGCCTGCAAGTCCCAGATGGGTATCACGCAACACATAGGCCGTCAGCAGTGCCCGGCGCAGGTTGTCTGTTGCCTCTTCGTTGACACCGCCCGGCTTCGAATTGGGAAAGGCCGCATCGCGCAAATCGGCATTGGAGAACCAGCGGTCGAAATCGAGATAACCGACGCGCGGTGCCGTGATTTCCGCTGTGACGGAGGAGTTGACGACATCCTTCCAAGCCTTGTCGGCCGGAGCCAACAGCAGCAGCGGTGCGGCGACATCATAGGGCTTGAGGTCGTCGGTGACGGCGAAGCTGAGGGATGCGGAGGCGGCCGATGCCAGCGACAGCCGGATCCAGCCCGCATCGATGGCCGTTTCTGTTTTGATAACTGTTTGCTTCGTCACGCTGCCGCAGGTGGCGGAGAAAACGCGGGTGGCATCGCCGGCTTCGGTTTCGACAGGCTCGACGCCGAAGACGAGATCGTTCACCGCGCTGAAATCGAAGCCTTCGGTAAAGTCGAGCTCGAGGCTGGCAATGCCGGGGTCGGTCGCGCTTTGCGGCGCCCTGTCGAACAGTCGCACGGTGAGCTTCGCCGGTGTGCCGCGGAACACGGTTTCGCTGATGCGCCATTCCGCCTTCTTTGCTGCAACGGCTGGAATGCTCAGCGTTCCCGTACCGTCCCGATCCCGAAAAATGTCGCGCACGCCGGGGCAATCGCCCGAGGCGATGACCGTGCGGGGATAATCCTCGGAAACCGGAACGACGTCTTCGATCGGCGCGCCGATACGACGGGGCCGATTGACCTCCGGAACCTCTTTGAGCGCGATCTGGCCGATGGCGGTGCGCCGTTGATAGGCGGTCGTCGAGACGAGGTCCGGATCAGGTTTGTCGTCCTTTTGCGGGGCCTTGATCTCCTTGTCCGGCATCCAAGCGCTGGCTTTTTGCGCCGGCGGCGCTGCTTGTCGTTGCAGGGCGAGCGGCAATGTTCCGGCATTGGTCGTCGCGAAGCTGAAAGCCTCGAAGGTCCGCCCATAGGCGAGACGCGGCACCTTGGCAAAATCCGTGACAAAATCCAGGTCGGGCGCTTCGTAGCTGTAGAAGGGGGCGTTGTTGCCCGACGCCTCGGGAACCGGGTCGGCGGCGGTACGGCCGAAGGTCGTTGCGGCAAGCGGAAGGCCTTCGTAGGCGATGAACATCGGACCGCGCCCATCGCTGACGGCCGGAAGCATGGGATGGATGGCCGCTGAGACGTTCGGTGCGGCTTCACCGGCCGCAGCGTCGGGCGGCGGCATGGGCCAGGTGAGGTCGGCAAGGCTGGCATGCGCCCATTTGTCGGTGGCGTCATCCGTGTCGATGCGCCGGATGGCGATGCCGATGCCATTGAAATGATTTGAAAATGTTTCGATATCCGCCCCGTCGATATTGGAGGCGATCTGGATCGGCAAGGGCGCGGGTGCCGTGTCGGGAATGAAGCGGGCAAATTGTTCGATGATGTCGGCCATCGGTGCCATGGCGGCCGCGTAGGTATTCTGGAACAGGGTTTTCAGCGCATCGATGCCCGATGGATCGAAGCCGGTGAACGGTGGGGTCCTCAGGAGGCTGTCCGCGATCGGCCGGAAACAGCGGACCGGGTTTGACGGAACGGGCTCTTCCGAGGGCATCAGCAGGCGGATGAGATAATAATCCGCCGCACCGGCGATCGTGATCAAGTGCCGCGGCTTCGACACCGGCATTTCGGGTGTCGAGACCGGCGGATTTGCCTTTGCAAAGCTGAGAAGGGCCTTGCTGAACTCGCTGGCCGAACCACGCCGAACGGCCTCGGCGCCATTGAAGGAATTTTCCAGCAGGGTCCGATAATCGGCCCAGGCCTCGACAAACGCTTTTGTCAGGACTTCGGTCAGGGCGGGCTCACCGGGGCGCTTGATTTCGGCCAGATACGCCTCGGCGAAAAGCGCAGGAAGGTCCGTTTCGCCGCGCTTGGTGTGCTCCATCAACTGGATGGCGGCATATTCGATGCCTGCCTCATCCTGCAGTTTCTTGAGCGTCTCCGTCAGTGCCCGTCGGAGAAATGCTGGCTTCTTGTCTTCGAGCGCGGCCTTCAGTGCTGGTGTGATCTCTGTTGGCGCATCGTCTCCGAAACAGGTCAGTAGCGCGTCCAAAAGGCGTATTTCAACGCTGGCATCCTTCGCGCTCGCATCGATGCCGTGAGCGCTGCGCAGGCAGTTGATGATCGCCGTGCGATCCGGCGGCGATGGCGGGACATTGGCTTGCATGAACAGGGGATTGGCGGCCTTCAACGCCTTGCGCAGGGCGCCCGTTACCTTTGCCGGATCGAGCGCGCTCGCTTTCAAGTCAAATGGATCGGAAATTTTTTTCTCGATCCGGTCGAGCAGGACGATGACGAGCGGCGCCAGGATTTCGCCGGCGCTGCCATCGCCCGAAACCGGCTTGAGGACGGACAGGACGATCGCGTCGAGCGCCGTGATGAGGCTCGTCGTCGCCAGCCAGGCGGCGGCGGGGGCAACGAGTTTTGGTTTTTTGTCGATCTCATCGCAGGTCCACAGGAAAAGCTTGTCGAATTCATCGACGCTTCTGGCATCCGTATCGGGGCCGGCGAGGGCTTCGGTCGTCGACATCAGCGATGCCGCGCGTGCCTCGAACCAGGTTGTGATGCGCCAGAGGTGTTCCGCCTCCGGATCCACCCTGAGATATCCGTCCGGTGTGAGGAGTTCGTGGATCAGATCGGGCGTGGCGGTGAAGAGGGTGGCGGTATCCAGCACCTCCGTACGGCAGGTTATCTCCCCCTGCTTTCCGCCGGCGTCATAGGTGAAATCCCATTGCCGTTCCGATCCGTCGATGTCCTGCGGTCCTGGAATGCCGATAATATCGGGAACAGGCACGGCCGGGTCCGAGAAGAAAGCCAGGATGACGTAATTCGGCTCGGTCATGCCGGTCGGACGCAGGATGTGCGTGAGATGCAGGCGATGCGCCACCGGCGCGTTCCAGGAATGCGCGGCTCGCAGCCGATAGGTCGCTGCCGCCGTTTCCGCGTTGATCGCCGCATTCGGTTCCGCAGCGGCGGTGAATGTGGTCCAATAGTGCGTCTTTGGATCAGCCGGATTCGCGTTGCAGAGCCAGGTCATGGCCTGGTCAGGCATGCCGGCGGCAGGTGGTTCTGATACCGTATCGACACGGCCGATATGGACAAGCGTGTAGGACGTGGGGTCGACAGGGCCGTCCGGCCGCGCCTCGAACAGGTGAAATTGCACTGTCTGGGCATCAATGAGAAAGGCCGTGAACCGGACTTTCGCCAGCGCTTCATCGCCTTTGAGTTCATCACGCCGGGCCTTGGCAGCCGCATCGTCGCCGATCACCTCGCTGCGGGCGATATCGGTCGGGCATTCGAACCCGAGATTGACTGCCAAGGATGGAGCGGCGTGATAGCGTTCCGGTTCGGCATCGAGAAGGCAGTGGATGATGGGTGTCTTCAGGGCCATGACTAGTTGCTCGCCTTCTGGAGTTTTTTGACTGCCTGTTCCGCCTGGTCGATCCTCGTCTTGAGTTTTTCATCCTCGACCTCGCCGTTGACGCTGCTGGTCACGGAGGTCTCCGACTTGCCGCCGCGCAGCTTGTAGTTGACATTGGCGCGGGCGCTCAGCGTGAAGAAGCGGGAGATGCGGATGCTGACCGATAGCGAGCCCTGGCCGTCTATCTGGCCGTTGTCGCGGTAGCTCAGCCGCAGCATCAGGTTGATGCCGACCGTTACCATGCCGCAGACATCGACCTGGCCGGCGATGACGACCACGACCGCCAGCGACAGCCCGCCACCCGGTTTGCCGATCATCTTGCGATAGGTCATGACCCCCGACAGGGTGATGAAAACCTGGCCGACGAAGGGGCCGACCGCGAAGGCAAGTGCTGCCGACCCGCCGGCGCCGGCCTCGACGGAGACCATCAACTGGCTGTCGAAGGGACGGTATTCCGCGTCGATCTGGATATAGCCGGTGCCGCCGATGATGAAGATCGAGAAGATGAACGGGCGCTCGATCGTCGACAGATTGAACCGGTTGGCGATCATGAAATCCGGGAAGGCGACCAGCTTGAAATGGTTCTCGATGGAAATATTCGAGACGCCGCTGGTGCCGAAATTCAGGGTCACCGGCGGGATGATGAAGTCGTGTTCGACGCCGACGGGAATATTGTCCTGCTTGACGATCTTCAGACCGCCCGCCTCGTCTGGAAACAGGGTGGCAAGAAAATCCTGGATGAACTTGAAGGACGGATTGAGGTGGATGTTCTTCGGGTCGAACTCGATGTCGAGACCTTTTTCGCGGGTAAAATTCAGCGCGAATTTTTCGAACCGGACCATCGACTGACCGGCGGCGATGACGTCGATCGTCGTGTCGATGCGACCGAAGCCAGTCTGTGTCACCCGGTCCTGGTCCTTCGAGGCTTCCAGCCGTACCTGTCCCGTCAAATGCATGTCGACGAAATCGATCTGGAAGACGCCGAGCGAGAACAGGGTGCGCCGGCCCGGCATCGGCGCGTCGATGTCGACCTGCACCCAGGCGCGCGCCTGCGCCTTGTCGAAATCGTGGGTGACGCGAATGGCATCCTTGGTGCCGGCCGGCATCTTGTAGCCCTCGAACAGGCTTTTCAGATTGAGCCCGCCGAAATTGCCAAAGATGTCGCCGATATTGAAATTGGAGAGATCGGGCGCGACCAGCCGGTCGCCGATCTGGTTGAAGGGCAGCGTCAGGCCGAGCGCCTTCAATTCGTCGCCGAGCTGATTGAACAGGGCGCTCGCCTCGGTCGTGTCGATGATGTCGGTGAGATCGTCGAACCCGGAGCGGATGCGGTCGATATCGGACTTCAGCGCCGCAAGCTCCGGCGCCGAGCTGACCGCCGAATAGAGTTTCAGGATATTGGACGGCGCCGCCATCGGATCGGGATCATCGAGCCGCCCGACCGCATCGAACAGCCTGTCGCCATACATCCGCGCCGTCTCGAACGAACGGGAAAGATCGTTCTGCAGGCTGCGCACGGAATGATCGAAGGCCTTGACGGTGCCGATCAGGTCTGCGGCCTTGGCGGGCAAGTTTCCCAGTTCGTCTTCGATGCTCTTGATCAGCGGTTGGTACTGCTTGCTGATCTCGTCCATCTCCTTCTCGACGTAGTTTTTGAAGCCGGTCGCGACGGTCTCGATATATGTGCCAGCGGCGCCGATGCCCTCGAAGACGGCCGAACAGGCGGCCGAGACTTGGCCGATGCCGTCCAGTGTGGTGGCGCTGAGGTTTGCCAGAAGTGTGCTTGCTGTCCTGCTCAATTCGGTCAGGCTGGTGCAAATGGCGGCGAGCGCGCCGCCGAAGGTCGTCAGATCTTCCGGCAGAGGCGCCAACAGGCTTGTCAGGCCCGGCTCGATAACCTTGTTCCGAACCACGGTTTTCAGGAGCTGGCTGGGTCCAAGCACCGTCTGGACGGTTTTCAGCGCGTCCTGAATGTCGCCGAGAACGGAATCGACTGTTCGATGCGCCGTCCGTACCTCCCGCAGCAGCGTATCGCTGATGGAGGACAATTCGCTCATTGTCGCGGCCACGATGAAGTCGACGGGCTCGCCGATCTTCAGCAGGGAATTATCGAGCCATGCCGAGAGTGTTGAAACCGGTTCGTCGATCCCGACCCAGATATGGCCCAGGTCGGAGGCGATCTCATCAAAGCCAGCGTCGGCAAACGCATTGGCGATATCGACAACACTATCGGCCTTGTCGGCCAGTTCCGTAACCAACGCGGTGACATTTTCTGTCAGGTCGAGGACGGCACCGCTCAATGCCCCGAGCGTGTCATCATTCAGCGCCTCGATCATCAGGATCGTCGTGCGGATGTCGGTGATGAGCGCCTTGGCCGACGTGGCTGCTTCGCTCAGCAGCTTGAGTGCGTCCGTCGATTCCGTCTTAAGCGGTTCGGCTATGCCCGCAGTGGTGGAGATTTTCGCGGCGAGGACGGCAATGCCGGCGATTGCATCATCCAGCTTGCCGTCTCCGGCTGCAGGCGAAAGGTCATTGATGGCCTGAATGACATTTTCAAGCAGCCGACGAACAGTGCCTTGGAGCGTCGCGACATCCTCGATCCCATTCTGTCCCGCCTTCGCGACCGCTGTCAGCGCCTTCGAAACATGCCCGCCGATGGCCTGGCTGACGCCGGAAAGTTCGACGGCAAATCGCTGGCGGGCCTCCGTGACCGAGGCGGCGATGTCGGCCGCGACATTGCTGACCATGGCCTCAAGGCCGACACGAAACGATTTCCGTCGCTCGGCAGACCAGGGCTTGCCGCGATCGTAGCCCGCCGAGAATTGTTCCATGCGCTGTCTTGCGCGACCGAAGATCGCTTCGATATCGGTCTCCACAGACAACAGGATGGTTCTGGCTTTTTCCGCGCTTGCACCGGCATTGCCGATATCGTCGCTGGCGTCGTTGAAGATCGGACGCAGATGTTCCGTGATGCGATCCGCAAGTATTGTGATTGCTTCGGTTTTCGTCGCCGGAAGAGGGATGGGCTTTTCGTCTATCTTTCCCGGAAAGTTGTTTTCGATATCCGCCACCCAATCGGACAAGGCGGTGGTGATCAGCATTTCCTTGCGCCGGATCATGCCGATGGCATCGGTCTTCAGCTTGTCGCAGAGCTTGATGCCTTCGTCGAAATCCTTGAGCGGTTTCAAATCTCCGAGGATCGACGAACCGTCCGCGAATTTTGGCAACTCGGTTTTGATCTTTTCGGAGATGTTTTGGCCGATCCACTGATCGCCAAGGGACTTCAGGGCATTTTCCACGGACGGCTTGTCTGCCTTGGACAAGCCAGCGATCAGTTCGGTGATTGCCGCCGAATAGTGTGCGACCTCCGGAATGCCGGCGCCGGTACCATCCGCATTCCAGTAGGCAAGTTTCTCGATTGCCTCCGGCTCCACGCCGATTGCCTGAATGCCTTCGGCGCTCTCCAGAACCTTTGTGAGGTCCTCGAACAATGGCTTCGGCCCGTCGGCCTCATGCTTGATGCGCATGAAGCTGACGCTGTCGAGGCCGACATAGACGGGCTTGCCGGAGCGGCCGGCATTGATGGCCGTCTTCTGCGCGGCGGGCGCCAGGCGCCAGGTGAAGCGGCGTGTTCCGGGCAGGATGCGGGTGACGGCGGCCCGGCGACTGTCCGGAGTGGCGGATTGCCGGGGCCTGTCGGTCAGCTTGGCGAGGGATTGCGCCGGCGGCATGCAGGCATAGTCGATGTCGAGGCGCGGCATCCATTGATTGGTGTCGCTCGTGCCCGCTTTGAATTCGGAGAAGAAGAACAGGTTGTCGGTGTCGATGCATTCCTGCGCCACGACCGGGTTGTCGCCATCTCCTTCAGCCACGGTGACGAAGGCGATGTCGGGCATCGGATAGACCTGCGGCCGTTCGCGGGCGCTCAGAAGGTTCCAGAGCGGAATTTTCCAGCCATAATCGCCAATCTCGGTGCTCCAGGCGCTGTCGACGTTGATGATCTTGGAGTTGAAACGCACACGATCGAGGAAGCCTGTGCTGCGGGGTGCGGCGGCGGCAAAATCCGGGTAGCAGCGCTCGGGTTCGAGAAGCTCGACATATTCTCGCACCTTTCGCAGGATCGGGCGGCGCGAGCGCGTCCGTTCCGGGTCTTCGGCATGTTTCGGGGCGAACTGGGCCGAGGGATTGACCGTGCGTTCGTAGACGACGACGTGCTTGGCGCGGTGCCAGAAAGCGCCGATGCGGCCCAGTACCTCGACCTTCTGCCGCTCCACATGGCCGTTGCGGGTCTCGCTGATGATCGTCACGATGCCGCCGAGCAAGCTTGCCTTCTGTGTCGCGTCGCCGCCGGTCGGCGAAAGTGCGATGGCTTCGATTGTTCCGCCGCCCGATTCCGGCCGTTGCAGGAGCTCATTGAACAGATTGCTGGATTCGACTGGCCAGAGCGCGCCGCCGCTCAGACCCTGCGGATGCGTACGCGGCTTGCTGCGATCCAGTCGCCGCGCATCGGCGAGATTCGGCTTGAGACTACCGGCATTGGGCCAGGCATCGTGATCGCCGGGCTGTTCGAGCCTCGCGAGCGGCGGCCGGTGCAGGGCCGTGCTCCGTAGGGCGAAACTGACGCCGTCGGCAAAGCGGGCAGGGGTGAAATCGACGGCCGAATCCGGATCGCGCGCCCAGACTTCCAGCCGCTCCGGCCGGCGCGCGACAGCGCGGGAAAGGGCGTTCCAGCGGGCCGAAAGGTTTGGTTCCGCGTCGGCGTCACGTGCGGCACCAGTGATCCTGCCGCTCAGCGCCTCGATTTCGGCGACGCGCGCCTGGAGCGCCACGGCGCGTTCTCGCGAGACGTCGATGCCGACGGAAAGACCATAGAGAAATTCGCCGCGCAGATAGGCAAGCGCAGCGCCCAGGCCATATTCTCCACGCTGGCGGAAAATCTCGTAGCTGGTCGATTCCGGCATGAAATAGCCACGCTCGACATCGCTCGGACGAATCCAGAATTCCGTCGATGGCGTCAGCCGGAATTCCACCGCCCGGCGCTTCAAGCCGCTGGTCCTGGCATTATCGCCTTCGGTCACGAAAGGGCGGATGGCATCCTGCGAGCCGTCAGCCGCGTCGTGGTGGAGGTCGTGGATTTCCAGTCTCCGGGGCTTGTCGGCACTCTCGCCGACCGCTTGCGGCGGCAGGACATAGTGATAGTGATCCGTCACCTTGCGATATTGCCAGATGCGATCGTCGCCGGAGTAATAGGCCACGGATCCGGAGCCGGCGTCGCCGCGACTGCCGAGCGGTTGATGAATGTAGCAAAAAAGCGAAAACGGTTCTTCCGACAGCACGACATAGTTTTGCGGGGCCGCTTCCGGTGCGTTTTCGTAAATGTCCGCCTCGATCAGGCGGTCCTGTGTCGGCGCGATGCTTTCGCGGATGCTGAGCCAGTAGCGGTAACCGGATGCAGCGCTGGTCGATCCGTCTCCGTCGGGGCGGATGAGGAGAGGCGCCGGACGGCCAGAACGGTCCATGCGGGCGACATCGACACCGACCGGAGTGACGTCGCTGACGGCCAGGACGGCATGGATCGACGCGGCGATACGGCTCGGCGCAAGGGGGATCGGCGGGCCACCGTCCCCCATGCCGTCGCGGGTGCCCGGGCCACCCAGGCGCAAATAGGTCCTGGTAAGCTCTTCCGGACGTGGCGGCAACGGGCCTTCCACCGGCTTCAAGTCGAACTGCAGCGACGAGAGCCGCCCGGACCAGGCATCGCCCGGCGGCATGACTTCCAGAATGTAGGAGGCGAAGAAGGGGGCGCCATCGGCCACGGCCTCGCTTTGCGCCTCTGCCCAGCCATCGTCGCGCGAGAGCAGCAGGTTGACCCGCGTCGGCACCTTCCGGTCGTTGAAGAAGGTCAGGCCGCTGGCGATCAGCTTCAGCGTGTTGGCCGTCAATCCGGCGGTGTCGTCGGAGTTTTGAATGAGATCGCCCGGCTCGGCGAGTGTCAGGCGCAGGCGCGGACGGACGAACAGCATTTGCGCAGGCCCGGTGGCCGCCGGGCGCCCCCAGGCCAAAAGCCCGGATGCCTTTCCATCCTTGGTATCGTTATCGAGGAAACGAGCCTCCAGAGATGGCCCGGCGAGTGCCAGCCGGATCGCCTGTTTGCCGTCGGCCTGGAGGTCGGGAAGGATGGAGCGTGCCTGTCCGGCCTCGATCGGTTTTAGCGCTTCCCGGGCTTCACGGAACGAATGCGCGGCATGGCGCAGCAGGCCGAAATCGAGGTCGGCGCCCTTTGCCGGGCTGCCACCGAGATTGTCGCCGGTCGGGATATCGTTCTTCCAGTGCAGGGCAAGGTCCACCTTCGGCGACCAGCGCCGATGGTCGGTGTGCCAGATATCGTCATCCGGGATGTGCCATGACAGCTTGCAATCGACATAGAGGCTTTCTGCGGTATTGACCCATCCGCCGGTTTCCTTCTGCAGTCGCAGGCTGAGGCCATTGCCGCCCTTCTTGATGTCGTCGGCTGCCTTCGGATCGTCGCCGCTGGCCGACACCGCGATGCGGTAGATGAAGGCCGGTTTCTCGGCTTCCCCGCCTTCCTTCGAAAAGCGGAGGCTGAGGTCAGCGGTCGAGTCGCCCGCTTTCAAGCGTGGCCATTCAGCCGATTTGGGGTCGATCGAAAAGCCGTAGCGGCCCAGCATGTCCTGGGTGAAAGGGCGGGAATTGTCCGGCCAGAATTTCCTGGGGTCGATCGTCCTGTATTTCTGTTTTCCGTCATAGACGGCGAACTGTCCCTGCGAAGGCTTGCCGCGCGCCGAAAAGCCGAAGGTTCCGAGCGTGGCGTCGGATGGATATTTGCTGCCGCCGAAAACGAAAGAGGTCAGCGATACGGGTGTCGGGGAGGTATCGACCGCATCCCCCTCGATCCAGCCGCCGACGAGCGTGGTGAATTGCAGGATCTTGTCGAAGGTGCCAGTGCCGGGTTCGTAGACGGCGGTGAAGGGAAAGGCACCGGGATCGGCCTGCGGGCCGGAAAGGAGCGTTGCCCTGCGGGCCGGCAGGGGCAGATGCAGGTTGAGGCAAAAGCGCGGACCGCCCCGCCAGCCGACATCCAGCCCGGACAGGACCGTCATCCCGGGGGCATACTGGCACGACCGGACGAGCGGCCAGCGGAGGTCGAGAACCTCCTTCTGCAAAGGCGTTGTGGCCCGGTGCTGCTCAAGCAGAAAGGCGCCACGGAAGGCGACCCTGTCGGTGTCGGTGTTGTACTTTCCGGCGTCGATCCAGATGGCGCAATCATTTTCAGCGTTATCTTCGAACCAGGCGACAGCTTCCTTGACCTTGAAATCAAACAGGCTGGGGTGAATGGCGGGAAGTGGTTGGTCAGGTCGATATTTGTCGCGCGGGGTCCATCGCAGGATGGGCCGGAAAACGCCCGTCTCCCCTTTTTCCAGGTAGTGGATTTCCAAGACGCCTTCGATCGGCTTCTCCGCAAGGTCCTCGATATCCGGGCGCGGCGGCCAGTGGAAATCACCATAGAGACGAAAAGCCAGAACCATCTTGCATGTCCCCCCGGACGTCAGGCCGCTCACGTTGATGGTGTATTAACTCATATTAAAGATGCAACGTAAAGTACTTGTTGTGAATTTATTATCGCAAAAGTTGCTATCTGTTGGTGTGGCTGGTTGTGTCGGAAATCCAGGAACATGCTTGGTTTTAAAACCGAGAAATCGGTACCGGCCCAACCCATCGGTGTGACGGAAATCCCGCATGTCGAGCGCGCCCGGATGTTGCAATGGTAGGCTTAGCAGCGACACGAATTGGCCATATTACTGTGACAGCCACAGGGGTGAAAAAATGCGAACTCCAAGGGCTCTGCGCCGCGTCTGGTACCTCTGGCGGCTGACCGGGGGGCGACGGTTTACGCTCTCGGGAATTTGAACGGCCTGTGTCTGGCTTTGAAGATAGAGTTTGCGTTTGTTAACGGTATTTGTGATAGCGCTGCGCCTTGCGCCGCAGCATTGATTGGTAGGGACGATGTCGAAGAAAAACGGAACTGATGCTTTCTCACGCCGCAGCTTTCTGCGTTCAGCCGCTGCCTTCGGTGCGGCGACATGGGCTGGCGGTGCGATGGCGCAGGATGCGCTCGACGAGATCATCAAAGCGCCGCGGCGTGGCGTCTGGGACGATCAGTTCGACGCCAAGGCTTCGCGTAGCGCAACTGCAGTGGTGTCCAACAATCCGATCTTCGGCCCAGATACGTTGCTCAACACCCAGAATGCTGTTGCCCAATACCAGCAGATCGTTTCGGCTGGCGGCTGGCCGCAGGTCAATTCGCCGGTGCGTCTGGAAATGGGCGTCTCCGATCCGTCCGTGCAGGCCCTGCGCCAGCGCCTGATCATTTCCGGCGACCTTCCCCGCTCGGCCGGCATTTCCAATTCCTTCGACAGCTATGTCGATGGCGCCGTCAAGCGTTTCCAGGCCCGTCACGGCCTGCCGGCGGACGGCGTGCTCGGCGAGTACTCCGTCAAGGCGATAAACATCGCCGCCGATGTCCGCCTCGGCCAGCTCAACACCAATATCGTCCGCCTGCAGTCGATGTCGGGCGACCTCGGTGGCCGCTACGTGATGGTCAACATCCCGGCCGCCTATATCGAGGCTGTCGAGAACGGTCGCGTCGCGACGCGCCACAAGGCCGTTGTCGGCCGCCTCAGCCGCCCGACCCACATCATCAATTCGAAGATTTACGAGGTCATCCTCAATCCATACTGGACAGCGCCGCGCTCGATCATCGAGAAGGACATCGTGCCGCTGATGCGCAAGGACCCGGAATACCTGAAGAAGAATGCCATCCGTCTGCTCGACGGGCAGGGCAACGAAGTCGCGCCGGAAACCATCGACTGGAACGCCGAGAAGGCGCCGAACCTGATGTTCCGCCAGGATCCCGGCAAGATCAACGCCATGGCATCGACCAAGATCAATTTCCACAATCCGAACAACGAATACATGCACGACACGCCGTCCCAGGGCCTGTTCAACAAGCTCGCCCGCTTCGAATCCTCCGGCTGCGTGCGCGTCCAGAACGTGCGCGACCTGACGACATGGCTCCTGCGCGACACGCCCGGCTGGTCGCGCCAGCAGATCGAAGCGGCGATCCGCGCAGGCCAGAACTCGCCGATTACGCTGGCTGTCGAGGTTCCCGTTTATTTCAAATACATCACGGCCTGGGCCGCGACCGACGGCATCGTGCAGTTCCGCGACGACATCTACGAGATGGACGGCGAGCAGGAATTGGCACTACAGACGACGACCGGCATCGAGCAGGCCGCCGGTTCGATCGAGCGCGAAAATCTGCCGCAATAAGACAATTTGCCGGCGCGTTTCAAAAGGCCGCGCATCCTGCGGGATGCGCGGCCTTTTGCATTCTTTTCCTGTCGCGTTTCCGGCGTGCCGGGTGTGGGAAATGGCGCAAATCGCACAGCCCGTATTGCCCTTGCCATGCGAGGACGTTAAACACCGTGCCACAGTCTCACAGGAGCTTTGAGAATGAGCGTTTCCGCCTCCACCGACGTTTTCTTCAGCCGTTCCCTCGCCGACACCGATCCGGAAATTTTCGGCTCCATCCAGAAGGAACTCGGTCGCCAGCGTCACGAGATCGAATTGATCGCCTCTGAAAACATCGTCTCGCGCGCCGTTCTGGAAGCGCAGGGCTCGATCATGACCAACAAGTACGCCGAAGGCTATCCGGGCAAGCGCTATTACGGCGGCTGCCAGTTCGTCGATATCGCGGAAGAACTCGCCATCGAGCGCGCCAAAAAGCTGTTCGGCGTCAATTTCGCCAACGTGCAGCCCAACTCCGGTTCGCAGATGAATCAGGCCGTCTTCCTGGCGCTCCTGCAGCCGGGCGACACGTTCATGGGTCTTGACCTCAACTCTGGCGGTCACCTGACGCATGGTTCGCCGGTCAACATGTCCGGAAAATGGTTCAACGTCGTGTCTTACGGCGTGCGCGAAGGCGATCACCTGCTCGACATGGATGCCGTTGCCGAGAGCGCCCGCAAGCACAAGCCGAAGCTGATCATCGCCGGCGGCACCGCCTATTCGCGCATCTGGGACTGGAAGCGCTTTCGCGAAATCGCCGACGAAGTGGGCGCCTGGCTGATGGTCGACATGGCTCATATTGCTGGCCTCGTTGCCGGCAACCAGCATCCGTCGCCATTCCCGCATTGCCATGTTGCAACGACCACGACGCACAAATCGCTGCGCGGCCCGCGCGGCGGCGTCATCCTGACGAATGACGAGGATCTGGCGAAGAAATTCAACTCGGCCGTTTTCCCGGGTCTGCAAGGTGGTCCGTTGATGCACATCATCGCCGCCAAGGCCGTTGCCTTCGGCGAAGCGCTGCAGCCGGAATTCCAGGATTACGCCGCGCAGATCGTCAAGAACGCCAAGACGCTCTCTGAAACGCTGGTGGCCGGTGGCCTCGATATCGTGTCTGGCGGCACCGACAACCATCTGATGCTGGTCGATCTGCGCAAGAAGAACGCAACCGGAAAGCGCGCGGAAGCGGCCCTGGGTCGCGCCTATGTCACCTGCAACAAGAACGGCATCCCGTTCGACCCGGAAAAGCCCTTTGTCACCTCGGGTGTTCGCCTCGGCACGCCGGCCGGTACGACGCGTGGCTTCAAGGAAGCCGAATTCCGCGAGATCGGTAACCTCATCATCGAAGTCCTCGACGGCCTGAAGGCTGCGAATTCGGATGAAGGCAATGCCACGGTCGAAGCCGGCGTCCGCGATAAGGTCGTCAAGCTGACCGGCCGATTCCCGATGTACCCGTACCTCTGATCAAGGACCCCGGATGCGCTGCCCCTATTGTGGATCGGAAGACAGCCAGGTGAAGGATAGCCGTCCTGCGGAGGACGGTGCGGCCATTCGCCGGCGGCGCATCTGCCCGGATTGCGGCGGCCGCTTCACGACCTTCGAGCGGGTGCAGCTTCGGGAACTGATGATCCTGAAGAAGACCGGTCGCAAGGCGCCGTTCGACCGCGACAAGCTGTTGCGGTCGTTCGAGATCGCCTTGCGCAAGCGGCCGGTCGATCGCGACCGGATCGAGCGGGCGGTGTCCGGCATCGTCCGGCGGCTGGAAAGCTCCGGCGAGACCGAAATCGCTTCGGAAGAAATCGGCCTGCAGGTGCTGGAAGCATTGAAGAGCCTCGATGACGTCGCCTTCGTTCGCTATGCCTCGGTCTATCGCGATTTCTCGCATGCGGAGGATTTCGAAAAGGTGATCGCCGAAATCAGCGCGAAGATCGCGCGTGATCCCGGCGCCTGATTTCTGCTTTCTCAATCGATGACATGACGCGGGACGAGATGGCTGACAGGACGCAAGAAGACGAGCGGTTCATGGCGGAGGCGCTCGGTGTCGCGCGCCGCAACCTGGGTGCAACGGGTTCCAATCCATCCGTTGGCTGCATCATCGTCCGCGACGATGGCGACGGTCCGCACATTGTCGGCAGCGCCGTCACCGCCGTCGGCGGCAGGCCGCATGCGGAGACACAGGCGTTGGCCATGGCGGGCAAGGCCGCGCGCGGTGCAACGGCCTATGTCACCCTCGAACCCTGTTCCCATCACGGCAAGACGCCGCCTTGCGCTGATGCGCTTGTGGCGGCCGGTGTTGCCCGCGTCGTCATCGCGGTCACCGATCCGGATGAGCGGGTGTCGGGACGCGGCCTCGATATCCTGCGCGATGCCGGCATCGTGGTTGATACCGGTGTGCTGGAAGAAGAAGGTGAGCGCGAGCTCGAGGGCTACCTCATGCGCAAGCGCAACAACCGGCCCTATGTGACCCTGAAGCTTGCCGTTTCCGCCGATGGCATGATCGGCATCAAGGGGCAGGGGCAGATCCGCATCACCGGTGCGGCGGCGCGCGAACACGTGCAGCGCCTGCGGGCGGAAACCGACGCCATCCTCGTCGGCATCGGCACGGCGATCACCGACGACCCCGAACTGACGGTGCGGCTGTCGGGGCTTGAGGACCGCTCGCCCGTGCGGGTCGTGATGGACCCCGGGCTGGCCTTGCCGTTGGATGGGAAACTGGTTGCGACCGCAAGGTCCGTGCCGGTGATCGCGGTTGCGGATACCGAGTTGGAAAAGTACGATTCCGAATTCGCGGAACCTTCACCCCCTTCTGTCCTGTCGGACATCTCCCCCTCAAGGGGGGAGATCGGTATGCCGAGCCTGCCGCCGTCATTAATTGAAACAACAGCAAGCAGCTCTAGAGCATCGTCTGTCGATGAAGCGTCGAGAGAAGACAGAGCGCAACCCCAGCCGATCTCCCCCCTTGAGGGGGAGATGTCCGACAGGACAGAGGGGGGTAATCCCCCACGCACGATCTCTTCCTTCTCGACAAGACGCGCTGCATTGGAAGCCGCCGGTGTCGAAGTCGTCGTCTGCAATCCGTCCGAGCCACTCGATCTGCTCGTGGCCCTAGCCACGCGCGGCATCTCCTCGCTTCTGGTCGAGGGCGGCGCGCGAACGGCGCAGACCTTCCTCAATGCGGGGCTTGTCGATCGGATTCTCTTGTTTACCGGTGCCGTCACCCTTGGCAGCGAAGGGGTGCCATCCCCACTTGATCGCCATCTGATCCCCGTCGGCTTCGTCCATCGGCAGACCACCACCTTCGGCGACGACCTCCTCGATACCTACGAATACGAAAGAACCCCCTGATGTTCACCGGCATTATCACCGATATCGGCACCGTCGAAACGCTCACGCCATTGGACGAGGGCGTCAAGCTGCGCATCGCCACCGCCTATGATCCGAAAGGCATCGACATCGGCGCCTCGATCGCCTGTTCCGGCGTCTGCCTGACAGTGACGACGCTGCCGGAGGAGGGCTCCAATCAGCGCTGGTTCGAGGTCGAGGCCTGGGAGGAAGCGTTGCGGCTGACGACGATCTCGGCGTGGACAGTAAACCAGAAGATCAACCTTGAGCGCTCGCTGAAGATCGGCGACGAACTCGGCGGACATCTTGTCTCCGGCCATGTCGATGGCAAGGCGGAAATCCTGTCGGTGGAAACCGAAGGCGAGGCGACACGTTTTCGCCTGCGCGCGCCGGAACATCTGGCGAAATTCGTCGCCCCCAAGGGCTCCGTCGCGCTCGACGGCACCTCTCTGACGGTGAACGCTGTCGATGGCACGGATTTCGACGTTCTGCTGATCCGGCATTCGCTGGAAGTCACCACCTGGGGACAGCGCAAGGCTGGCGATTTCGTCAATTTCGAAGTCGATACCATGGCCCGCTATGCCGCACGGCTGGCAGAGTTTCCGGCGCCGAAAGGCGCTTAAACCGGGACCGCCGCCGCGAGGAAGGGAAACGCCATGAAACTCACGCGGACTTTCTCGCTGACCGCCAAAAACGGCCAAATCCGCTATTCGACGGGTCCGGTCGTGCCGTTTCCCGTGCGCATCAAATCGCTGAAGCTGATGGCGGATGATCCGGCGAAACTGGCGGGCAAGGAATTCGAGATTACGCATAACGGGACTGTCATCCTGTCCGGCACCGGGCGGCCCGGCGAGGACATGGAACTGGACGAGCCCTTCCGGCTGTCGATCGGAAAGCAGTTCTTCAAGGTCATTGCCAAGCCCTTTAACGACGGAGACTTGGTCGAGGGGCAAGTCGAGATACGATATTCGATATTCTAGGGCACCTGTAGAACTGCGGGCCTACCGTTCCAACAGGATCACCTGCGCGCCATGATAGGTCGTCCGTTTCGCTTCCTTGAACTGCAGTTTCGATGCGACGCGCAGCGAAGCGAGGTTTGCGCTGTCGATGATGCAGGTCTTGCGCAGCGTCGGGAATTGCTGGTCGGCCCAGGTCAGCGCCGCACGGACTGCCTCGGTCGCCAAGCCACGGCCGTGCGACAGTGGCGACAGCGCCCAGCCGGTTTCCATCGTGCCTTCCAGGGATGGGCTGATGACGCGGTGGAGATCGTGGAAGCCGGCCTCGCCGATGAAATGACCGGTTTCCTTTTCCTGCAGCGCGAAAAAGCCGAAGCCGAAATAGTGCCACATGCCGACCTGCCGCAGGAATCGCGTCCAGGACTGTTCGCGGGAGAACGGTACGCCGCCGATGAAGCGTGTGACACCGGCGTCGGCAAACAGTGCGCTATAGGGGCTGAAGTCGTCGCGGCGGTAGGGGCGCAGGATCAGGCGCTCGGTCTCGATGGTCGGTACGCTGTGCATGGGTCCGTTCGGTTGGGTTGGAGGGCAATTTCACTATTCGATCAGATTCCCGGCTCGCCGTCCCAATAATCGACCTCGCTCTCCCTTTTGCCGATAAATCGGAAGACGGGCTTGCCGCCCGCGACCGCGCGCGACTGGGCGAGGAACTTGCCGGAATCCGGATATTCGACGATTTCCGCTTTCGCATTGGTCGAGATTGACAAGTATTTCAGCGGCTCGGTTCCAGTGTTGATCAGGTTGTGGGCGGTCTCGGGTCCACCGGACGGGGCGCCCAGCACGTCGCCGGGCTTTACCGGATAACGATTGGGGCCGAAGCGGTATTCGCCCTGTCCGCTGAGAATGACGAAGAGTTCCTCCTCGATATGGTGGTTGTGGAACGGGCAGCCGGATTTGCCCGGCGGAACTTCGCCATAGCCGACGCCGAGGTTCGTCAAGCCAAGCTCCGCGCCAAAAGAGACATCGCGGGATTCGAAGAATGTGCCTTCCTGCCAGTGCTCCAGTTCAAGCTCTGCCGGGTTGACGATCGGCTTTTTCGTCTCTGTCATGTTTTCCTCCACTGTCATCAAATTTGTACAGAGACGTCATCCAATTGAAAAGGTGCCCCCAAATTTCGGCGCCTTGGCGGGCAATCGAGCTGAAGCAGGCCTGCAAATCGGCGGTTCAGACGAAAAATGCTTGCCAACGGGGCTCCGGCATGGTTTGACCGCCGCCTGCGCCGGAGATGCCCGGCCCAAAAAATCAAACGGGTGAAATATGGCCGAAACATCCAAACCACATATCCTCATTGTGGAAGCGCGGTTCTATGACGACATGGCCGACGCTCTGCTCGATGGCGCGACATCGGCGTTGAAGGACGCCGGTGCGACCTATGACGTCTTCACGGTTCCCGGCGCGCTGGAAATTCCGGCAGCGATCGCCATGGCGCTCGACGGCATCGACAATGGCGGCACCGAATATGACGGTTTCGTCGCGCTCGGCATGGTCATCCGTGGCGAGACCTATCACTTCGATATCGTCGCAAACGAATCCTGCCGCGCCATCATGGACCTGACCGTCAGTGAAAGCCTTGCCATCGGCAACGGCATCCTGACCGTCGAGAACGATGCGCAGGCCTGGGCCCGGGCGAAGAAGTCCGAAGGCGACAAGGGTGGTTTTGCCGCCCGCGCGGCGCTGACCATGATCGACCTGAAGATAAAGCTGGGCGGCGAGCAGTGAGCGATATTCCTACCAATCCGCCGGTCGATCCGCCGATCAAGCAGGCCAACCAGCGTGGCGCTGCGCGTCTCGCTGCCGTCCAGGCCCTCTACCAGATGGATGTCGGTGGCACCGGTGTGCTCGAAATCGTCGCCGAATACGAGACACATCGCCTTGGCCAGGAGCTCGACGGCGACACATACCTGAAGGCGGATGCCTCCTGGTTCCGTTCCATCGTCGCCGGTGTCGTGCGTGACCAGCGTTTGCTCGATCCGCTGATCGGCACGGCTCTTCAGGACGACTGGGCGCTGTCGCGTCTCGATTCGACGGTCCGCGCCGTCCTGCGCGCCGGTACGTTCGAGCTCAAGGAACGCAAGGACGTTCCCGTGGCGGTGATCGTCACGGAATATGTCGAGATCGCCAAGGCCTTCTTCGAGGAGGACGAGCCGAAGCTCGTCAATGCCGTGCTCGACCGTATCGCCCGCACGATCAGAACCGACGTCAAGAAGTAGGGCATCCGTGATGACCGTGTGGCAGGGCAAGGGGCGGGGCATGGACCATGAACTGCGCGGCGCCCGCTACAATGTCTATCTGCTGACCGCCGCCCAGGCGGTTCTCGGCACCATCGGTCCCATTGTCTTCTCCGTTGGCGGCGTCGCAGGCTACCAGTTGCTCGGCGACGACAAGTCGCTGGCGACGGCTCCGCTGACCGGCTTCAACGTCGGCGTGGCGCTCGGCGCCGTCTTCGTGGCGGCCATGTCCCGGATGCTCGGCCGCAAGATGGCCTTCATGGTCGGCGCGCTTCTCGGGGCCGGTGGCGGCGTGCTGGCAGCCTATGCATTGTTCCAGAACGACTTCTGGATGTTCGCGCTCGGCCTTTGCATCTCCGGCGTTGCCGGTGGTTTTACCCAGAAGCTGCGCTTTGCCGCCGCCGACGCCTCGCCGAGCTTCTACAAGCCGCGCGCCATTTCCTGGATATTGGCCGGCGGCATGGTTTCGGCCGTGCTCGGGCCGCAACTCGTCATCCTCACCAAGGATATGCTGGCCCCGGTGTTCTTTGCCGGTGCCTTCATCGCGCTGGTTCCGACCTGCCTTGCCGCCATTGCCATCCTCGCCTTCCTGCGATTGCCTGACCTGCGTCCGGCGTCGGGTGCGATGCCGGCCGGTCCGGTGCGGCCCTTGCGGGAGATCGTGCTCACCCAGCGCTTCCTCACCGGCATGGTCTGCGGCATATCCACCTATGCGCTGATGACCTTCATGATGACCGGTGCGCCGATCGCCATGGTCGTCGGCTGCGGCTTTTCGCAGGACATGGCGACGCTCGGCATCCAGTGGCACGTGCTGGCCATGTTTGCGCCGAGCTTCTTCACCGGCATGCTGGTGAGCCGCTATGGCGCCGAAAAGGTCGTGGCCTGCGGTCTTGTCATCCTGATGCTCTGCGCGCTGGTTGCCCATGCCGGCATTGCGCTGTGGAATTTCTGGGGGGCGCTGGTGCTGCTCGGATTGGGCTGGAACTTCGGTTTCATCGGCGCAACCGCGATCGTCGCCTCCAGCTACCGGCCGCAGGAGGCCGACAAGGTGCAGGGTTTTCACGACATCATCCTGTTCACTGCCGTGGCACTCGCTTCCTTCGGATCGGGCAAGGTTCTGACGGCCTATGGCTGGGACATGCTGAGCGCCGCCATCTGGCCGGTGACGATTTTCTGCCTCGTCCTGCTCGTTTCTCTGTTTGTCGCCGAAAAACGGCGTGCAGCCTGAGTTTTATCTCCAAAAGTCATCTTCCTGCGACGTAAGTCATAGCCAACATACCGGAAAACGTGGGTTTTTCCGGATGTGCTGGCTTGACGATACCGATTCGCCACCGCACTCTGGCCCCCACGGATGCGGCCCCTGCTTGAAGAGGAGGCAGGGGTTGCGGCGTTATTGAGGGGTCTGCGGAACGGAGTGAGCCTGCAGGTTTAAACGGAGGAAAGAGCGAAATGACCATCTTACTGGGCGTTATCGCATGCGGGTTGCTTTCGGTGGTTTACGCCATCTGGGCAACGCAATCGGTCATGTCGGCCGATCAGGGCAATGCCCGCATGCAAGAGATTGCAGGCTTCATACGCGAGGGGGCGCAGGCCTATCTCACACGTCAATACAAGACCATTGCCGTCGTCGGCGCCGTCGTTTTCATCGGTGCCTGGGTTCTTCTCTCCGTTACCGCCGCCATCGGCTTCCTGATCGGCGCGGTTCTTTCGGGTGTTGCCGGCTTCATCGGCATGCACGTCTCGGTGCGCGCCAATGTGCGCACGGCGCAGGCTTCCTCGGTCAGCCTTGCTGCCGGTCTCGACATCGCCTTCAAGTCCGGTGCCATCACCGGCATGCTCGTCGCCGGCCTGGCGCTGCTCGGCGTCACGATCTATTACCTCGTGCTGACGGCCGGTCTTGGCCTGGAGGAGGGCTCGCGTGATGTCATCGATGCACTCGTATCGCTCGGCTTCGGCGCGTCGCTGATCTCGATCTTCGCCCGCCTCGGCGGCGGCATCTTCACCAAGGGTGCCGACGTCGGCGGCGATCTCGTCGGCAAGGTCGAAGCCGGCATTCCGGAAGACGATCCACGCAATCCGGCCACGATCGCCGACAATGTCGGCGACAATGTCGGCGACTGCGCCGGCATGGCCGCCGACCTGTTCGAGACCTATGCGGTGTCGATCGTCGCCACCATGGTTCTGGCCGCCATCTTCTTTGCCGGCGGTGCGAACCTCGCGCTCGTCATGGCCTATCCGCTGGCCATCTGCGGCGCCTGCATCATAACCTCGATCATCGGCGCCTTCTTCGTCAAGCTGGGCTCGAACGGCTCGATCATGGGCGCTCTCTACAAGGGCCTGATCGTCACCGGCGTCCTGTCCATCGTCGGTCTCGGCGCGGCCACCTCGCTGACCATCGGCTGGGGCTCGATCGGCATGGCCGACGGCAAGGATATCACCGGCACCAACCTGTTCATCTGCGGTATCGTTGGTCTGATTGTCACCGCTCTGATCGTTGTCATCACCGAATATTATACCGGCACCAACAAGCGCCCGGTCAATTCGATCGCCCAGGCATCCGTCAGCGGCCACGGCACCAACGTCATCCAGGGCCTTGCCGTCTCGCTGGAATCGACAGCGCTTCCCGCGATTGTCATCGTCGGCGGCATCATCTCGACCTACCAGCTGGCAGGACTGTTCGGCACCGGCATCGCCGTCACCGCCATGCTCGGCATTGCCGGCATGATCGTGGCGCTCGACGCCTTCGGTCCGGTCACCGATAACGCGGGCGGCATCGCCGAGATGGCGCATCTGCCGCCAGATGTGCGCAAGGCAACCGACGCGCTCGATGCGGTCGGCAACACCACCAAGGCGGTGACCAAGGGCTATGCGATCGGCTCGGCCGGTCTCGGTGCTCTCGTCCTGTTTGCCGCCTATTCGAACGATCTCAAATATTTTGCCGCAAACGGCGACAAATATCCGTATTTCGCCGATGTCGGGGCGATCTCGTTCGATCTATCCAACCCCTATGTCGTTGCCGGTCTGATCTTCGGCGGCCTTATCCCCTACCTTTTCGGTGGTATCGCCATGACCGCCGTTGGCCGTGCGGCTGGCGCCGTGGTGGAGGAAGTCCGCCGCCAGTTCCGCGAAAAGCCGGGCATCATGGCCGGCACCGACCGGCCGGACTATGGCCGCGCCGTCGACATGCTGACCAAGGCCGCGATCCGCGAAATGATCGTGCCGTCGCTGCTGCCGGTGCTGGCGCCAATCGTCGTCTATTTCGGCGTCCTGCTGATCTCCGGCTCCAAGGCCTCGGCCTTTGCCGCACTCGGCGCATCGCTTCTCGGCGTCATCGTCAACGGCATCTTCGTCGCCATCTCGATGACCTCGGGCGGTGGTGCTTGGGACAATGCCAAGAAGAGCTTCGAGGACGGCTTCGTCGACAAGGACGGCGTTCGCCATGTGAAGGGGTCGGACGCGCACAAGGCCTCCGTCACCGGCGACACGGTCGGCGATCCCTACAAGGATACGGCAGGTCCCGCCGTCAACCCGGCGATCAAGATCACCAACATCGTTGCCCTGCTGCTTCTGGCGGTTCTGGCGTGACGAGCTGTCTGCGGCATCCCTTGCGATGCCGCAGACTTGAAGAAGACCGGTCAAAAGAAAGGCCCGGCTGACATGGTGTCAGCCGGGCCTTTTATGCGAGATCGAAGCGTTGCGGCCGCAGGCCTATCAGTTGTTGCTGTTGCCCAGAACCGATTTCGCCATGCTCTTGCCGATGCCGTTGCCGGTGAGCAACTGTCCGAGGAAGGTCATTTCCTTGCCGCCGGTCGGCGTCGTGCGGGAAATCATGTCGAAGACCTTGCCGTCCTGCAGCGTGTAATGCGCGAGCTGCGAAACGACGCCGTCCTTGTCGAAATAGACGGCGAGCACGCTCTGGTCGATGATTTTCGGCTTCATGAAGGCAACGGGCCGGGTGCGTTTCTGGGAGATGTAGTAAAACACCTCATTGTCGAATGTCGCGGTGGTCGATGGCGTGCCGAGCGACAGGAGAACCTGCTCGCGGCTCGAGCCGACCGGCGCCAGGGCAAGCGTTTCCTGATCGACGACGTAACCCTGATTGATGGTTTCGCGGGTATTCAGGACGTCGGCGGTCTTGCAGGCCGAAAGCGTGGTTGTGCAAATTGCCAATGTGAAAACGACGTTGCTCAGAAATTTCATGTCTGACTTGAAATACCGTTTCGTCAACGACATCTCCCTCAAGGTAACGCTGGCAGATGCGCCATTGCATTTCGTGCCTGCTTCGGTAAACCAGCTTCGGCGATCATGCAATAACAGGATGCGCGGGCTCCCGCATTTTGAAGCGGCCAAACTTGGGCTTTATGATGATATTTGGACTGTTCGGCAAAAAAAATGGCAACACGGCGATTGTCGCACGCCAGTATGCGCTTCTGACCGATGCCGCACGCCGTCCCTATCTCTATACGGACCTGGATGTGCCGGACACGGTGATGGGGCGTTTCGAGATGCTGTCGGCGTCGCTAATCCTGTATTTTCGCCGCACGCGTGTCTCGCCGCGCGCCGGCCAGGAAATCGCCCAGGAGATCATCGATGCCTTTTTCGAGGATGTCGATCATTCGATCCGCGAACTCGGCGTCGGCGATGTCGGTGTGCCCAAGCGGATGAAGAAGCTGGCGGCGATGTTCTACGGACGCCTCGAAAGCTATTCGGCCGCATTGGAAAACAAGGATCGCGATGAACTGGCCGCGGCCTTGAAGCGCAATTTTCATCCGCAGACCGAGAATGCGTCACTGACCATGCTCGGTCTTGCCGACTATCTGCTGGCGGCCGAGGCGCAACTTGCGCTGAAAGGCGAGGATATCGTAGAAACCGGCCGGATTGACCTGCCGGAGGCGGCCTGACTGTCGCCAACGGCGCGACATGCAGGGCCGCGATCAAGGCCGGCAGCACCATCTTGGGCGGCTCTCCGTCCGAAAGGATCAGACGATGAACCACGACGAAAAACCCGCATTCTCCTATCCGGTCAAGGTCGGAAATATCTCAGCCAATGCGGTGAAAGTTCATCTCGAGGCCAACGAGGCGGAGCGGGCTGCTTTGCGCGAACAGTGGAATGTCTCCGACGTGCTGTCGCTGACGTCCGATCTGCAGATCGCCCGCTGGAAGAAGGACGGCGTCAAGATCAAGGGGCATGTGAAGGCGAAGATCGTCCAGGCCTGTGTCGTGACGCTCGATCCGGTCGAGGCTGAGATCGACGAACCGGTCGAGGCGATCTTCGTGCCGGAAAATTCTCGGCTGGCGCGGATTGCCGCCACGGATAGCGTGGAGATGATTCTCGATCCGGAAGGCCCTGATCTGCCCGATACGTTCACCGGCGATACGATCGATGTCGGTCTGGCCGTGACGGAATATGCGGCGCTTGCGATCGATCCCTATCCGCGCAAGGCGGGTGCAAGCTTTGAGGAGCGCATCGAAAGCAGCCAGAAGGACGATGTTCGCCCCAACCCCTTCGCCGTGCTCAAGGATTGGAAAAAGGACTGAGTCCGAAAACCCGCGGGACACAATTCGGTTGTCACGTCAGCGAAAAACGGTATTTTGGCCGAAATCCAGCCCGTTGGGCCGTTTTGTCCCGGAAGCGGGACTGCTACGCCTCAAACGTCATGAAAACACGTGTGTCTCATCGCCGGACCGATTGCGCCGGGACGAGACATGCAGTGTGGCAGGAATAAAGGATAGGGCACGCGTGGTCAGAATTTCTCTTGATGTGATGGGCGGCGACTTCGGTCCGCAGGTCGTCATCCCGGGTGCCGCCAAGGCGCTCGAACGGCATCCCGACATCCGTTTCTCGCTCTATGGCATCGAAGACCAGTGCGCCCCGATCCTCGAGAAGTTTCCCAAGCTGAAGGCCAACAGCACCTTCCATGCTTGCGAACTGGCGATCGGCATGGATGAGAAGCCGAGTCAGGCGTTGCGGCGCGGGCGTGGCAAGGCCAGCATGTGGCAGGCCATCGACGCGATCAACAAGGGCGAGGTCGATGTCATCGTCTCGGCCGGCAATACCGGTGCACTGATGGCGATGTCAGTGTTTTGCCTGCGCATGATGCAGGGCATCCAGCGCCCGGCGATCGCCGCGATCTGGCCGACCCTCAAGGGCGAGAGCATCGTGCTCGACGTCGGCGCGACGATCGGCGCCGATGCGCAGCAATTGATGGATTTCGCGTTGATGGGCGGAGCCATGGCGCGCGCCCTGTTCGAGGTCGAGCGTCCGACGCTGGGCTTGCTCAATGTCGGCGTCGAGGAGATCAAGGGCCAGGAACAGGTCAAGGAAGCCGGCCGGCTTCTGCGCGAAGCCGGCATCGACAGCATCGATTATTTCGGCTTCGTCGAAGGCGACGATATCGGCCGGGGCACCGTCGACGTCGTGGTCACGGAAGGCTTTTCCGGCAATATCGCGCTGAAGGCCGCCGAGGGAACCGCCCGGCAGATCGCCGAATATCTGCGCGCTGCGATGTCGCGGACGCTGCTTGCCAAGATCGGCTATATTCTCGCCAAGGGCGCCTTCGACCGGCTGCGCGAGAAGATGGATCCACGCAAAGTCAATGGTGGTGTCTTCCTCGGCCTTAATGGTGTCGTGATCAAGAGCCATGGAGGAACCGACGCCGAAGGTTTCGCAGCGGCGATCGATGTCGGTTATGACATGGTCCGGAATGGCCTGAAGGCGAAGATCGAAAACGATTTGCAAAAATACCATGCCTCGCGCCCTGTGGAAGGTGCAGCGGGCGGCACGACTGACGAGGTTTGAGCATTATGATCCGTTCTGTGGTTCGCGGTTTCGGGGCATCGCTTCCGAAACGGGTGATGACCAATAGCGAAATGGAAGAAAAGGTCGACACGTCCGATGAATGGATCGTGCAGCGTACCGGCATCCGTCAGCGCTACATCGCCGGCGAGGGTGAAACGACGGCATCCCTCGGTGAAGCGGCCGCGCGCGCAGCACTTGCCAATGCCGGTCTGACGCCCGCCGATCTCGACCTGATCATCCTGGCGACCTCGACGCCGGACAACACCTTTCCCGCCACCGCCGTCAACATCCAGAACCGGCTCGGCATGCATCACGGCGCGGCCTTCGATATCCAGGCGGTCTGTTCCGGCTTCGTCTATGCCGTAACGACGGCCGACGCCTATATTCGCGGTGGCCTTGCCAAGCGCGTGCTGGTGATCGGTGCTGAAACCTTTTCGCGCCTTCTCGACTGGGACGACCGGACGACCTGCGTGCTGTTCGGCGACGGCGCCGGCGCGATCGTCCTGGAAGCGCAGGAAGGCGGGGGTACGACGGCGGATCGCGGCGTGCTCACCGCGCAACTGCGCTCTGACGGCGCCCACCGGGAAAAGCTCTATGTCGACGGCGGCCCGTCGACCACCGGCACGGTCGGCCACCTGCGCATGGAGGGCCGCGAGGTCTTCAAGCATGCGGTCGGCATGATCACCGACGTCATCGAGGCTGCCTTCGAGGCCACCGGCACGACGGCCGACGATCTCGACTGGCTGGTGCCACACCAGGCCAACCGCCGCATCATCGACGGTTCTGCCAGGAAACTTGGCATTCCGCTCGAAAAGGTTGTGGTGACCGTCGATCTCCACGGCAATACGTCGGCGGCCTCCATTCCGCTGGCACTCAGCGTCGCCGCATCCGACGGGCGTATCAAGAAGGGCGACCTCGTCCTCTTGGAAGCTATGGGCGGCGGCTTTACCTGGGGCTCGGTTCTGCTCCGTTGGTAAAAAATCTTGATATGGCGCAGACGCTTGACCGGAATGGACAAGGGCAATAGTCTTTCCGGGCTGATCGATATTTCAAGAAAATCGGTGGGGGGAAGATGAGCGGAAAAACGGTGACACGAGCAGACTTGGCCGAATCGGTTTTCCGTAAGGTCGGTCTTTCCCGAACGGAATCGGCTGAATTGGTCGAAACCGTGATCGACGAGATTTGCAACGCCATCGTGCGTGGCGAGAGCGTCAAGCTCTCTTCCTTCGCGACGTTCCAGGTTCGCGACAAGAACGAGCGAATCGGCCGCAATCCGAAAACCGGCGAGGAAGTGCCGATTTCGCCGCGCCGGGTCATGACCTTCAAGGCGTCCAACGTGCTCAAGCAGCGCGTTCTCAAGGCGCATCTGTCGCGCAAGGCCAAGCAGAAGCCGCAGTCGCCGGCGGCCTGACACCTCCCGCATCATTAAAGTGGTTGAAAACACGTCCATAAGCCGTTGAAATATGCATGATTCGTGTAATCATCGGCTTTTCAACGGCTCCTGGCGCTCGCGGCCTTGGCTGCGTTGCCTTCAGCACGCTGGAATCAATGCGAAATTGGGGAACACATGGACAAGAGCCCGGATGCGTTTCGCACCATCAGTGAAGTGGCCGACGACCTCGACCTGCCGCAGCATGTCCTGAGGTTCTGGGAAACCCGCTTCCTGCAGATCAAGCCGATGAAGCGCGGCGGGGGCCGTCGCTATTATCGTCCGGAAGATGTCGATCTGCTCAAGGGCATCCGGCATCTGCTCTACGATCATGGCTACACCATCAAGGGCGTCCAGAAGCTCCTGAAGATGAATGGCAACAAATTCGTCGCGGCCATCGCCAGCGGCGATCTTGCGACCGTGGAAGCGCTCGCCGCTGCCAATATCGAGGAAACGGTGCAGCCGAAGCTCGGCAATCCGGAGGAGGACCAGATTGTCGGCCGCGCCAAGGCGCCGGCCAGCCGCCGCTTCTTCTCCTTTGTCGGCGGCAGTGACGAGGCGCCGGAAGTCTCGGTCGGCAAGACATCGGTCGGCAAGGAAGACCGCGCGCTGCTGCAGGAAGCGCTCTACGATCTCCTGGAATGCAAGCGCCTGCTCGATCAGGTGCGCTGAGGCGCCTTGCCCGTCAAATATTCGGCGGCGGTTTCCGCTCGTGCCGGCGAACTGTCCATGATACCAACCGCATTGATCATTGAGCGAGGCAGAATCCATGGACCAGCCCTGGACGAAAAGCGTGACGCTTGCCCTGGAAGGGCCAGGCAAATACGTGACGATTTCCAACACGACCGAGGCATCCTGGGCGATGATCGAGGACTGGCCGCTCGACGATGCGCCGGCTCTCGATCGGGCGCTGGATATTTGCGCGCAAGTGGTCGAGGGCAAGCGGCCGTCGCAAGACGCGCGCCGTGCGTTCCTCGCGGCCGTCGCCGAGGCGGAGATCGAGGTTTCGGATCAATAGACTGTTTCCACAGGCCACGCCTTCGCAGCTTCACAATGGTGTTTCAGCACGAAGGGACTTGGCGGCCGCGTTGATCGTCGCCATATCTCCGTTGCCCGAACGAGGTCGAGATGAACAAATCCCTTGCTGCGAGATTTCACGACGAAATGCTGGCGCTCTACGATCATTGTGCCGCCATCGGCTTTCGCCCGATCCTGTTTCGCCGCCAGGTTATTCTGAAGGGCGGCGTCGGGGCAGCCAGGGAACTGGTTTTCAAGCCCGGCACGACCGGCTTGGAACGCCTGGCCGATGCGCGCAAGACCGAACTGTCGATGGAAGCCGCAATGATCAAGGCGGAATACCGCACGCTGTTCACGCCGCTTGAAATCAAGGAAGCGGCCAAACGCCTCGAGGCAAGCGCCACGCGCGAACGTTCGCGCGGCCGGCTGACCCAGACTGCCACTCACACAAGACAGGCCTGATGACATGACGAAAAAATCGAAGCTCGAACATTCCGATTTCGCCGGCGAATTCACCGATGACGGCGTTACCGTGCTGGTCGACATCTTCCGCAAGGCAGGCAGCGATGAAGGCTGGATGCTGGAAGTGATCGACCAGGAGGAGGGACTGACGGTCTGGGAGGAGCCTTTCGCCACCGACAAGGAAGCCTTCGAGGAATTCCTCGCCACCATCGAGCGTGATGGCATTCGTTCGTTCCTGGAGGAACCGGACGTCTCGGTGCATTGACCCGGCAAAGCCGCCTCGTTCGCTGCGAGGACGGGCTTTTGTCGTCAAAAGATGAGCTGGGCTTCAAGGGAAAATGGTCGGAGTGGCGGGATTCGAACCCACGACCCCTTGACCCCCAGTCAAGTGCGCTACCGGGCTGCGCTACACTCCGAACCGTGGAAAGCCGTATATAAACAGGACTTGGCACGCAAGCCCTGTTTTCAGAAAAGGCGATAATTCCGTTGAAAAATCCGGCTGGCCGCGTTTTAAGCCGAAAGCCGATCCACAACGCAGATTTTCCGGATGTTTAAAGTTTTCGGCAATTCCTTGGCCCGATAATGCGCTTGCAAATCGAGGACAGAGACGATGGCGAAGACGGCAGCCAGGAAACCCAGGAAGCGGCGCGCAAGCAGAAAACAGGCAAAGGGCGGCATGTGGCTCTGGTATCTGGCCGGCATCCTGTCGGTAAGCGCGGTCGTCGCCTATGACCGCCGCGCCGAAATCCTGCCGATGGCAAAGCCGTTCTACACAGCATCGATCGCAACGAACAGGCCTGCGGAAAAGCGCGAGAAGCCAGTCGAACATCGCGTCGAAAGAAAGTCTGAAAAGCCGGTTCAGAAGGTGAGTGAAGCGCGCGTCGATCATCCGGTGCCGGCCCTTGCATTGCCAACCCCGGATACTCGGCCTGTCGAGCAGGCAGCGCTGGATCAGACGGCCCGCAAGCCCGCAAGCTTCTATTTCTGCACGGAAACCTTTGAAAACTGCGTCGTCGATGGCGGCACGTTCTGGTACGGTCGTCGAAAGGTGGAGATCGCCGATATCCGTGCGCCACGCATCAAGCAGGCCAAATGCGACAATGAGCGGAAGCTCGGCTCGCTGGCCAAACGGCGGCTCTGGGAAATCCTCAATGCCAGCGACGTGCATCTGGCCGGCGCTGGAGCCGGCGTCCGCGTGATGGCCGCCAACGGGCAATCGATCGGGGCGATGCTGGTGTCGGAGGGACTGGCGTATCCGAAGGCCAACGGCAAGCAAGGCTGGTGCACGCAGCAGGGCTGAGTCGAGGGTGTAACCGCTTTTCTCGGCGGCGCCATCGCCAGCAGTCGAAAAGCAGTCAGCCCTTTCTTGCCAGCCGGTAATAGATAGCCTCGGTCTTGTCGATCATCGTTTCTACCGAGAAGTTGGACATCTTCTCTTCAGCCGCCGCGCGCATGGCGTGATATCTCTCCGGATCGGCGCTTTCGACCATGGCGTTTGCGAGCGCGGTGATGTCGCCATCATTGGGAAGGATGAAGCCGTTTCGGCCATGATCGATGACCGTCGGCGCACCGCCGACATCGGTCGAGATCAACGGCTTTCCGGCGGCCGCCGCCTCCAGCATGACATAGGACATGGCTTCGTAGCGACTGGGCATGACCAGGAGATCGAAGGCGGGCACGGCTTGCGAACCGGTGAAAGCCGTGGTGAGGCGGATGCGATCCTGCAGGCCGCTTGCGGCGATCGCGGCGCGGACGTCCGGCTCCAGTTCACCGGAACCGACCATGATCATCTGTGCGTCGGGCAGCCGGGAGGCGGCGCTGCGGAAGGCTTCGATCAATCGTTCCGGCGCCTTCTGGTGAGACAGGCGCCCGACAAAGCCGAACACGAAAGCATCAGGCGAAATGCCGAAGCTCGCGCGCACGGTGCTTGCCATGTCGAGCGGCGGCGGCGCCACGCCATTGACGATGACGGAAAGTTTCTTCTCGGGCATGCCGAGTGACAGGGCGTGTGTATGCTCGTCATCGGAAACGCAGATCAGGTGATCGGTGAACAGCCGGGCCAGAATGACCTCGATCAGGCCGTAGACAAGCCGGCCGCCCTTGCCGAGCGTGGGGTCCATGGTGCGGAAGGCGTGGGGCGTGTAAACGCGCTGTGCGTGGCGGCCGGGCAGGTGAGGGCGGGCAAGAGCCCCTGCCTTGGAACTGTGTCCATGAGCGATATCGAAGGGCTCACCGCCCTTGATGATCCCGCGTAGTGCCCGAAAGGCGGCGATATCGGAAGGGCCAGGCGCCCGCTTCATGGCGACCGCATGAACAGCGGGAAGTTCGAGCGATTTCAGTTCGCGCACGAAGCCGTCCTCGGCCCTGACCGGCGAATAAACCGCCTCGACATGGTGGCCTCGCTGCTTCAACCCGCGGCAGAGATCGAGGAAATGCCGGCCGGAGCCGCCGCCGCTCGGTTCGAGCACCTGCAGGATGCGCAGGCTGCCGTGAATACCACGGATGGAAGGGTCGATGCTCATACTGTCAAATCCGCCGCTTCGATCGAAAGTCGATCCGTGCCATTTCTACGACGTTGACCTTAACGCTGCGTTGGAGAAGGCGTTGAACTCTGCGAGCGATTGATGGAATTCTCGCGCCGGTAACGATATTCCAGCGCGCCGCAGCCCCAGACGATGCCGAGCAGCAGAAAGAAATGCCGCCAGTGATCGGTGTCGATGACATTGCCGATGGCGGTATGGCCGATCAGCACGATCCAGGAAATCATCAGATAGGGCTGCCATGGCCGGTTCAACAACAGGAATCGGAAGCCCATCGAGATCGTCCAGAGGATCAGCGTCACATAGGACACGAAGCCGAGCCAGCCGTAGGAAGTCAGGCTTTTCAGCCAGATATTGTGTTCGTCTTCGGGGAAAATCTGGCTGAACACCATCGGCCCGATGCCGAGCGGTTTTTCCATCGACATCAGGAAGCCGATCTTGTGGCGATCGAACCGCCCGAGATGGCCGCCGTCATAGTCCTGGACGAGCTGCGTGCGGTTGGAGAACAGGTCGGACACCTGCGGTATCTGCAGGGCGATGACAAGCGCGGCGACCATGCCGATTGCGCCGCCAAGCGCGATCACCAGGATCTTCAGGCGGAAAGCGCCGGTCCGCTCCTTGAGCAGCATGACCAGCACGAGCGCGCAGGCACAGAAAAGATAGAGCGCCCATGCGGCGCGCGAGAAGGACAGGAACAGGCCGAGCGCCATGATCAGGATCGCCACCGCCTTGACCGGAGCGGTGGTGATGCGCTCGGTCAGAAGCCGGTACATCAGATAGAGCGACGGCGCGACGAGAAACGGGCCGAACACGTTCGGATCCTGAAAGGCTCCTTTGGCACGGTCGTAGAGCGTGAACGCTTCACCGCCCGGGATGGCGCCGAAATAGCCGAGAATGCCGAGCAGCGAGGTGATGACGCCGGCGCCGACCCAGGCGTTGAAGATCAGTTTCAACCGTTCATGCCGCGCCTCGATGATGGCGGCATAGAAAACCGAGGTCAGGGCAAGGAAGCCCGATACCGCCATGTACATGGGACCGGTCGCCAGATCGTGCATGACGGTCAGTGACAGCAGGCCGCCTGTCATGAACAGGATCAGAAGGGCAAGCAGGGGAGCGACGGTGCGCGAAATCTTCAGGCCGAAGATGAACCAGAGGCCGATCAGTCCCGCCATGAACAGTTCATAAGGTGCCGGTTCGGCGATGACGAAACCCGACAGGAAGACGCCGAACGCCACCATGGCCGAGCCGAGGATGGCAACAGTGGCAAGCTGCGGCCGGAAAACCGCCGCCGGTGTGACCGGGATCGTGCTCAATAGGCGTTTTCCGTGTTGAGAAGCCGGATCGGCGTCAGGAAGAGGATTTTCAGGTCCAGCCAGAGCGACCAGTTTTCGATGTAATAGAGGTCGAAGGCGGTGCGGAACCGGATCTTCTCGTCATTGTCGATCTCGCCGCGCCAGCCGTTGATCTGTGCCCAGCCGGTGACGCCGGGCTTGACGCGGTGACGGGCGAAATAGCCTTCCACCACGTCCGAATAGGTGCGGTCGGCGGTCTGGGCGAGAACGGCATGTGGGCGCGGGCCGACGAGCGAGAGTTGTCCGCGCAGCACGTTGAAGATTTGCGGCAGTTCGTCGATCGAGGACTTGCGCAGGAAGCGCCCCACCGGGGTCACGCGCGGGTCGCCCTTGGTGACGGCGTTGCGGGCCGTCGGGTCGCTCATGTTGGTATACATCGAGCGGAACTTGTAGACGTCGATCTGCTCGTTGTTGAAGCCGTGGCGCTTCTGCTTGAAGATGATCGGGCCGGGCGAGGTGACCTTGACGGCAATCGCCGCGCCAATGAAGACCGGCCAGAGCAGTGCCAGCGCGACGATGCTGAAGAAGATGTCGAAGATGCGCTTGGCGACGGAATCCCAGTCGGCGATCGGCTTGTCGAAAATGTCGAGCATCGGCACCTGGCCGACATGCGAATAGCTGCGCGGGCGGAACCTGAGATTGTTGGCGTGAGCAGCGAGACGGATATCGGCCGGCAGGATCCAGAGCTTCTTCAGAAGCTCGAGGATGCGTTTTTCGGCCGAGAGCGGCAGGGCGATGATCATCATGTCGATGCGGGTCAGGCGCGCGAAATCCACCAGCTCTGCGACCGTGCCGAGCTTGGGATAACCGGCGATGATGCCCGGCGACCGGCGCTCGTCGCGATCATCGAAGATGCCGCAGATGCGGATGTCGTTGTCGGTCTGCTGTTCGAGCGAGCGAATGAGGTCCTTGGCCGGCTGGCCGCCACCGACGATGACGGCCCGGCGCTCCATGATGCCGTTGCGTGCCCAGCGGCGGATCGAAAAGGCGATGAAGGCGCGCTCGGCGATAAGGAAGGTGGCGCCCAGGACATACCACAGGGTGAACGAGAAGCGGGAGAACGTGCCGCCGATCTTCATCAGGAACAACACCAGCGCCATCGAAGCAAAGGCGAGCGTCCAGCAACCGATCAGCCGGGGCAGGGTGCGCGCGGCGGACCGCAGCGTCGGAACCTGATAACCGTCGCACAATTGCAGGAACGCGACCGTCATGACGGAACCGCTGGCGATCAGGGCGCAGTAGCCCAGCCAATCCTCGAGCTTCGGCGCCACGTATATCATGTGGATGGCATAGCCGATCGCAAACAGCGCGGTGAATTCGAACAGCCGCATCAGGCCGATGATCATGCTGGGCGAATAGGTGTCGGTGCGGAACTGCGACGCGATCGTCCGGGCAAGCGGATTGAGTTCGCGGGCAGGCCCGTTGTCGGGTTTCTCGCCTGGGGCGAAGGTCCGGATCTCGGAAATTTTCTTCTTGAGCGCTTCGGTGTCGAAAGTTTCCGGTTTGTCGATCTGGTTCATGATATCCGCCCGGTCGATTGAGTCCCTTCGGGATAACAGAAAGGCACTAAGAAACGCTTACGAGCGCGGGGCCGGAATACCGTTGGCGCGGGACGATTTCGGCACAATATCGCGGTACAGGCGGGTGACGTCGTCAGCCATGGTCGATGTGGAGAATTTCGCCTTGAAACCCTTGGCTTCGGGCATGACCCGGGCGGCCCAGTCGGGATCAGTCAGCGCGCTGGTCATGGCGGCGGTCAGCGCCTCGGCGTTGTCCGGCGCGACGAGCGCGACATTATCCTCGCCTAGCACTTCCGGAATGCCACCGACACGCGATGCAATCACCGGCTTGCGACCGGCCAGCGCCTCGAGCACGATATAGGGCATGGATTCGGCCCGCGAGGGAACGACGACATTGCGGGTGAAGGCGAAGGCGTCGCGTGCCTTCATTGCCGGCAGCATCTCGATGCGGCGACCAAGACCGCGTTCCAGCATCATCTGTTCGTATTCCGCCTTTTGCGGCCCGTCGCCGATCATCATCGCTGATAGTGGTCGGCCAACGATTCGCTCGGTCCTGGCGAAGGCATCGATGAAGAGATCCGGCCCCTTCAGGTCGCGCAACATGCCGATATAGAGAAAATCGACGGCATCGGGCCGTGCATGGACGGTCTCGAAATCGCGGTCGCTGATGCCGTTGTGGATGCGCTCGCTGCGCGTGCGCGGTTTGCCCACCTTGGCGATATAGGTATCGCGCTCGAAGTCGCAGACGAAGACGATCGCGTCGGTGAACATTTCCTGAAAACGCTCCAGCAGGAAGACCATCTTTCCGGAAAAGGCCTTCCTGTCATAGTGCAGGCTGCCGCCATGCGGCGAATAGATGCGGGCAACGCAATACCTGTTCACCCGCAAGGCTGAGCCGATGATCCGGGACAGGACGCCACCCTTGGCGCCGTGTCCATGCAGGATATCCGGCCGCAAACTTCTGATTTCCTTAAAGCTCCTGTATAACGCCGCTACATCCGCGATGCCGATGGAGCGGCGGATCGGCAGCCGGACGAGACCGAGCGCCAGAAACGGCCTGATCTCGTCGAAAAGCTTGTCCTCGTAACGTCCACCCGTCGTGCTGTCGCACAGGATGCCGACCTCGTGACCCGCCTTGGACTGCGCTTCCGCCAGATCGCGGACATGGCGGAAAATTCCACCAACGGGCGACCTGAAGCAGTGAATGATACGCAGCGGGCGAGGATCGGGCATGACTGTCAGAACAGTCGTTCGCGCACGTAAATCGTGTCGCCTGCCATGATCGGATCGGAAATCGAAACCCGGCCCGTCAGGGTGCGTCCATTGATCTTGCGCGTGACATCGACATTGGCCTGGTTGGCGCGCGGCGAATAACCGCCGGCAACCGCGATCGCGTTCTGCACGGTCATGCCCGGCACGTAGGAATACTGTCCGGCCTGGCCGACTTCACCCATGATGAAGACGGAACGATAGCGATCGACTTCGATCGTCACGTCGGGATCGCGCAGATAACCCTGACGCAGCTTGCTGGCGATCATCGTTTCCATTTCGGGCAGGGTATGGCCACGCGATGCTACCGCGCCGATCAGCGGGAAGGCGACATAGCCTGCCTGGTCGACCGTGTAGCTGCCGCTGAGGCCCGCCTGCTCGAAGACGTTGATGCGCAGCTTGTCGCCGCTGTCGATGCGGTAGGGCTGGATCGTCGCCTCGCTGAAGGCCTTGGGCGCCGGCTGATAGCTGCTGCAGCCCGACAGGGCGAGGCACAGTGTGGCCAAGACAATACCTGTTTTCAATCGTGCGGACGTCATTGGGCTCTCACGCTCCGGAAACCATGTTCATGGCCAGATGTTATCGATCTGTTAGGGTTAACAGGCGGTAAAGGCGACGTAGATTTTCACTGTCCCGGAGGCATTCGTTCCTTCTTTTTCCTCAGCGCACCGGCTTTGGACGACCTTTCCCATTAACCCTTGCGTTACCATGTTTGTTTACGGTGGCGCGAGTTGTGCAGGTTCGGAGTAAGCGCATGTCTGGCGTCAACGGCGGTCATCAGGATGTAGATATCGATCTCGGCGGGCTTTTCCGCGCCATCTGGCGTCGGCGGGGCAGGGTGCTGATGGCGACTGTCGTCTTTGCCGGCCTGGCCTTTACCGGCGCCAGCCTGATGTCTCCGCAATATCAGTCTGAAACCAGACTGCTGATCGAATCACGTCAGCCCGCCTTCAGCGGCAACAATCAGGGGACGCCCCAGACCACCGACAGCCCGTTCGATGAATCCGGCATTTCCAGCCAGGTGCAGGTTCTCCGCTCGATCGACCTGATCAAGCAGGTCGCCCGCGAGATGAAACTGTACGAGCTTCCCGAATTCGATCCGACAGCCAATCCGTCGGCGATCTCCGATATCCTGGTGATGCTGGGGATCAAGAAAAATCCGCTCGACCTGCCGCCGGAAGAACGTGTGCTGAAGGAGTTCCAGGAAAAGCTGCAGGTCTACCAGGTCGAGAAATCACGCGTCATCGCCATCCAGTTCACCTCCAAGGATTCGAAGCTGGCCGCCGAGATTCCGAACGCGATGGCCAGGGTTTTTCTGTTGCTGCAGAGCGGCGCCAAGCTTGATTCCAATTCAGAAACCAGCCGCTGGCTGGAGCCGGAGATCGCCAACCTGCGTGAAAAGGTGCGTGACGCCGAAGCCAAGGTGGCTGAATACCGGGGATCGTCGGATCTGCTGCTGACCGGGGAGACCGGCGGCACCTTCGCGACCAAGCAACTGAACGACATTTCGACCGAGCTTGCCCGCGTGCGCGGTGAACGCGCCAATGCGGAAGCGCGTGCCGAGGGCGTGCGCACGGCACTTGCCAACGGGCGGGCCGTCGATACGCTGAACGACATCGTCGCATCGCCGATGATCCAGCGTCTCAAGGAAACCGAATCGAACGTCCAGGGACAGGTCGCCGATCTGTCGACGACGCTGCTCGACGGCCATCCTCGGCTGAAGGCGCTGAAGGCGCAGCTTCAGGGCATCCGGACGCAGATCACCAGCGAGACGAAGAAGATCCTCGGCAGCCTGGAAAACGAAGCGAGCGTCTCGCAGCTGCGCGAACGCCAGCTGGTTGCCCAGCTCAACACGCTGAAGGCAAGATCGGCCAAGGCCGGAGAGGACGAGGTCGGCCTGCGCGCCCTGGAGCGCGAAGCGGTTGCGCAGCGCCAGCTCCTGGAAACCTATCTTGCCCGCTATCGCGAGGCGACGTCGCGTAGCGAAGCGGATGCGGCGCCCGCCGATGCCCGCGTCATTTCGCAGGCCGTCGTGCCGACCGAGGCGCAATTCCCGAAAGTTCTGCCGATCACCATCGTCGCGGCCTTCGCGAGCTTCCTCGTTAGCTGCGTCGTCATCATGCTGTCCGAATTGTTCAGCGGCCGTGCGCTGCGTCCGGTCGGCGTGGCGCAAGAGCCTTTGGTGGAAGAAGAGAAGCGCACGCCCGCTGCAATGCCTGTCAAGGCGCAGCCTGCTCCCGCCACCGAACGGGTGACTGTTGAACCGCAGGCAGCATCCGTTGAGAGCCCTGAGGAAACCGGGGACGATTTCTCGATCGCATCCGTTGCCGATCATCTGTGTGGCAATGATATCCGCGTGGCGATCTCCGTGTCTCCGGCTGGTGACAAGGGCTCGATGCATACGGTCATGCTGGCGCGGCTGGTGGCGGAGGAGGGGCGCAAGATCGTCCTGATCGATCTCACCGGCTCGGCCTATCCGAGCCGTCTGATGGCGCAGGCTCCGGGTCTCGCGGGCATCACCAATCTGCTCGTCGGCGAAGTGCCCTTCACCGAAACGATCCATGCCGACCGTCTGTCGGACGCCCATGTCATTCCGCAGGGCGACGCCGATCCGGCACTTGCCATGCGCGGCATCGAGCGGTTGCAGATGATCATCGATGCGCTCACCAATGCCTATGATACGGTGCTGATCGAGTGCGGACCGGCCGATATTGACGCGGTTCGCCGGGTAAACCGGACGAAGGATGCCGAAATCATCATCTCCGCGCCGTCCGTCGCCAACGAGGAAATCATCGACCTCATCACGGGCTTCGGCGAGGCCGGTTTCGGCGATATCGTGCTGATGACGGGGACGGGGTATCCGCAGTCGGGAAATTCAGGACGGTGGGCGGCCTGAGGACACGACGCCGGTTTAGTCAGCGTCTGTTTCGGCCGGCGGCTGCATTCCGGGCGCCTGCCGCTGCTGGCGCACACGCTGCAGGAACGCATAGACGCGCTTGTTCTTCTTGATCGAGGCCTTGGCGCGAACGACGGCGCGATGTGCGCCCGCCGCCAGTCGCCCCCGCAAGGTGAGCGGCAGCACGATATCGCGCTGGATCGTCTCCGTGGTGCACCAGGAGCGTTTGTAAGCTTGGTCGCCAATGCCGAAATCGAAAATCTTGACGCCGTCGGCATGGCACTTCTGGATCATCAGATAAAACAGCAATTCGCCCGGGCTGCTGTCGGCGGCGACATCTTCGTCGATCGAGCCGAATTGGCAGATGACATGGTCACCCTTGCGCGAGAGGCCGGCGATAGCGACGATGCGTCCTGCATGCTCGCCCTTGAGGCGAATGGCGTTCAACTCCAGCGGCTGCCCATTCTGTGTCGGCCCGAGTGCCGCGAGCGCATGGAAGAAGGCCTGGGTTTCGCTGTCCTGGAAAACGTTGGGCAAGCCAAGCGCCTTGAAGCGGATGGCCTTCTGCTCGAAGAACAGATCGAGGATCCGGCGGCGTTCCAATTCGGTCGTGGCTACAATGTGGTCGTAGCCGCCAAGCGCCTCCAGACGTTTTTCCGAAACGCGGAATTTCTTGCGACGTCGCTTCGCGTTGATCTGCGACAGTGTCGTTTCGAAACTGTCGAGAAGCGGCAGCTGAAACGAAGAATTCTGATTGCGCACGGCGGGCAGGGACGCCAACGGATGGCGCACACCGCGCCAGTCGAACGGCATTTTTTCCAAAGTGACGATATCGGCAATGCGCGACAGCTTGGCCGACAGATCGGCGATCAGCGCAGCAGCGAGCTTCTTGCAGGAAATGGGATCGAAATCCTCGGCGAAAATGCCGGTGTTGATATTGCTGTGCGGCGAACCGAGAAAGCGCGCGGCGCGGAAGAACCGGCCGCGGACCAGTTCCAGCGGCAGGATGAACACCGTCCGCTGGTCGACGCTGCCGCGCACGAGCAGAATCTGGTTGTCATGGGTCCTGGCCCAGGCCTTGCACCAGTCGAAGCCCTGATGCAGCGAGGTGGCGCCGGATGATTCCAGCACGCGCCAGTCGGCTTCGAGGGCTTCCATACTGACGTGAACGGACAGTTTGAGGTCATGCGCAACCGTGATGTCCTGCGTCTTTTCGCGGCGCGCATGCCAGACGCGGCGGCGCGCCTCGTTCACGGGCATCAAGTTGAAGTCCACGTCCGTCATGTTCGCCTGGTTTTCCGAATGCTGCTGACAATCGCATCTAGCCCGAACATGCCCTTACTTTCATTTAAATTGGACGGGTCCGCTTATGCTTCTGCGCGATTTCGGCAAATTCGGTTACCGAAAGAATAAAGCCGGATTTCAGTCGGTGACCCATCCGTTGGCGAGGGCGTTCGCCCACTCCCTGTCACCCCGGCTATAAGCGAGGCGAGACATGGCCATGTGATCGTAGGGCAGGCGTCGGAAGGTCACGTCCCACAGGTCGCCGGTCTTGCACAGGATGGCATAGGATGCATCCGGCGATCCGGTTTCGACCTTGTGGAATACCGGTTCGTCATCGTCATAGCCGGGGCAGCCGACGCTGCCGGGATTGACGATCAGACGGCCATCCGCAAGCCGGACAGTTCGGGGAATATGGGTATGGCCACAGAGGATGACCGGATAATCGATTCCTGTCGCGAAAGTTTCGATACGTTCGCGCGCCGACATGTGCACGATACCTTCCGGCGTCAGGTCTTCCAGCCAGTAGACCAGGTCGTCATGCGGCGTGCCGTGGCAGAGGAAGAGTTCGTCGCGATAAACCAGCGTTGGCGGCAATGTGCGCAGCCAGTCGAGGTGGCGGGGCTGCAATTCGTCATGGGCGGCGCGGTCCCAACGACCCATCTCGGCGGGAGCGCGGGTGACAAGCCAACGGTCGTGATTGCCACGGATCGAGGGAAAATTCCGGGCGATCAGAAGATCTGCCGTGCGCGCGGCATTGAGTGGGCCGCTCAGGTGGTCGCCGAGATTGATAACGTCGTCGATCCCTTGCGCATCGATATCGGCGAGCACCGCTTCAAGCGCCAGGTCGTTGCCGTGGATATCGGCGATCACTGCTACTCTCATCCGGGCTTATCCCATGTTCAGCGCGGCTTGGCCGGCTTTTCCATCCACTTGATGATCAGCATGGCGGGCAGCACCCACAGCAGGCCGGTGAAGAAAAAGTAGAGGAGATGCACCCACCAGGGTGATGCTCCAAGCAACAGCGATGCAAAGGTGGTGGCCGCCAGCGCATAGACGATGACGAGGATGATGATCAGGACGGTGCCGGTCAGTTTTCTGAGGCGTACGGGCATTGCAGTCTTTCAAGTTGGCGGGTTTTCGCCGCTCAGCCGCTTGGCCGCGACGGCATGCCGCAAAGGGGTAAGTCTTGTTTTGCATGCCGCTCTGGTGCAAATCAACGGTTTTGACGGATGCGTCTAGAGACAAATCGCCCAAAAGCGGGCGGACATGCTTTTGAAGAACACGGAGGCCGTGATGGCGAGTGCGGATTTGGCGCGGGAACAGCAGCTTCGCGGCGAGATCGATATGATCAGCCGCAACCGGACCCATATCCGGATCTGGCTCGGCATCGTCGTGCTGGCCCTGTTTGCGCTCGTGCTGGTGGGCGGCGCGACGCGGCTCACCGAATCCGGGCTGTCGATCACCCAGTGGAAGCCCGTCCACGGCGTCATCCCGCCGCTCAACGATGCCGAATGGCAGGAAGAGTTCGAGCTTTACAAGCAGATTCCGCAATATGAGCAGATCAACCAGGGCATGACCGTCGAAGGCTTCAAGGCGATCTTCTGGTGGGAATGGGCGCATCGGCTGCTGGCCCGTTCGATCGGGATCATCTTCGCGCTGCCGCTTGCCTGGTTCTGGATCAGGGGCCAGATCGAACCGCGCCTGAAACTGCCGCTGATCGGTATCCTGGCGCTGGGCGGTTTCCAGGGTTTCATCGGCTGGTGGATGGTGTCGTCGGGCCTGTCCGAGCGCACCGAGGTCAGCCAGTATCGGCTGGCGACCCATCTCGTCATCGCCTGTCTCATCTTCATGTCCTGCATCTGGATCGGACGCGGCCTTGCGCCACATGCGGATGATGCGGCGCCGACCGCGCGCTCGCGGAAAATGGCTGCGATCATCGCCTGCATGGCGCTGTTCCAGATCTACCTCGGCGCGCTGGTCGCCGGCCTCGATGCGGGCCTGAGCTACAATACCTGGCCGCGGATGGACGGATCGCTGGTGCCGGGAGATCTGTTCGTCCAGCAACCTTTCTGGGTCAACCTGTTTGAAAACCCGAAGACCGTGCAGTTCATCCATCGGATCGGCGCCTATGTGCTCTGGGCTTTCGCCCTGATGCACATGATCGCCTCGCTGCGCAAAGCATCGGACACGACCCACGCGCGTCGCTCGGTCCTCCTGTTCGCGCTCGTGACGCTCCAGGCCCTGATCGGCATCACCACCCTGATTTTGCAGGTCCCGGTCGGCTGGGGCGTGGCCCATCAGGGCGGCGCGCTGGTCGTGCTCGGCTTCGCCATCGCCCATTGGCGCGGCTTCATCGGGGAATACCCACGTCCGCTGGCGATCGAAACATAGGCTGACTTCTTCTGCGAAAGCGTTCGGTGTCGATGTGCATCAGGCGCAGACATTTCGGGCAGGCGGAGTGCCCCTGCGACACTTTTGACAGGCCCCAAATGGCCGATGCCTACCATTTGTCACGATAGGCATTCACGCCGACAACATCAGATCCATGTTCTGGACCGCGGCGCCGGAGGCGCCCTTGCCGAGATTGTCGAGCAGGGCAACCAGATTGACCTGCTCGCCACTGTGCGAGCCGAAGACGAACAGCTTCATCGTGTCCCGGCCGGCGAGTTCGACGGCATCGATGCGCGGGGCCTTGACGCTCTCTTCGAGCGGTACCACGGTCACGATCGACTGTCCGGCGTAGTGGCTGGCCAGCGCGGCATGGATGCTTTCCAGCGTCGCGCCGTCATTCAACTGATCGAGGAACAGCGGCACCTGGACGATCATGCCCTGCGGGAAACGGCCGACCGACGGCGAGAAGATCGGCGCGCGATCAAGCAGGCCATGGATCTGCATTTCCGGCACATGCTTGTGTTTCAGCGTCAAGCCGTAGAGGAAATGCGGGGAGGTGATCGCATCGGGGTTCTGCGGGTCTTCCATCTGCGCGATCATCTGCTTGCCGCCGCCGGTATAGCCGGAGACCGCATTGACCGTTACCGGATGGTTTTCCGGCAAGATGTCCGCCTGGCGGAGCGGACGAATGAGGCCGATGGCGCCCGTCGGATAGCAACCGGGATTGGCCACGAGCCGTGCGTCGCGAATCTTGGCGGCCTGCGCCGTGTCCATTTCGGCGAAACCGTAGGCCCAGTCGGGCGCGATGCGATAGGCCGTCGAGGTGTCGATGATACGCACCTTGTTGTTGCCTTCGAGCATGCCGACCGCCTGTTTCGAGGCATCGTCCGGCAGGCAGAGGATGGCGATATCGGCGCTGTTGAGCAGATCCTCGCGGATGGCGGCGTTGCGGCGTTCCGCTTCCGGAATGGACAGAAGTTCCACATCCGAGCGCCCAGCCATGCGGGTGCGGATCTGCAGCCCCGTCGTGCCGTGCTCGCCATCGATGAAGATCTTCGGTTTCATGGGTAATCCCGCTTTTTCAAAGGCTTGGGCAAATTTCCCGACTCAGTTTCGGATCGCCCTGATTCAATGTCTCAACTGCATTTCGCCGGCCCACGCGGAGGCGAGGGCGAATGCCCAGAGCATATATACTTTGGCTGCGGTCATCGCAATGACCGTGGGTCGGCTACCGCGCAGCGTCACCGCTTCTTAACCATGCGCGTTAACGGCACTTTAAGGTTTCCGGCTCGCTGCCTTGTTTTCGAGGGGAGCAGGTGAGATTTTGTCATGAAAGTTTCACGATCGGGAGTGGCGGGATGAAAAGGATTTTTGGACGGTGGGTGGCCTGGCTGGCACATCCAGTCATCGCGGCTCCGATTTTCGTCGGTGCGCTCCTTGCCCTGCATCATTTCGATACGCGTTGGGCCTTCGTGCCGTTCCTCGTCACGATCATGGCGGCTTTAACCTCAGTGCTGTTTCTTCTGTCACGCCGGCTGGTCTTTTCTGCCTATGTGGCTGTCACGACTGTCGTCTTGATCGGCGCCATGTCGGAAGCCAAGTTTCAGTTGAAGGGCTTTTCGCTGCATGTGTTCGACCTCGCCTTTACCGGGCTCGATGCGTCGGCGCTGCAGTTTCTGGCAGGGTCCTATTTTCACCTGCTGGTCGCGGGCCTGGCAGCACTCGCGGCCGTCAGTGTGTTCTTCGTCATGTTGTTCAAGGGCGATCGCGTGATCCGGTCGCCATGGTGGCTGAAGACCGGCCTGACGGGCGTTGCCGTGGGCGCCGCAGTCATGGCCTATCCCCACAGGCCCGGCGAGCCGAGTTATATTCACTACATTTCTGGCTACAACGCATCTTCGTTCTTCGTGTCGCTCGGCGACCTGCATCTGCCTTTCGGTCAGATAACCCTCGTGGACGTGGTCGAAGCGGCCCCTGCCAAGGGCCGGATGACGAATGATGTCACCTGTGGCGACATGACGGCGCGCCCGGACGTGTTCTTCGTGCTTTCCGAGAGCCACACCGATCCGGCGAACTTTCCGCAGGTCGCAATTCCCGATGCCACGGCCAAGGTGTTTCAATCCGACGATGGCAAGGTTCATCCGATGTATGTCGAGACCTTCGGCGGCGGAACCTGGGTGACGAATTTCTCCGTCATGACCGGGCTTTCGGGCTCCGATTTCGGCTGGCAGAGCCCCTATGTCACGCAGATGATGGAAAGCCGCGTGCGCGCAAGCTTCCCGGAACTTCTGGCGCGTTGCGGCTATCGAACGGTTGCCATCATGCCGATGGACTTTTCCTTCGTGAACGAGGGAGCTTTCCTGAAGTCGCTCGGCTTCCAGGACGTTGTCGATTATCAGGCCATGGCTCCGAAGGATCACTTCGTCCGAGACCAGTTCTATTTCGATGTGGCGGAAAAGCTGATCCGGGAGCACCGTCGAACCGACAGCCGTCCGCTGTTCCTGGCGCTTCAGACGATGTTCCCGCATGGCCCTTACGACCGTTCCCTGGTAGGTGAATCGGAATTGCCGCCGGAGCCGCGATACGCAGCCGACGCGGAGGCGAACGAATATCTGCGCCGGATCGCCGTCTCGAAGCGGGACTTTCAGGCTTTCCTGAAGGAACGCGAGGCAGTGCCGGGAGGATCGGGCTCCGTCGTCCTCGAATATGGTGACCACCAGGCGACGGCAACGAAGCCCTATCTGCCGCAGGGTGAAAACGGCTTGAATATCTTCGCGGACCTGCATTCCCTGGCTTACCGCACCTATTTCTCGGTTCACGGCTACGGCAGGACGCTCGACATGAAGCCGCTTTCCCTGCCGATGGATGTGGGCTTCCTGTCCGCCAGTCTGGTCGAGGCGGCTGGATTGCCGACCTCGCCGATGTTCCGTTCGCTGGCGGAGCTTCGTGACGCCTGCGGCGGCCGCTACCATGAATGCCGCGACCGAGATAAGGTCGATGCGCATCTGAAGCAGCGCTCCGATGCCGGCCTGCTCAGGCTCTATTGACCACCCGCCGGTTCCCGTTCGGCCAATTCTTCCGCGTGTAGCCCCAGCATGTACATCGCCACCGTCGCCCCGGCGATGGCGGTGATGTCGGCATGGTCGTAGGCGGGAGCGACCTCGACGACATCCGCTCCCTTGATCCGAAGGGCGCCAAGCTTGCGCAGGACGGAGAGGATCTTGGCGCTCGACGGTCCGCCTGCCACCGGGGTACCGGTGCCCGGAGCATAGGCCGGATCCAGGCAATCGATGTCGAAGGTGACATAGGCAGGTCGATCGCCGACGTGATGAAGAATGACATCGGCGATTTCGGCGGCGCTCATCTCCTCGACGTCATAGCCGTATAGGATACGAATGCCGCAATCCTCCGGCGCATGGGTGCGGATACCGACCTGGATCGAGCCGGCGGTATTGATCAGTCCCTCCCGGGCAGCGCGTCCGACGAAGGAGCCATGGTCGATACGGCCTTTTTCATCCGCCCAGGTGTCCTGGTGGGCATCGAACTGGACCAGCGCCAGCTGGCCGTGGATTGCCGCATGGGCACGAAGCAAGGGCAGGGTGACGAAATGATCGCCGCCGAGGGTGAAAAGGAAGGCGCCGCTTTTCAGGATTTTTGCCGCTTCCCGCTCTATCGTCGCCGGCGTCTTGCCGTGATTGCCGTAGTCGAGCAGGCAATCGCCGTAATCGATCGTCGCCATATGGGCGAACAGGTCGCGGTCGAAGGGATATTGCGGATCGTTGTCGAAAATCGCGGATGCGCGGCGGATCGCCTGCGGTCCGAAGCGCGCGCCGGGACGGTTGGATGTCGCGGCATCGAAGGGGATGCCCCAGACGACGGCGTCGGCGCCTTTGAGATTCTTGGTATATTTCCGCCGCATGAAGGAGAGAATACCCGCATGGGTCGGGTCCGTCGCCGCACTCTTCAGCGAGGTTGCGGTGATCGCGTGGTCGATCGTCTTGTTGGCCATGACTTGTCCCGTCTGTTGGATGACCAGACGTTGGACAATCGCTTGACGGAAGGCAAGACCTCTGTTGAAAGCCTCGGCGATAATCAGTTTCAGGACGCCTTGGCTTCGAATGCCGGGGCAAAGTCTCCGAGCGTCTTCGCCTTGATGATCATGCCTTCGATGTCCTGTTCGACGATCGCCTCAAGGTCTGCAAAGCTGTCGATGACATAATAGATCGGCTGGACGATATCGATGCGATAGGGTGTTCTGAGCACGCTGAGCAGGTCGAAGGGCCGGAATTCGCAACTCTTGCCGTCCATCGCAGCCTTTGCCTCGCTCGGCGACGATACGATGCCCGCACCGAAGCAGCGCCGGCCCTCAGGCGTGTTGATCAGGCCGAATTCCACCGTGAACCAGAAAATGCGGAAGAGGTGCCAGGAATAGCCCTTGCCGAGACGGGCGGCGGTTTCACCGAAATGACGGACGAAATTGGCGTAAGACTGGTTGGTAAGCAGCGGGCAATGGCCGAACACCTCATGGAACAGGTCCGGCTCCTCGATATAGTCGATATGCTCACGCCGACGCAGGAAGGTCGCGAGCGGAAATTTTCCCTGGCTCAGCAGTTCGTAGAAGCGCGAGGGCGGGATGAGTGCGGGCACACCCTCGACGCCGAAGCCGGTTGTCTCGTGCAGGCGGCGATCGATATCGACAAGTTGCGGCACCTTGTCGGCGGTGAGGCCAAGGGTGTTCACGCCATCCAGATATTCACGGCAGGCCATGGTGGCGAGCAGGGCCGTCTGACGCCGGTAGAGTTCGCCCCAGATTGCATCCTCTTCGGAGGTGTAGGGATAAATCCCGTCCGGGCCTGGTAGTTTTGCGACGTAGCTGCTTTCCTTGGTCATGCCTTTACTCCGCAGGGACTGCACGTATTCGGCAATTATGCTCCCGGAACAGCGGATTTTTCTTCCTTTTATCCTGCCAGACACGATAGTCTTGGTGGGATTTTCCGGAGATGGTGCAAAACATGAAAGAAACCGGGAATTTTCACCGCAAGCTTTTGCAACTGGTTCAGGCCGATGGAAGCCTGTCGCTGGCTGAACTGGCGGAAAAAGCCGGCATGTCGCAAAGCTCGGCCTGGCGGAAGATCCAGGAGTTGGAAACCGATGGCGTGATCCGCAAACGCGTGACGCTGCTCGACCCCGGCAAACTCGATCTGAAGCTGTGCGTCATCGCCCATGTGACGCTGGAGGATCACCACGAAGAGGCCGTTGCCTCGTTTGCCTCTGTGGTGCTGGAGCGTCCGGAGATCATGGAATGCTACGCCCTGTCGGGCGCCTTCGATTACATGCTGAAGATCAGGGCAAGCGATGTCGAAAGCTACGAGGCGTTCATGACCCGCTATCTGATGCGCAATCCGCATGTGCGCACGGTGGTGTCGAGCTTCGTGCTTCGCGAACTCAAATTCTCAACGGAATTGCCTCTTTGAGGCACCCAAAGAAAAAGGCGGGACAAAGCCCGCCTTCTCCGAATGCATAGAGCCTGAAACGATTAACGCTTCGAGAACTGGAACGAACGGCGGGCCTTGGCCTTGCCGTACTTCTTGCGCTCGACGACGCGCGAGTCGCGGGTCAGGAAGCCGCCCTTCTTCAGGACCGAGCGCAGGCCCGGTTCGAAGTAGGTGAGGGCCTTGGAGATGCCGTGACGAACAGCACCGGCCTGGCCGGAGAGACCGCCGCCGGCAACCGTTGCGTCGATGTCGAACTGGCCATCACGGGCAGCAGCGACGATCGGCTGGCGCAGGATCATCTGCAGGACCGGACGGGCGAAATAGGCCGCAAATTCCTTGCCGTTGACGGTGATCTTGCCGGAGCCCGGCTTGACCCAGACGCGGGCGACGGCGTTCTTGCGCTTGCCGGTCGCGTAGGAGCGGCCCTGGGCATCGACCTTCTTGACGCGTGCCGGAGCCTGAGCTTCCGTGGCCGTGCCAAGGTCTTTCAGAGAAGAGAGATCAGCCACGATTAGGCGCTCCTTACGTTCTTGCTGTTCAGCTTGGCGACGTCGAGGACGGTCGGCTGCTGTGCTTCATGCGGATGGTTGGTGCCGGCGTATACGCGCAGGTTCTTCATCTGGCGACGGCCCAGCGGACCACGCGGAACCATGCGCTCGACAGCCTTCTCGAGAACGCGCTCCGGGAAGCGGCCTTCGATGATCTGACGCGCGGTGCGTTCCTTGATGCCACCCGGGTAACCGGTGTGCCAGTAGTACTTCTTGTCGGTGTATTTCTTGCCGGTCAGGACAGCCTTTTCCGCGTTGATAACGATGACGTTATCGCCATCATCAACGTGAGGTGTATAGGTTGCCTTGTGCTTGCCGCGCAGGATGTTGGCGATGATGGAAGCGACGCGACCGACAACGAGGCCTTCGGCGTCGATGAGGATCCACTTCTTCTCCACCTCTGCAGGCTTCTGAACGAAGGTTGACATATTGAAACTCTTTCGTTTGAACCCGATGCGTTGCCGCCGGGCGTTTCTTGTTGCTTGAATTTGGCAGGTATCAATCGGCCAAAAATGAAGGCGGCCCCAAGGGACCGCGATCTGCTGCGGCTTATACGCAAGCGATGAAATGCGGTCAAGATCGCTGTTTTGTGGGTTCGTAAAAATTATTAAGTAAAAACAATGATTTGATATTGAGGTATTATACTACCACAAATTATCCTGGCGGAATCGAGTAGGTCGCGGTGGCGTGCGCGACGATTTCCTCTCCGCCCTGCTCGATAATCGCGGCATCGAGGACCGCCAGTCGCTTGCCCAGCTTGAGAATTCTGCAGGTGCATTCGAGCGCGCCGAGCCGGGGTTTCCTGAGGAAGTTGATGTTGAGATTGGTGGTGACGGCAAGCGCCACCGGACCGATATGGGCAAGAAGCGCGATATAGGCGGTGACATCGGCGAGCGCGAACAGTGCCGGTCCGGAGACAGTGCCGCCCGGACGCAGGTGTTTCTCGTTTGGATCGAACCGCATGGTCGCAAAGCCGGGTCCTGTGGCGATCACCTCGAAAACCTTGCCGTCGGTATGAACCTCGGAAAAATCCGTATCCAGGAACCGGTTGAGGTCGGCGACGGTCAGGATCGGTTCCAGAGTCATTGTTTTCTCCCGCATGGCTGTCTGTTTAGAATGCCATCAGACCGTCGAGGCAAGCTGGAAGAAAGTCTAGCGTCCTCCGCCGGTGCTTGAAACGGTGGTTGCGGCAGCGTACCAAACACGGATCCGGATTCCACCGCGAAGACATACGGTAGAGGAGAAAAACATGGCGGACATCGTTCCCCTGCATAAGGAAGAGCCCCGTGGCCTCGTCTTGCGCGAGATTTCCGGAAGCGTGCTGCGCCTGACGCTCAACAATCCTCCGGCCAACACGCTGTCCGTCGCGTTGATGGAGACGCTGATGGCAGAGCTGGATGCGGTTGCCCGATCCGAGGAGATCCGCGTCGTCGTCCTCGCTGCATCCGGCGCGCTGTTCTCCGCCGGGCATGACCTCAAGGAACTGACCCAGCATCGCGCCGATGAAGACAATGGCAGGGCCTTTTTCGAAAAAACCATCCGGCTGTGCGCCGATCTCATGCTGAAGATCAACCATCTGCCGCAGCCCGTTCTCGCCGAAATCGACGGTCTGGCGACGGCGGCAGGCTGCCAACTGGTTGCAAGCTGTGACCTCGCCATCTGCACGGATAGCTCGACCTTCTGCACGCCGGGCGTCAATATCGGCCTGTTCTGCTCGACACCGATGGTCGCGGTGTCGCGCGCCGCCCATCCCAAACAGGCGATGGAAATGCTGTTGACCGGCGAGACCATCGATGCCTCCACCGCCAAGGATTTCGGGCTCGTCAACCGCATCGTGCCAAAGCAGTATCTGCAGCAGGTGGTCAACAAATACGCCGCCGTCATCGCCTCGAAATCACCGCAGGCACTCAAGATCGGCAAGCAGGCTTTTTACCGGCAGGCATCAATGGGCATCACTGAGGCCTACGATTTCGCCACGGGGGTGATGGTTGAAAACATGCTGAAATCAGATGCGGAGGAGGGGATTGGCGCCGTGCTAAGCAAGCGGACGCCTGAGTGGAAGTCAGGCGATGATTTCTAAGGTCTGCGTCTCGGCTGTGCCGCAGACACGGTAAACCCGGCGATCTCCATCCGTTATCCGCCGGGACCAGAAACCACGCAATTCGCCGCGCAGCAGCTCTGGTTTGCCCAGTCCCGAGAAAGGCGTGCGTAGACACTCTTCGATCAGCGTGTTCAGACGGAGGGGCAGATCCTCTGTACGTAGTCTTGTAGATGGATCATTTCGCCTGCTTTCTCAAGCCAGCTTCAGCATCAATGCGCCAAGCGCGATCAGGCAAGCGGCCGCAATGCGGAAGACGCTGACGCGTTCCTTGAGGAAGACGATCGAAATCACGATGGCAAACAGGATTGATGTTTCGCGCAAAGCCGCGACGGTTGCCACCGGCGCCTTGGTCATTGCCCATAGCGCCAGCCCGTAGGCGCCGATCGAGCCGCCGCCGCCAATCAGGCCGCGCCACCATTGATGCCGGACATGAAACAGGACTGGTGCAAATCCGCGCTTGGCAAAGGCCCAGGAAAACAGCAGGACCGGCGGCAGAAGTGCCATCCAGAGCGTGTAGGAAATCGGATTGAGTGCAACTCTGGCGCCGATGCCATCGACATAGGTATAGCTGGCGATCACCACGGCATTGGCGAGCGCCAGCAGAATGGCGCGCTTGCCGCCGTTGCGCGCCTCGAATGCGAGCGTCAGCACGCCGGTCGAGATCGTCAGCACACCGGCGATCGCGCCTTGGGTCAGGTTCTCGCCGATGATGGCGCCGCTCGTCGCCGCAACGAGAAGGGGCGCGACACCGCGCATCAACGGATAGACGAGTCCGATATCGCCGGCGCGATAGGCGGCGGCCACCAGCTGGAAATAGGCGAATTGAAACAGCGCCGACAGCAGGATGAACGGCCAGGCATCCGGATGCGGCAGCGGCATGAAGGGCAGGAGGGGCAGGGCGACGACAGCGGCACCGAGCGCGATCATCGCCGCATCGAGCGATTTCTCCGACCCGGCCTTCACCAGCGCGTTCCAGGTCGCATGCAGGAACGCTCCGAACAGGACGAGAGCGATGACGTCTAGGGGCAAGATGAACCTTCGGGGGCGGGCGGGTGTGGCAAGGATGGTTGATTGTGTTTTCTGACCCTCGACAGCGTGAAAAGCAATCCGCTATCGCCGAAAATGCCAGATTTGGCGACGTCCGACAGCGATTTACCAAAAAAGTGGTCTTGCCTAAGGATTGTGAAACCGACCGGCCGGAGATCGGTTGACAGCAACGATGGCTGTCCCAATTATCACACGCGACCAGTGCAGAACGCGGATCTCGAAAATGAACCATGACGTGTATCCCGACTATTACATCGCTGACATCCTGCGATCGACCAAGACCATCGCCCTTGTCGGGGCGTCGCCGAACGCGGAGCGGCCGAGCCACCGGGTGATGGCCTTCCTGCTGCGCAAGGGCTACACGGTTTTTCCCGTCAATCCCGGCCAGGCCGGCAAGGAAATCCAGGGCCAGAGGGTCTATGCGACGCTGGCCGATATTCCCGAAGCGATCGATATGGTCGATGTTTTCCGCGCGGCTGCCGCGCTGCCGGCGCTCGTCGATGAAGTCCTCGCCCTCAAGGTGCTCCCCAAGGCAATCTGGGGGCAATTGTCGGTTCGCGACGACAAGGCGGCGGAAAAGGCGGAGGCGAGCGGCATCCATGTGGTCATGGACCGCTGCCCGGCAATCGAATATCCGCGCCTGGTCGGCTGAGGTGCAAAGGTCGCTGTAACACTTTAAATATGGTGCCTAATTCCTTAAATCGATTCCGATTTAAGGAATTAGGCAGTGATGCGTGCGGCATCCGGACGCTTCCCGTGCAAATTGGCAAAACAGTCTTTGACCGCTGGGTGTCCCCTCTGAAATAGTGCGCCAGTCTTGGCCACGGGAGGATATGCCGATGAAGAACAATCCAGGTTTCAACACCCTTGCGATCCACGCAGGCGCCCAGCCCGATCCGACGACGGGTGCCCGCGCAACGCCGATCTATCAGACGACGAGTTTCGTCTTCAACGATGCCGATCATGCCGCCTCGCTCTTCGGCCTGCAGGCCTTCGGCAATATCTACACACGAATCATGAACCCGACTCAGGCGGTGCTCGAAGAGCGGGTCGCGGCACTCGAGGGCGGGACGGCGGCGCTCGCCGTCGCGTCGGGCCATGCGGCGCAACTGCTGGTGTTCCACGCGCTCATGAGCCCCGGCGATAATTTCCTGGCGGCGCGTCAGCTCTATGGCGGCTCCGTCAACCAGTTCGGCAACGCTTTCAAGTCCTTCGACTGGCAGGTCCGCTGGGTCGATACGGCCGACATCGCCTCCTTCGAAAGCCAGATCGACAGCCGCACCAAGGCGATCTTTGTCGAAAGCCTCGCCAATCCCGGCGGGACTTTCGTCGATCTTGCCGCGATCTCGGAAGTGGCGAAGAAACACGGCCTGCCGCTGATCGTCGATAACACCATGGCGACGCCTTATCTCGTCCGGCCGATCGAGCACGGTGCCGATATCGTCGTCCATTCGCTGACCAAGTTCATGGGCGGACACGGCAATTCCATGGGCGGCGTGATCGTCGATGGCGGCACGTTCGACTGGTCGAAGTCCGGCAAATATCCGGTCCTGTCGGAGCCACGCCCGGAATATGCCGGCATGGTGCTGCACGCGACCTTCGGCAATTTTGCTTTTGCCATTGCCTGCCGGGTGATCGGCCTGCGCGATTTCGGGCCGGCGATTTCGCCGTTCAACGCATTCCTTCTCCTGACCGGCATCGAAACCCTGCCCCTGCGCATGCAACGCCATTGCGACAACGCGCTTGCCGTCGCCACCTGGCTCAGCACCCATGACAAGGTCGCCTGGGTCAATTATGCCGGCCTGCCGGACAATGCCAACCACAACCTCCAGCAACGTTACTCGCAGAAGGGCGCCGGCGCCGTCTTCACCTTCGGGCTGAAGGACGGCTACGAGGCCGGCAAGCGTTTCGTCGAAGGCCTGGAAATGTTCTCGCATCTCGCCAATATCGGCGACACGCGCTCGCTGGTCATTCACCCGGCGTCCACCACCCACCGTCAGTTGAGCTCCGAGCAGCAGACGGCGGCCGGTGCCGGCCCGGAAGTCGTTCGCCTGTCGGTCGGCCTCGAGGATGTCAGTGACATCATCGCCGATCTCGAGCAGTCGCTCGCCAAGGCCTGACATGCATCCGATGGCCGGTCAGCCGGCCATCTCATCCTCGCGGAGGCCCCATGAAACATGCCCTGACCTTCGATCCGTCCTCCGTCGAGCCGGAACTTGCCGCACCGCCGGAAGACCGGCTGATCTCCGGCAATCCGCATTTTCGAAGCTGGAATTTCGAGGAAGCCGCCGGTGGCATCTATGCCGGCATCTGGGAGGCGACGCCGGGCAAATGGCACATCGCCTATGAGGAGTGGGAATATTTCCACATCCTCTCCGGCGTTTCCATCGTCACGGAAGAGGGCGGCGCGGAAACCCATCTGAAAGCCGGCGACAGCATGATCCTGAGACCCGGCTTCAAGGGAACCTGGGAAGTGATTGAAACGACCCGCAAGGACTATGTGATCCGGCTGTGATGCAGGCGAAGGCGAACGAGGGAATTCGTCGCCTTCCATACCGCTTTAACCGCGAGATTGCCTCACCACGCGAGTTCCAACTGGTCCAGACCATGGAAGTGATAGCTGTCCTTGATCTGCGGTTCATTCCTGAAGCGCAGGCCGGGCAGGCGTTCGAAGAGGATCGGCAGGGAGAGTTTCAGCTCCAGCCGCGCCAGCGGCGCGCCGATGCAGAAATGCAGACCGGCGCCGAATGAGACATGGGCGCCTTCGTTGCGGTCCGGCCGGAAGGTGAGCGGATCGGAGAATTTCTGCGGATCGACATTGGCGGCGCCGAGAATCAGGCCGATCTTGTCACCTTTCTTCAGCGCGATGCCGTCTTCCAGTTCCAGATCGGAGAGCGCATAGCGCTGGAAGACATGCAGAGGCGCCGCGTAGCGCATGCATTCCTCGATCGTCCGCTCGGTCGCCAGGTCGCTGGCGAAGGCTGTCTCGATGGACGTGCCGGTTTTGAGCAGGGCATGCACGGCATTGCCGAGCTGGTGCACCGTCGCCTCATGGCCGGCATTGAGCAGGAGTACGGCGGTCGAGATCAGTTCGTCGTCCGATAGCCGCTCGCCGTCTTTTTCCGTCGCGATCATGTGGGTCAGCAGGTCATCGGATGGGTTGTCCCGCTTCCAGTCGATGATGCTTTTCAGGTAGTCGGCGAATTCGGCGGAGGCCTTGTTGGCGTCGAGTTCGGTCTCGAGCGACGGGTTGAACATGTACATCCGCACCATGCGATGCGACCAGTCGAGCAGTTTCGGTCCCATATCCACCGATACGCCAAGCATGCGGGCGATGACGGTGACCGGGATGATTTCGGCATAGGCTTTCAGCAGTTCGACTTCGCCATCCTTTTCAAAGCCGTCGATGAGGGAATGGGCAAGGGCTGCGATTTCCGGTTTCAGTTGTTCGATCTGGCGCGAGACGAAGGCCCGGTTGACCAGCGTGCGCAGCCGCGTATGGGCCGGCGGCTCCAGTTCCAGCAGCGAATAGGCCTCGAGCCGGTCGAAGTCCTGAAGATGCGCCTTCGGCTCTGGCAGGCCGAGTTCCTCACGGCTCGCGACATGCAGGATCTGCCGGCCGAAACGGCGGTCGCGCAAGAGGCCGTTCACCTGGTCGTAGCCCGCGAAGAACCATTTCTGCTGTTCTTCCCAGAAGAAGGCCGGGCTCTCCGCATGCAGCGCCGCATAGGTCGCAAGCGGATCCCGGTAGAAGGCCGGATTGCGGATGTCGATGGAGGCACGGCGCGTTGCGGGATCGAGGGAGAGGGCAGAGGTGGAGGGCATGGACGGCATTCTCGCTGAAGAAAATTCGGGTACTTTCCTGATCTAGAATGGTAACGGCAGGTCCGACAAGACGCTTGTCTGATACCGGCAAAATATCGCCAGGTGAAAACGGCGTTTTCCGCGCGACAATCTCACATGCCGCCTTGCCTTGCGATGCGACATGTCTATTTCATGAACGATGAAAGGCACCGACCAGAGAGAGACTATGGCTTCATCGCATACCAGCCTGTCAGCCGGCATTCTTGCCGCTCTCCGTGGAAAGCGTGTTTCGCTCGCAGGCAGGAATGCGGCCGGCGAACGCGGCGACACCGTCATCGCTTCCTACAACATCCACAAATGCATCGGCACCGACAAGCGTTTCGATCCCGGCCGCATCACCGAGGTGATCACCGAAATCGACGCCGATATCATTGCCCTGCAGGAGGCAGACCAGCGGTTTGGCGAGCGGGCGGGGCTGCTGGATCTCGAACGGCTGCATCGCGAGTGTCATCTCATCGCGGTGCCGGTCGCGGCATTTTCGCCCAAGGGGCATGGCTGGCACGGCAATATGCTGCTGTTGCGCGAGGGCGCCGTGGCCAAGGTCCATCAGTTGAAGCTGCCGGGGGTCGAGCCTCGTGGCGCGCTGGTGGTCGATCTCGATCTCAAGACGGGGCCGCTGCGCATTGTTGCAGCACATTTCGGGCTTTTGCGTCATTCCCGGGCGCAGCAGGCGGCGGCGATCCTGGCCGCAATCCAGGGTGCGGAAAAGCGGCCGACGCTGTTGATCGGCGATCTCAACGAATGGCGGATGGGCCGCCGCTCGGCCCTCAGCTTCCTGAGCCCGGTCTTCGATCATGCCGCAACGGCGGTGCCGAGCTTCCCGTCACGCTTTCCGCTGCTCGCCCTCGATCGGGTGATGGGCAGCCCGCACAATCTCGTCACCGCCGTTGAGGTTCATAACACGCCCTTGTCGCGCGTTGCTTCCGATCACCTGCCGATCAAGGCGTTCGTCGATCTGAAGGCGGCGCTGGCGGGACTTGAAGACAAGGCGGCCGGAGCGGTTTCCGCTGCCCAAACCTGACAGACGGGTCGACGTTTCATGCGCGCTTCCCTCATTGCCCTGTATGTTTTTGCGTCCGGCCTGGTCGCGCTTGCTGTCGTCTATGTCTATGGCCGCTTCGGTCGCCGGGTTCATGGTCCTTGGTCCAGCGCCGTCCAGCCGGTGCCGGACCAGACGGAGATCGACCGGCTTGCAGGCCCGCTGCTTTACGATCATCCGGGCCAGAACGCGATCACGCTGCTTGCGGACAACGCGGACGCTTTCGCTGTTCGCGCCGCTTCCGCTCGAAAAGCGGGGCGGAGTCTCGATCTGCAATATTACTACTGGAAGAACGATCTGACGGGACGCATGCTGGCGCGGGAGGTTCTGGCTGCCGCCGATCGCGGCGTGCAGGTGCGCCTGCTGCTCGATGACATCAATGCCGGCCTGCATGATCGCATGTGCCTGTCGCTTGATGCGCATGAGCATATCGAGGTGCGCCTGTTCAATCCCAGCCGGGCGCGCACCGACCGTTTCAAGCGCGGCCTCGAAATGATGCTGCGGCCGCTTCGTGCCACGCGGCGCATGCACAACAAGCAGTGGATCGCGGACGGCCGTCTGGTGATTGCCGGCGGACGCAATATCGGAGACGCTTATTTCGATGCCGACGAGCAGTCGAATTTCAGGGATCTCGATGTCTGGATGCTGGGTCCGGTCGCCGACGATGCTGCGGCCGTGTTCGATCGTTACTGGAACAGCCCGGTGGTCGTGCCGATCGGCTCGCTGCGGACACCGCGCAAACATTATCTGCCGAACTTCCGCACCAAGCTGGAGAAGATCGCCGCGACGAAGGGCGGGCGGTTTTATCTTGCCCATGTCGAGAAGGTCATGAACGCGGGTGGGCTCCTGCCGGCCGGCGTCACGCCTCACTGGACCGGCGATGCACGGCTGGTTGCCGATCCGCCGGAAAAGGCGTTCCTGCAGAAACGCAGCCATTCGATCATGCGGGAACTCATGCCGGTCTTGACCTCCGCCGATCGCGATGTCCGCGTCATCTCGCCTTATTTCATCCCCGGCACGATCGGCACGACAGAAATCGGCAAGCTGGTGGAGCGTCGGGTGAAGGTCGCGGTGCTGACCAATTCGCTTGCCGCGACGGATGTTGCCGCTGTCCATGGCGCTTATGCCAACTACCGCAAGGCATTGTTGAGGGGCGGTACGGCGCTGTTCGAGCTCAAGGCCGTGCATGACACGGGCGATCCGCAGCGCATGTCGTTGTTCGGCTCGCGGGGTGCCAGCCTGCACACCAAGGCCTTCACGGTGGATGGGACGTCCGGTTTCGTCGGGTCGATGAATTTCGACCCGCGTTCGGCATCGCTGAACACGGAAATGGGCGTGCTGTTTACACATCCGGCGCTGGTTGCGGAAGTGGACGCGATCTTCGAAGAGGAAACGAGACCGGTGAACAGCTTCCGGCTCTCTCTCGACGGGAATCGGTTGCGCTGGCATGACCACGACGACAGCAGGCCGCGTGTTCTGAAACACGAGCCGGAGGCCGGTTTCCTGCGCCGGTTGCTCGCCGGCATCATCAGCATCCTGCCGATCGAGTCCCAGCTCTGAACGGATTTACCGATTTTTCACCGTCCGCGCCCGAATGCCTGTGGGCAGACGCGCACGTGCGCTCCACGCAAGAAAACTCCGATAGAACCCGTTAACAGGTCACCGCTACATCTGGCCCGGAAGACAACTGAATCGCACCGGACGTCGTATTAACGTTATGCAGAGTTCGCGACTTGAAGTGGGGTACTGGCACACTCTATGTATGGACAAGAGATATTCCCGATGATTCCCGGTGTGCAACAGGGTTTGCATGCCAGCAAGACAAAGGTTTGACATGAGAAATCCCGTTGATACCGCTATGGCTCTGGTGCCGATGGTCGTTGAACAGACCAATCGCGGCGAGCGCTCCTACGATATCTTTTCGCGTCTCCTGAAGGAGCGCATCATCTTCTTGACGGGGCCCGTGGAAGACCACATGGCGACGCTGATCTGCGCCCAGTTGCTTTTCCTCGAAGCTGAAAACCCCAAGAAGGAAATCGCTCTCTACATCAATTCGCCGGGTGGCGTCGTCACTGCCGGCATGGCGATCTACGATACGATGCAGTTCATCAAGCCGGCCGTGTCGACGCTCTGCATCGGTCAGGCCGCTTCCATGGGCTCGCTGCTTCTGGCCGCCGGCCACAAGGATATGCGCTTCGCCACGCCGAACGCCCGCATCATGGTGCATCAGCCCTCCGGCGGCTTCCAGGGCCAGGCTTCGGACATCGAACGTCATGCCCGCGACATCCTGAAGATGAAGCGCCGCCTGAACGAAGTTTATGTCAAGCACACCGGCCGGACTTATGAAGAGGTTGAACAGACGCTCGATCGTGACCACTTTATGACTGCGGACGAAGCTCTGAGCTGGGGTGTCGTCGACAAGGTGATCACCTCGCGCGAAGCGATGGAAAGCGCGTCTGACGCGTAAGGTTCAAGCTTTTGTGTGCGGATAGGTGCATTTGTGACACAAATGTAATCGTCATGGGGCTTTATCCGCAGACCAAAGACGTTAATATCGACCGTTAATGCTATGTTGAAGTTTGAAGTCCTAGCATTCGGTATTCGGTGGGAGATTCGTTGCTGCCGGACGTCAAACATGGGTGTTTGAGGCCGGTTCGTACTCCCAAAAGCGCTGCATCTTTTCGCATAACGCTGGAAAGGATCGCGGGGCGGGTTGAGTAGTCCGTTTCACCTTGTCGAGGGTGTTCGGCGTGCTGGAAGGAAAAGTGATATGAGCAAGGTCAGCGGTAGCAACGGCGGTGACAGCAAGAATACCCTATACTGCTCCTTCTGCGGAAAGAGCCAGCACGAGGTCCGCAAGCTGATTGCCGGACCGACGGTGTTCATCTGCGATGAATGCGTCGAACTCTGCATGGACATCATCCGCGAAGAGAACAAGACCTCGATGGTGAAGTCCCGCGATGGCGTGCCCACGCCCCAGGAGATCATCAAGGTCCTCGACGAATACGTCATCGGCCAGCAGCAGGCCAAGCGTATCCTGTCGGTCGCGGTCCACAATCATTACAAGCGCCTGGCTCATGCCGCCAAGGGGACCGACGTCGAGTTGGCGAAATCCAACATCATGCTCGTCGGTCCGACCGGTTGCGGCAAGACCTATCTGGCGCAGACGCTGGCGCGCATCATCGATGTGCCCTTCACCATGGCGGATGCCACGACGCTGACCGAAGCCGGCTATGTCGGCGAGGACGTCGAGAACATCATCCTGAAGCTCCTGCAGGCGGCCGACTACAATGTCGAGCGCGCCCAGCGCGGCATCGTCTATATCGACGAAGTCGACAAGATTTCGCGCAAGTCCGACAATCCCTCGATCACGAGGGACGTTTCAGGCGAGGGCGTACAGCAGGCGCTTCTGAAGATCATGGAAGGCACCGTCGCTTCGGTTCCGCCGCAGGGCGGCCGCAAGCATCCGCAGCAGGAATTCCTGCAGGTGGACACGACCAACATCCTGTTCATCTGCGGCGGTGCGTTCGCCGGTCTCGACAAGATCATCTCGGCCCGCGGCGAAAAGACCTCGATCGGCTTCGGTGCCTCCGTCAAGTCGCCGGAAGATCGCCGCGTCGGCGAAGTCCTGCGCGAACTGGAGCCGGAAGATCTGGTCAAGTTCGGTCTCATTCCGGAATTCATCGGCCGTCTGCCCGTTCTGGCGACGCTTGAGGATCTCGACGAGCCGGCGCTGATCCAGATCCTGTCGGAGCCGAAGAACGCGCTGATCAAGCAGTACCAGCGCCTGTTCGAGATGGAAGATGTGGAACTGACCTTCCACGAGGATGCGCTGAGCGAAATCGCCAAGCGCGCCATCATCCGCAAGACCGGCGCCCGTGGCCTGCGGTCGATCATGGAGAAGATCCTGCTCGACACGATGTTCGAACTGCCGACGCTGGAAGGCGTGCGCGAAGTGGTCATCTCCGACGAGGTGGTCAAGGGTTCCGCCCGTCCGCTCTACATCTACTCGGAGCGCTCGGAAGAGAAAGCCAACGTTTCGGCCTGATCGCAGTGACCGGATACAATCGAGGCCCGCCATGCGCGGGCCTTTTTTGTGGCGCAGGCTTCCAGTATGACACAAGTCCGGGGCGCGCCCGTCCTTCGGCCGGTCGCGGGAACTATGCGCCTGCCGCATGGTTCCCATGCCGCGGTTGCTCGGCAGCGCGAATTGTCCGCGCGTCGGCCATGCGTAGAATCCGCGATTGCCAAGCCAGGGCAAGAACGCGATTATGCGGTGATTCTGTGTCGGTTGACGCTGATACGACGTGTGCGTGTTGAGTTTTGCGGCAAGGTCCGCGCCAGTCAGATGCCGTTTAATATCCGACTACGCCTTCCTCCCGGTTCGGTAGTCGGCAAAGGGTTGAAAACAGACGTCACACACTCCACCTGACAGTGGAAAGAATGAGGACCGGAAGCGCCCTTGAACGCTTCGGGTAACGCGCCCGGAAACGGGACGGAAAGGAAATGACATGACGAGCAAAACGTCTCCGGCAATCGAGAGTGCGACTTATCCGGTGCTGCCACTGCGCGACATCGTGGTTTTCCCGCACATGATCGTGCCCCTTTTTGTCGGCCGTGAAAAATCGATTCGCGCGCTGGAAGAAGTCATGGGCACCGACAAGCAGATCATGCTTGCGACCCAGATCAACGCCAGTGACGATGATCCGGAGTCATCCGCGATCTACCAGATCGGCACGATCGCCAACGTGCTCCAACTGCTGAAGCTGCCGGACGGTACCGTCAAGGTTCTGGTCGAAGGTCGTGCGCGCGCCGAGATCGACGGCTATACGCACCGCGAGGAATTCTACGAGGCCATGGCGCATCCGCTGGCCGAACCGGAAGATGATCCGGTCGAGATCGAAGCGCTCAGCCGCTCCGTGGTTTCCGAGTTCGAAAGCTATGTGAAGCTCAACAAGAAGATTTCGCCGGAAGTTGTCGGCGCCGCCAGCCAGATCGAGGATTATTCGAAGCTCGCCGATACGGTTGCCTCGCACCTCTCCATCAAGATCGTCGAAAAGCAGGAAATGCTTGAGACGACCAGCGTCAAGCTGCGCCTTGAAAAGGCGCTTGGCTTCATGGAAGGCGAAATCTCGGTTCTGCAGGTGGAAAAGCGCATCCGCTCGCGTGTCAAGCGCCAGATGGAGAAGACCCAGCGCGAATATTACCTGAACGAGCAGATGAAGGCGATCCAGAAGGAGCTCGGCGACGGCGAGGAAGGCCGCGATGAGATGGCCGAACTGGAAGATCGCATCGCCAAGACCAAGCTCTCCAAGGAAGCCCGTGAAAAGGCCGATGCGGAAGTCAAGAAGCTGCGGCAGATGAGCCCGATGTCGGCGGAAGCCACCGTCGTACGCAATTATCTGGATTGGCTGCTTGGCATTCCGTGGAGCAAGAAATCCAAGGTCAAGACCGACCTCAACCATGCCGAAAAGGTGCTGGAACTCGATCACTTCGGCCTGGACAAGGTCAAGGAACGGATCATCGAATATCTGGCCGTGCAGGCGCGTTCGCAGAAGATCAAGGGGCCGATCCTGTGCCTCGTCGGTCCTCCGGGCGTCGGCAAGACGTCGCTTGCCAAGTCGATCGCCAAGGCGACCGGCCGCGAATATATCCGCATGGCGCTTGGCGGCGTTCGCGACGAGGCCGAGATCCGCGGTCACCGCCGCACCTATATCGGCTCGATGCCCGGCAAGGTCATCCAGTCGATGAAGAAGGCGAAGAAGTCCAACCCGCTCTTCCTGCTCGACGAGATCGACAAGATGGGCCAGGATTTCCGTGGCGACCCGTCCTCGGCTCTGCTCGAGGTGCTGGATCCGGAACAGAACTCGACCTTCATGGACCACTATCTCGAAGTGGAATACGACCTGTCGAACGTGATGTTCATCACCACGGCGAACACGCTGAACATTCCGGCACCCCTGATGGACCGCATGGAAGTGATCCGGATCGCCGGCTATACCGAAGAGGAAAAGCTGGAAATCGCCAAGCGGCACCTGTTGCCGAAGGCGATTGCCGACCATGCGCTTCAGCCGAAGGAGTTCTCGATCACTGACGGAGCCTTGTCGGCGATCATCCAGACCTACACCCGCGAAGCCGGTGTGCGTAGTCTTGAGCGCGAACTGATGAAGGTTGCCCGCAAGGCCGTCACGGAAATCCTGAAGGGTCGCACCGATAAGGTTGAGGTGACTGCCGAGAACATCAACGACTATCTTGGTGTTCCGCGCTATCGCCATGGCGAGGCTGAACGCACCGACCAGGTCGGTGTCGTCACCGGTCTTGCCTGGACGGAAGTCGGTGGCGAGCTTTTGACCATCGAAGGTGTGATGATGCCGGGCAAGGGCCGCATGACGGTCACCGGCAACCTGCGCGACGTGATGAAGGAATCGATTTCGGCGGCGGCATCCTATGTCCGCTCGCGGGCGATCGACTTCGGCATCGAGCCGCCGCTGTTCGACAAGAGCGACATCCACGTGCACGTGCCGGAAGGCGCGACACCGAAGGATGGGCCCTCGGCCGGCGTTGCCATGGCAACGGCGATCGTGTCGATCATGACCGGCATCGAAGTCGACAAGAATGTCGCGATGACCGGCGAGATCACCCTGCGCGGCCGCGTTCTGCCGATCGGCGGTCTCAAGGAAAAGCTGCTTGCAGCGCTTCGCGGCGGCATCAAGAAGGTGCTGATCCCGGAAGAGAACGCCAAGGATCTGGCGGATATTCCGGACAACGTGAAGAACAACATGGAGATCATTCCGGTCTCGCATATCGGTGAAGTGCTCAAACACGCCTTGACGCGGGTGCCGGTGGCGATCGAATGGGACCCGTCCAAGCACCCGGCTCCGGTCACTTCGGTCGATGCCGACGACGCTGGGGCGACGATCGCGCATTAAGCGCTTGACCTGACTGCCAATCAGTGCGTCCCCCGAAGGGTGCACTGATTTGCAACGGAAACAGTGGAAGACCGGCATTTTTGCCGGTCTTTTTTATGTAAAACGCCCCTCAAAGCCTTGCATTCTGGGGGATTCGGAGCGATTGGGTTTGCCAAGGCGAGGGTCTTGCGTATGCTGCCCCCGGCTTGAAAATTGAGTCGTTTCGAACCAGTATTGAAAGGGGTGGAAACATGAACAAGAATGAGCTCGTGTCCGCAGTTGCCGAGAAGGCCGGACTCTCGAAGACTGATGCATCTTCTGCAGTTGATGCACTCTTCGACGTCATCCAGGCAGAACTGAAGAATGGCGGCGACATTCGTCTCGTCGGCTTCGGCAATTTCTCGGTTAGCCGCCGCGAAGCATCCAAGGGCCGCAACCCGTCCACCGGTGCGGAAGTCGACATTCCGGCCCGCAACGTGCCGAAATTCTCGGCCGGCAAGGGTCTGAAGGACGCCGTGAACTAAGTTTCATGTTTCATCTGCAGCACCGGGGCGGAGACGCCGTCGGTTCGATAGCAGGTTGAATTGGAGGCCCGGGTCCGTCCCGGGCCTCTTTTCGTTTGGCCATTCCGGCGGCACGGATAATGTCCAAGCTGCAGCCCTCTTCTAATATGCCGTGCCTGTCATGCGGGTGTTACATTGCATGGTCAAAACCCCCTCGTATTCTGTTCATCAGGAGGGGTTTCCCATGAAAACATTGTCATTGACCGCGGCGCTTGCAGCCGTGCTCGCCGCGTCCACCGCCACCAGCGTTTTGGCCGAGCCGGTCTTCAACCGCGTTGCATCCTTCGCCGTTGCCGACAACCTGCCGGCCGACGCCGACAAGAAGACCACGACATCGGCTGAAATCATTGCCGCGACCGAAGACGGCAACATGCTCGTCTATTCCGACAGCCCGAGCAAGGCGATCGGCCTGGTCGACATCACCGATCCCAAGGCCCCGAAGGCCGGCGGCGCGGTTTCCTTTAACGGTGAGCCCACCTCGGTCACGATCGCCGCGGGCAAGGCCCTTGTCGCGGTCAACACGCGTGAAAGTTTCGTCAAGCCGTCGGGTATCCTCGCCCAGGTCGATCTGGCCTCGAAGACCGTCGATACGACCTGCGATCTCGGCGGCCAGCCGGACTCGATTGCGCTCAACAAGGACAAGACGATCGCCGCCATCGCCATCGAGAACGAGCGTGACGAGGAGGTCAATGACGGCGACATCCCGCAGATGCCGGCCGGCGATCTCGTGCTTCTGTCGCTGAAGGATGGCGTCGTCGATTGCGGTTCGATCAAGCATGTCACGCTGACCGGCCTCGCCGACGTTGCCGGTGACGATCCGGAGCCGGAGTTCGTGTCCTTCAACAGCCTCGACGAAATTGCCCTGACGCTGCAGGAAAACAACACGATCGTCATCATCGACGGCAAGACCGGCGCGGTGAAGTCCCATTTTTCCGCCGGCAGCGTCAGCCTCGAAGGCATCGATACCAAGAAGGACGGCGCATTGACGTTCACCGGCGAACTGAAGGACGTGGCTCGCGAGCCGGACGCCGTGAAGTGGCTGGATGACAACCGCCTCGTCGTCGCCAACGAAGGCGACTGGAAGGGCGGGACACGCGGCTTCACCATCTTCGACAAGACCGGCAAGGTGCTTTACGAGAATGGCGCCGGCTTCGAGCGCGCGATTGCGAAGATCGGTCACTATCCCGACAAGCGCAACAAGAAGGGCGTCGAGCCTGAAGGTCTGGAAGCCGCCAAGTTCGGTGATGACAACCTGTTCTTCGTGCTGGCCGAGCGCGCTTCGATCGTCGGCGTCTACAAGGATACCGGTGCCGAGCCGCAGCTTCTGCAGCTTCTGCCGTCGGGTCTCGGTCCGGAGGGCGCCGTGGCCATTCCGGGCCGCAACCTCTTCGTGACCGCCAACGAAACCGACCTCGTAGAAGACGGCGGCGCACGTTCGCATGTCATGATCTATGAGCGTGCGGAGGGTGAAGCTGCTTATCCGCAGATCGTCTCCACCGAGAAGGACGGCGAACTGATCGGCTTTGGCGCGCTTTCGGGGCTGGCTCCGGTCAAGGACCAGGCCGGCATGCTCTATGCCGTCAACGATAGCTTCTACGCCTCGCAGCCGACGATCTTCACGATCGACGCCAACCAGAAGCCGGCAAAGATCGTTGACGCCCTGCGCATCACGCGCAACGGCGCCGCCGCACAGAAACTCGACAGCGAAGGCCTGACGCCGGACGGCGAAGGCGGTTTCTGGCTTGCCAACGAGGGCGATGCGGACAAGCTCTATTCCCATGCCATCATCCACGTGAACGAGAAGGGCGAGATCCAGAAGGAAATCGCCATCCCGGCCGAACTGCGCGCCGGCGAAAAACGCTTCGGCTTCGAGGGCATCACCAGTGTGGGCGAAGGCGATGAGCAGGTGCTCTGGATGGCCATGCAGCGTGAATGGGGCGATGACGAGAAGGGCTTTGTGAAGCTCGTCTCCTACAAGCCTTCGTCGAAAGAGTGGGGCGCCGTGCGCTATCCACTCGAGAAGACGGAAGCTGGCTGGGTCGGCCTTTCCGAAATCACGGCAAGCGGCGATTATGCCTATATCATCGAGCGCGACAACCTGATCGGTCAGGCCGCCAAGCTGAAGAAGATCTACCGCGTCGCTCTCTCCGACCTGAAGCCCGCCAAGCTTGGCGGCGAACTGCCTGTCGTCAAGAAGGAAGAGGTCCGCGATCTGCTGCCTGACCTCAAGGCGCTCGGCGGCTACGTTGTCGACAAGGTCGAAGGCTTCACGGTCGATGCCGCCGGCAATGGCTATGTCGTCACCGACAATGACGGCGTCGATGATTCCTCGGGTGAAACGCTGTTCTTCCCGATCGGTACGATGAACGCGATGTAAGCGAACGATCACCGATAACGGAAAAGGCCGGAACATGATGTCCGGCCTTTTCTATTTTGGAATTTGAGAGCGGCCTATTCGGCGGCGGCGTCTTCCACGCCGTCTTCCTTGCGCTTGCGGATCTCTTCGGCCTTGGCCACCAGACGGCTGACGATCTCGTGCATCTGATCCAGCTGCCGGTCGTCCAGCGCCGAGAAGATTTCCTCGATCAACTGTTTGCGGGGATGTTCAGCCGCTTCCAGGACGACGCGGCCGACATCGGTGATCGAGACGATCTTGGCGCGGCGGTCTTCCGGATCAGGCTTGCGCATGACCAGCTTGTCGCGCTCCAGCCCGTCGATGGCTTCGGTGACCGTGCGCGGTGCGAAATTCAGCGCGCCGGCAATATCGGTCGATCGACAGGGGCCGAGTTTGCTGAGGAAAAACAGAAACTTGCTGCGCGCCAGGGACACGCCTTCCTCGGTCATCGACTCGTTGATGAGGCGGTGAACACGGTGATAGAGTTCAAAGAGCTTGTCCGAGACTTCGAATGTGGATTTCATGGGTTTTATATGGATATTATGAGCTTCGCTGTCAAATGGCGTTGTTGGCGCTGTCATTGTCAAGTGCCGACGGCATCTGTTCTGATGTAATATTCCAAACTGCGAAATTCCGCGCAGCAAAACATGGGATAGACATAGGGGAATAGAGATGGGGGCAGGGCCTCGCCGGCATTGACGCGGACGGTGAGCGCGGGCCATTGTCGGACATGCCGTTCCGCTTTGTCCACACCGCCGATCTCCATCTCGATTCCCCCTTGCGCAGTCTCGCGTTGAAAAATCCCGAGCTTGCCGAACTGGTGCGCGGCGCGACCCGAACGGCGCTGACACGGATCGTCGATCTCTGCATAACCGAAAATGTCGATGCGCTGCTGGTGGCCGGCGATCTCTATGACGGTTCGCAGACCTCGATGAATACCGCGCTTTTTCTCGCGAGCGAGATGCGCCGTCTGGAGGCGGCCGGCATCCGGGTCTTCCTCATTCGCGGCAATCACGATTCCCAGTCGACGATGACGCGCGAGCTTACCTTTCCGGACAATGTCCATGTCTTTTCCGGCCGGGCAAAATCCGTGCTCGCCAAGATGCTGGGGGATGGACGCGCGGTGCATGTCCACGGCATCAGCTTTGCCAATCCGCACGCGCCCGACAGTCTGCTGCCATCCTTTCAGGCACCGGTCACTGACGCGATCAATATCGGCATGCTGCATACGAGCCTCGCCGGCACGCCGGGCCACGATCCCTACGCGCCGACCGGCGTTGCCGATCTGGCCGGGCACGGTTTCGACTATTGGGCGCTCGGCCATGTCCATCTTCGCCAGGTGCATTCCGAAACCCCGCTGATCGTCATGCCGGGCATGCCGCAGGGGCGCGACATCAATGAGGCCGGCCCGAAGACGGTCACGCTGGTCACCGTGGGTGATGACGGTGTGCTTGCCCATGTCGAGCATGCGATCGGTCAGGCGGTGTTCGAGCGCCTGAGCATCGATCTCGCCGGCGTCGAGGACTGGCGCCAGATGCTTGAGGCCGTGGGGCATGGCGTGTCCGCCCTGCGAGACGCCGCGACCGCGGATCATCTCATCGTGCGGCTGACACTGACCGGGGCGACATCGCTGGCATGGAAGCTTCGTCGCGATCCCGATTTCCTGTTCGCCGAACTCGGCAATCTCGCCGCCGGTCTCAAGGGATGCTGGATCGAAAAGATCGAGATCGATTGCCGTGGCATTGAAGCCAGCGCTTCCCTGTCCGGCCCCGATCCCGTCGAGGAATTGGCAAGCCTCATCCGCTCCGACGTCCTGTCGTCCCATGCCTTTCGCCAGGAGGCGTCCGGCATCCTCGACGAACTGCTACAGCAGTTGCCGCGCGACTTGCGCGACAGCCTCGCCCGCGACGAACAGGCCGCTGCCGCGCTGGCGGAATCGATGGCGCTCACCGGCAGCGACGACGTCCTCGCCTACCTGCATGGCGGCGATACGGAGGCGGATCGCTGATGCGCCTCAACCGTCTCGACCTCGTTCGTTATGGCAAGTTCACCGGCCGCAGCCTGGATTTCGGCGAACCGCGCTTGGGAAGCCCGGATTTCCATCTCGTCTACGGGCCGAACGAGGCGGGCAAATCGACGCTGTTCTCGGCGTTCCTCGATCTGCTGTTCGGCATCGAACGACTGAGCAGCTACGGATTTCTCCATCCCTACACGACGATGCGCGTCGGCGGCATGATCGAGACCGGCGGCAGGGTGCACACGGTCTCCCGCGTGAAGCGCAACCAGAATTCGCTGCTGGATGCCGATGATCAGCCGCTGCCGGACAATCTGTTTTCCGCCGCACTCGGATCGATCGACCGGACCACTTACCAGATGATGTTTTCGCTCGACGACGACAGTATCGAGAAAGGCGGCGAAAGTATCCTGAAGAGCGAGGGCGAACTCGGCGCGCTGCTGTTTTCAGCGAGTTCCGGCCTGCCGGACAGCAGCGCCATCCTGTCAGGCCTCAAGGCGAAGGCGGATTCCTTCTACAAACCGCAGGGCCGCAAGCATCGACTGGCCGAACTGAAGGCCGAGCTGGACGCGTTGAAGGATGAAAAGGCGGCGATCGATGTCAACGCCCGCGAATTCGCCAGCCTGCGCAAGACGCGGGATGCAGCCGCGCAACGGCACGAAGCGGCCGTGAAGACACGCGCGGAACTCCGCGTCTCCTTCGATCAGGCGCGCACCCGCATCGATGGCCTGCCGCTTATGGCGAGGCTGCGCGGCTTGCGCTCGGAGCTTGCCGCCTTCGCCGACCTGCCGGAGCCGCCGGCCGCCTGGTACGCCCAGCTGCCGCAATTGATACGCGACGAAACGGATATCGCAGCCCGGCTGGGACAGTTGGATGCTGATATCGAGCGCCGGGCGACGGAGCTTGCCGGCATCGAGCGGGACAGCGCGGCGATCGGCATCCTCGGCGATATCGGCGACCTCGAACGTTCCGAGCTTGAAGCCCGTTACAGGACGGCAGCGCGCGACATGCCGACGCGCCTCGACGACCGCGCCAAGATTGCCGCCGATATCGCCGCACGTCTGGGCCGCCTCGATCGCGCTGATATTTCGGATGCCGCAACGCTTCTGCTGCCGGCGGCGGTGGCCGGACGTCTGCAGGATCTGGCGCAGAACCATTCCGCGCTGAAGGAGCGGTTGCAGGCTGCCGCCCAGGAAAAGGTGCGCGCCGAGGAAGAGAGCACCGAGGCCTTGCGCGCGCGGGGCGCCTTGGCAATTGCCGACGGCCTGGCCGATCCGACGCTGCTGGCCAATGTGCTGCAGCAGTTGCGGCAGGATGATTGCCTGCTGCGCCAGCAGGCGGCGAACCGGCAGCTTGTCGTGCTGAATGATCAACTTGCCGACAAGCTGGCGGCATTGGCGCCGTTTGCAGCGGATGCCGACCATCTGGCCGCGCTCTCTGTTCCCGATGATGCCGAGATTTCCGAATGGACGACGCGGCGGTCGAACCTGACGGAACAGGTAAAACGGCTCGACGACCGGATCGCCGACGAAGCAGCGCTGGTTGCCGCGGAAGAAGCCAGGCTGGAAGAGCTGACGCGCACCGGCGGTTTTGCCGCCGATGATGCCGCCCTGACGCTCCGGCAGGAGCGCGACCGCGCCTGGCAGGCCCATGCCGGCAAGCTGGATGGCGAGACCGCGCGGGCTTTCGAGACGGCGCTGCAAAAGGACGACGAGGCGACGGCCCTGCGACTGGCGCGATCGCAGGACCTTGCACAGGCGCGGGGGCTGTCGCTTTCCGTCGCCGAGCGCAACGGTCGGCTGTCGGCGCTTCGCGGGCAGAATGAGGCGGCCATGGCACAGATTGCCGGGCTCCGAAGCGAGATTTCGGCGGCGGCCGAGCGTTGCGGACTTTCGCAGGAGACAAAGCTCAATCAGTTGGTCGCCTGGCTTGCTAAGCGCGTTACGGCGCTGGAAGCCCGCGCGCAGCTTCGTGCCGCTCGGCAGGAGATGCGGCTTGCCGTGGCGGATGAGGAGAAGGCACTGGAGCGTCTGACGCGCGCGCTGAAGGAGAGAGGCGTGACGGACGCCATCCCGGTGCGGCTCGAGGATGCGGTAACCTTTGCCGGTCGCATCGTCGACGATTTGCAATCGAGCCATCGCGCCCATGCTGCGGCGCTTGAGGCGGTGGAGCGGGCGGAAAAGGCGTTGCGGGCAAGAACCGCCGCGTGGACCTCCGCCGAGGCCGATATCGCGGACTGGATCAGGCGCTGGGAGGAGGCCGTCAGCGGCACCTGGCTGACAGGGCGTGATGGCCGGGCGGTTTCGCCGCAGGAAATCATCCCGGTTCTGGCGGCCCTGCAGGACCTCGACAAACTGATCCAGCGCCAGGCTGATCTCGATCATCGCATTGAAGGCATGCGCAAGGATCAGGTGGCGTTCGCACAGACGGTCGGCGTGCTTGCCGCACGGCTTGCCATGCCATCGGGTGACGATCCGCTGGCGACGTTTCAGGCGATCCGCGAGCGTTTCGCCGCGGCCGAACGGCAAGAGGCTTTGTTCCTGCGCTTGTCGCAGGAGAACGAGGCACGCCTGTCGGAAAGCCGGACCCTGATGGAAACGCGCGAGCGCCATGACGCACAGAAGCGCGGCATGCTCGACCTGTTCGAATGCGCCACGCTGATGGACGTCTCCTCTCATCTGGAGATGGCGAAGGCGCGCGAACGCCTGCGGGAACGCATCGCCGAGACGGAGGCGGATCTCGCAACGCGCCTTGGCGTCGGGCGGGCCGACGAGGCGGAAATGCTGTTGAGCGCCGTTGATGCGGATGGCCTGAAGCTGGACATGGCGGCGCTGCAAACGCGGCTGGAGCAGGCGGACAAGGATGTGGATGAACTCAACGGCGAGCGCCGCGATGCCGAGAAATCCATGGCGGCCATCGGCGGCAGCGATGCGGTGGCCCATATCGACGAGAAACGGCGCACGGTGCTGGCGGAGATCGAGGAGCGGGCCACCGCCTATCTCAGGCTGCGCATGGGCATTCTCGCCGGCGAAACGGCACTTCGGCTCTATCGAGAGCGTCACCGCAGCGCCATGATGCGCCGCGCATCGACGGCGTTCAGCGTCATCAGTGGCGGCGAGTACAATGGCTTGGCGACGCAAGCGGAGAAGGGCGAGGAGTTTTTGATCGCCAATGCGGCCGCTGGTGGCTCGAAGCTGGCGCGCGACCTGTCGAAGGGCACGCGCTTCCAGCTTTATCTGGCGCTGCGGATGGCCGGCTATCACGAGATCGCCGCCACGCGCGAATCGCTGCCGTTCATCGCCGACGACATCATGGAGACCTTCGACGACGGCCGGGCCGGGCATGCCTTCTCGCTGATGGCGGACATGGCACGGGTGGGGCAGGTGATCTACCTGACCCATCACCAGCATCTCTGCGACATCGCCCGCAAAGCCTGTCCGGACGTGACGATCCATACGCTTTGACCGTTGCGCTACAGCGCCGCGCGTCAAATATGACGCGCAAAGGTCGCTGTAACACTTGAAATTTGCTGCATGATTTTATCCTTAAATCGATTCCGATTTAAGGAATTATGCAGTGGACGGCGCGGTTCACATTCAGGTTGCCGAAAACGGGACTTTCTCCGGAGCCACGCTATGTGTCTCTTCCAGTCGCGCTGCTGTTTGAACAGCCGGGCGCCCATGCCAAGGAGCCATCTTCATGGAAATCAAAGCCTGCGGGTCTCGCCCGTCAGTTCGCCCGCCCGCCGATTATTTCACCGGCAATGTTCGCCTGGATTCCCTTTTTGATGCCCCGGAACCAGCCCGCATCCGCAGTGCTTCCGTCACGTTCGAACCGGGTGCGCGGACGGCCTGGCACACCCATCCGCTCGGCCAGACCCTGATCGTCACCTCAGGCAGCGGGCTGGCGCAAAGCTGGGGCGGGCCGATCCGCGAAATCCGGGCCGGCGATGTCGTCTGGTTTCCGCCGGGCGAAAAGCATTGGCACGGCGCCGCGCCGACCACCGCCATGACCCATATCGCCATCCAGGAAGCGCTCGACGGCAAGGCGGTCGATTGGCTGGAGCAGGTGACGGACGGGCAGTATCAGGGACAATAGGGCTTGTGCTGATATTGTACCAAGGATCCATGATGGGACCCATGGGTTTCCATCATGGATCCTTGGTATTATCCGTTGCCATGGGACTGGCAAGACCGCTATCTGATGACATCGGATTTACCGGTCTCGATTGTACCGGGACTGCTGCTCAGAGGTTTGGCTGATGTACAATTTTCATGTGGGGCAGAAAGTCGTCTGCATCGATGACAAGTTCAAGCATGTCTCGATCGACCAGGGTATCCGCAAGGGGCAGATTTACACGATCCGCTGGGTCGGTCCGTACAAGCATTATATCGACGGAGAGTTCATCGGCGTCAAGCTGGCGGAAATTTATCGCGGCGATGATGATGGCCCGGAAGGCTACGGCGCCGCCGATATGCCCTACCGCGCCACGCGGTTTCGGCCGCTGCTGAAGGACCGTCTTTCAGCCCTGAAAAACCTGCTGGCGCCGACGCCGAAAGGCGAGAAGCCCTATATGCCCGAGGCGCCGGAAGAGCCGAAGCGCAAGGCGCCGGTTCGCGAAAAGGAAGACGTCTGAGGAATTTGTCCGGCCCGAACGGTGCCTTGGCGCCTTTCCGGCTCAGTTCGGGTCGATGATCTGCTCGCGCCGCACCAGCCTCAGGGTCCGGTCCGGTTCGATGATGTAGGTTTCCTCGGCGGGGCGGCCATACTCGTCGTTCAGCCTATGATGAAAGGTGCTGCCGACCGGCGCCTTGGTCAGCTTGGTTGTTGGCTGGCCCTTGTAGGTGATGCTGCCCGGAATGGCTTCGATCTCGGGGATGGAACAGGCGGAGAGACCGGAGGCGAAGGCTATGGCCAAAAGTGCAAGTCTCATCTGAGGTCCCCTGTTTCGGCCGCCGAGCGGGCGCGCGATTTTGCTGGCATCACATGGCGATGTGGCGGCCGAATGGCAAGAGGGGGAGACCTCTGTCAACATGACTCTCGTCAGGCCGCGCCTGCAGGCTATTGCGAATCCCGCTGGTTCAACGGCCCGACGGACTGGCGCACGATCATCTCGCATTCCAGTTTCATCTTGTGGTTTTCGTGGCGCGCGCGCGGTGCGGCGATGATTTCAGCCAGCTTTTCGACCGCATAACGGGCCATGTCGGCATGCGGCAGTTGCATGGTCGTCAGCGGTGGCAGCATGTCGCCGGAATAGGATTCGTTGTCAAAACCGATAACGGAAAGATCCTGCGGAATCTTCAGGCCCGCTTCCTTCGCAGCCTCATAGACGCCCATGGCGATGCGATCGCAAAAACAGCAGATCGCCGTCGGCGGCTCGGCCAGCGTCTGCAACCGCTTGAAGGCGGCGTAACCGCCCTGAATGGTCCAGCGCCCCTTGATGATGAGGTGATTGTCCACTGGAATGTCGTGCATCGTCAGCGCCCGGCGATAGCCCTTGATACGCTCCCGGGAGGCTTCGATCGAATCCTCGCCGCCGATATAGGCGATGCGCGTATGCCCGGCCTCGATCAGCGATAGCGTCGCATTCATCACTGCCGAAAGGTCGCCGGGAACGACGCTGGGCAGGGGCTTGTCCACCGCATAGCAATTCAGGAGGACCGTCGGCCGGTCGCCGAGTTGAGGCGGTGTCGTCACCTGTTGTGTGATCAATCGCGTATAGATCACGCCGGCGACCGACAATGTCGCAAGGCTTTCCAGTGCGGACTGTTCCGCTTCCTCGTCCGCCGCCGTCGGCATCACCGCCAGCAGATAACCGAGCTCATTGGCCGCTTCCGCTGCGCCATCGATCAGACCGGCGACATGCGGAGAACTCGTCACCTCGTTGATGATCATGGCGAGAAGCGGCCGCCGGTCGATATGGCGTGCCGGTGTGCTGTAACCCATTTTCGCCGCGGCATTCACAACAGCCTCGCGTGTGGTCGCCGAGATGCGTGTCCCCGGCGCATTGTTGAGCACAAGCGACACGGTCGCCTGCGAGACGCCGCAGGCGGTGGCGATGTCGGACATGGTTGGCTTCTTGGACACGCGAACCCCTTGGAAGACTGGATTTCCGATTAGCACGAAGTTTTGTGAACGCAAAAGCCCCGATGAGGCTTGCGTGCTAATAATTTTAGTTATAACAAGTAATATATAACTAATCACTCTGGGAGGAGTGCATGGCAGGGGTAACGCTCGGGGGAGTGTCCAAGAACTATGGCGCGGTGAATGTCATTCGTGACGTTTCGCTCACCATCAATGATGGCGAGTTCGTCGTCTTCGTCGGGCCGTCCGGCTGCGGCAAGTCCACGCTGCTGCGGATGATCGCCGGCTTCGAGGGCATTACCGGTGGCGACGTGCTGATCGGCGGCGATCGGGTCAACGAGATGGCCGCCCGTGACCGTGGCGTCGCGATGGTCTTCCAGAACTACGCGCTCTACCCGCACATGACCGCGCGGGAAAACATGGCGTTCGGCCTGAAGAATATCGGCACGCCCAAGGCGGAAATCACCGCGCGGATCGACAAGGCCGCAGCCATCCTGCAGTTGGAGCCCTATCTCGACCGCAAGCCGCGCGCCCTGTCCGGCGGCCAGCGCCAGCGCGTCGCGATCGGCCGCGCCATCATGCGCGAGCCGGATGTGTTCCTGTTCGACGAGCCATTGTCCAATCTCGATGCGGCGCTGCGCGTCTCGATGCGCACCGAGATCGCCAAGCTGCACCACCGCCTCGGCGCAACCATGATCTATGTGACCCACGACCAGACCGAGGCCATGACCATGGCTGACCGTATCGTCGTGCTGAGAGCAGGGCAGATCGAGCAGGTCGGAGCGCCGATCGAACTTTACGAGCGCCCGGTCAATGCCTTCGTTGCGGGATTTCTCGGCGCGCCGCGCATCAACCTGATCCCGGCGACGGTCGCGGCTGTTGATGGCGATGTGGTCGAGTTGGTCTGCCCGGGTGACGCAAGGCTGACCACGAAAGTGCGGGCCGGTTCCGCAAAAGCTGGCGACAAGGTGACAGTGGGGCTGCGGCCGGAAATTCTGTCCCCCACAGACGAGGGTGCGCTGAGCGGCACCGTCGATGTCGTCGAGCAGTTGGGCTCTATGCAGTTGGTCTATGCGACCCTGGCGGACGGGACCTCGGTAGTCTCGGAACTGCGCGGCGGCACAGCGCCGGTGATCGGTTCGATCGCCCGCTTCGCCATAGGCAACGGCACGCGCCATGTCTTTGACGCCGAAACGCTGTCGATCACCCAGTATTCGGGAGGCGGGGCATGAGCGCCAGCAGCCTGATCGCCGCCCGCAGGCGCGACGCGCTTGCCGCTTATCTCTTCCTCGCTCCGTTCGCCGTGATCTACCTTGTGTTTCTCGTCTATCCCTTCTTCAAGGGACTGTGGATCAGCCTGCATGACTGGGAACTCGCCGGCAGCTATCGGGAATATATCGGCTTCCTGAACTACCAGGACCTGTGGACCGACACGATCTTCTGGAAGGCCGTCGGCAATACGTTGACCTTCGTGGCGATGACCGTGCCGACGATGACCGCCCTGGCGCTGGTCCTGGCGCTCGCGGTTTTCGGGCAGGGACGGTTGAAGGGCGTTCTGCGCTCCGTGTTCTTCATGTCGAGCGTGTTTTCGGTCTCGGTGGTGACGCTGGTCTGGTCGATGGTGCTGTCGGCGGACAATGGCCTGCTGGTGCCGTTCTTCCATTTCATCGGCATGAAGCCCGTCAATTTCCTCGGCCACCCGACGCTCGCCATGCCGTCGATCGCGTTGACGACGCTCTGGTGGGGTGTCGGCCTGCCGATGGCCCTGTTCCTGGCGGCGCTCAGCCAGATCCCGGGAGAACTCTATGAGGCGGCCGAGCTTGATCATGCCAGCCGGTTCACCGTGCTCGGACGCATCACGCTGCCCTCGATCCGTCACACGGTGCTGCTGGTGCTGGTGCTGCAGATCGTCGGGCAGTTCCAGATCTTCGGTCAGGCGCACCTGATGACGCAGGGCGGGCCGGCCAACCGTACGCGCACGTTGGTCCAGTACATCTATGAAACGAGCTTCCGCGATTGGCAGGTCGGCTATGCCACGGCCATGTCCTTCGGACTCTTCATCCTGATGCTGGGGTTTACCATGCTGCAGCTCTGGCTCGGACGGAAGGGAGACGAGTGATGGCAAGCGCACGCACGAACGGCCTGCGCCGCGTCACCGACCTGCTGATCCTGGGGGCAACCGTCGCCTTCGCGATCCTCTGGCTTCTGCCCGTCATCTGGGTGGTCGCCATGTCGCTGAAGCCGAATGCCGAGCTGATGCGCTCGACCGCGGGTTTCCTCCCGGTGCCCTTCACGCTCGACAACTATATCGGCCTGTTGAAGCTCGATACCGTGCCGCGCTGGCTGATGCACAGCCTGATCGTCTCGGTAACGATGACCTGCCTTGTGCTGGTCGTCTCGTCCATGGCCGGCTACGCGTTCGCCCGGCTGGAATTTCCTTTCAAGAAGACGCTGTTCATGCTCATGGTCGCCGGGCTGATGGTGCCGGAACAGGCGGTGTTCATTCCGCTGCATACGATGGTGTCCGGCTGGGGGCTGCACAACACGCATTTCGCACTGGTCATGCCGCGTGTGGCGGTGCCGATCGGCGTCTTCCTGATGATGCAGTTCTTCCGCAGCGTTCCCAAGGAACTCGAGGAAGCGGCGGCGATCGACCATGCCTCGCGGCTGACGATCTTCCTGAAGATCATGTTGCCGCTGTCGGTTCCGGCGCTGACGACGCTCGGCCTGTTCACCTTCATCTTCGCCTGGAACGACTTTCTCTGGCCGCTCGTCTCGGCAACCAAGGCCGACATGTACACGGTCACGGTTGGCCTGGCCTCGATCCAGAGCAACTTCGCCTTCTCCGAGGGGCTGGGCGCGGTCATGGCATCGGCGGTCTTCGCCAGCCTGCCCATCGTTCTTCTCTTCCTGATCTTCCAGCGCTTCATCGTGGCGGGTGTCGCCATGAGCGCCGGCAAGTAGACGACGACGCCCCGGCGGAGGCCGGGACGGCATGAGAATACCCGCATCGACAAGGAGGATATGATGCACAAGACGAAAACGTTGCAACGCCTGGCTCTTGCCACGGCACTGATGACCACGCTCTGGGCCGGTTCCGCCAATGCCGTCGACATCTCGTTTTTCCGCTTCTTCGGCGACTGCAAGACCGAATATGGCGACGTGACGGATATGGCCAAGGCCAACGGCGAGTGCGGCATCATCACGGCGCTGACCAACAAGTTCAATGCTGAAAACACCATCGGCGCCAAGGTCGTCACCCAGACGGTCGATTGGGGCGCCTATTACGACCTTTTGACCGCGACCTATTCCACCGGTAACATCCCCGACGTCGCCGTCATGCATGCCTCGGTCATGCCGAATTTCTCCGATCGCGATCTTTTGACCCCGCTGACCAAGCCGATGGCGGATATTGGCATCGATACGAACGACTTCGTTCCCGCGGCGCTGAAGAACGCATCGGCGAAAGATGAAGTCTACGCGCTTCCCTACGACCTTCACGCGCTCCTGTTCCATGTCAACATGGACCTGATGAAGCAGGCCGGCCTCGTCAATGCGGACGGCTCCCTCATCCTGCCGGCGTCGCCGGAAGAGATGCTCGAACAGGGCAAGAAATTCAAGGACGCGACTGGCAAATATTACATCGGCTCGGAATCGCAGAGTTCCGAGGGCATGATGGTTCGCGTTTTCGACACGCTGATGTGGCAGCAGGGCGTCGACGTCCTCGCCGCTGACGGCAAGACCGCCAGCATCAGCACGCCGGAAGGCCTGAACGCCGCCAAGCTGATCTCGTCGCTCTATTCCGAAGGCTTGATCAATTCGGCGCTCGATTATCCGGGGTCCGAGCAGGCCTTCCTCAACGGTGAAACCGGCATCCTGATCAACGGCACCTGGGGCGTCGACAACTATGATACCCAGGCCAAGAGCGGCAAGGTGGCGCTCAAGGACTACCGCGTCGCCAACGTCCCGCAGATCTATTCCAAGCCGGCGGTCTGGGCCGACAGCCATATGTGGGTGATCCCGAAGGATGACGCCCGCAGCGCCGAGAAGACAGAGGCGGCACTCGCCTTCCTGAAATTCCTCAACGACAACAATTTCCAATGGTCGCGAACCGGTCACCTGTCGGTTCGACAGTCGGTCCTCGATTCGGAAGAATTCAAGGCGCTGCCGCACCGCGCGGAATTTGCCGATACGACCAAGAATGCCACGGCGCTGCCGCAGATCCAGAACCAGCGCGCCGTCTACAACGCGATGACCACCGATCTCAACGCCATGTGGCTGACCGGCACCGATCCGCAGACGGCGGTCGATGCCATGCAGGCCGGCGTCGAGCGCATCCTGCGTCGCAACCGCTAAAGCCTCCACCCAGCCCCTCGGGGCTGGCCTCCCACCGGGATACGCGCTTTGCGGCGCGTGTCCCGGACCTCGAACTGTTGCCGACCTGACCATAAGAACCGATCCAAGGACGATCCGATGAATGCGCATTCCCGCACGTCAGCCACATCCAGCACGCCGCTTCGTGCGCTGCACTCTCTCGATGGCCTCTGGCAGTTCCGTCACGAAAGCGATGGCGACTGGCGTGAAGCAAAAGTGCCGGCACACTGGCAGTCCTGCTTCGAGGATCTCGCCGTCAGCTTCGGATCCGCGACGTACCGTCGGACGTTCGCGCTGCCGACCGGCTGGGGTGACCGGGAAATCGCCATCTGCTTCGGCGCGGTCAGCGATCTCGCGATCGTTTCGATCAACGGCACGGAGATCGGTCGTCACGAGGGCGGTTATCTTCCTTTCGAATTCGTCATTCCCGCCGGCCTGCTGAAGGCCGACAACACGGTCGAGGTCGTGGCTGTCCTGCCGGATGCGCATCGCAAGGAACACGACACCGATTTTGCCGAAATCCCGCACGGCAAGCAAAGCTGGTACGGCCCGCAGGGCGGCATCTGGCAGTCGGTGAGACTTGAAGCGCGCGATTCAAGGCACATCGTCTCCCTGCGCCTCGACCCGGTCTGGCCGGAAGGCCGTCTGGAAATCAAGGCCGGCTTGACGACAGACGTCACCGGTCTGCTGCGAATCGATATTACCGGCCCGGACAACGCATCCATCTTTTCCGGCACGCTGCCGGTTGGCGGCACGACCCTCGACCATGCGGTCCAATTCGATGCCGTCCAGGCCTGGTCGCCGGACAGGCCGAACCTCTATACGATCCGCGCGACGCTGATTGTCGACAGCCGGGAGATCGACAGCCGGCAGGAGGCCTTCGGCTTCCGCCGCTTCGAAGCGAAGGACGGTTTTCTCCATCTCAACGGCCAGCCGCTTTATCTGCGCGCCGCCCTCGATCAGGATTATTACCCCGACGGTTTTGGCGCGCCGCCTTCGCTGGACCTGCTGGAGGACCAGTTGCGCAAGGCCAAGGCGATGGGGCTGAACTGCCTGCGGTGCCATATCAAGGTGCCGGATCCACGTTATTACGAGGTGGCGGATCGTCTGGGCATGCTGATCTGGACTGAAATTCCCAATATCGAAACCTTCACCCCAGCCTCCGCCCGGCGGCTTCGCACGACGATGGAAGGTATTCTGGCTCGCGACCGCAACCATCCCTCGATCGTCATCTGGACGCTGATCAACGAGGACTGGGGCACCCGGTTGCGCGAATCGGCCGAGCAGCGCCAGTGGATTTCCGACATGGTCGACTGGCTGCGCACGGAGGATCCGCAGCGTCTTGTCGTCGACAATTCCGCCTGCTTCCCGAACGTGCACGTCAAGACCGACATCAACGATTATCATTTCTACCGCACGGCGGTTGACCGCCGCGAAGAATGGGACACGCTCTGCCGGGAATTTGCCGGTAATGCCGACTGGACCTTCTCGACCGAAAATGAAGCCGTGCGCACCCGCAAGGAACCGCTGATTCTCTCCGAATTCGGCGTCTGGGGCCTGCCCGATCCGGCCCTTCTGCGCGACGAGACCGGCCGCGATCCCTGGTGGATGGCCTATGGCGCGACCTGGGCCGATGGTGCGGCGCTGCCGCAGGGCATCGAGGCACGCTTTCGCGAACTCGGCCTTGGTCAGGTTTTTGGCACGGTCGGCCAGTTCATCGAGCAGGTGCAGTGGTATCAGTACATGAACCTGAAATATGAGATCGAGGTCATCCGCAGCCACGCTCCGATCGGTGGTTACGTTATCACCGAGTTCACCGACGTGCATTGGGAAGGCAACGGTCTGATGGACATGGCGCGCAACCCGCGCCCCTTCGCGCAGGCCCTGCCGGCCGTCAATTCGGACATCGTCATTGCGCCGGGCGCTTCCCGCCACGCGGTCCATGGCGGCGACGAGGTCCCGTTCGATATCAAGGTCTCGACCGGCGGCGACACGCTTCCCGAAGGCAGCCGGCTGACCTGGGAGTTCGGCGCGGAGAGGGGCGAGGTGGCGCTGCCGCCTGTCACGCCGATGCAGGTGCATGACGCAAGGATCGTTCCGGTCGCCGTACCGGCTTCGGCATCCGAAATCCGCAAGGCAAGCTTCAGCCTCGTCGCGCCGGATGGCACCGTGCTGTCGCGCAACTCTGAAAACATCGCCGTCTACGGCAAGCGTGACGCCCTGGCGCCGATTCGATTCGCCTCGGACAATGACGACATTTCCGAGCGATTGACGGCGCTGGGTCATCTCAGCGTCGCGCGGGGTGAAGCCGATGTGTTCGTGACCCATGATCTCGATGCCGGGCGCGTCGAAGCGATCCACTCGGGCGAGCGCGTCCTGCAAATCGTCGACAAGGAGCCTGGTCGCCTGCGGGACGATCTGGCCCCGCGCGATGGTCCGATGTCGATCGAGATCGACCCGGGAGCAGGAGGCATGATTTCCGGGCCTTATTTCAGTTTCCCCGGCTACAATCTGGTCAACCGCCACAAGTCGATCTGGCGCGGCGACTGGGTGGGTAATTTCTCCTGGCTCAGGCGCGACGGCGCCTTCGCCCATGTGCCTGGTGGTCCGCTGTTCGACCTGTCCTTCACCGATGTCGTGCCGTTGCAGGTGATGAGCGGTTTCCGGCCCTGGGAATTCCAGGGGCGCGTCCATGCCGGCGTCGTCATCGGCTGGGTCCACAAGCCCGCTGCCTTCATCATCGAGAAGCGGCTCGGTCGCGGCAAGCTGGTGGCGACGACCTTCAGGCTGAACCAGCAGGCGCCCGACGCCGATCCTCTGGCAACAGCGCTCTATGACGGTCTGCTGGTGCTTGCAAGACGCCAGTGAGCTGATCTGCACGGGTCCGTTCTGCCGTACCAGGGCCGCGCAAAATTTCATTCTTGCGCGGCCTTGCCATTGGAAAACCGGCGGCGGCACGATCCGCCCGACAGCCGCATCCTTGCCTCAGGGCTAGTGAAAACAATTGCGTTTGAAAGCGATTGGACAGTTGCGCACCGTCACCGCGCTCGAGATACTGCAGAACGCCGACACAGGGGCTGAAGACAGGATAACCGAAAAAGGAAAATGGTGGGCGATGACGGACTCGAACCGCCGACATCCTCGGTGTAAACGAGGCGCTCTACCAACTGAGCTAATCGCCCTTCGCGAAGCAGAAGCAATGTCCACCGCGTCGGTGGCCGTGATCTATGCGTATCGGTGAAAAACCGCAAGAGCGTAAACTCAGATTTTTCTGATTTTTTTGCAAGGCCTCGACAACTTCGGTGGTGGCGGGAGAAATCGGATGTGGAAAAGCCGACAGCAGGGAAGGCGCCGCCGGTCCATGCCATGGACTTTTCATCCTGTTCTTTCAGGCCTGTGGAAACAATTCACTGACTGTCACGGTTTTGTCTGCAAACCTGCTTGACACCCAAAGATGAACCTCGTAGTTAGCCGCTCATCGAAGCGGCCAAGCCGGTTCGAACGGATGTAAAAGCATCCGGATCACTTGAAATGAAATGCGCGGGTGTAGCTCAGTTGGTTAGAGTGCCGGCCTGTCACGCCGGAGGTCGCGGGTTCGAGCCCCGTCACTCGCGCCATTTCAAGAATAACTGGTTCTGCCAGGATCCGGAATTTTTACACGATAAATGCGCGGGTGTAGCTCAGTTGGTTAGAGTGCCGGCCTGTCACGCCGGAGGTCGCGGGTTCGAGCCCCGTCACTCGCGCCATTTTCGTCTCATGGGAAATGTCCTCGATTTCAGCGCACCGTTTTTTGTGCCGCTGATGTGATTCCCCCAGCCTGATCTCACCTGCAGCGCTTCCAGGCTTCTCCTTTGGCTCTCGTTGGAATGGTATACGGTCGATGCCGCGGCACGATCAGGCGTGCAGGACTTTCTCAAAGCGGTAGGTGGACTGGTCGTCACCAAGTTCGCAGCTTCCGGCTTCCTCCACCTGACGGCAAACGAAGTCGATCCTGGCTTCGTCCGCGCCCAAGGCGAGAATCAGCGCCTCGCGCAGGTCACTCGCTGTCATGAATTGCGGTTCGCCGTCGCAAGAACCCGCATGCAGGGCCGAGAGCCGCACCATGATCGGCATAAAGGTTATTCCCTTGCCGGAGCGACATGCCTCGTCATGAAGAATGTCCCATGCGGCTGGCGATCGCATGCGAGAGGGCAGGGCATGTCGATGGCGAGCAATCTTCCTCATGGCACCTGGACCTTTCGCCGCTCCGTTTCACACGATCACGGCTCGCAAGAGCCCTTGACATGCGAAGACTGAGACTCACGCCGTTGGAGGCATCCTGTCACTCCTATGTGTCGGCGGCGCGTCAGGCCGTCAGGTGCGGGCTGGCTGCGGCTTGACGTAGATATGCGCTTCGATGGCGGCGGCGATCAGGTCCTGCCGAACGAGTTCCGGCGGCTGCTTTCCCCGAAAGGAATCAAGGCAGGTCAAAACGGCGAGCTTGTAGCTCGGCCCGCGTTTTTTCGGCCATTTGTTGAGGAGCAGGTCTGCCGCCTGCAGCGAACTCGCCACGGTGATGACATCCTGACGGTCGTTCAGTTCGAACAAAACACTCTCATGCCAAATAATGTCATCCATGAGGCAATACTCCATTAGCGCTACTTTACGCAATCAAGCTTGCGTCACGATTGCGTGCCGCAAGCCATGCAAATTGCGGATGCTGGCCATGCAGCGATGCCGTATCTCGAAAGGACCGCCTGCAGCCTTGCCGTGTCTGCCATGGGGCATTTCAATCGATTTTAGCCGGCGCGACCATATGTCCGCGAGAACGGCGGCAAAAGGGCTGGCGCACGGTAGTGCCCGCCTTTGCAAAGGTTTGCGGCAATTTGCGCCGGGCTGCCGGAGATGCTAGATTTTGCCCGGTCTTCATTCCGGCCATACAAGGGGGTGAAAACCGTTCTGAAGACTTGCACAGCGGCGCTGCCTGCGCTAACCACGTTGGCGTTGCAACATATTTTTCGGCCTGTGAGCCTTGTTTTCTGCGCTTCTCCAGCGCGCCTCGCAGGCAGGGACGGATACAATGACAGACCTTCTCGGCTCCTACATCCCGATTGCGATTTTCATCGGTATTTCGCTGGTTATCGGCCTTGCACTGCTGGTGGCGCCGTTTGCGGTCGCCTACAAGGCGCCGGACGATGAAAAGCTCTCGGCTTACGAATGCGGCTTCAACGCATTCGACGATGCCCGCATGAAATTCGACATCCGATTCTACCTCGTGTCGATTCTCTTCATCATCTTCGACCTCGAAGTGGCGTTCCTGTTTCCCTGGGCCGTTTCCTTCAAGGAGATGGGCTGGTTCGGTTTCTGGTCGATGATGGCATTTCTCGGAGTGCTGACCATCGGCTTCATCTATGAATGGAAAAAGGGAGCGCTCGAATGGGAGTAGCAACCAACATGCCGGCCGTATCCCAGGCGCCAAAGGGGATCATCGATCCCTCCACTGGCAAGCCGGTCGGCAGCAACGACAAGTTTTTCGGCGAGATCAACAATGAGCTCGCCGACAAGGGTTTTCTGGTCACCTCGACCGACGAACTCATCAACTGGGCCCGTACCGGTTCGCTGATGTGGATGACCTTCGGTCTTGCTTGCTGCGCTGTCGAAATGATGCAGATGTCGATGCCGCGGTATGACGCCGAGCGTTTCGGCTTCGCGCCGCGCGCTTCACCGCGCCAGTCCGACGTGATGATCGTCGCGGGCACGCTGACCAACAAGATGGCGCCGGCGCTGCGCAAGGTCTATGACCAGATGCCCGAGCCGCGTTACGTCATTTCGATGGGCTCCTGCGCCAACGGCGGTGGCTACTATCACTATTCCTATTCCGTGGTGCGCGGCTGCGACCGCGTGGTGCCGGTCGATATCTATGTGCCGGGCTGTCCTCCCACGGCAGAAGCGCTGCTTTACGGCGTGCTCCTGCTGCAGAAGAAAATCCGCCGCACCGGCACGATCGAACGGTAAGGGCAGGGGACCTGATCAATGAGTGAAGCCCTGAACGACCTTTCAACCTATCTGCGCGAAACGCGCGGTGCGCTGATTGCCGATGCTGCCGTCAATTTTGGCGAGCTGACGGTGACCACGACCGCCGACGACGTGATCGAACTCCTGACGTTCCTGCGCGATGACGCCCGCTGTGGCTTCGTCAATTTCGTCGATATCTGCGGTGTGGACTGGCCCAAGCGCGCCGAGCGCTTCGACGTCGTCTACCACCTCCTGTCGCCGAAGCAGAACCTGCGCATCCGCATTAAGATCGCGACCGGCGAAGATCAGCCGGTGCCGTCAGCCTGCGCCGTCTATCCAGGCGCCGACTGGTTCGAGCGGGAAGCCTATGACATGTACGGCATCCTCTTTACCGGCCATCCGGACCTGCGGCGCATCCTGACCGACTATGGTTTTGAAGGCTATCCGCTGCGCAAGGACTTCCCCACGACCGGTTTCGTCGAAGTTCGCTACAATGACGAAGTCAAGCGTGTCGTCTACGAGCCCGTCGAACTGAAGCAGGAATTCCGAAACTTCGACTTCATGTCGCCCTGGGAAGGAACGGACTACGTTCTGCCTGGCGACGAGAAGGCAAAGCAGTAAGAACAAGGAAGGCCGGCACCTACGCTTATCGTGAAGGTGTCCCGGCTCGGAGCAAGCGGCATGAACGAACATAACGTCCGGAATTTTAACATCAATTTCGGCCCGCAGCATCCGGCGGCGCACGGCGTGTTGCGTCTTGTGCTGGAGCTCGACGGCGAAATCGTCGAGCGCGTCGATCCGCATATCGGCCTGTTGCATCGCGGTACTGAAAAGCTGATCGAGACCAAGACCTATCTGCAGGCGGTGCCCTATTTCGACCGGCTCGACTATGTCGCGCCGATGAATCAGGAGCATGCCTATGCGCTGGCGGTCGAAAAGCTGACGAAGACGGAAGTTCCGATTCGCGGCCAGCTGATCCGTGTCCTCTATTCGGAAGTCGGTCGTATCCTGTCGCACCTCCTGAACGTGACCACGCAAGCCATGGACGTCGGAGCGCTGACGCCGCCGCTTTGGGGTTTCGAAGAGCGCGAAAAGCTAATGGTGTTTTATGAGCGCGCTTCGGGATCGCGCATGCACGCGGCCTATTTCCGGCCCGGCGGCGTGCATCAGGATCTGCCGCAAGAACTCGTCGAGGATATCGGCAAGTGGATCGATCCGTTCCTGAAGACCGTTGATGATATCGATGAGCTCCTGACGGAAAACCGCATCTTCAAGCAGCGCAATGTCGATATCGGCGTGGTTACGCTGGACGACGCCTGGGCCTGGGGTTTTTCGGGCGTCATGGTGCGTGGATCGGGTGCGGCCTGGGATCTGCGCAAGTCGCAGCCTTACGAATGTTATGCCGACATGGATTTCGACATTCCGATCGGCAAGAATGGTGACTGCTACGATCGCTACCTGATCCGCATGATCGAGATGCGTGAATCGGCCAAGATCATGCGCCAGTGCGTTAATCGCCTGTTGGGCGATGCCAAGATCGGACCGGTCTCGTCACTCGACGGCAAGATCGTGCCGCCGAAGCGGGGCGAGATGAAACGCTCGATGGAAGCGCTGATCCATCACTTCAAGCTTTACACCGAAGGTTATCACGTGCCGGAAGGCGACGTGTATGCCGCGGTCGAGGCCCCGAAGGGCGAGTTCGGCGTCTATCTCGTTTCGGACGGCACCAATAAGCCGTATCGCTGCAAGATCCGCGCCCCGGGATATGCGCATCTGCAGGCGATGGACTACATCTGTCGCGGCCACCAGTTGGCGGACGTATCCGCCATTCTCGGCTCTCTGGATATCGTGTTCGGCGAGGTAGATCGTTGATGCGCGCGGCGGCCTTCGGATTGTTGGGATTGCTGGCGGCTTGCGGACCGGCCTTGGCGCAGGATGCCGAGCAGAAGTCCGATGATCCGAATGTTGCTGGCGGTTCGTCCGGCGGCAGCCTCGGACAGTTGCTGTCCAGGGGGTATGAAATCAAGGCTGCAGTGCAAAATGGCACGCGCTACATCGTATTTGTGCAAAAAGACCAGTCGGCCTATGCCTGCGAATTCGTCTCCCTGACGAAATCGCGGTGTGGTTCGATTAACTGATAAGGTGCCGGAAGAATGTCCGTTCGTCGACTAGCCGATGAAAATGTCCAGCCAGCGGCCTTTGCGTTCAGCAAGGACAATGCGGTCTGGGCCAAGGCCACGATCAAGAAATACCCGAAGGGCCGCGAGCAATCTGCGGTCATTCCGCTGTTGATGCGGGCGCAGGAGCAGGATGGCTGGGTCACCAAGGCGGCGATCGAAAGTGTCGCCGATATGCTGGCGATGCCCTATATCCGCGTGCTCGAAGTTGCGACCTTCTATACCCAGTTCCAGTTGAAGCCGGTCGGCACGCGCGCCCACGTCCAGGTCTGCGGCACGACGCCCTGCATGCTGCGCGGTTCGGAAGACCTGATCAGCCTCTGCAAGAAGCGCATCCATCCCGATCCGCTGACACCCAACGAAGCCGGCACGCTGTCGTGGGAAGAGGTGGAGTGTCAGGGGACCTGCGTCAACGCACCGATGGTGATGATCTTCAAGGATACCTATGAAGACCTGACGGTTCCGCAACTGGAATACATCATCGACCGTTTCGACGCAGGCAAGGGCGGCGACGTTAAGCCCGGTCCGCAAATCGACCGTATCTTCTCCGCGCCTGTCGGTGGTCCCACAACGCTTCTGACACCGGAAAAGAAGCCGGCTGCGCCGCGCGCCAAAAAGGTTGCCGATGAAGCTGCCGTCAGCGTGCCGCCGTCGAATGCCGGCCGTGCAAAGACTGACGCTCCGGAAACCGATCCAAGCTTAAAGACCCCAGTTACGGCAAAGTCCGAATCCGCCGCCAACGATAAGATCGCCGGCGAGACGAAGGCAGAAGGCGGCAATGCCGGGACCGTTGCGGCAGCGCCTGCTGCTCTGATGAGCAAGCCGGCTGCCGTCGCAAAGCCGTCGCTCGAGGACAAGAACCGTCCCGCGGGCATCGAAAAGCCGGCCGCTCTTGACGATCTCAAGCTGATCTCGGGCGTTGGTCCGAAGATTGAGGGCACCCTGCACGAACTCGGCATCTTCACCTTTGCGCAGGTCGCAGGCTGGAAGAAAGCCGAGCGCGAATGGGTGGACGGCTATCTGAACTTCAAGGGCCGCATCGAACGCGACGACTGGATCAAGCAGGCCACGGCGCTGGCCAAGGGCGGCGAAGCCGAATACATCAGAGTTTTCGGCAAGAAGCCGCGATAGACAGGTGAACCATGCTCGACGATAAAGACCGCATTTTTACCAATATCTACGGCATTCACGACAAGTCGCTGAAGGGTGTGCTCAGCCGTGGGCATTGGGATGGCACCAAGCAGATCCTGGAAAAGGGTCGCGACTGGATCATCAACGAGATGAAGGCTTCCGGTCTTCGCGGCCGTGGTGGTGCTGGCTTCCCGACGGGCCTCAAATGGTCCTTCATGCCGAAGGAAAGCGACGGACGCCCGCATTATCTCGTCGTCAACGCCGACGAATCCGAGCCAGGTACCTGCAAGGACCGGGACATCATGCGCCACGATCCGCATACGCTGATCGAAGGCTGCCTGATCGCGAGCTTCGCGATGGGCGCGCATGTGGCCTATATCTATGTGCGCGGCGAATATATCCGCGAGCGCGAAGCGCTGCAGGCGGCGATCGACGAATGTTATGACGCCGGTTTCCTTGGCGCCAACAACAAGCACGGCTGGGACATGGAAATTTATGTCCATCACGGCGCCGGCGCCTATATCTGTGGCGAAGAAACAGCTTTGCTCGAAAGCCTGGAAGGCAAGAAGGGCCAGCCGCGCCTGAAGCCTCCATTCCCGGCCAATATGGGTCTCTATGGTTGCCCGACGACCGTCAACAACGTCGAATCGATCGCGGTTGCGCCAACCATCCTGCGCCGTGGCGCCGGCTGGTTCTCGGCCATCGGCCGCCCGAACAATGTCGGCACCAAGCTGTTCATGGTCTCCGGCCACGTCAACCGTCCCGCGACCTTCGAAGATGCGATGGGAACGCCGTTTCGCGAAATGATCGAGCGTCACTGCGGCGGTATCCGCGGCGGTTGGGATAATCTGCTCGCGGTCATTCCCGGCGGTTCGTCCTGCCCGGTGGTCAAGGCCGAGCACATCATCGATGCGCCGATGGATTTCGACGGTATGCGCGATGTGAAATCGTCGTTCGGCACCGCCGCCATCATCGTCATGGATCGCTCGACCGATATCATCAAGGCGATCTGGCGCCTGGCAGCCTTCTATAAACATGAGAGCTGCGGCCAGTGCACACCATGCCGTGAAGGCACGGGCTGGATGATGCGTGTCATGGAACGCATGGTTCAGGGCCGCGCCCAGAAGCGCGAGATCGACATGCTGTTCGATGTGACCAAGCAGGTCGAAGGCCATACGATCTGCGCGCTTGGCGATGCGGCCGCCTGGCCGATCCAGGGACTGATCCGCAACTTCCGTCCGGAGATGGAAGCGCGGATCGACGAATATACCCGCAACTCCACCTCGCATGGTGCGGTGCTTCAGGCGGCGGAGTAGGGGCACATGGCCAAGCCCGATCACGGAATGGACAAGGACAAAGAGGCAGGATCTGCCGGTCCTGCCTTCGCTTCCGGGATCGGCGGCGGCAATGATCCATTCGGCATGGTCGAATGGTTGAAGGATATGCCGAAGGTGCAGCTGCATCCGCTGATACAGCACCCGGCGGCGGCGTTTGCGGCAGCCACCGCGATCGGTATCGGCATGACCAGCCATGTGGCCGGCTTCATGCTCGGGGCGATGCAGGGTATGGCGGAACGGGCACAGACGGCGGCGTCGGCTGAAACGGAAAAGCAAGCGCCCGTGGAAACACCGGTGCGCAAGCCCGAACCGGAAGCCAAGCCTGCAGTGAAGGTCGCAAGGCCGAAGCGGCAAAAGGCGGCAACGCGGGTGGTCGAGACGAAGGCGGACGACCTGAAGAAGATTTCGGGCATCGGCCCGAAGCTGGAGCAGGTCCTGAACGGCATGGGCGTGCGGCGTTACGCGGATGTCGCGCTGTGGACCGATAAGGATATGCAGCGGTTCGACGAGCATCTGGGGTTTTCCGGGCGTATCGCGCGGGACGGCTGGGTCGAGCAGGCAAAGGCCCTGATGAAGGGCGGGAACTGAGAGTTTCGGGCGCCGCCGCGATGGCGTCGTCCAAGGATTGGCGTGCCTAATAATATCTGTTTGCCGCTGATGCTGGCGAACGAAAGACAGGATTGAGACTAAGATGGCAAAGCTGAAAGTCGACGGAAAAGAGATCGAGGTTCCGGATCATTTCACGCTGCTTCAAGCGTGCGAGGAAGCCGGCGCCGAGGTTCCGCGCTTCTGTTTCCATGAACGGCTGTCGGTTGCCGGCAACTGCCGCATGTGTCTGATCGAGGTGAAGGGCGGGCCGCCGAAGCCGGCCGCATCCTGCGCCATGGGTGTGCGCGACCTGCGCCCCGGCCCGAACGGCGAGACGCCGGAAGTCTTCACGACCACGCCGATGGTCAAGAAGGCCCGTGAAGGCGTGATGGAATTCCTGCTGATCAACCATCCCCTCGATTGCCCGATCTGCGACCAGGGCGGCGAATGCGACCTGCAGGACCAGGCGATGGCCTTCGGCGTCGATTCGACCCGCTACACCGAGAACAAGCGCGCCGTCGAAGACAAGTATATCGGCCCGCTGGTGAAGACCGTGATGAACCGCTGCATCCATTGCACGCGCTGCGTCCGGTTCACCACCGAAGTCGCCGGCATTGCCGAACTCGGCCTGATTGGCCGCGGCGAAGACGCCGAGATCACCACCTATCTCGAGCAGGCGATGACCTCCGAGCTTCAGGGGAATGTCGTCGATCTCTGCCCCGTTGGCGCGCTGACCTCCAAGCCCTATGCCTTCCAGGCCCGCCCATGGGAACTCGGGAAGACCGAATCGATCGACGTCATGGACGCGGTCGGCTCGGCGATCCGTGTCGATACCCGCGGCCGCGAGGTGATGCGCATCATGCCGCGCGTCAACGAGGAGATCAACGAGGAGTGGATTTCCGACAAGACCCGCTACATCTGGGACGGATTGAAGACCCAGCGGCTCGATCGTCCCTATGTGAAACGCGATGGTCGGCTCCAGCCCGCCAGCTGGAACGAGGCCTTTGCCGCTATCAAGGCTGCCGTTGCAAAGACGAGCCCGGACCGGATCGGCGCGATCGCCGGCGATCTCTCTTCGGTCGAGGAAATGTATGCGCTGAAGGAATTGATGTCCTCGCTCGGCTCGACGAACATCGATTGCCGCCAGGATGGCGCGGCCCTCGATCCTTCGCTTGGCCGCTCGAGCTATCTCTTTAATCCAACGATCCAGGGCATCGAAAATGCCGACGCTCTGCTGATCATCGGCTCGAATCCGCGTTTCGAAGCCTCGATTCTGAATGCCCGCATCCGCAAGCGGTTCCGCATGGCCAATTTCCCGATCGCGGTGATCGGCGAACAGGCCGAGCTGCGCTATTCGTATGAGTATCTCGGCGCTGGCACGGACTCGCTGGCCGAACTGGTTTCCGGCAAGGGCAAGTTCCTGAGCGTGCTGAAGAAGGCCGAGCGTCCGATGATCCTCATCGGCCAGGGCGCGATCTCCGTCGGCAATGGCGCCTCGGTTCTGGCTGCCGCTGCCAGGCTGGCTGGCGCGGTTGGCGCAGTGACCGCCGATTGGAACGGGTTTGCCGTCCTGCACACCGCCGCCTCGCGTGTCGGTGGCCTCGACCTTGGCTTCGTGCCGGGCGAGGGGGGCAAGACTGCCGCCGACATGCTTGATGGAACGGATGTGCTCTTTCTGCTCGGCGCCGACGAGATGGATTTTTCCGGCAAGAGCGCCGGCTTCACCGTCTATATCGGCTCGCACGGGGATGAGGGCGCCCATGGCGCCGACGTCATCCTGCCGGGCGCCACCTATGCGGAGAAGTCCGGCATCTGGGTCAATACAGAAGGCCGGGTGCAGATGGGCAACCGGGCCGGCTTTGCGCCTGGCGATGCGCGCGAGGACTGGGCGATCATCCGCGCCCTTTCCGACGTACTCGGCAAGAAGCTGCCATTTGATTCGCTTGGCGAACTGCGCGGCAAGCTCTATGCGGCGCATCCGCATTTCGCCGATGTCGACATGATTGCCCCGGCTGGAAGCGGTGAAATTGCCGCACTCGCACAAAAAGCCGGTGAGATGGCCAAATCGGTGTTTGCGTCTCCGGTGAAAGACTTCTATTTGACGAACCCGATAGCACGCGCATCCGCCGTCATGGCCGAATGTTCGGCTTTGGCACGCAACAATTTCAAAGCTGCGGCGGAATGAGCGCGAAGGAATAAGACGACAATGGACGCTTTCATTTCGACCTATGTCTGGCCAACGGCCATCATGATCGGCCAGTCGCTGCTGCTGCTGGTCGCGCTGCTGGTTTTCATCGCTTACGTCCTGCTCGCCGACCGCAAGGTCTGGGCGGCGGTGCAACTGCGTCGTGGACCGAATGTGGTAGGCCCGTGGGGACTTTTCCAGTCCTTCGCCGATCTTTTGAAGTTCGTCTTCAAGGAGCCGGTCATCCCGGCGGGCGCCAACAAGGGCCTGTTCCTGCTGGCTCCGTTGGTCTCGGTGACGTTGGCGCTGGCGGCCTGGGCTGTCGTGCCGCTCAACGAAAACTGGGTGATGGCCAATATCAATGTCGGCATCCTCTATGTGCTGGCGATCTCTTCGCTCGAAGTCTACGGCGTCATCATGGGCGGCTGGGCATCGAACTCGAAATATCCATTCCTGTCGGCGTTGCGTTCGGCCGCGCAGATGGTGTCCTATGAGGTCTCGATCGGCTTCGTCATCGTCACCGTGCTGCTCTGCGTCGGTTCGCTGAACCTGACGGATATCGTCAATTCGCAGCGCGATGGCCTCGGTACGATGATGGGCCTGCCGGGTTCCTTCCTCGACTGGTACTGGCTGCCGCTGTTCCCGATGTTCATCGTCTTCTTCATTTCGGCGCTGGCAGAGACCAACCGTCCGCCCTTCGACCTCGTCGAAGCGGAATCGGAACTGGTCGCCGGCTTCATGGTCGAATACGGCTCCACCCCGTACATGATGTTCATGCTCGGCGAATATGCCGCCATCTGCCTGATGTGCGCGCTGACGACGATCCTGTTCCTCGGCGGCTGGCTGCCCCCGGTCGATGTCTGGTTCCTCAACTGGGTCCCGGGTATCGTCTGGTTCGTCCTCAAGGCTTCGATGGTGTTCTTCATGTTCGCCATGGTGAAGGCCTTCGTGCCGCGCTATCGCTACGACCAGCTGATGCGTCTGGGTTGGAAGGTCTTCCTTCCGCTGTCACTCGCCATGGTCTTCATTGTTGCAATTACGCTGAAACTGGTGGTGTGGGCCTGATGTTCGCAAACCATTTCACAAAAACAGCCGGCGTCTCCCAGGCCGGCACGTTTGGAGGTTGATGATGGCAAGTCTTTCGCAAGCCGTCAGTTCGCTGTTCCTCAAGGAATTCGTCGGCGCGTTCTTCCTGTCGATGCGCTATTTCTTCGCGCCGAAGGCGACGCTGAACTACCCGTTCGAAAAGGGGCCGATCAGCCCGCGCTTCCGCGGCGAACATGCGCTGCGCCGGTATCCGAACGGTGAAGAGCGCTGCATTGCCTGCAAGCTGTGCGAGGCGATCTGTCCGGCCCAGGCGATCACCATCGAAGCCGGCCCGCGCCGCAACGATGGCACCCGCCGCACGGTTCGTTACGATATCGACATGGTGAAGTGCATCTATTGCGGTTTCTGCCAGGAAGCCTGTCCGGTGGACGCGATCGTCGAAGGTCCGAACTTCGAGTTCGCCACCGAGACGCGCGAAGAACTCTACTACGACAAGGACCGGCTGCTTTCCAACGGTGACCGTTGGGAGCAGGAAGTCGCCCGCAATATCGCAATGGACTCGCCTTACCGCTGAGACCGCTGCGCCGGGATTGCGTCCGCAGCCAAGGCGGACATCATTCAG